>JAGWBX010000042.1 GCA_021295655.1 Candidatus Latescibacterota bacterium
CAGTCCATGCAGGCAACGCCGTTTTCCTGGTTCAATTCCGGGATCACGGGGGCTATGTACCTGAAGTCGCGAAAGGCGCCGGTACCCGGGCCCACCACGCTGCGGGCAACGCCCACGTCTGCGGGCAGCCCCTGTTCGGCAATGCCTGTATTGTACCCCGCCACAACGCGTCCGTTGAAATCTTCGATATCCAGCAGGGTATGCAGGTTGAGCGGCGCCGAGGAGATCGGCTCCTCGTCCATTTCCTGCAATGAACTGACGCTCAGCAGTGCGGCTGACTCGCTATTGCCATTGGTCGACATGGTTTTTGCTCCCGGTTCAGCTTGAACGTTCGGAATGGGCGGGGTCGTTGCGGGTATGGAGCGTGGCGCCCTGATGCCGATAATATGACTATTAAGCGCCAACAGATGACACTGTGCCCTTGGAGAAATCGGAACGACCGGTCAGCACCCGATTGAGACCAGGCCCGCCGGAAGATCGTCCGTTTCCTGGTCGATTGTGCTTTCGATCAGTTCCCGCGAGACTTCGAATACTTCCCGGTAACCTCTCATGATCGCGTTCATGTTGGCGTCCACGACGCCCTTGCCCTTGTTGCCCCAGTATTTGTTGACCGCGTTTTCCACGTTGACGAACAATTCGTCTTCCGTGAGATTCAGATCCTTCTGGAACGGCGTGTGTTTCAGAAAGATCCCGAGAAGAACAATACCCTGGAAACGCTGCATCAGATCCGGCGACGGCGCTTCTTCAAGGGCAATTTTGACGGCGTTGAGGGCAAGGGGTTTGATGTGTCTGGTACGGATCATCTTCTTCGCCCATCCGGGAATATTGTCCCATACCCTTTCTGCCTCGGTGTGGGGACTCTGGATAAAGACCATGCCGCCGTCGACAACGCCGGCCAGCGGATTGGCGGTATTGAAGGCGTTGACGTCATTGAGCGGCACGAAGTCCACCACTTCCAGTTCGGAGTGGGTCCGGATGTGTTCGTTGGCCGCGGTCAGGTAGTAGGTGGTGGGCAGCCCCTTCTTTTCCGATCCGTATTTCGGGTAGGCCTGAACGTGAAGCCCGAGGTTTGCCAGCAGCGTGGCAATGACTTTATTCGTGGTTACGGAACCGTACCCGCCCACCGAATGCCCGCGCATCGCAAACGCGCCAATCTCCCGCGTGCTTGGATCGGGCTGCCTCCGGAGGGCCAGTTCGTGTTCGATATTGAGGACGAAAAGTTCCTTCTGCATGGGTGCGGCCGCCTGCATATTTCTCACAGTGGCAATGAAGTCGCCCGGCCGGACGTCACGGCTTCCCAGGCCGGCCATCCCTGAGAGGATCTTCGGAATTCGTTCGATTCGCGGATACCCGGTGGCGCCGGCGGCGGCATCGGCGAAGGCGGCCTTGATTTCGGCGGTCAGCGGATTGGACTGCGCGAGCGGGTTGTCCATTCGTTCGACAATGGAAATGGCCTTCGCCCCCTTGAGCGCTTCCACGATTTCGGCGCCCGGGAACGGGCGGAACGACGTGACGTGAAGTGCGCCCACTTTCAGACCCTCGGTATCCCGCAACCAGTCGACGGCCGTCTGGGCGGTCTCCAGCATGCTGCCCATGCCCACGATGACGTATTCGGCGTCTTCAAGCCGGTACCCGTCGATCATGCCGTAACGCCTGCCGGTCATCTTGTAGAATTCGTGCATGGCTTCCAGCAGGTCGTCGGGCACGCGATCGTAAAAATACCGCTGCGCGATCTTGCCCTTCATGTAGCTGTCCTGGTTCTGTACCACGCCGCTCATCATCGGGTTATCGGTATCCATTAGATTCTGGATCTTGTCTTCCGGTCGCCCGACAAATAGCTTCATCATTTCCGGCTCTATGGCCGTGACGTTCTGGACCGTGTGGGTTGTGAGAAACCCGTCCTGCACAACCATAAACGGCGTCTGGGAGGCTTCCGCCGCACGGCGGGCGATGAGCGTCGTGTCCATAACCTCCTGGGTATTGCGGGCAAATACGATGCCCCAACCGCAGTCGGCCACGGCCATGATATCGTCGTGGCCCGCGTGTACGTTGAGCGATTGCGAGGTGAGCGCGCGCGCGCCGATATGGAAGACGGCGGGAAGGCGTTTTCCTGAGATCGTGTAGAGCACCTCTTTCATCAGAACGAGGCCCTGGCCGGAGGTGAAATTCGTGACCCGACCGCCGGCAACGGCAAAGCCTTCGGACGCAGAAGCCGAACTGTGTTCGGATTCAGGCTCTATGAAAACCAGGGTATCGCCCCACAGGTTCACCGCGCCGTTTGACACCACCGCGCTGTATTTCTCGCCCAGAATCGAGGAAGACGTGATAGGATAGGTGCAGGCGCCCTGGCTGATGTGTTTTTCTACCCAGATTGCGGCATCGCCGCCGTCGCCCACGTCGGGGATGCCCGGAAACGGAAATTCACCCGGCCGCCCGTCAATTTGTACTCTGGCGCTTTCCGCCATTGCGGTTCTCCTTATCGATGGACAAACGGCGTCCTTGCAGTCCGTTGAAAAAGTCGCTGTGCAGGCGAGGCCGAAGACAAGGCGCGCGACCGCGTCGAATCGGGGGATTCGGGAAGGGAGCGCAACGCAGTATTTCGTCCACAGGGGCCGGATGCCTGTCTGCCTGCTTGCGCGCTGCGCGCAGGCAAGCGTGCACCGCACAGGCAGGCAGCCCGGATGGACTTATTCAACGGGCAGCGAGACACCCGACACCAGCCTGCCGTCCCGGTCCATGACCGGGCGCGATGCATTTTCTATAATATTTCCAATAAGTTAAGCGAAATTGACAGCAATGGACTGTAAAATATAACTCAATCGCGTCCGGTCTGCAAGCGATGTTTTGACCTGTCCCATTGGAGGATTGCCATATGGATAATGACGAATTGGAGCGGACGGTTATTGAATCCGCTTGCCCGATTTCCGGCGGCCCTCCATATTCTACCTGATTCCCGACTTCAGGAAAGGATTACGTGTACGCTCCAAACACGGAGGCAATCGATGCCGGCACTCAGGTACGACGGCGGGGACCCCGCCCGCGCGCTTGCGTATTTCCGGGAACACCGGGCGGACATGCGAGCGTTGCGCCGGGTCTTCGTGGGGCCGGAAGGCACCACCGTAAAGGACATCAACGGCGAGGAGATGTTTCTCGAAGGACTGACGCTGGGTCAGCCCCAGCTGGAATCGCTGCTGAAGCTGGCAGGGGCCTCCTACAATCCTTCCACGCTGCATGACGCGCCCCGCGGCCGAAGTCCAGTCAAGGAATTTGAGATCGTCAAACAGGATCCGTGGGGGCACGATCGGGTCCTGTAGGCGCGGGTCCGCCGCCTGCCGCCATGACGGTTTACCGCCGGCTGGCTTCCAGCCTGGCCAACTGGCGGTTTCTGGTGAATGGACCGATCGTATTCTGCAGGTCGCCGATACCGCCGAACGACATCCTGACGGTGTCGTCAAGCTGAAGGCCATTGGGAAGGTCGGCTTCCGAAAAGACGATGGGCGTGCCCCAGTACAACAGTTGCAGGGTTTTTTCCGCCATGGGCAGGCGACTGAAAAGAGACCGCTCCAGGTGGAAGAGCCGGCCGGGCATATTGAGATGGCTTTGTCCGGTGCGTCCGGCCTTGCGCGCGATTCGTCTGTCGTCTCGCAGGATTTCGCATGAGACGGCGACGCTGGCATCGTCGAATTCGGAGTCCGTAACCAGAGCCGGCCCCAGGCTGGCGCAGCCTCCGTGCCAGTTCTTTGCCTGGGGAAGATTCAACGGGTTTTCGGCTTCAATACCGTTGTCGGTATAATCATTCCCGCCCGTAAAGCCCAGACGCTCAATCCGGCCGCGGTTGTCCAGCCCGTAAACGGTAACCAGTTCGGTCTCGGGCACGAGACGGCGGGTGCCGTCAGGGCGGGCGATCTTCCCCCGATGGCCGGCCAGCGCGTCCGGGTCGGTCTTCGCGAAGAGTTCGGGTATGCCGCCCTGCGCGCATTCCCTGTATTTCTGATCGTATACGTTAACGGCGCCGCCGGTAGCCTCTTTCGCTTCGGTTTCCCTCAGCCTGGCGCTGTCCGCATGGGTCACGCCTGCCAGCCACACCCGCAACCGGTGGGGATGGCCGGGCGGCGCGGTTACGGGCGGGACCAGGTGCGGCCGTCCGGCGTATGGATCGTTGCACATCAGGTCCGCCAGGCGGTAGGAACGCGCTCCGGCGGTGTCGATGGCTTCCACGACCCGGTCCAATCCGGCGCCGTCGCCTCCGTGGTTATAGTAGAGGTCGAAGACCGAGGCGGGGAAGGGCTCGCACCCCGAGAGATCCAGTACCACCTCGTTTTCGACCAGCCCCAGACGCGAGGTCTCGGGGGCGGATGGATCGCGAAACTGAACGAGTCTCAAGGTTCACACCTCCTCAGGTAACGCCACAAAGGTACGCGGAAAATCGTCCGTTCGAGGCAGGAATGTCGCTGGTCTCCGGATTTTCCGCTTGAATCTACACATAATTTTGTGTAGATTAATGTGTAAACATGGAGGTTCACAGTGGCAACCAATCTTGCGCTTGACGACGGGTTGATCGAGGAAGCCCGCCGGATCGGCGGGCACAGAACGAAAAGGGCTGTCGTCACCGAGGCTCTGGAAGAGTATGTCCAGCGCCGCAGGCAACTCCAGATACTGGGTCTGTTCAATACAATCGACTACGATCCGGACTTTGATTACAGGAAACAGCGGAATCGGAAATGAAGGTAATGGTTGATACCGGCGTCTGGTCCCTGTCGCTGCGGCGCAACGTCGTTTCGAATCATCCTGTCGTCGAGGAACTCGCTGAGCTTGTCCGTGAAGTTCGGGTACAACTGATTGGACCGGTCCGCCAGGAGATTCTATCCGGAATTCGTTCGCAAGTTCAATCAGACGGACTTCGAAGTCGTCTGAGGGCGTTTCCGGACCTCCAGCTGGAGGCTCCCGACTATGAATGCGCGGCCGAATTTTTCGACCTGAGCCGAAGCCGGGGCGTTCAGGGATCGAATACGGACTTCCTGATTTGCGCGGTATCCCATCGGTACGAGATGCCGGTCCTGACCACCAATGGCGATTTTTTGCGATTCCGGGAATACCTGCCGATCGAGCTTCACGTGCCGCGCAATAAAGGAGGGGCGAACGGCGATGCTGATGCAGGATGAAATGGCCGGGCTCGGACGGCGGTTACTCGCGGTGGTCATTGACATGCTGATGTTGAAGCTGCTGGATCTGCCGCTTTCCCGGACCCTGAGAGAGGTCACTCCCTCGCCAATAGCGGCGCTGGTTCTTGAGTACGGGATCACGCTGATCTACTGTACCATTTTTCTTGCGCGCAGGGGGCAGACGCCGGGCAAGATCATGACGAGCTTGAGGGTCATTTCCGTGGATGGCGGCCCGCTGGGGCGGGCCAGGGCGTTTGTCCGTTCCGCGGTGAAGTGGACGCCTTTTTTCGCGATTTTGATTGTCCTGTCCGTCCTGAACCCTTATGCGGAACCCCATCAGGTGGCATTGGGCGCCGGACGCGTCCTGACGCCGCCTCCGGAGTTTGATGCCGAAGGTCTGCATCTCTGGCGGATCGTCCTTTATTCCGGCTCTCTGCTGGGACTTGCACTCGTCTGGATCACGCGACGTCATCCGGACCGGCAGGCGCTACACGATCGTGTGTCCGGCACCCTGGTGATGCGAGTAGAGTAATTGGACGGATCGCGGAATCGTCCGGCCGACCCGTCTACCCTCCCTGCGTCTCTAACGCCGGCGCGGGGGCGACGCAATGCGGAAAATGCTGTCCCGTTTAATGAGGCGGTCGCCATTCAGGTCCTTGACCGTCATGTGCAGCGAATAGCGACCCGGATCCGCCTGTCCCAGGTCCAGTTCAACAAAGTCAGAGACCGAGATTTCCGTACCCGCCTGCTCATATCTGACTTCAATGGATTCGCCGTCTTTCCGGATTCTGGGCAGAAACGTCCTGGGGGATTTGGCACTTGTGGACTTGGAGATGACCTCGAACGTCACTTCGTAACGGGTGTTCCCGAAGGCGTCCTTTTCGAGATTGTAGACTTCGAAGTAGACAAAAACGGATCTGCCCACGTAAAATGTGCGCGACGGCGCCGGGAGAATATCCCAACCCTTGCGTACGAACTTCGGATTGGCACCTTCACGGGCTTCATCCACGTTCTGTGCGATCTGGATGTCGCTCATCATGAGTTCGTCGCCGCGGTAGTCGGGCAGTTCCAGCGTCTGCTGATAAACCTGGAGCATGTCCGTCTTTTTTCTCCAGGCCTCCACCGCGAGTTGATATACGCCTGGCGCGGCGGCAATATCAACGCGGTCCAGTGCCAGCAGGCTCCGTCCCAGGTTGTCGTCCGTAACCGGCACGGCGAGGTCGTCACTTCGTTTGTAAAGTCGGCCTTTGCGGCTGTCGACAAGCGCGACGCGGCGGTTGACGACAACGGTCGTGTCGATGTCTTCGCGCCGCGCTACATTGTCGATCGGCAGGCCGATGTTGAGTTGCAGTTCGGTTTTGCCGTCAAGTCCGCGAAAGGAAAGGGCTTCATAATAATAGTCCAGCGGTTCCAGCGCTTCGAAAGCGAATCGTTCGGGTTCCTTGCTCGCAACCCGCGTCATCCGCGCCGCGGGGGAGAGGGCGTTGAGCCGGTTGACCATGTTGCGGAATGGTCCGCCGCGGCTTTGCATGTTGTATTCATTGATGTCTTCCGGGCCCATCACCGGTTCCGGCGCGTAGTCGAAGTTGCCGGTGTTGAATTCGTCCGTGAAGGCAATTTCAATGCCGCCGTCGATATCGGCGTAGATCCAGACCGCCCAGGGAACGGCGGACCAGTCGCCGCTGGAGGTAATGGGTTTGTAGCGTTGCAGGCCGACCGCGGCTTCGTCGATTGTCTGAATCGGCTGCGAGGTTGCGCGGACCTCCGAGTTTCGCCACGTATTTTCTGAGGCCTGGGCGGAACGAATCGGATAGACGGGACCCACGAATGTCAGTGCCAGGGCCTTGTTTCCGTAAAGCTGGTGGGCCATGCGTTCCTGGACGCGCTGGACGTTCAGCGGCATCTGGGCATTCAGTTCCCTCCAGCTCGATCGGAAATCCGGCTCACCGTAGCGGATATATATCTCTCCCCGCCTGTCATACGGGAAATTTTTCTTTCCGAAAAAGGTACGGGAATACCAGACCCGGCGGTAGTGCTCGGCGCGACGCATTGCGCCGGCCGACGATTTGAAGGGATCTTTTCTGAGCCAGAAATTACGCAGGAATGCCTCCCGCGTCGCCGGCGTGGTTGTACGATAGGCTCTCACTTCGTGGGAAAGGCCGACCAGCGAAATGTCTTCGAAGAGGGCCTGTTCTTCAGGGGGCAAGCCGTCGATATATTCCGTAAAGGCCCCCAGCGCGTCTTCATAATCACGGTCGGCCATGAGCGCCTGGGCGACGATAGGCAGGCCGCGCGACCCCCCAAGCCGTTCGGCAATTTCCCGCGCATTATCCAGTTCCTTCTGTTTGAGGAGTTCAACCGCGAATTCATAGGCCGCGGTCTGATCGTTCGGGCGCTGCTCGAGATACGCCTTATAAAACGTAAAGGCAGCCTGGTTGTTGTTCTCGCGCTGGTAGAGTTTTGCCAGAAACAGGTATGGCGCCGCGTAATTCGGCTCGACCTGTATACTCCTGTCCGCGGCTCGCCTCGCGGCCGTGGTCTTTCTGGATCGCAGGTAAGCACGGGCCATCATGTAGTGGGCTTCCGCATACGTGGAATCCAGGTCTACGGCTTTTTGCAGCGGGACGAGGGCGGCTCTGGGCCGGTTCCGGAGTTCGAGCAGGACCTCGCCCAGCCCGAGATAGGCGCCCGCCAGCGTGCTGTCCATTTCGACCGCGGCGTCGAAGGCGATCTCCGCGCTGTCCGCCTCCTGCAGCCGTACGTAGAGATTGCCAATTCGGATCAGCGTACCGGCGGGATGGGCGGTGGAGGGCAACGCCGCGTTGAGCCTGGAGACGACTTCGCGTACGTCTTCCATGCGTTCCGCGGATTGTCCACGTGCGTAAAGGGAATCCGCGGTTGCCGGCGGCAGTGGGAAAACCGCGGTTGGCAACAACAGAAACGCGATGCATATCCAGGCGAAAAACGCCGGTACGTGTTCAACGGAGCGCATTGAATTCCTTTCGGTTTCGAACGGGTCGGAGCCGGAGCGACAACGCTGCGGACAGGGTGGATTTCCGGCGGATAAGTGCAGATTTCCCTCCGTTTCACGCCGATTCGGCCCAAATGTTTCAAGTTTTCGCAAACCCTGCAATACCCGCTTTCCGCTTGACAGTGCATGTGGCCTGGGGTATACTCAGGCGTCGAATTCAGCATTGTCCCCGACGACCGGCAATTGCAAAAAAGGGATCTAACCTCGACTTGTTGTTTTTCCTGGACGTAAAATCGAATACAGGCAAGTGGATAAAGGCGATTTGACGGCTGATTACCAGGATACACCAGGTCACTGGGCGTGAACTGAAGAAACGTCCTTTTGGCGACCGTTGCGCCCCGTTTCAGGGGTTTTCGTCGCGTCGCCGAGTTGCTGTTTTTTTTCGGATTAGGGTTAACGGTGGATGTTGATCCCTCGCCAGCCAGATCGGCCCCCCTCAACGCGGCAAAACGCTTCCGCGACAGGATCGCTCGGCTTTTCCCTCGGTTAAACCTCAGCGAACAGACCATCCTGATCAGTCTGGCCATTGTGATCGGTGTCGGCTGCGGGGCGGGTTCCGTTCTGTTTCAGTGGCTGCTCGACGTGGCGCACAGATTGCTGCTCGTGGACGCGCCCGCACTTCTGGGCAGCCCCTTGCTGTTTCCACTCATTCCTGCCATGGGCGGCCTGGCCGCCGGTTTGATCGCCTGCTTCTACGCGGTGGAGGCGCGAGGTCCCGGCGTTGCGGAAGTCATGAACGCGATCATCACCAGGCGGGGAGTGATTCGGGCGCGGGTGATGGTTGCCAAGGCGTTTGCTTCCGCATTCACACTCGGCTCCGGCGGGTCGGCCGGGAGCGAGGGTCCCATAATCCAGATCGGGGCCGCCTGGGGCTCCACTGTCGGCCGACTGTTCAGATTCTCAGAAGCGAACCTGAGAACGCTGATTGCCTGCGGCGCTTCGGCAGGAATCTCGGCCATTTTCAACGCGCCGATCGCAGGGGTGCTTTTTTCACTGGAAATCATCCTGGCGGACTTTACAATTGCCGCATTTACGCCGGTGGTCATCTCTTCCGTGATGTCGGCCGTCGTTGCAAAAGCCTATATGGGAGAACGCCAGGTATTCGAGGTGCCGGACTATCAGTTCGTAAACCTCCACGAGCTTGGATGGTACGTTTTTCTGGCTATTGTCGCGGGTGTTGTCGGCGCCGTCTTCATCAGGATGCTGTATGCCACCGAAGATCTCTTCAACCGGCGGGCATTCGGAATGCCTGCGTGGCTGAAGCCGGCCATCGGCGGCGCGCTGGTGGGGCTTATCGGTCTTGGATGCCCTCCGGCAATGGGCGTGGGCTACGAGATCGTGGGCGCCGCGCTTCAAGGGCAGATTCTGCTGCCCACGTTGGGTCTGTTATTGGGGTTGAAGCTGCTTAGCACCTCGTTGACGGTTGGCTCGGGTGCTTCGGGCGGTCTTTTCGCGCCATCGCTTTTCGTGGGCGCTACGCTCGGCGGCGCTTTCGGCCGCCTCGCACAGACCTGGCTGCCTGGTGTCATCAGCCCCCCGGGCGCATACGCTGTGGTCGGCATGAGCGCTTTCGTCGCTGCAACGACGCACGCCCCTTTGACATCCTCCCTGATTATCGTCGAAATGACCGGAAACTACCGTCTCATACTGCCCCTGTTGTTTACCACCGTTCTGGCGGTCGTCATGGCGCGCGTAATCGAGCGTGAGTCCATCTATTCTCTGAAACTCCGGCGCAGGGGTTTGAATATACACCAGGGTCGGGATCTGTCGGTATTGGAAAAACTACCGGTCTCCCGGATCGTACGCACGGACTTCGACTTTATCAGAGAACACACGCCACTGCGCGAGATTGTCGACCTGATCGGCCGAAGCAATCTGCAGGATTTCCCGCTTATGGACGACAGGGGCCGGTTCAAGGGCATGATCTGGTTTCACGACATCAGGGAAGTGATGCTCGAGTACGATATGCATGCGCTGCTCATCGCCGAAGACGTAATGGGAAATCCGCCGCCTGCCCTGGAGCCATCAAGTTCGCTTGCGGATGCTCTGGTTCAGTTTTCAAAAACGGATACGGATGCGCTGCCGGTTTTTCGCTCGGGTTCCAGAGAAGACCTGGAAGGGATCATCACCCGATCGGACCTGCTGCGCAGTTACGAAAGAGAACTCCTCATCCGAGGCCGGACGGCAGGATAGACTGTACCCGGGCTCATGTCGGGCGACGTCTGAGCTCTCATTGGCGCCGTCGTTTTCTACGGCATGGGTCAGCCGTCCGGAGATTGGCGTATCCCCCTGTTTTTTTATGCCTTTTCCCTTGACTACGAACAAGCTATCGGTTATTTTTGCGCTTCGCCGGGCCAGGCTGTCCAGGCACCGGAAAAAGACGGTGGTTTCGGGGTGTTCGCGGGAGACGTATTCATGACCCTGATGGAGATTCTTTCGGGAAGGTCGGTAATTGCCGGGTTGAGGGGCCGGAACAAGCGGGAAATCCTCCAGGAGCTGGTCGATGCCGTAGACAATGAAAAAATCACCGACCGACCAAAGGTCCTCGAAGCGGTGCTTCTTCGCGAGGAAATTATGAGTACCGGCATCGGTCATGGCATCGCCATTCCGCACGGCAAATCCGAATTCGTGAGCGAACTGGGCGGTGTGCTGGGCATCAAGCGGGAAGGCGTCGACTTCGACGCGCTGGACGACCAGCCGACCTTCATTTTCTTCCTGCTGGTTTCTCCAATGGATGTTTCCGGGCCGCATATCAAGGCGTTGGCGCGTATCTCGCGGCTGCTCAAAGGCGAGGCGTTTCGCCGGCATCTCATTGAATCGGAAGACACGGAGGCCCTGATCACCTGTATCGAGGAAGAAGAGAAACTTCATTCCTGATGGAACGCTCCGGTTTGAACGTCAGCCTGCGATCAATTGTGAAGCAGGCTTTTTTTGTACGTGAAGCGGACCCACGGGTTCATCGTGGGTTTCGTTGAGGGACTGATCGTCATGTTCGGTCTATCCTTTTCATCGCCTGCGGTACTGCACGGGCTGTGGGCCGCGCTGCTGCCGCTGGCGATTCACCTGCTCAACAGCAGGCGGGCCGTGACCGTTGCCTTCAGCAACGTGGCTCTCCTTCAGTCGCTTCAACAGGATCGAATGCGTCGTTTCAGGTTGAAGCAGGTTCTGATGTTGATTCTTCGCACACTGGTCATCGTGTTTCTGGTACTTGGATTTGCGCGTCCCAGGGTAAAGGGCGTCGCGGGCGACGGCGCGGTGCGGACGTCTGCGGGGCTTCTGCTGGACCGATCACTGAGCATGAGTTTCAGGGTACCCGATGGAACCCTGTTCGACCGCGCACGTAACCGGGCGAAAGAGATTCTGCAGCTGTTCAATGCCCAGGACGATGTACGCCTGTTCCAGGTGGATGACGGGGCGGAGGAGATCGAATCCGGGCGTCCCGATCGTCTTGCGGCGAAGCTCGAGGTGATGCGGTACACGCATCGTGGAACGGATTTTCAACCCGCGCTGGAGGCTGCACTGGCGCGCGTCTCTCAAACGGAGATACCGAACAGGGAGCTATACGTCATTTCGGATTTTGCCGCGAACGGTTGGTCGGAAATACCCGATACGCTCTTTAAGGGAAGGGATTTTACCGTGTTCTGCGTACCGGTTCGGACGTCTGAGCCGGACAATATAGGCATCCGGCATGCTGCCCCGGTCGAAGGAATCCTTGCCGCCGGAAGCGCGTCTACGCTGAGGGTGTCGTTAACGGATTACGGTGGCCCCGTCCGGCTGCGGGCGCCGGTACAGGTTTATCTTGACGGACGCCGGATCGGTCAGCAGGTGATTCGTACGGAGCCCGGCACGTCCCGACGTCTCCACTTCCGGTTCGTTCCGGAGAGGGGAGGGCAGGTCCCATTGCGCGTCGAGCTGGGTGACGACGACCTGGCGGCGGACAACGTCTACACGTCGGTTCTGGACATCCCGGAGCGCGTGAGCGTGCTTCTGGTGGCTGAGAACGAAGACGAGACCTATTTCGTCGCAAAAGCGCTGGATGCAGGGTCCGGGCAGGCGGTATCGGTCCGGTCGGTCCGGCCTGATGAATTGAACGCGGATCTCTTGCACAGGACGGACACGGCCATGTTGTTCAACGTGTCACGGCTGTCCGCCGGCGCCTTGAAGATCCTTCAATATCGGGTGCAAAGCGGAATGGGCCTGCTGATCGGCCTGGGGGATCGAGTGGATTTCCGGTTTTACAATGCCGCATTGCTACCGGGCCTGTTTCCCGCGTCGCTCGTGGGCATAGAGGGCGCTCCCGGGCAGAGTACCACCTATCACAGGCTGCGCGAAACGCTCCCGGACCATGCGGTCTTCAGGAACTTTGGTTCGTCCGAAGGACTGCAAACGCCCCGGTTTTTCGCGTATTGCCGGGTGCTGCTGGGCGACTCGTCGCAGCCTGTTCTGCTGTTTCACGGCGGCGACCCCGTTCTGGCCGAATATAACCCTGGCGCCGGTCGCGTGGTATTGTTCGCCGCCGGCCTGAATTCCGACTTGAGCTGGACCGACCTGCCTCTGACGGGACTCTTCGTTCCGCTAATGCACCGGCTGAGCCGTTATCTGGCGGCGGGTTCTCCCGGCCGGTCCGACTATTTCGTGGGCGACGTGGTTTACAGGAGCCGATCTGAGGTTCAAGCCCGTGAGGCTCTGCTCAAGCCTCCTGCGGGCGAGGCTCGAACAATCTGGCCCGAACAGCGCGGCGTAAACTCGGTGTGGCCGGTCGGCGTGGTGGATATCCCCGGAGTCTGGGAGATTTACGCACGGGACCGTCTGACGGACCGGTTCGCCGTTCGTATCGATGCCGTGGAAGGGGATCCAACCCCTGCGTCAACGGATCGGCTGAAAAAGGTGTTCACGGGAGCCCGCCTGCGTATTGTGGAACCGGAAACCTCCACCGAAGCCGCGGTCCGGGAAGCCCGTGGGGGCCGGGAACTCTGGCGGCTTGCGCTGGGCCTGGCGCTGGTGTCGATGATCGGGGAAGCCATCCTGGCGCAGTCGGAAAGGCAGCGCAGGCGGGTCCAATCCGGGAACCGCCCGCCGGCATGAGAAACGCCGGGCGGCAGCGCCTGATATCGTATTGTATAAATAACGGGTTTACAATAGTTTATTAGTTTAGTCTTGACTTTTGACTGGGGCGCTCGTATTTTTGAATCGGACACGTTGCATACGTCACACGATGCACCCGCAGTGATCGTCAGGCGACGCATTTCGAGGGATGTAATCCTGTCTTTCTGTATTTGAAACCTATCGAACCGGGGTGAGTCACTCGATGATTTCTTTCGACGTGGCTCGTTCTTTTGGGAGACAATATGCCGGATGCGCTGGTGGTGGTCGAGTCGCCGGCCAAGGCGAGGACGATCAACAAGATACTCGGTAAAGACTTCAAGGTAATGGCCAGCATGGGACACGTCCGTGACCTGCCGAAGAAGGAACTCGGAATCGATGTGACGAACGGATTCAAGCCCATATACCGGACAATTCGCGATCGGAACAAATTCGTCAGGGAGCTTCGTGCGGCCTCCCGTTCGGCAGGGCGGCTGATTCTGGCAACAGACCCCGACCGCGAGGGGGAAGCCATTGCCTGGCACGTGGCCGAGGCACTCAAGCGGGTCAGCGATGCCCAGAGGGTCATGTTCAACGAGATTACGGAGCGGGCGGTCAGGGAGGCGGTAGCCAACCCCTCCAGGATCGATCTGAAGAAGGTGGATGCTCAGCAGGCCCGCAGGGTTCTGGATCGTCTCGTGGGGTACAAGGTCAGTCCCCTGCTGTGGAAAACGGTTCACGGTGGTCTGAGCGCCGGCCGGGTTCAGTCGGTTGCGCTTCGACTGATCTGCGACCGGGAGGCGGCGATCGACGCGTTCGTTCCGGAAGAATACTGGACCGTTGACGTGAAGCTGAAGCGTGAGGATACGGTCCCGTTCAAAGCTCGGTTGTTCCGGTTGAGGGGTAAGAAGCTGGAGGTGAGAAACCGCACTGAAGTGGACGCGATACTTTCGGACCTTCTGGAACTGGCGGTCGGGCCCTCCAGCCAGCCTGACGACGCAGGCGTGGCAACAGCGCCCCCTGGTTCCGGATACCGGATCGTCGACGTGAAACGAAAGGAGCAGCGGCGCAATCCGGCCCCGCCGTTCATTACGAGTACACTGCAGCAGGAAGCGTCCCGCAGGCTGCGGTTTACTGCCCGCAGGACGATGCAGGTGGCCCAGCAGCTATACGAGGGCGTTGAGGTACGGAGCGCAGCGGAATCCGGGACCGAAACAACCGGTTTGATTACCTATATGCGGACCGACTCCACCCGGATAGCGACTGACGCGTTATCTTCGGCGAGAGATTATATCAGGCAGCGGTTCGGGGATGCGTATCTACCGGCCCGGGAACGGACCTACCGGAAGGGAAAGGGGGCGCAGGATGCGCACGAGGCGATACGCCCCACGGATCCGCAGCGCCTTCCGGAGGTCGTTCAGGCACAACTGTCTGCCGATCAGGCGAAGCTTTATCGACTGATCTGGGATCGGTTCATCGCCTGTCAGATGGCGTCGGCGGTGTTCAATCGGACCGCAGTGGATATCCACGCGGGCGAGTATGAATTTCGGGCAACCGGGTCGGAGCTCAAATTTGACGGCTTTACGGCGCTCTATACGGAGGGCAAGGACAACGAAAGCGAGCAGGCCGAAACGCGGCTCCCGGATGGCTTGAAGAAAGGAGACGTCCTGAAGATGATGTCGCTGCTGCCCGAGCAGCACTTCACAAAGCCGCCCGCGAGGTTTTCAGAGGCCACCCTGGTAAAGGAACTGGAGTCACGCGAAATTGGACGGCCCAGTACCTATGCTCAGATTATCAGCACGCTCCAGGACAGGGACTATACGGAAAGAAAGAGCGGACGGTTCGTGCCGACGGATCTGGGGCGTACCGTCAACGGCATTCTCGTTCAGGCGTTTCCCGACGTCTTCAACGTGGATTTCACCGCGCGGATGGAAGACGAACTCGACCAGGTCGAAAACGGCCAGGCAGGCTGGGTGAAGGTGGTGGAAGACTTTTATGGTCCGTTTGCCAGAGATCTGGAGAGGGCGGAAGGGCAGCGAAGAGAGCTGAAGGCGTCGCTCCAGGAGGAGACGGACAAAATCTGCGAGAAGTGCGGAAAGGTCTTTGTGATCAAATGGGGCCGAAACGGCCGTTTTCTCGCCTGCTCCGGATTTCCGGAATGCCGCAATACCCATCCTCTCGAGGCGTCCGAGCCGGAACGATCGGATGAAGTCTGCGAGAAATGCGGATCGGAAATGGCCATTCGCACCGGACGCAATGGACGTTTCCTTGCCTGCTCCGGGTACCCGACGTGCAAAAACACCCGATCTATATCTACTGGAGTGCCCTGTCCGCAGGAAGAATGCAACGGCCAACTCAAGGAACGCAGCAGCCGGCGTGGCAAGACGTTCTTCGGTTGCGGCAATTATCCGGCGTGCACGTACGCGAGTTGGGACCGGCCCTTGAACCGGCCCTGTCCGATGTGTGACGGGCCGTTTCTGGCCGAGCACGCAGGTCGAAACAGCCGAACGTCCTTCCGGTGTCTGAAGTGCAGGCATACGATGCCCGTCCCGGAGGAGGAAAAGGCCTGACAGACCGGTGAAAGCCGGGATGAAACCGAAAACCGCCGCCGGATCCGTCGATGAGTCCGCGCACGCCGTTCCCAGGGCAAAAACAGGCTCCTATATCGGTACCATATAAATGCACGAAATGATCTCGGGATTTCTAAGCCATCTGGCCGACGAGCGACGTCTGTCACCTCACACCACCCGGGCCTACCGTACGGACCTGGAACGGTTCCTTGGTTTCTTACAGGTCAGATCAGGTTCGGAACACCCCGATGTGAGGCGCGTCGCCCGCGGGGATGTACGGGCGTTCCTTGGGCATCTCAACGGCGCCGGATTCGGCAGGCGTTCAATCGCAAGGAAACTTGCTTCGCTTCGGACGTTTTTTTCCTATCTGTGCCGCATGGGCCGCCTTCAGAAGAACCCGGCGCTCCAGGTCCGTCCGCCAAGGCAGGAGAAGACCCTGCCGGTACATCTGGATCTCGGAGAAGTGCGGCGCGTGCTGGAGAATCCGTCGCCGGATACGGCGTTGGGTTTGCGCGACCGGGCAATTCTCGAGTTATTTTACAGTTCCGGCATCCGTCTGCGCGAACTTGCGCAAATCAGTATGGATAGCCTGGATCTGGACAGTGGGACCGTCAGGGTGACGGGGAAGGGAGGCAAGGAGCGACTCGTGCCCGTTGGAAGGCCGGCCCGGGAGGCCCTTCGCAGGTATCTCGCCCGCCGGTCGGAACTGTTGCCGGGCGATGCGCCCGAGGTTGACCGTCGTCGTTTTTTCCTGAGCCGGACCGGCAGGGCGTTGAGCCCAAACGGGGTTCAGGACCGGGTCGTGGGGCATCTCGAAGCGGCGACGGGCAGGGGCCGTCTGGGGCCGCATACGCTGAGGCATACGTTCGCTACCCATCTGCTGGACCGCGGCGCCGATCTGAACGCGGTGAAAGAGATGCTTGGACACGCGAGCCTGTCCACCACGCAGATCTATACCCACGTGAGCGTGGAACGCCTGAAAAAGGCCTATCGGCAAGCGCATCCGAGAGCGTAGCGACGTGAGAACGGACACGGAAGTCGGCGGATGGCCATACAGGGTACGTCTGTATTTTTCCATCAGGGAAAAGTCGGCACGGGTTCTGATGGGCTTTTTTCTGCTTCTCGCGGGTGCGTGCGCCAACCCCAGGCCCCCTCCCGGCGGGCCGCCGGATCACACCCCGCCGCGGGTTGTCCACACGACGCCGGCGGCCGATTCTGTGGGCGTGGGAACCGATACCCGCATCCGCATCGGGTTCAGTGAGTCCATGAATCACCGATCGGTCACGCGCGCGATTTTCATTTCGCCGCGTTTTTCCACCGATCCGGATTTCAGATGGCGCGGACGGGAGCTTGAAATCCGTCCGCGCGAAGGCCTCCGGGAGGATCGTACCTACGTCGTGTCGGTCGGCACCGGCAGTTCAGACGAGTCGTCCAACCGCATGGAGGCCTCCCACAGCTTCGCGTTCTCTACCGGTGACCGGCTCAGTGGTGGTGAGATCCACGGAAGCGTCCACCTGAGTACCGGAAGGCGGGGACAGTTCTACGTATGGGCGTACGATCTGACGGCGGCCGGCGACCCCGATCCCGCGGTCGACCCTCCTGCTTACGTGACACAGCCCGGCGCCGACGGGACATACCGCTTTGTACGATTGGGGGCGGGCCGGTACCGGGTTTTCGCATTCCAGGATGGAGACCGCGACCGGGCCTATAGTCCCGGCGAGCCCCTTGCGGTACCGCCTGGAGACGTCCCGATCGGTTCAGACGACGGGCGTGTACAATTGAGCCTGCTGAAGATGGCGGTGCGTGACAGCGTGCCGCCGCGTTTTGTTTCGGCGAGAACGCCGGACCGGCGGCGGCTGTCGCTGCGGTTCGACGAACCCGTGAATCTCTCCTCTCCGCCCCGGATTTCCGCCGCCGACGGATTGCTCGAGGTGCAGGCGATTTACGCGGACGCCACGGATTCCAGTCGGGTGTGGCTGGTTACCGGCCCGCAGACCGCCGGAACGCAATACGGTGTGGAGTTGGGCGGGATCGCAGACCGTTTCGGGAATCAGATCGCGCCCGGAGAGGCGGCGGCGGTGCGGGGCGAGGGACAGCCCGACCGGCGTGGCCCCGTTCCGGTTCGTGTCGATCCTGAAGTCGGAGCACGGCACGTGCCGCAAGACGCCGCGTTGCATATCGATTTCAGCGAGGCGATGTCTGCCGTTGTGAAACCGGAGTTCTGGGTCATTTCGGACAGTACGGACGCCCCTGAGGGACGGTTTTCGTGGCCTCGGCCCAACCGGCTTGCATTCCGGCCCCTTCAGGCCTGGGTATCCGGGAAGGCTTACGTTCTGCGAGTCCGGGCCAACCGGCTTTCGGACGTTTCCGGCAACCCCGCCGAAGGCGAAATCGTGTTCCGGTTTTCGGTTGCGTCGCCGGAGGATCAGGGCGCCTTGAGTGGCTCCGTTGTCTCGTCAAGTACGACCATTGTCGTGCAGGCGCGGTCGCTAACAGCACCCGAGAGGATGCACGCTGTCACCGTCGCGCCCGGCGATTCTTCGTATTATCTGGAAGCGTTGCCTCCGGGGCCCTACCGGGTACTCGCTTTCGGTGACGTCGACGGCACCGGTTCGTGGACGCCTGGTGTGGTCAGACCATTCGTCGCCGCCGAACCCATGTTCGTACTTCAGGATACAATAAGTGTCGTCTCCCGGTGGGAGACGGCCGCCGAGGTGCGGCTGAACACTTACGTATGGACGTCTTCAGAACTCGACGAGGAGAGATAGCGGTGCCTGATGAATCCGAACGCGGACTCTCCATCAGGAAACATCTGACGCCGGTTATATTGTTGATCCTGTTCTGCGGGCTGATGATCTACCGGCTTACGGCGCGTTCACCGGACGAGAGCGAACGGGCACGGGCCCGAATGCACCTCGAACTGATCTACGGGCTGGAGCGTGCCCACCTGAAGGAATATGGAACTTATCTCCCGATAGACCGTGAAAAAAACGGTGAGATCCTCAAGTTGAACGACGTCCCGGGCAGGTTCCGTTACCGGGTAGCGGTGGAAGGATCCACGTTCGTTGCGGAAGCGCGGGCGGACCTGGACGGAAACGGACGGCAGGAAGTGTGGTACGTGGATCAGGAGACGCCTGAACCCGTGCTGATACAACAGGACTGAGTCGTGAGACACAATACCGGAAACAGAACGCGTCTAATGGTCGTCTGGCTTGTCTTGTTCGGGCTCTCGGGCTGCTTTCCGGCAACTCCCGCGTTTTCCTACGTGTTTCAGATGCACCGTAACAACCAGGGCCGGATTGTCACGGTGCGATGGTCGGCGGGAAAAGCGCGCGCGATCGAATTCTGGCTCAAGATCGATCAGTTTCCATTCCTGGATAGACATGTCAGACGCCTGGTAGATGACAGTTTCGCAGCCTGGCAGGAGGTTCCCATTTCATTCGCCGCGTTCAGGAACCGCGGCGTTGGCAATCTGGACGTGTCAACCACCGACGGGAAAAACGTCATTGTCTATGACCGAAGCGCCAGTAATTTCCCCGAACGCGGCGGCGGGGGTGTGATTGCGTTTGCGCGGATGAATTGGGACGTTCAGGGGCACATAACCGACGTGGACATCGTCTTCAACGGTCGCGACTATTCCTACTCTGCGGGAAATCCCAATCAGGAGGGCGGACTGGTGGATATGCAGGATGTGCTGGTCCACGAGATCGGCCACCTGCTGGGCCTTGCCCATTCGCCGCTGGCGGGAGATCGAACCGTTCGCCCGTCGATGTATCCCTTTTACTTTGGAGAGGAACGGACGCTTACGACGGACGACCGTGCGGGGGTTGCGGCGCTTTATCCATCGACGGAGGCGATAACCTCCACCGGCGCAATTTCCGGAAGGGTAACCCACCGTGACGGCTCCGGGGCATTTGGCGTGCACGTGGTGGCATATCGCGCGGAGACCGGTGAGTTCGCCGCGGGCGTCCTGTCGGGAACCACCGGCGAAAACCGGGGGATTCGCGGAGATGGGGAATATGAAATCAAGGGCCTGCCTCCCGGTGAATATCACGTGGGCATCGAACCCGTGGGCGGATCGGTTACCACGCGGAATTTCAGCGGCATATACAGCGAGTTCGAAACCGGCTTCCCGGAGGAGTATTACAACAACCGGGCGATTCGTGACGTTGCCGACGTGGTTCGCGTTGCCCCTGGCAGGAGTGTGGCGGAGGTCGACTTTACGCTGGGAACGGCCCGTCCGGGCTTTCCGGATGTTCAACCAACCGTTCTGCCGAACAACACGCCGAGCCCGGCCGGTCCCTACCGGCTGCACGTGCGCATTCTGGACGAGGATCCGATTTCTTTGGTGGAGGTGGACTACCGGACCGACGGCGGCCCCGTCCGGACCCTGGCGTTGCAGCGTGAACATGGACGGTTTTATTCCGCCGAGTTTCCCGGGCGGAAGCGCGGAACGGTGTTTACCTACCGGTTCCGGGCGCAGGACAGTCAGGGCAACGAGACAATCTACCCGGCCGCGGAACTGCCGGAACTCCGTTTTGAAGTCCTCGCGCTTTCGGGCGATCCGGTCGTGTACGTGGCGCTTCGTCGTTCACGGCAACTGGCCGTGTTCGATACGGGCCTGGACCGTGAAGTCGCCCGCATCCCGCTGGGTGGAGATCCGTTGAGCGTGTTGTTGACACCCGACGAGCGGTTTGTGTACGTCGCGAACAACGGCGCGGATACGGACGGCTCGGAAAACAAGCTGATGGCGATCGATGCGTCCACACACGAAGTCCTGGTGACGCGGGTCGGGCGCGAGCCGCTGGACCTGGCGATGTCCCGAAACGGGTCGCGCGTGTACGTGAGCAATGCGGCGGACCAGACCGTATCGGTGGTGGACGTGGGAGGTTTGCGGGAGCGGCGGCGCATTTCCACGCCCGTATCGGGTGGAGGTGAGCAGGCACGGGGCCCATTCGGCATCGCGGTGGACCCGGACGAAAAGTGGTTATACGCGGCGGATATAGACGGGAATCAGGTGATGGTGGTGGATATCGAAGCCGGGCAGGTGACCCACCGGATCGACGTGCCGGTCTCGCCGCGGTCCCTGCTGCTTTCTCACTCCGGAGACCGCCTTTACGTTTCCAGGTTCGGGCGTAGCGGTGACGGGGCCGGCGTTTCGATAATCGACACCGGGACGAACGAGGTGATCGGTGCGATCGAACAGCCATCCGCAAGTGTTTTCCGGCTTGCGCTCTCGCCTGACGGGAAACGCCTCTATGCCACGGACCGGACCAATGCACAGGTGTTGGTGATCAATACCGATCTGAATCGCGTTATTCTGAAGTGGGCGGCACGCGGGCGGGAAACGCGCGACGTTGCCGTGTCCGCCGACGGCAAGACCGTCTACGCGGCCAACCAGGACTCGAACGAACTGCTGTTTATCGATGCGGCATCGGGGTTCATTCGGAAGACGCTCACGCTGGAAGACGGGCCCCGCGGTATCGCCGTTCGAGGGCAGCCTGTCTACGAAGATGCGCCCGTTACCGATCCGAGACGCGCCGACTTCGACCGCGACGGAACTGTCGGGTTCGGGGACTTCGTGATTTTTGCCCGCAGTTTCGGCGCAAGTTCCGGCGATCCGAATTTCGACGTGAACCTGGACCTGAACGGCGACGAACAGATCAGCTTTGCAGATTTTGTCCTCTTCGCGGCGGTATTCGGGATGTCGGCGGGGGGGTAGAGGGGAGATCTTGCGAGCGCGGCATCTCGGAGATCAACCCCAGCCAGGTAGAAAGATAATGAACGCGTGAGTACGTCTGAGGGTCCAATCACGCCCCCTCGAGGGGGCGTCGAAGATGCCGAGCCGCAGTTTAGCATATTTACACGTCAACGGCTGGATTCATCCGTGAATCCGGCCTTTTTCTTGACATCGGCAGCGAGATGATTATAGTTTATGATGAGGTCACAAAGAATCCACAGCGCTCGCGTCTTGCGGCTATCAGGTCTGTGACAGGTGGCTGAAGGATCGTAAAGAACAGCGCCTGGAACTGAAGGATATCGAGACATACTGCCGGATGGTCACGGCCATTGGAAAAACCATCGAGATACAGAAAGAGCTCGATACACTCTATCCTGACGTCGAGAAGGATCTGGTGACGATTCCGACTGAATAAGTCCAAGAGAAACGCGGCACATTAGCGTGACACTGTTTGTGGAAGCGCGACGCGGTGGACAAACCGACATTGAGCGGGAGCCCGCCGCGTTTGAACTTATGATTCCTTTGAAAAACACTTGACACAGCGTAGTCAATTGACTACGATTTTTTTGTAAGAACTGACTTCGCGACAACGCGAACTCCCGGAGTCGGTGGAAAGCGTGCAGACAGGAGACATAATATGCCCGCAAAAGAACATGAGACGAGTGACTATCTCAAGACGCCCAGGGACGCAGCCGCATATTTGAATGCGGCGATAGAAGAAATGGGCGACGATCCACGCTTGCTCATGAAGGCGTTTCGGAACGTTGCCGAGGCGCGAGGTGGCGTGTCCGCGCTCGCACGCCAGGCCAAGCTGGACCGCGTGGCCCTTTCCCGGGCCCTTTCCGGGCGACGAAATCCTCGTCTCGATACGCTTGCGAAAGTCTCTGCCGCCTGCGGCATCAAGCTTCGTTTCTCGGCTTAACAGCCCGTTGAAAAAGCCCATCCGGGCTGCGTCCGGCCCTTGTGGCCGAAATACTGCGTTGCGCTCCCTCGCCGAAGCGCCTTGTCTTCGGTCACAATGTTTCGGCCTCGCCTGCAGAGCGACTTTTTCAACGGACTGTTAAGGCAACTGCCAGGACAACATTCAGGACCAGCGGAAGGCCGGCCGTTGACGCCTCCCTGGTTTTCCGGGTCGTGATCTCGTCGCTTGGAATCCGGCAGTATCCGCACGTACACTCGGTTTGTAACGGCGATGAATCAACACGATATTGATTCAGGAAGAACTTGACGTATTATATCCATAGACACAGTGGGTGCCCGACAGACAACCCAATCCGAAGGGAACCCAAACGTGAACGCCGCAACGCCGCAAGCCGATTTCGATGCCCGGATTTCCCGCCTCGAGGGCACGGTCGATCAGATGAACGCCCGCCTTGGGGCCGTCGAATCGCGCCTTGGGAATCTCGAATCGCGCTTAGATAGCGGGTTTCGCTGGATTATCGGAATCCAGTATACCACGCTGATTGTGCGCGCGCAGGTGTTGCGCTCCCCCCGAATCCATGGATTCGAGTCGGTCGCGCCTGTCTGCCTCCGAACAGACAGGCGCTTTGTCTTCAACCACAATGACTCGGCCTCGCCTGCAGAGAGACTTTACCAACGGACTGTTAGCGATAACCATGTACCGTGATTCCGTAGTTGAGGAAGTTCACCGCATCAGGCAGAAACTCCTGAAAGAGTGCGGTCACGATTTGGACCGGTTGCTGGAAAAAGGCACTGCTCATGCACTTTGAAGACTACATCGAGATCCGACCCGGTGTTCGTGGCGGGAAGCCATGCTTTAAGGGTACCAGGATAACCGTCTATGACGTCCTGGAATACCTCGCTGGAGGAATGACCGAGGCTGAGCTCCTGGGCGATTTTCCGGTTTTGACGCCACATCACATCAGCGCTGCAAGGGCTTTTTCTGATACCAGTGAATCCCGGGTTCCCAGGGGTTCCAGGCGGTAAACTTACTCGCGTGGATGGTCTGTACACGCCGCGTCGTTGTATTAGATTCGGCGAGGAACAAGAGTCGTTCGGCGGCGGTCGAGGAATATTGGAGGATACGATGAAAAGGCTGACAGTCTTGGTGGGAAAACAAAGAGACGGGTACGCATTCAGGCTTCAGCCGTCCAGCAGGAGGTCGATAATGCCGCACGTCGATTCGCCAGGAACGGTTTCGAGTATTTTCGTCGCCTTTGACACGAAGCACAAGTTCGAGCAGATTCACGGGCCAATAATGGAACACGTTGTCTCGTTGTTGACCGGCAGATCGACGGAGGACTTGAATCGGACAGGAGGGTTCTCGGTTGTCGACCCGGTAACAGAGGAGACACTATACGATTCGGTCGCGCAGCATGTCTAAATCTCAGTAGTATTCTTGCACGAAGCCTGATCAGACAGTCGCACGCCGTCAAACGACCCGGAGCACGACATGACAAAGACAATAATTATCGACACGCATGTTCTTTACGATATAGGCTTAAATAACGTCAGCATTAAGGACGTCCGAAAGCCCGGAGAACGTCTCTGTTACTCTCCAATTTCGGTTATAGAACTGGTATCTAAACTTGACGATCGGTCGTTTGACGACCGAAAGGCCGCGGCCGGAGCCATTCTCATGCATGGTATCCACGAACTTCCCGATCCGGAATCGCATCTCACAAACACTTTTGGTTATAAGCTGGCGGAACCCGCTCCGTCCTATGCTGACGCCGTTCTCGCCCTGGCGGAGGGTCACTGCCTTGACGAGGTCAAGAGAGGCATACCTGACTACGGAAATCTAGTCCGAAGGACCTTAAATGTACCGTTCGCGGCGACGTGGCGCGATAAGGGCGAGCGGGAATGGGTTGATTCTCTAATTCACCTGATGGTGGAGAATATTCCCCGGTTTCGCAAATGGTATGCCACCGATTCGGACAGACGATCTCCGTCCGTGCCAAAACTTCGAGGCGACGAGAAACAGCGATTTCTCGCGGGAATGAGGTCGAGAGAATGGTTTGCCCAGGTTATAGCCGGTTGCCAGATGCGAGCGTTTATCAAAGCAGACAACAGGGCTCTCGGAAGGATTACCAGGAAGAAAGTAGACGATCTGGTCGCAGCTATTCCCAAGATAGAATGTTTTACACACATTTATACGCAGTACCTGGTTCGCCTGATGACGGAGGGGCTTCTGCCGAGGCAAAACGATAGCGGAGATATCGACTTGTTTCTGTATTCTACTGATGATGACCACATTGTGGCCACAAACGAAAAAAAATGGATTGCGCTTGCTGAATCCGCGGGTTTCACCAGGAGGATCCGCACTTACGGACACAGACACGGAATGGCCGAACGACAATGCGACCACAATTGTCCGTACGAAGAGGCCGCGAGGTACCGACATTGAAGAATACGTTAAGATTACACAGACGGACGAATGGAACCGCACAATGGAAGAAACGCCAGAGTATCGCGAAAGGACTTTTGAGCAATACATCGAGACACGGCCGGGTGTTCGTGGTGGCAAACCCTGCTTTAAGGGTACCCGGATTACCGTTCAGGATGTCTTGGAATACTTGGCAGGAGGAATGACGGAGGCCGAGCTGTTACACGATTTTCCAAATTTAACAAAGCGGCACATTCTCGCTGCTCGTGACTATTCGTATGCCCATAAACTCCATCCTGCATCCGGTTTTACGGCGTGAAGTTCCTGCTCGACGAGAACCTCAGCTATCGGCTCGTTGCGCGTCTTGATGAAAGCTTTCCCGGAACGGCCAGCGTTCATCAAGTCGGGCTTCAGAGCGAGCCCGATATTGTTATCTGGAAATACGCCATGGAACATGGGTTCGCAATATTGTCAAAGGATGACCATTTTCGCCAATTTAGTTTCGCCTTCGGCCATCCGCCAAAGGTAGTATGGCTTGACGTTGGAAACGCCGCGACAGAGGGGGTAGCGGAGTTGTTGCTGCATAACGAGAAACGATTGGATGCTTTTTTTGGCCAAGATTAGGATTCTCTTTTCATACTTCGTCTGAATTTGTACGACTCCCGCCCAAGCTGACCAAGACATCGCTTTGATACTGAGGAGACTGGAAGCGTCTTTTTTTAATTGGCCGGGCAACTGCGAAGCAGGTCGGGCTCCGCCAGTCCTTGGATGGATGTACGACCAGAGGGACGATCGAAGAGCGAATTGGAAGTAGGGGGATGGTGATTGCCATCTCCCTGCATAATTAGCGGGGAATCTGATGCGTTCTCCCATGCAGTTGAACGACAACCGCCGGTTGTTTCTGGACGACGAGGAGGTCGCGGAGACCTTTCGTGTTTACCGCAAATATCACTCCCCGGTCAAATACGTGGGGAATCCGTTGCTCGTTGGGAACCGGTTCCACGATGCGAGGGAGGGCGTGCGGTATGAGGAGGACGAGGTTCCGCGAGAGGGCGGCGTTGAGAAACCGAACGACAGCCTGACCCCCACGTCGGTGGTTCGCGGCCCTTCCGGAACATTTCAGATGTATTACCAGACGAAGCCACCGGGAATCAGGGACTTCGGGTACGGGGGCGGGACGCCGGTGGTGGCCTACGCGGAGTCGCATAACGGGATTCACTGGCGGCTTCCGGCGCTGGGGCGGGTCGAAATCAACGGAAGCACCGAAAACAACGTTTTATTCGAGCCTCCGGGGAGTCTGCCGTGCGTCGTCATCGACGATCGCGAATTGGATCGTGCCCGACGCTACAAGATGATATACTATCCATCCAGCATCAGCTTTTCGCCGGACGGTGTACAGTGGTCCGATCCGGAGAAGGTGCGCGTGCCGAGCCGGATCGGACATTCCGACGGGTTGAACTGCCTGGCAGGGTGGGACGGGAACATCGGGCGGTACGTGGCGTATTTCCGCCCCCAGGTAGCGTGTCCGGGTCAATCCATCGATCCGGAAGGTACCGCGGTTCGGCTGATTGCACGGAGCGAAAGCGAGGATCTCACCGGGTGGTCGGAGCTCGAGACGGTGCTTGCGCCGGACGGCGACGACCCCGATGGTACCGAGTTCCAGACAATCGGCGTGTCCTTCTACGAAGGAATGTACGTGGGGCTGCTGTGCGTGCACGAAGGGTTTGCCGAAGAGCGCCCCAAACGGTTCCCCTACCGGTTGCCGCACTGGCCGGCGCATTCCGCGATGCTGGGGCGATGTTACATCGAACTGGTAACCAGCCGGGACGGCGTTCGCTGGAACCGGTCGGAGGGGCGCGTGCCTTTTCTGGATACAACTCCCGGCGGGCTGGACTCCGGGATTGTCTGGCCCACCAGCTCGCCGGTGGCGGTGGGCGACGAACTCTGGTTCTATTACGGGATGAGGGCGCACGGCCACGGGTTGTCATACGTCAATCTTCCGGGTCTCGGCAGGTTGAGGCGAGACGGATTTGCGAGTCTGTGCGCCGGGGAGCAGGCGGGGTGGGTTTTGACGGAGCCGATGATCTGTCCGGGAGGCCGGCTCCATGTGAATGCGGACGCCAGGGGCGGGGAACTCGCGGCTTCCGTAATCGAGCAGGACGGATATCACGCGCCTGAGTACGCCCGCGTCAGGTGCGCTACACTGGACGGAGACGCGGTCTC
Organism: Candidatus Latescibacterota bacterium; assembly: GCA_021295655.1. Taxonomy (GTDB): domain Bacteria; phylum Latescibacterota; class UBA2968; order UBA2968; genus JAAXHE01. The sequence goes on from JAGWBX010000042.1 coordinate 27,155, forward strand.
CCACCAGCTGACCTGGATGGAGCGGGCGGATCTGGATCCTCTGAAGGGTAAGGAAATCAGGCTGAAATTCTACCTGAGGCAGGCGGATCTCTTTTCATATTGGTTCGAGTAGGCGTTTACCCGATACTGTAACGGAGGAACGGAATGAAAGTGCACCGGATATTCGTATGGGGATTCTAATCCCCTTTTGAGACCGGGCTTCCGCACTTTCTGTTTCCAGAGAGCATCTTACACCTGCCGCGCTGACGGGGCTGAAAATTACACGCGCGCACCCACACCATTTCATAAGGATGGCCTTCACAATGGGGATCCAGAGACGTTTCGATTCCGTCAGTGCCGCCAAAACGTGGAACCGTAAGCCGGAAGCCCGATCGGGCGACCGGGACCTTCTTCCCGACATCTTCGGCAAGGACACTTTCGGACTGCGCGAGATGCAGTCCAGGCTTCCGGAAAACGTCTACAAAAAGCTTGTCCGGACGATTCACCACGGAAAGCAACTCGATTCCGATATCGCAGACACCGTGGCTGCGGCGATGAAAGACTGGGCGCTCTCGATGGGCGCGACCCACTACACCCACTGGTTCCAGCCGCTCACGGGGCACACAGCCGAAAAGCACGACTCCTTCCTGAAAGTGGGCGCCGACGCCCGCGCCATCACCGAGTTCGACGGGGAGGAACTCGTCCAGGGCGAGCCGGACGCGTCGTCGTTCCCTTCGGGCGGCCTGCGGGCTACCTTCGAGGCACGCGGCTACACGGCCTGGGATCCTACCTCTCCCGCTTTCATCATGGGCGGCGAATCGGCAACCTACCTGTGCATTCCCACTGCCTTTTCCAGCTGGACAGGAGAGAGTCTCGATGCCAAGATCCCGCTGCTCCGGTCGATGGACGCACTCGACCGGGTCACGAGACGAGCGCTCAAGCTCTTCGGTATCGACGCCGGGATGGTAACGGCCAGCCTCGGTCCCGAGCAGGAGTTCTTTCTCGTGGACCGCGAGTTTTACTACCGCAGACCCGACCTCATGACCGCGGGCCGAACACTCTTCGGGGCAAAACCCCCGAGGGGGCAGGAACTTGACGACCACTATTTCGGACAGATCCACGAGCGGGTGCTGGCGTGCATCCAGTCCATTGAGATGGACCTGTACCGGCTGGGCGTGCCGATGAAGACGCGCCATAACGAGGTGGCGCCGGGGCAATACGAGATGGCGCCGGTCTATGAAAACGCGAACGTGGCGTCGGACCATCAGCAGCTGATGATGAGGGTCCTCGAGCGAAGCGCGCGCGACTATGGATTTATCTGCCTCTTGCATGAGAAGCCCTTCGCAGGGATCAACGGCAGCGGCAAGCACCTGAACTGGTCCTTCGGCACATCGGATCGTAATCTGATGGATCCGGGGGACACGCCGCACGACAACCTGATGTTCCTGTTCTTCTGTACCGCGGTGATGAGCGCGGTCGAGCAGCACCAGGACCTGCTCCTGGCCAGCGTCTCAAGCGCCGGAAACGATCACCGTCTGGGCGCCAATGAAGCCCCGCCGTCAATCATCTCGGTGTTCCTGGGCAGCCAGCTGGAAGACATCTTTAACCAGCTTGAGGAATCCGGAAAGGCGGAGCAGCGGGAACACGACGGGCTCCTCGGCCTGGGAGTCAATGTCCTCCCTGACCTTACGCGCCATTCCGGAGACCGCAACCGCACGTCGCCTTTTGCTTTCACCGGGAACAAGTTCGAGTTTCGTGCGGTCGGCTCGTCGGCAAATATCTCGCTGTCGGCAACCGTCCTCAACACAATCGTGGCGGAGGCGATCGACCATTGGACGGAGTTGCTGGAGCCGATCGTCGATGCCGGCACCTCGATCGAGGATGCGCTCTGGACGCTGTTGGCCAACGAGATCCCGTCCTTCAAGCGGATCATTTTCAACGGCGACAATTATGCGACCGAGTGGGTTGAGGAGGCCGCGCGCCGCGGGCTGTACAACGCGGGCTCGGCGGTCGATGCGCTGGTTGCGCTCGCCTCCCCCGGTAACGAGGCGCTTTTCAATAAGTACGGCGTCCTGACGCCGCGCGAACTGGGGGCCAGGCTGGAGGTGCTCACCGAGCAGTACTTCATCAAGATCAACATCGAAGGGGAAACGGCGGCGCACATGGCCCGCTGCATGATCCTGCCTGCCGCGGTTGCCTACCTGAAGCAACTCACGTCGGCGCGAAACGGGACGAAGAAGGCGGGCGGCTCCACAGTGGGTCTCGATAGAAACGTCATGAGGGTTTCTGGCTTGATCGATGAATTGAGCGATACCCTGGACGAGCTCGACACGCAAAACGAAGAACTCGGCGGAGAAGAGATGTCGTCCAAGGTGGTCCACATGCGCGACAATGTGATCCCGGCGATGAACGCGGTACGCGAGGTGGCGGACCGATTGGAGAAAGTGGTTCCGGACGATCTGTGGCCAGTGCCGACGTACCGCGACATGCTGTTCGTGAGGTAGGCCGTGTGTTGAAGCGGGCTGATGAGCAGGTTCTTTACGGATGCCTTTACCTCGAGGGCTACATGGATCCGGGTTAGCGTGCGGCGCTGGCGATCACTTTCAGAAAGGGATGGTGTATGAGAGCTTTGTGCCTGGCGGCGGCCGCGATTGTATCCGTTCTCAACATACGCGGATTGCGGGCCCATCCGAATAGGTAACCGCCAGGCGGTTCCATATCCGGCTTGATCGCAGAGAATCCCGCGGCTGGAAACCCGGGTTCGCGCCAGAAACCGATCCGAACACGCGGCCGCTCGGGATCCGACGTCAAGCGCCGGAGCGAAGCGGATAATCCCGTCCCGGCGGCCAGCGCCTCAGCACGACCCGGCTTGTGAAAATTCAACTTGACATTGAACCGGCGCGACCCTAAGATTAGACGTTTTGTTGATTGAGAGAACCGTTCATATTGAATCCAATCCAGGTAGCCGATCGGCCTCGTGCATATTACAGGCCCCAACCCGTTAACCTCCCCCAGGATCTTTCCCCGGCATTCCGTCTCGAAAGCAACATCAACTTCCGGTGTAACGCGTCGGGGAAATCACCGAATTAGAATGGAGGAAGGATGAACATGGCATCTCGCACGCTCGTTCTCGTGGTGACGCTCAGCCTGCTTGCCAGTCCCGCACTCGCCCAGATCGGGAGTGTTTCCGTTGAGGGGGGCGTGGATCTTGTCTCCCATTATATCTTTCGCGGCATCGGCTTCACGAACAAGCCCACCGCGCAGCCTTCGCTCACCATAGGTTTAGGAGAGTCCGGTTTCTCGTTCAATATCTGGGGTTCCGCGTCATTAAAGCAAAGAAGCATTCAGGATGCGGGCGACAAACTCGACTTCACGATTTCGTACGACCGCAATCTGGGAGAACAGTACGAAAACGTGGGGCTTACTGTCGGGATGATTCAATACACGTTTCCAAGCCTGGCGAAGGGCGAAAGACTCACGACTGAGTTTTTTGCAGGCGCGAGTCTGGATGCTCCCGCCTCCCCGTCAGTAACACTTTATCGGGACCTGGGCCAGTTCGATTACTGGTATATCAATGGCAGTGTCGGTCATGAAATTCAACTGACCCCGGAGGGTAACGTCTCGCTGGTGATTTCCGCCGATATCGGGTACAGCGACGTGACCGACAAATTCGAATTCAACCATGTCGGTGCGTCCGTCTCGCTCGGTGTCAGCCATAGCTACTTTTCGTTGGCGCCCGCGATCGGTATCATTCGCAGGATCGAAGACATCGTAGAAGGCGGTGGCGAGCCGACCCAGGTCTGGGGCGGCGTCAGTCTCGGTTTCGCACCATAGCGGCGCGGGGCGGTTTATAGCAGGATCCACATTGGCTTTGAGGCCGCATGAATTGCGGCCGAATACATAACGCAGTGCCGGCGTCGGGACGATTTCATTCGTCCCGGTGCTGTTTTAGGCGAACCGTAAGCGCGACTGAATCGCCTTCGACTCGTTCAGGAACATGAACGACGATCCGGTTTGGGCGGACGGCGGCGTACTGAATTCGGAAACGGATTTATGCGAAAATTATTTTGGGGGTTCATTCTGTCGCTGGGCATGGGCGCTTCCATGCCTCTTGCTGCCTGGGCCGACGGAAATGGCGGCGCGGGAATCGAGCCGGCCGACCATGCGCTTCAACAGTTCGTTCAAACGGTTGTCGACGCCAATCCCCGAGTTAAGGCGGCTCGGGCCGGGCTGGAGGCCAGACGGAGCTATCGAGACGCAGCATCCAGACCGATGTACAACCCGGAGATCAACGCAGACTACGAAAGAACCGACGAAACCCGCTACTGGATCGGCATCGGATATACGATCGATTGGGGCGGTAAGGGCAGGGCCCGCGCCTCGCTTGCGGAATCGGACCGGCGGGTCGCCGAGACCGAGGTCGCACTTGTTCGCCGCGGTGTGGCCGTCGACTTGCTGAACGGCTTGGCCGCCCACCGGACCGGCGCCGAACGCGACAGCCTGGCCGCTCGGCGTCAGGAGTTAATGCACGATTTCGCAGTGCTTGCGCAACGCAGATTCGAGACGGGCGACGTGAACCAGGTGGAGCTGGATCTGGCGCGGCTGGTTTCCGTGGAAGCACGAATCAAGAGAGCCACCGCTTCGGCGGCGCTGGCCGAAGCGATACAGGCGGTCCGCGGTCTCGCTACGGACCTGCCTGTGTCACAGTGGCCTCCGCTGCCCGCATCTCTTCCGGACCTGCCGGAAGGCGCGGATATCCGGACCGTGATCAGGGCGCTCCCGGAAGTCCTCGCCGCAATGCGACAGGCGGATGCCGCCGAGGCACTCGTTGAGCTTCGGCGCAGGGAACGGCGGCCCGATCCAACTCTGAGCCTGGGGGGCGGCAGCGAGGTAGGGGACCGGCTCGCAATTGCGGAGTTGTCGATCCCGTTACCGTTGCTCAATCGCTTCAGGGACGAAGTGGACGGTGCCGCCGCCGAACACCGCGCGGCGCGACAGACCGCTGAAGACGTGTCGCGACGCGCGCGTGCCCGCCTGATCAGCGCAACCGAGCGATATCAACTGGCGCTGGCCGCGTGGACAGATTGGCAAAAGAAAGGACAAACGAGCCTTGAGAGGCAGCAGGAACAACTGCGGACGCTTTGGAAAGCCGGCGACGTCGGCACCACGGACTACCTTGTGCAGGCAGGACTGTCACTGGATGTAAGGGAGAGCGCACTGAACCTTCGGGAATCGTTGTGGCGGGCATGGTTTGAGTGGTTGTCTGCCTCGGGACAGATCGACGCCTGGATCGGTTATCGCACGGACCGTTGAACCGTCGTATCGGGCGGATGCAAATGGAGAAACACCGATGAACACCTGGGCACTCCGGGCGACGTGTCTTATTCTGGCAACGGCCGCCCCTGTTCTTGCGGAGGAAGCAGACCACGATAAGGCGGCAGGCGAAGCGGCCGGAATCGTCGAAATGACGGCCGAGGAGCAGCGTGCTGCGGGCGTTGTCGTCGACCGCGTTGAACGGCGCTCGTTGGGTGAGACCATTCGCGTGCCCGGTAACGTGGGGATCAATATGTACAGGTCCTCTCGCGTTACCCCCCGCATTACGGCTCAGGTTGTCGCCCGCCACGTTATCCTCGGCGAGTCGGTCCGCGCCGGCCAGCGGATGGTGACGCTGTCCAGCGTAGCCATGGCCGAAGCACAGGGCGAATTGATTGTTGCCAACCGGGAATGGGAACGGGCCAGGAGCCTCGGTTCGGAATCCGTGTCCGAGCGACGTTACACGGAGGCGCGCGTAGCCCGTCAACTGGCGCTGGCCAGAGTACTCGCCTACGGGATGACAGAGGCGCATGCGCACGCGTTGATGAACTCCGCCGATGCGGACAAGGCCAGCGGTGTGTTCGTTCTTCTGGCTCCGCAGGCAGGGACCGTCTTGCAGGACAACTTCATCGCGGGCGAATTGATCGAACCCGGCCGCGTGCTCTTCGATATCAGTGATGAGTCCGTCATGTGGGTGGAAGCCAGACCGATCGCCGTGGGCACGCCTGACATCCACACGGGGATGTCGGCGCGAGTCAGTCCGGACGGTATCAACTGGATTCACGGTACGGTTGTTCAACGCTACCACCGCGTTGATGAGACCACACGTACGCACGGCGTCCGAATTGAAGTAGACAATCCGGACGACGAGCTGCACGAGAGACAATTTGTCGAGGTGGAGATCGTTACGGGCAGCGGGGAACCGGTGTTGGCAGTACCGAACGCCGCTGTGACAATGATCGACGATACACCGACCGTGTTCAAAATCGAAGCCGGCCATGAGTTTCACGCGGAATCGATCGTCGCCGGTGCAACCGTGGGCGACTGGACGGTTGTTTCAGCCGGGCTGCAGGCCGGGGACGAAATCGCGGTTGCCGGCGTGTTTCATTTGAAGTCGCTGCTGCTCAAGTCTTCGCTGGGCGGCGGCCACGCGCATTAGAGGGGCTCCGTGTTAGAAAAACTGGTTGAAACCTCGGTGCGCTACAAAGTCCTGGTGCTGATCGCCTTTGGCGCGGTGGCCTTTCTGGGCTGGCGGGCGGTCGTGACCGTTCCGATCGACGCATTCCCCGACGTTACGCCCGCCCAGGTCAACATTTATACCGAGTCGCCGGGTCTGGCGGCGGAGGACGTCGAACAGCTCCTCACGTTTCCGGTAGAATCCGCAATGGCGGGCCTGCCCCGGGTAAAGCAGATTCGCTCGGTGAGCCTGTTCGGCCTTTCGTACGTGGCGGTGTACTTCGAAGATGACATGGACATCTACTTCGCGCGCCGCCTGGTGATGGAACGCCTCCAGGAAGTCGGAGACCGGATTCCCGACGGTTACGGCACGCCGGAAATGGGCCCGAATACGTCGGGCCTCGGGCAGGTCTTCTGGTACACGCTCGAACGGGCCGATGAAAAGCTGAATGCCGGGATTACGGACATGGATCTGCGGACGCTCCACGATTGGAGCGTCCGTTTGATTTTACGTACCGCGCCAGGCGTGGACGACGTGATTTCCTGGGGAGGGCAGGAGCGCCAGTACCAGGTTGTAATCGATCCTTTGAGTCTTATCGAGTACGACCTCACGTTCACCGACGTGATAGAAGTGATCGAGGCCAACAACAGGCAGGTCGGGGGCCAGTACGTCAATCTCGGCGCTGAACAATTCCTGGTGCGCGGTCTCGGCCTTGTCGAGAACGAAGACGACATTGGCGCGATGGTCGTCAAGGTTGAGGACGGCACGCCGGTCTACCTCCGCCACGTCGCCGACATTGTGCAGGGAGGGGCCCTCCGCTTCGGCGCCGTGACCCGCGACGGCAAGGAAGTTGTACTCGGCATGGCCCTTTCGCGCATCGGTGAAAACGCCGCCGCCGTGGTTGACGCCGTTAAGGAAAAAGTCGCAATTGTCGAACGGTCCCTGCCGGAAGGCGTCAAGTTGCGGCCGGTTTACGAACGCACCGACCTGGTGAATCGTTCGGTGGAAACGGCGACAAACGCGCTTCTGCAGGGTGCGATTGTGGTGGCCATCGTGTTGTTCCTTTTCCTTGGCGAACTCCGTTCCGCGGTGGTCGTTATCGCGTCCATTCCGCTGGCGATGCTTGTCGCCTTCATCTTTATGGGCCAGGCGGGAATCTCCGCCAATCTCATGTCGCTGGCCGGCCTCGCGGTTGGCATCGGCATGATCGTCGATGGCGCCGTGGTCGTGGTCGAGAACGCCTTTCGCATCATGGCCGAGCGGAAGGAGGCCGGGCAGGACGTCGATCGTTCCAGCGCCGTGCTGGCCGCCGCGCGGAGCGTGGCGAATCCGATCGCCTTCGCCATCATGATCATCATTGTCGTGTTTCTACCGCTATTCGCGCTCGAGGGGCTTGAAGGCAAGCTTTTCAAACCGATGGCGTTCAATATCAGCTTCGCGATGGCCGGCTCGCTTGTTTTGACGCTCACGCTGATACCTGTACTGGCCGCGCTGGTCCTCAAGCCGAAGGAACTGCGGGATACGTGGCTGGTTCGCGTGGTCAAGGCGCGCTATATACCGCTCCTGGCCGGCGCCCTCGAAAACAAGAAGATTGTGGTTCGAATCGCCGTCGGGCTGCTGGCGGCAAGCCTTGCGCTCTTTCCCTTTCTCGGCAGGGAGTTCATGCCCCAGTTGCAGGAGGGCTCGATCATGTGGCGCGTCACGTCCATCCCTTCCGCGTCGCTCGAGCAGTCGATTGCGATTTCCAAGGACATCGAGAACGCCCTTTCCGGGTTTCCGGAGGTGAACACCACTGTGGCCATGATCGGACGCGCCGAAAAGGGTGAGACGGCCGACGTGAACTACATGGAGATTTACACCGAACTCAAGCCGGAGGACGAATGGCCGGGCGACAGGGATATCGGGGAACTCGCCGAAGCGATGCGGGAGAAGCTGGAGGCCGTGGTTCCGACCGCCGTTGTGGCATTTACGCAACCGATCCAGATGCGCGTGGAGGAACTCATTTCCGGTGTACGCGCGACGCTCGCTGCAAAGATCTACGGTGAGGACCTGGCGGAACTCAATCGGTTAAGCCTCCGGATCAAGGATGTCATCGCATCGGTGGACGGCGTGGCCGATCTTTCGCTGGAGGCCAATATCGGCAAACCTCAGATCCGCCTCCAGGTCCGCCGGGACCACCTTGCGCGTTTCGGCCTGAGTACCGACGAGGTGTTGTCGGTTGTGCGGACCGGCATCGGCAACGAACCTGTGTCCACGTTGATCGACGGCGTCCGCCGGTTCGACATTACCGCGCGGCTGGACGACGCGTCCAAGTCCTCGGTGCAGGCGATCGGCCGTATTCCTCTCAAAACCAGCGTCGGCGCCATCATTCCCCTTTCGGAAGTCACCGACGTCAGCGTGGCGCAGGGGTATTCGTTCGTGCGCCGGGAGCAGTTGCAGCGCTACGCGGTCATTCAGATGGACGTCCGCGGCCGCGATATCGACGGATTTGTCCGGGACGCGAACGCGGCCATCGAACAACAGATCGGCCTGCCGCCGGGTTACTGGATCGAATGGGGTGGTGCGTTCGAAAACCAGCAGCGCGCGCTGGCCCGGCTTTCAATTATCGTACCGCTTACAATCCTCTTCATTTTCGTTCTGCTCTACACCGCGTTTAATTCGGTGAAATATGCCATGCTGATTATCGCGAACGTGCCGTTCGCCACCATTGGGGGGCTGTTCGCGTTGTTCATCAGCGGACAATACGTGTCGGTCCCCTCAGCGATCGGTTTTATCACCGTATTCGGTGTGGCGATGCTCAACGGTATCGTTCTCGTGAGTTTCATCAATGAACTCAGGCAGAAGGGACATTCCATCGAGGAAGCGGTGCGACAGGGGGCCTCGTTGCGCCTGCGTCCCGTCCTGATGACCGCGAGCACGTCCATTCTGGGTCTGATGCCGATGCTGCTGTCTTCGGGTGTGGGTGCGGAGACGCAGCGTCCGCTCGCCTCCGTCGTGGTGGGCGGTCTCATCACCTCGACCCTGTTGACGTTGATCCTCCTGCCGGTGATTTACGAGTGGATGGAGAAACGCGCCGAGCAACAGGCAGACCATAGTCGTTCCATATAGGAGAAAACCATGAAAAGCGGTGTCGCGGTGGCAGACATTACGCCGGAACCGGGTCCTGTGCTGCAGGGGCACTGGAGTTCGAATCCCTCGCACTCGGTGCTGTACCCGCTGGAGGTTCGGGCAATCGTGTTCGAAGAGGCGGAGGTAAAGACGGCGATCGCCACCCTGGATGTAATCGGCGTAACAAGAGAGACAACCGACCGGATCCGGAAACGGGTGACCGAGGCTTGCGGCATACCGGGCGATCACGTGATGGTAGCCTGCAGCCATACGCATTCCGCGCCCGCCACTCTGCCTTCGCTGGGCATGGAGCCGCCCGACGGGTGGCTGGAAGCGATCGAGATCGCAACCGCGGACAGCATCGCGCGGGCGGCGGCAGATCTCAAGCCGGTGCGGTTCGGGCTGGGATGTGGTTCGGCGCATTTCAATATCTGCCGCAGGCCCCTGCCGGGTACGTCCGGCATGATGCTGAATTTCGGCGGTATCGTGGACCGGCGTGCCCGCGTGCTTCTTGTGGAGGCGGAGGATGGGGCGCCGCTGGCGGTGCTGTTTCACTATTCCTGTCATACCACGACAAAGAGCGGGTCCGAGGGCTATATTTCGCCGGACTATGCGGGAATTGCCCGAACGGTGATCGAGGAGTCCATAGGATGCAAGGCTTTATTTCTTGCAGGATGTTTCGGAAATATTCGACCGGCCGTGGTGGACCCGGACACCGCGCGCTTCAAGTCGGCCAGCAAGGCTGAACTGGATGCGTGCGGAGAGGAGTTGGGCAGGGAGGTGGTGCGCGTGGCCGGGAACCTGAAGACCCGGCGGTCCTCGCAACTGAGCGCGCAGCGTTCCGACGTGAGGATTGCATTCGGCGAACATGATCCGATTGAGAAACTGCGGGAGATGGCGGCCGACGAGAGCGCAAGGGGCCGTCTGTTGACCGGGACCTGGGCCAGGGGGGTCTTGAAGATGATCGAAGGCGGCGGCATTCCCGAGAGCCGCTTAACAGAAATGCAGTTGATGGCGCTGGGTCCGCTGACGTGTGTCACCATACCGGGTGAGCCGGTACAGGAAATCGGCCACGCGATCGAGATACGACTGCGGGGGCTCGTGGACGCGGATGACGTGTGGCCGGTGGGGTACGCGAACGACGAAATTGGATACCTCTGTACCGACCGGCAGTACGAGGAGGGCGGGTACGAGCCGAACGCGTACCCCTATTACGGCGAACCGGCCAGGTTCCAGGGGGAGGAACAAACCATCGTTCAGACGGCGGAGTCCTTGGCGAAGGCTTGAACAGATGGAGAGAAACCCGCAAGAAATCGACCTTCCGCCGGCTCCGGCGGGGGTGTCCGGACGCGAGGTCCGCGCGGCGATTTACGGTACGGGGTCATGGGCGAACCAGACCCACATTCCGAACTTGAAGAAGCTGGGGGTGGACGTCGTTGCGGCCTGCGACGTGGACGCCGCGGCCTTGAGTTGCACGGCAATGCGCTTTGACATTCCGGCGGTTTATGCTGACGGCCACGAGATGGTGGAGAAGGAGCGGTTCGACGTGCTCTTTTCGATTGTGCCGGCTTTTGCCCGCACGGACGTCGAAATCAGAGCCGTGGAACGGGGCATTCATCTGTTCAGTGAAAAGCCGCAGGCGATTCGGATGGCCGTGGCTCTTGAGATCGACAGGGCGGTCCGGAACGCAGGCGTGTTGAGTACGGTCTGTTTTCGGGAACGGTATCGACCGCTGTTCAGGGAGGCGCGGCGGATACTGTCGGATAAGCGGATCGTGCACGTTGTGTTTCGATCCGTGGGCGGACCGCCGCCGCGTAGAGCGGGAAAGGAGCGGGCTTCCTGGTGGCGCCTGATGGACAAATCAGGGGGACCGGCGCTCGACTGGGGTGTGCACGCCGTGGATTACACCCGGTTTACAACCGGACTGGAAATCGATAAAGTCCAGGCGTTCTATTATGAGCAGTCCGATGTGTTCAGCGATCCGCTCTCGTCCTCCTTCCATTTCCTGTTGGACAACGGCGCGACAATGACGATGACGTTTGTACGTGCGGACCCGTCCGGAACCCCACAGCCGTGGTTCACGTTCTTCTTCGAAGGCGGACGCCTGGAAATCTACAGTTACGACAGAATCGATCTGAACGGAGAGACGGTGTATCGGGGCGGAGATCTCGATCCCTGGTTCGTGCAGGACCGGATCTTTGTGGAGGCGGTGCGTTCCGGTGATCGCGGAGAGATCCTGAATGATTATCACGATGGCCTGTATTCCCTGGCGCCAATCCTTGCGGGATGGGACTCTGCCCGGTAGGGCGGGCGATGTATTGAGGTCAACGCCTATTACAGTCAGGAGGGAACCTGATGGAAGATAAGGGATATACGAATCCCGATCTGCTGATGACGCCCGCGCAGTTGCAGGTTCGCCTCCAGGACGCATCGATATGCATTGTGGACGTACGGCCCACGCACGAATACGTCTCCGGACACATTCCCGGGGCGCTCCACCTGGACCTCTACGGAATCAGTCTGAATAACACCGGACGCGAGGCATTCGAAGCGTTTATGTGGACCCTTGCCTGCCTGATGGGAAGCCGGGGGATCGGCTCCGATGGGACGGTGGAGTTTTACGAAAACGACTCCGGGATGCGCGCCGCCCGAGGATTCTGGATCTGTGAATATCTGGGCCACCGTGACGTGCATGTACTGGACGGGGGGCTTCAGGCCTGGACGGCGGCGGGATTCGAGACCACGGCTGACGTACCCAACCCGGGTCAGGCCACGTTCGAACCTGCGCCCGACGGGGAACGCCACATCGGTTTCGAGGAGATTCGGGACTCGTTGGGTAAGGCGGATTTCGTGCCGCTGGATACGCGAAGCAACGACGAGTATTACGGAGTGGTGGCGCGTTCCGCCCGCGGCGGGGCGATCCCGGACGCCGTGCATATTGAATATCTGAACAACCTGGATGACAGGGGTGCGTTCAAACCGGCGGACGAGTTGCGAGAGATGTACGAGCGTGCCGGGGTCATGCCGGAACAGACCGTGGCGTGTTACTGACAGGGCGGGTACCGTTCCTCCCATTCGTACCTGGCGTTGCGCCTGCTGGGCTATCGAAACGTGCGCAACTATATCGGGTCGTGGAAGGAATGGGGCGACCGGCTGGACCTGCCGGTGGAAGTTCCGGAAGCGCCGTAATTGTATCGGGAAACGTGTGCGTCGTCAATGGGATTTCGCACGAGGGGACGGGATGATATCAGACACCTCCCATTTTGCAGACGATTTCAAATTCCCGTTTCCTGACGGGTTGGATGGATAAACGCTGGCCCCGCCGGACAACCAGCATTTCACCCAATTCAGGATTGGCTTTGAGGTCTTTAAGATGAACATACGTCTTGAAGGCCTTTTTCCATTTGACGTCCACCGAGAACCACCTGGGGGCGTCCGGCGTGGATTTGTCGTCGTAATAGTTGCTATTCGGATCGAGGGCCGTGGGATCGGGGTAGGCGGCCCGCACGATTTCCGCAAGGCCCGCGATGCCGGGTTCGTCACAGTTCGACTGGTAGAAGAGGACCGTGTCGCCCATACCCATATCGTCACGGATGAAGTTGCGGGCCTGGTAGTTGCGCACGCCGCGCCACTTTCCGGTGCTGTCGGGGCGGTTGTGCTTCAAGTCGTCGAAGCTGCATTCGCTGAATTCGCACTTCATCAGCCAGTATCTCACAGGCATGATCTCCTCGCACAATGTTGGCGCGCGGTGGGACACGCGCCTTTTTTGCGCCTGTCAGGCGTCCCTCGCGACTTCCTCGAGCATCACCGGCCAGGCCTCCTCGGCATAGAACCGGTGCCCTCCGTTTCCAATCACCAGGTGGCAGCGGTGGGGCGCGCCGGCCGCCGCATAGATGGTCTTCAGGTGGTCGAAGGCTTTCCGTACGCCGGCGACGGGGAAGATTTCGTCGTCCTTCCCCGCGACGATAACCACCGGTTTCGGAGCAAAAAGGCCCATGACGTCCGACATCTCGGCGTACTTGAAAAGACCGGGCACGTAGTTGTCCGCACAGTGATAAATAGACATGATGGAGTCACGGAACGTGCAAAAATAGCAGGAAGGCATCGCGTACGAGATTCGCGGCAAAAGTGCCGAGGCAAACAGGCTTATGGTCCCGCCGCCGGAGTTGCCCATAACACCGATGCGCCCGGGATGGGCGTCGCCGCGTGAAAGCAGGTAGTCGATTCCCCGGTCCACGTCGTAAACGCGCTCGCCCAGCAGGGTCCGGCCGAGCATGAGCGCGTGCATGGTGGCGTCGTGACATCCATGGCCGGATATCTTCTGCTGGACCAGTTCCCGCCGTTCGCCGAAAGAGCGCTGTTCGATACACAGGGCGGCGATGCCCCGCCTCATGCAACCGAGGCCGAAGTCTCTGTCGCCGGGAACCTCGATTGGCTCGCTGTTATCGTCCCGGGCAACGGCGATTGAGTTGTGCATGCCCGTGGAGTGGCCCTGGACACAGATGAAGAAGGTGTACGGGGGTTCATGGCTTTTCGGCAGGCAGACGTAGGCGGGAACGTCCGCGTACGGCTCACTCGTGAAAACGATCTTTTCAATGGTTCCCAGGGTATGGTCCCGTTTCCAGAGCGAACGGACGTCCAACGGGACACGTTCTTCCGGAACGTCTCCGACAAGCTCACCAACCTTTCCCCTGAGCTGTTTCTGCCAGAGCTCGAGATCCTCTCCGCAATACGCCAGGGTGGGTTCCAGTGTGTCCATCAGATGCCGGTGATGTACCGACGGCGAGAAGCGGAAGCCGGTTTCGTCTGCCATGGTATCGTCTCGTTTCCAGTGAATGCAATTGGTTATCTGGGCCCGGCGCCGGTCCGATTCGGGGTTACGCGCCTTCGAGTGCTTTCGCCCGCTGCTTCCATTTCTCATAGTTGGGTGAAAGCGACAGCGCGCCGTCAGGCTGAGGCACGAGTCTGCCGTTCCGGCCGCGGGGATCGCCGCGGTCTTCGTTGATTCCGGCCAGGCGTCTGCGCCAGACGTCGATTCGAGGTTGAAGATTGGATTCCGCCGCAAGGTCGTTGCATTCCAGAGGGTCGGCATCCAGGTCGAAAAACTGTTCGACGCCCGTATGGTGGAACCAGATATACTTTTCGCGTCCGTCGGTAACGTACTGCATCCCGTGTTCCTTATCGTAACAGGTGGTGTGTTCGCCCTGTACGAACGCTCGCCAGCCGTCAGTTTCGCCTCGCGATAGTCTGAGCAGGCTGAGGCCGTCTACGGATTCGGGGACGGGAACGCCCGCGGCATCCAGAAACGTGGGCATGATGTCTCTCAGTTCGACCGGCTGGCCCAGCGTCCGGTTGCGGGAAATGTCCCAGGTGTCCGGAAATTTCATTATAAAGGGGATCCGGGCGGAACCTTCGTAAGCGTAGGTTTTCCGCCAGTGGTGGTGGTCGCCCATCATGTCGCCGTGGTCCGACGTGAAAAGAATGAGGGTGTTGGCCGAGGCCGCCGGGTCGTGCCGGCGCAGTTCGTGCAGGACGCGGCCGATCTGATGGTCGATGAACGTGATGTTGCCGTAATATGCCGCGCGAGCGCGATGGGTTTCCGCGTCGGTGCGCCGGGTGCGCGGGGCGTTCACGTCGGCGATTTGGCGGTCGTACCGGGCGGACCACGTTCCCACGGCCGCTTTGGGCACATCGGGATTGTCTATATACATATCGTAGTAGGTTTGCGGCGCGTCGTACGGAGAATGGGGACGGGCGAACGACAACCATAGAAAGAAAGGTTTTGTCGGGTCTCGATTCTCAAGGAATCGGATGCCCTCCGAGGCTGTCCAGTGGGTGGGGTGCAGGTGTTCCGGCAGATGCGATGGACGGGCCATCCATGAGTTCCAGTCGACGCTGTGGTCGCGGTAGCCGTATTCTCCCGCTTTGTGTTTCTCGAAGAAAACGTGGTAGTCGCTGATGAAGTTGCCCAGGCGTCGCCCGCTTTCGTCCAGGACCATATGGTGAAACCCGTGGAGTCTGCGCTGAGGGTGGAAGTGCATCTTGCCCACGGCCTGGGTGTGATAGCCCGCATCGGCGAGTTCGCCGGGCAACGTGGCCGGGTATTCGAGCGGGTCGGCGCCTGTCATGGTGAGTCGGCCATGGTTCCACTGGTCCATTCCCGTCAGGATACCCGCGCGGGCCGGCGTGCATGAGGGGACGGAGGTATAGGCGTGGTTGAAACGCGCGCCGCCTTCCGCCAGTTCATCCAGGTAGGGGGTTTCGAGAACCGGGTGGCCGTCGCACCCGAGGCAATCGCCGCGCTGCTGGTCGGTGGTTATGAGTAGCAGGTTAGGTCTGGGAGTCATACATGCACGAGTAGATAAAATGGAAATTCCGGTTCCGTTTGCTGGCGCCAGGCGGCAGCGTTCGTGGCGTCATTCCGATGGTTGATTCGCCGAAGGAGTGATCCCGATCGTTTACATCTGAATGCTGTTCCTGAGTTGGAATTGCGTATCTGTGCCGATTTGGACGGTTGAGTTGGCAACGCGCTGATGGTCAATCAGGCCCAGTGGGTACGAAACGCCGCCCTTGTCAACTCTGATTCAGGTAAGTCGCTGTATATTGCCGTTCAACCCGTCCGCTCGCTAACATGGATCCGATGACGATCAGCCAGATCAGGAAGCCCGTTCCGACCGCCATGTGGATGGCCTTCGCGGCGTCAAACCAGATGAATAGCATCGCGACGCCCAGAACTGCGGATATCGGCGCCATCATACGCAGCGCGCCGCCTGCTTTCCACTGATACCTGGAAGCCACCACCAGCGCGAATCCCGCCGCGGCGAAGCCCCCAGCGCCCGCGAGCCACCGCAGGCCTGACATCGACTCCAGCACCGACATGTCGGGAGCGGGTGAGGCCCCGGCGACTGAAACGGTCTCGAGTGCCGGATGAATGGCGATCAGGATTGCGATCCCTCCCGATACCGTGGTGAACGCACCCGATAACACGAACAGGTACGGGACGGCCGGCGTCGCCCAGCCCCCTCGAATAATCCAGGTCTGCAACAGGAGCAAACCTGCCGCCAGGAGGGCAATGCCGGACAACAGCCGGGCAACTCCTGAAAGGATGTACATGACCGGACGCTGTGAAATGGCGACCAGCGACTCGAGCAGCGTCGCCTGGTCGGCGTCGGCGGCAACCCGCGTGTAGATGAGCGCAACCGTAAAGATTACGGTAAGCAGCAAGAGGAATCCCGCCTTCCGAGCCGCACGATCCGTCGGTTGACTCGGAGAGGACGGTTTGGGGGTTGCGGAATCTGGCATATCCGGGAGTCTTTCAGTGTTTTACGGGCGGACAGGGCGAAAGCCGGAGAAATGAACGACAATTCGTCCCTCAACTCAGACCGTGCGACCAACTATCCCCAGACTTCCTTGAGGAATCGTACCCAGTTGCCGGAAAGGATGTTGCGAACGTCGGATTCGACGTAGCCGCGGCGCCGGAGGATGCCGACCATGTTCTGCAGATCGGCGATGGTATTGAGGTCGCGCGGGGACTGTTCCTGTCCGAAACCGCCGTCAAGGTCCGTGCCGATGCCGGCGTGCCTTGCGTTGCCGGCCAGTTGACAGACGTGATCGATGTGATCGGCTACGGTCTCGAGGGTGGCTTTCGTGCTCTGGGCCCAACATGGAATGTCACGGTTCCAATCCGGGTCCAGCATCCAGGCATCGAAGGCGGCGCCGATCACGCCGCCCCGTTCGACAATGGCCCGGATCATCTCATCGGTCAGTTGGCGCTGCCCGGGGGTGAGGGCGCGGCAGTTGTGGTGCGACGCGGCCACGGGGCCGTCGTAGACGTCCAGGATTTCCCAGAAGGCCTGGTCCGTTGTATGGGTCAGGTCGACAATGATCCCTGCTTCCTTGAGCGCGGCGAGCAGGGGCTTGCCGCGTTCCAGCAGGCCGCCCTCGGTGCCCGTGCCGTGGCAATAGGAACTGACGCCATAGTGGGAAATACTCACGATGCGGAGACCGAGATCGTACCATTCGGGCACCTGGGACGGATCCAGGATGGGGTCGGCGCTTTCCATGGCCACCACCAGGCCGATGGGCGTGTCCGGCGCGGGGTTTTCCCATGCCGCCACGGCTTCGTCCAGGTCCCGCGAGTTGCGGATGAAACGAATAACGCCCTCGCGTTCCATCGCCTGATAATAGGCCAGGTGGCCTCTACCCACGCCGTGGCACTGGTCCTGGCAGTACATGCCCGTCCGGGTCCAGCGGTCGTTGGGATCGGTTCGGGACATCATCGTGCCGAATATGATGCCCACGTTGCCCCGGCGGAGTTCAGGAAAGGTCACGGTGCAGCTTCCGAAGCTGCGCATCACCGGCTCGGCGTCGTGGACGCGGACGGTTGCGGCCGGTTGGGTGAGGTCCCGATTGACCTGAATGGCGCTGAATCCGAGGTCCAGGTGGCTGTCTGCAATGAGATACGGGAGGTCCGGCATTCGAAACCCTTGTTATTAACAGCCCGGGGCTGCGTGAAACAGGCGGGTGCAGGACCAATGACGTCAGGACCACGCCTCTTTGAAGAATCGGATCAGGTTCCCGTGACAGATATTGTCGATGTCTTCGGCATTGTATCCGTGCGCTTCGAGGATGCGGGGGAACCGCTGGAGGTCGGCAATCGTGTTGTAGTCCGTCGGGGAAAGCTCCAGCCCGAACCCGCCGTCCAGGTCCGTCCCGATGGCCGCGTGGCGGCTGTTGCCCGTCAACTGGCAGATGTGGTCAATGTGTTCGACAACGGCTTTCATCGGTCGGGTGGCGGTGGCGTAGTGGGTCGACGGATCGTCCCAGTTCCAGGCGGGGCTGAGCATCTGCTCGGCGAAGACCATGCCGATGACGCCGCCGCGTTCCACGATGGCGCGGATCATGTCGTCACTGAGGTGGCGTTGTCCGGGAACCAACGCGCGGCAGTTGCAGTGGCTGGCGTGGACCGGCCCGTCCCAGTAGTCGAGGATCTGCCAGAACGCGAGGTCCGACGCGTGGGTCAGGTCGATGACCATGCCCACGTCTTTAAAGGCATCCATCAGTGGATAGGCCGGGGGATAAAGGCCGCCGACGGTGCCCGTGCCGTGGCCGTAGGTATTGGCCCCGAAGTGGGTAAGCGACACGGATCGCAGGCCGGCGTCCCACCATTCTGCGACCTGGTCGGGCCCCAGGATGGGGTCGGCGCTCTCGGCGGTGAGAATCAGCCCGATCGGCGTGGTGTCCGTCGGATGCTCCCAGGACGATACACAGGCATCCAGGTCGGCGCCGTTCTTGATGAATGTGATTTCGCCCCGCCGGGCGAGGGCGTTGTAATAATGAAGGTGGCTCTGACCCCGTGCGTACGCGACCGACTGGGCCCGAACGGAGTTGTGGGAGTCGATGGACGGTGCCTGGACGCGGGCCATGATGGTGGAGAGCATGATGCCCACGTGGCCCTTGAGCATCTCCGGGAGGGTCACAGTGACGGTGTAGCTCTTGTCCTTGAGTCCCGCACGTCGTTCAAGAGAGTCTTTATGGGTAGACAGATCGGCGCGAACGACGTCCTCCCGTTCGCGGAGGACATGCACGGGCTGGGTGAGGTCGCGACGGTAGAACAAGGCATTGAATGCCATGTCCAGATGGCCGTCTATAATGAGTACAGGTTTGTCGGGCATAGGCGAAATGACGGATGAAATTGAACTGCATGGTGACGCGAGCCATCCGCAGCCCAAATTACTTTGCGCGGATTGTCCGGGCAAGTGAAATTCATGGAGCCCGCAGTGGAAGGCGTTGTGCGCAGGCATCGATTGTGTTGGCGGGCTGATGAATGACCGGGCATGACTCGAGACTTGTCGCAGGTCTACTTGTTTCGCCTTTTTTGCTTGCCCGGCACTTGCGAATTGTGGATATTCCGAACGGATATCGTCTTCTGATATTGACGTGACGGGGAGTGGCTCAGTCCGGCAGAGCACCTGCTTTGGGAGCAGGGGGTCGCGGGTTCGAATCCCGCCTCCCCGACCATAACGAACAAAGGTTTACGTCAAATTGGCGTAAACCTTTTCTACGATGAGTCGAACCGTATTCTGAGCTGACGCTACAATGATAGGTGCAGATGCAAGGAATTCGTTGGAGGTGACCGTGGTTGCTCGTTTGAGGATCTGGTCGCGCTCTCCTTGAGGTCAGGTCGCTGAAGCCGAGGCTGGTCCCTGAGCTTGTCGAAGGGCCGCCGGCGGCTAATTCGGCGCGGGGATTCTATTGCCAGCAAACCCCGATGCGCAATCAATCAATAGCTCAACACAAGCCGTTGCATCGCGTCCGAAAATCGAGCCAAACGTCACCATTGGCATCCTTTTGGCTTGACATGGACATCCGTTAACACTAAATTTCATCGAACCACTGAAAGCGCGAATGTGCCTAGGTGGTGAGAATCGCCCCCGGGTAGAACCGGGGGCGATTCCTATTTGGGATAGCACACAACGCCGAATTGATCGGAGGACGAAGCATGTGTATTGTAGATCGGCAACAGAGTATTCATCCATATTTCGATCCTGGCCGAATTGACTGATTTGGGAAACCTGCTCGGGAAAGATAATTTCCCCAATTTTTGTAGCTGATAGTAATAGGTGACGGTGGCGATAAGGTCACTTGCCTGGATAAAGTACGACTGGTCTGAGCTCTTGGGTAGCGGATCTTCAATGAGTTTTGTGATTTTGGCGTCAAGGTACGCGCCACGCTGAGATCGCGACGGAATATTGTTCACACGCCGCACTTTTCTGGCGATTCGCCTCATCTTGCCAACACGTCCATCGTCTGTGATGATTATGAAGCTGGACGAGGGGTCATTTCTGTTTAGGTCATTCTCAAGCCTTTGAATTGTGTACTCCATAGCCTTTTCCAAGATATCATAGCCATCGGGCTGGATGATTTTGTCCTTGTCAATTACCACGTTTAAAATCCTCAGAGGTAAAGTCGCGAGAAATTCGCAGAATTCGTCGATGATCTTTACCCTCGTTCCTTCCTTAATTTTGAGTCGTTGATACGGACGTTTGTTGAGCAGAAAAGGTTTGACGTGAATTTCGAGTCGAATCGGCAATCCATAGTCCTTCTTGAGCCGCCGCCGGAATTCGTAGAGAGCTTCGAATGTGTCATTCCAGTATCGATGATGTACATAAATTGCAGTCTGAACGTAAAGAAGTGACGATCCAGGATTGCCATCATCACCCGACTCGTCAAAATAAGACAAATACACGACGCAGAACCCCTTCAATCCGCCGACAGACAGCCCATAATTCAAACACACGACAGATTGTCGTGAACAACTCTCGCTATGTGCCGACGATTATAATTTTCGGGACGAAAACCCCTCGCTCTGAAAGCCAGGCCGGAACAGGTGTTCCCGTTGCGGTGTAAAAGTACTTGATGATCTCACTCGCGACCCTCGGACCCAAGTTTAAATTATGACCGCCTATCTCAGTAACGAATTTCGGAAAGCTCTCGGGATCGGGGTGTATAAAATAGTTTCGGTATTTGCGTAAGAATTGGTTCAGCTCACCCCATATTTCTGGCTCTGTTTCGTGAATTGGCTTGATTCCATTTAATCGTGCCAACTCATTTAGTGCGGATTTAATATCTGAGAATTCCCTCCTCATTAAACATGCGAAATTGTCAAATTCGGAGTG
>JAGWBX010000092.1:0-1123 GCA_021295655.1 Candidatus Latescibacterota bacterium
ATCACTCCACTTCAATCCCCCGGCGATGACGACGCGGCCGTCATCGAGGAGCGTCGCCGTCGCACCGCGTCGCCACGGCCCAATGCTGTGTCCCGTAGGTGAAAATGCCTGGGTCTCCGGATTATACAGTACAATTTTGCCGTTGTCCCAGTGGATAAAAAACACCCTGCCGGACGGCAGCAGCAGGGCGGCGGAAGGCCAGATGCCAGAAGTTCCGGCGGGCGAGAAGGTGTTGGTTTCGGGGTCGTAGATCTCGGCCGTCTTTACCTGAGGCCAGTCTTCGTACGGCACTGGGGCGTCAATGCCGCCTACGATCAGGACCCTGCCGTCCTGAAGGAGCACCGCCTTATGGAGTGCGCGGTCGAACTGCATGTGACCTGCCTCCGAAAAGGCTCCGGTCGAGGGATCATAGAAAAGGTTCAGTCCTATCATCCATCCCCCCGGGGAAATGCTTCCTCCAACGATCAGTACCCTGCCGTCCTTCAACAATGTCGCCGTATGGGCACCCCGGCTGGGATACATCCGTAGTGTGGCGGAAAATGCACCTTTCGTGGGGTCGAAGACTCCCGCGTATCGCTTGCTGGTCAAAAAGACCTCTCCGTTGGGCAGGATGGTGGCAGTCTCAGTCAAAACCCTCCAGGGCAAGGTTGCCACGTCGTCGAATCTGCCGGAGTGAGGATCGTACATCTCAATAGAGAAACCACCCAAGTCGATGACCATCAGGACGCGGCCGTCGGGAAGCAATATCCCGCGGCCCTCCGTGCTACCGACCGTCAGGTCTCCCGTTGGCGTTGAGATCCCGGTTTCAGGGTCGAATATCTCCGCGCTGACAAGACCTTCAGGCCGGTAAATACCACCTCCAGCAGGAGGAAGTTCCGTGGTGCCGCCGGCAATCAGGACCTTTCCACTTTGCAAGAGCGTCGCGGCGTGCTCATAGCGCGGCCGGGTCATCGCGCCGACCTCGTGGAGGCCCCTTTCGTGGATAGGCTGTTCCGGCGTCGTCACCTGATCCCCTCCACAGGAGCAGACGCTCGAGACGACTATCAGCGCTATTACGATTCTGGATGTCATCAGGTTTGCCTCCACGTTGAGGAATGAACAGGCGCCCCCCACCGCATCAGCC
>JAGWBX010000092.1:1275-1589 GCA_021295655.1 Candidatus Latescibacterota bacterium
CCCTCAAGGGGGGAGTGATCAAAACGTCGAATGAATTCCGCACTTTGCGCTTAATGATCGGCCCGTTGTCATTCTGAGCGAAGCGGCAGACAGGAATGTCCGCCTGCCTGCGCAGCGCACCGCGCTGCAGGCAGGCCCCACCCTCAAACCGGGAAAGGCGACCCCTCCCCCAGGCCCTCCCCGGCACGGGACGGGGAGAGGACGTGCCGCATTTCAGTTCGTACCGAATGCCAGGCGCTCGTGTCCGATCCCATGTAGCAGTAGATCCTTCGTCGGCCTGACGGCCTCCTCAGGATGACAGGTTCGGCGAAGGT
>JAGWBX010000092.1:1698-2957 GCA_021295655.1 Candidatus Latescibacterota bacterium
CTCAGAAGCATCACGAAGCGGGCAGACAGGAATGTCTGCCCCACCTTCACACCGGCTTCCTCTGCATGACGCGGTCGGTACCCGGGTCCACTCAGGGCGTGAAGATGAAAATCTGATCCGTAATCGACTCAGGAGAATGACCGCCATCCGTCGTCTTCAATCCGCCGGCGATAAGGACGCGGCCGTCATCGAGGAGCGTAACCGTCAACCCGGATCGCCACGGTCCTATGCTGTGTCCCGTAGGCGAAAATACCTGGGTGTCCGGATTGTACAGTGCGATATTGCCGTTGTCCCGGTGGATGAAAAACACCCTGCCGGACGGCAGCAGCAGGGCGGCCAAGGGATCCATTACGGAAGTTCCGGCGGGCGAGAAGGTGTTTGTTTCGGGGTTGTAGATCTCGGGCGTCTGTGCGCGACGCCCGTCTCGCCTGTAGCCGCCGACGATCATTACCCTGCCGTCCTGAAGGAGCACCGCCTTATGGAGTATGCGGTCGACCTGCAGGCTGCCCGCTTCTGAAAAGGCTTCGGTCGAGGGATCATAGATGAAATTCCGTCCAGGCAACCATTCCCCTCCGAAAAGTTTTCCTCCAACGATCAGCACGCGGCCGTCCTTCAACAAAGTCGCCGTATGGCCATATCCGGGATGGTCCATCGCAATTGTGTCGGACAATGTGCCTGCAGTGGGATCGAAAACGCGCCATCGTCCACCAGCGGGTGACGCGCCGATTAAAAGGACCTTTCCGTTAGGCAACAGGGTGGCAGATCTGGTCCCGAATGTAAAGGGCGCGTCTGCAACGGCGTCGAATCCGCCGGAATGAGGATAGTACATCTCAATGGGGTGTCTAGGAATAAAGCTGGATATAATCAGAACCCGACCGTCGGCAAGCAATATTCCGTGGTCCTCGTAACGACCGATGGTCATGTCTCCTGTTGGCGTTGAGATCCCGGTTTCAGGATCGAAAATCTCCGCGCTGACAAGACCTTCGGACTCCCAGACACCTCCTCCGGCAGGAGGTAGTGCCGCGTTGCCGCCGGCAATCAGGACCTTGCCATTCTGCAATAGTGCCGTGACATGCAGATTCCGGGGGCGAGTCAGGTTTCCAACCTCGTGGAGACCCCGTTCAAGGTCCGGCATCATCACCGAATCGCTTCCGCAAGCGCAGAAGCTCGTGACGACAAGCAGCGCTATTACGATTCTGGATGTCATCAGGTTTGCCTCCACGTTGAGGAATGAACAGGCGCCCCCCACCGCATCAGCC
>JAGWBX010000092.1:3039-5009 GCA_021295655.1 Candidatus Latescibacterota bacterium
TCCGGGTGCCGGCTCGGCTTCTGCGACTCCCCCTCAAGGGGGGAGTGATCAAAACGCCGAATGAATTCCGCACTTTGCGCTTAATGATCGGCCCGTTGTCATTCTGAGCGAACCGGCAGACGG
The DNA here is from genome assembly GCA_021295655.1 of Candidatus Latescibacterota bacterium. Taxonomy (GTDB): domain Bacteria; phylum Latescibacterota; class UBA2968; order UBA2968; genus JAAXHE01. Next base: position 3,163 of record JAGWBX010000092.1, read on the forward strand.
GAATGTCCGCCTGCCTGCGCAGCGCACCGCGCTGCAGGCAGGCCCCACCTTCAAACCGGCTTCTTCACTGGCGGGATGGGGATTCAGTCCTGCCGTTGCCTTCACCGATGTCGACCGGCGTGTGTATTCTGATTCCTGTAGAGCCGTTCTTCCGTCTCTCAGGGCTTAACGTTTCGTTCTGAACCATGGGAGCCATCGGTCTGTCGTTGCCCGCCCTCGTCGTCTCTCCCGAATCCGGCGAGCCGTTTTGGCGTGTCCGAAGCCCCTCGAGGTTTTCCATGAATAGATCGAGCATATCGAACAGGAATGATTCGTAAGATTCTCGCACGCGTTCATCCGCGGCGACTTCGTACTCCACCTTTTCAGCCACTTCGGCGAGACTGTTCCTGATCTGACGCGCCAGGCGTTCGGTGGCGTCTGTGGTAGACGACTCCCGCGCAAAATCAATTGAAACCTGCATATTGAAAGCACGCGCGTAGATCGCAAGATCCTCCAGTTTTAACCGATCGTCACTGCTGTTCTCGATTCTCGAGATCTTACTCTGTGTGCAACCGGCCCGTTTCGCCAGTTCCTCCTGGGTCAGGTCCCGGGACCAACGCAGGTCGGCCAAAGTCCGGGACACGTTGCAACCCTTTGGGTAACCTTCCACTTCGTCGTCGAGGGCCTTAACCGGCGTGGCGTTGGACACCAATTCGTACACAGATGTTTCACGTATTTCCATTCCTGCGTACCCTCCTTGAGCTGTCGAACCGTAACGGCAGGTATGCTCATTTCTTTTCAAATATCCTGGATACCGAAAACCGTGAGGTGAGGTTATCCGTACCGCGAACTGTCAGTTCGCGATGCGATTTTATCCGAAATCACAATAAATATTCCCGAAATAAGATATGAATATGCAAATATAGGATAATTTACTGATCTCGCAATCGTTGTCGGCGGGGGCAGAGGTACGGATCAGGTCGGTGTATTCAGGACTGTACTGGCGGTACCGGTTCTGCCCCCAGCCCCCGTATCCGTCCACGTATCGGGCATCGTGGACTTCGTGTTGCGGCACGTCCGATCGGGCGTTCAGAATGCGATCGATTTGTCGCACCAGCTTGTCCAGCCAGACCGGTTCTTCGAACGTCCGGTAGAGGTTCAAATACATCCGCTGCACGTAGGCCGACGGACCCCATGCGAAAGACCCTCCGTCGCGGCCGTCCAGGTATTTGTCTCCGAATGTCTCATCCCACGTCAAAAAAACCGCGTACCAGTCGGTACTCACCGGACCCTTGAACGGCACGGCCGGGGGTTTCTTTTCAGACGCGCAGGGGACGTCTGTCCACCCGAAGACAACGGGAATGAAAGCGTACCAAACAAAGACGCAACATAACGGCAATCCGACGCTCCCCTCCGGCCCCGCTCCCAGGGGAGAAGGGAACCGGAAGACGGGAGACGATTACCCACCTCCACGGGACTTCGATAGGGCCCTCCGACATTACCTCGCGGATGCGCAGACCTCTCCCCCCGGCCTGCCTGCAGCGCTGGGCACTGCGCAGGCAGGCCCCCTCAGAACCTATCCCGCCTGCCTGGCGGCAGGCACCCTTTCCTGAAGGAAAGGGAAAAGCGGGTCATGAAATAGGATCCCGGTTCCCCCTTCCTTCAGGAAGGGGGTAAGGGGGTAGGTCTCGAAGGCGGTGAGATGTTAGACGTGAGAGGATATGAGTGCCCGATAGTTTTTCTTGTCATTGCGAAAAAGAAAAAAACACAGGTTGTGTGGATACGCGTTTTGTCAATCTCAGGGTTTTGGCTCTATTCCTCTTTGACCTGGCGCCGCATAATGCGCCAGGGTATTTCATCTACCGGCT
>JAGWBX010000092.1:5037-14211 GCA_021295655.1 Candidatus Latescibacterota bacterium
ATATCAGGATCTGGTCCGTCGCCTGGAGGTCCTTCAATCCGCCAACAATCAGCACGCGGCCGTCGCGAAGCACCGTTGTCGTATAAAACACGCGATTCTCGCCTATGCTGTGTCCGGAAGGACCGAACGCGCCAGTGGCGGGATCGTAAAGAACAACCTCGCCGCTGTCTCCAATGATGAATACTTCACCCGATGGCAGTAACGTGGCCGCATGGATGGGATCAATTCCGGGATCCCCTTCTGATGAGAACGTCCCCGTCGCGGGATCGTACCGTTCGGCGGCGGTTACCGGCTCTTCAGCCCCCTCGTCGCCGGTGGTCCCGCCAATGACCAGCACGCTGCCGTCCTGGAGAAGCATCGCTCTGTGATCTCGCCGTTCGTATGTCAGTTCGCCTGTGCCCGTAAGCGTATTGGACAACGGATCGTATATTTCGGATTCCTTGACCACGCCCAGGGCATTGCTGCCGCCAACAATGAGAACGCGCCCATCCCGCAGCAAAGTTGCCGAATGCCCCGCGCGAATAGCGACCGTCCCCGGGAGTGACGTGAAACCTCGCGTACTGGGGTCAAAGACCGCAACGCCCAACGAATAATACGTCAGGATCTTCCCATTGGGCAATAGCGTGATCGACCAGATTCTTGCGAATGCCGGCAGATAGGGCTCAGGCGTGAATCGTCCGTTACGCGGATCGAAAAATTCCAATGGCGCCTGATCTGCGCCAGCCAGAAGGACCCGGCCGTCCGGCATTAATATTCCCATATCAAGTATTCGTGGCAGCGACAGATTGCCCCGTCGACTCGAGGTCCCCGTTTCAGGGTCGAACACTTCCGTGCTGGCTCGAAAGAGCGAGGTTGACACCTGACCCGGATTTTCAGTTGCGGCGCCGCCCGTAATCAGGACGGTTCCGTCCTGCAGCAACACCGACGCGTGCCAGAACCGTCGCTCCGTCATCTGACCGGCAACTTCAAAGCCCTTCAGATCGCTCGTTGCCTCCGGCGAGGTGGGCACGGGATTGCCGCAGCCCGTCAGGATCGAGACAATCAACAGCGCGGAATTCATTCTAACGGTCATCAGGTGTCCTTCCTTTGCTTCGCGGGACCACTCCTCCCGGGCCACACTCACCGAGCTATCAGCCGTCAGCTCTCAGCAGTCAGCCAAAAGCGGTTCCTGTTAAGGATAAACGTTGGGAATCACCGATATCTCCACCGCCACGTGGGGAACCCCCAGAGGTGCCCCTACAAAATCAAATGCGGCGTGTCCGGTGGTGTGGGGGGTTTGTTCGCGGCAAAAGACACGCCGCTCGCCGTCGCGATACGCCGACCCTATCGCGAGATCACAAATGCCACGTCCTTTTCCACGGCTTCGCCGCTGTTCCTGTCGTTGATCGATACCTTCAACGCGTATCGTCCCGGAACCTGTTCATCCAGCGTGAGTTCGACGTATTCCTCCTCCTGTGCCAATGCGCCCTGCTGTTCGTACGTGACGGCCAGTTCCTCGCGTCTGCCGGTTCCCCACCGGAACAGGCGTGAGATATTCCCACCCTGCCCGGGAGTGTCTCCGGACGTGATAGCATAGGACACGGTGTAGTTCGTCTGCCCGAACAAGTCCTTTTCCAGATTATAGATTTCGTAGTAGACGAATACGCTCTGGCCCTTTTTGTACGTCCGTGAAGGCATCGGGACCACGTTCAGATCTCCCTTGGCGAACTTACCGTACGTTTTTGCCGCGCCAACCCGCCAGGCCAGTTCCAGGTCGCTGATCTGCAACCGCTCTTCACCGTAGGGATCCACTTCAACCTGTTGCTGATAGATTCCCATTCGTCCTCTCACCCGGTCCTGCGCCTTCACCTCGAGACGGTAGGACCCGGGAGCCAGGTTCAGCTTCAGAACATCAGGCGTCAGCAGGCCCTCGCCGGCCCGGTTTCCTGTGGCTTCATAGGTCATTTCATGCGATTTCCGGTAGACCGTGTCCTGCGACGATGAAATAAGCGCCGCATGATGCGTCAGAACCTGCCGCGTAACGTCTTCTTCCGGCAGGTAGTGCCCTGGAAGAATGGGTACGCCATAGTAGATTTCGAGAAGGCTGCGGTCGTACTCCCCCCTGAAGTCGGCCAGGGAGTAGTGGAAATCCAGCGGCGGCAAATCATGTCTCGGCGCAAAGAAATCGGGCGTGGCTCGCGCAGCCCGCCGATAGACGGAATGCGGCGCGTGCCTGCTCAAAGCGGCAGTTTCGCCGATCGATAAATCTCCCTGGTTCGGCGGCACGGGCGCGTAATCGTACGTTCCGGAACCAATTTCATCGGTGAAGGTGATTTCAATGCCGCCGCCCGCATCGGTATAGATCCACGTTTCCCAGGGTACGGTGCTCCGGTCTTCGCCCGAGGTGACCGGGTGATAGTCGCCGAATCCCAGGCGTTCGTCGAGTGGCAGAATGCCGATCCGCACGGAATCGATCGGCGCCGGCGGTGCGGTGCTGTTACACTGCGCGCAGTCGTCGCCCGTATGCTCGTGGTCGTCCATGCCGGCGTCCCCCGGTTCAGGCGCCGACGCGCTTGCGTTTGCCATTTCGATGTCTCTCAGTTCGTACCACGCACCGTCGAGTTGCTTGAGGCTGCGCACCGGATACACGGGCCCAACAAACGTGTGCGCCCTGACGTCGCCCCTGTAGATGTTGTAGGCGAGGCGTTCCTTGACCCGCTGCACTTTCAGGCTCTGTCTGAAGTTGGGGTCGTCCGACCTGGACCGGTGATCGGGTTCCCCGAACCGGATGTAGACGTCTCCTCTCGCGTCCCACGGCTGTTTCCCCTTCGAAAAGTCCGTCAGTGCGTGCCAGACCCTTCTGTAGTGTTCCAGCAGGCGTTCGTTCACCGGCGTGGAGAGGTCCGGGTCCTTCCCGTTCCAGAATCGATTCAGATAGGTTCTGCGATTGACGCCTGTGGCATCGTTATACGCCCCAAGTTCCTCGCTTGACGCGATAAGGGCGATATCTTCGTACAACTGCCGTACTTCCGGCGCGAGCTTGGCAATGTAGTCTTTGAAGAACGCCATCGCCATGTCCGGCTTGTCCTGTTCGATGGCCGAAATGGCGACGATGGGCATCAGTTCGACGGCTGCGGGATGCTTCCTGACGAAGTCCAGAAGATGGTCCATGATCCTGGAATAGTCCCTTACCTTCAGGTACGCAACGCCGAGCCGGCGCTGTGCTTCCGCATCTTCCGGGCGAAGCGCAAGATACTTCGTATACCACACGACGGCCTTCTCGAATTCCCAGGACAGGTTCAGATAGTAGTCCGCAATCAGCAGGTAGGCGCCCGCGTGCCCCGGGTCCATTGTCAGGACTCTTTTCGCTTCGAGTTCCGCATCGCGCTGTTTCATCGCATAGCGAACCCTGGCCATCTGATATCGCGCATCCACGAAGTCCTGGTTCCTGATCAATGCTTCCGTGAAATGGTGAATTGCGAAATGCCGCTGCATCGGCCACGTCGCGTAGAGCATTCCCAGACCGTGGTGGGCCAGCGCCTTGCTTCCCAGGGTCAGCGCCCGATGAAACGCGCCTTTCGATTCTTCGAATCGTTTCAATTTCAGCAGTATGTGACCGAGCTTGATGTATGCTTCGGGATCTCTCGGGAGTTGGCGCGCGACATTCCGGAAGATCAGGCGAGCCCGATCCAGGTCATCCGCGTCTATCGCGCGACGGCCGCTGGACGCCAGGCTGTCTACCTGTGCTGCTGGCGGGCGCGATACAGTCGTGTGACCGCCGGCGCGATCGGTGACGCCGTCGATCCGCTCGCCCCGGTGCCAGAAACATGCCAGGGTCGGCGCACCGGGCAACCCTTCATGTCTATAGAGATAGTCGCTGAGAAATGCATAGTCCCGGTTTGCCGGGCAGGAGAACAGCACCTTGAGAATCGTTTTCCTGTCTTTCCGTTCGCTCCCGTCCCGCGCATTCGCAACAACGCTCCGCGTCGCCCACCGATGCAATTCCTGGAAGTCCGCGGGTTCAGTCCCGTTCCGGGCGCGCTTGAATCCCTCGATCAACCGCAGCATTCCCGAAAGACGCTCCCGGCAGTTTCGTCTGTCGGCGTTCCGGGTGTCTGCATCAATCCAGTCTTCGCAGACTTCGATGTATCTCGCGCAACTCCTCCTCGATAGTCCGTACTTTGCGGACCCATCGTGGAGTTTCCTGAATGCGCTCCCGGCCTGCTCGAACATCTTCTCGGCTCTGGCTTCGTTTCCCCGTTGCAGCGCATTCCTTCCGCGTATGTAGAGGTCGAGGCCGGCGCCGATCAGGCCCAGAGCCTTATCTGCATTGTCGGCCCCTCGCATGGCCGGGGAGGTCCGGGTATGCGCGAATGACTCACGACCTCGTTTCCCGATCGTGGATATATCTTTTTTGATATCCTTCCGGACAGCGTCTCCCGTGTCTACGTGAACGCGGATCGATTTCGCTCCGTCTTCAATTCGGCACAGAACGGTCTTTCCTTCCGCCGACCATTCTATGGGGCCCCGTACGTCGCCGGCAAACAGAAGCCTGACATCGCCCCGCTCATTCGAGATCCATACGCCGCGGTCCACCCGGGCCAATTCACGTCCCCGGTACCCGACAATTGCCAACGAACGTCCACCCGGAGAAAGCGCGATCTCCAGGGGCTGCAGGTCTCCGGGAAGCGGCCACGGCTCCACTCCCGCGCCGTCCAGGCTCAACCTCCAGATTTGGTTGCGTGCAATCGGCAATGAGCGGCCGCCGTAGAAATACGACCCCCACGCTTCCCGTCGCAGGCTGCGCTCGAGGTAGATCAGCTCGTTTCCGCCGGGCGCGAAATGGAGGGATCCCGGTTCGCCCGGATATGTCCCCAGCTTTCTGTGTCCGTCGTCTCTCTCGGTGGCGAGCCATATTTCGGACATCGAAACCGCCCCTTCGCCGCGTCTGACAACATAGGCCAGATGCCCGCCATCGGCCGATCTCACCGCGAAGGATGCGCCGTACGCGGACGCGACCGGGTACTGTATCGTGACGATACAGGATGCGCTTATGAGCACGTTCTTCACCCACTGCATCACAACACCTCCCGGGTCGTACTCGACTCAAATCACGAAGGAACGCCGCGATCGCGAATACGGGGTCAGGTGGGACGGGACGCGGTTAACAGTCCGCTGAAAAAGTCGCTCTGCAGGCGAGGCCGTAGACTAGGCGCGCGACGGCGTCGAATCGGGGATTCGGGGAGGGAGCGCAACGCAGTATTTCGGCCACAAGGAACGGACGCCTGTCTGCCTGCTTGCGCGCTGCGCGCAGGCAAGCGTGCACCGCACAGGCAGGCAGCCCGGATGGACTTTTTTTTCTATTGGGCGAGAATGAAGCTGGCCTTTTTCTGGGCCATTTCACCGCTTTTCATATCGATCACGGTGACGTTCAGGAAGTATTTACCCGCGGGGCGGTTTTCCAGTTTGAGTTCCACGTATTCGATTTCCGTGGCGTCCTCACCTTCCATCTCGTACGTAACTGCCAGTTCTTCACGTTTGCCCTTCTTCCACCTTATAAGGCTGGTGATGATACCCATCGCGCTGAGGTTGTCCTCTTTCGTGACGGTATAGGACACCTGGTAGTTCGTCTGCCCGAACTCGTCCATTGTCAGGTTGTAGATTTCGTAGTAGACGAACACGTTCTGGCCTACCCTGTAGGTGCGTGTGGGCATGGGGATGACCCACAGCGTGCCCTTGTTGAATTTATCCTTGTCCTTGCGTTTGGATATCCGCCAGGCCAGTTCCAGATCGCTCACCTGGAGGCGTTTCCGGTCATAGGACTCGATCTCAACGTCCTGACGGTACCTGCCGTGCTGTACAGACAGGTTATCTTTGATTTTCACTTCCATCCGGTAGCGCCCGGGGGGCACGTCCATGCGTGCGAGGTCCGGCACGAAGGCGCTCCGTTCCGCGGTAACGTCTCCCTTCGCCGCGAAGTGGATCTTGTCCTCGCTCCGGTAGACCGCGCCGGTTGTGGGATTCCGCAGCGCAACGGTCCGGTCGACCTTGATTTCCGTCCGGTCGTCGTCATTCATATAGTGCCCCTGGTGCCGCGGTATCCCCACGTAGACCTCCAGCGCCGTCTGGAAGTCCCGATCGCTTCTGAAATCAGCCGAGTTGAAATAGAATTCCATTGGCAGCGTGTTTTTCGGCGGCACGTAGTAGTTCGGCTGCGCCGCCACGGCCATTCGGTATATATTGAAGGGACTGTAGCGGGTTAACACAGCCAGCCGGCGGGCGGGAATGTTGGCATCCAGCGGTTCGGGCGCATAGTTGTAGTTCCCATTGTGGAACTCGTCGGTGAAGGTGATTTCGATGCCGCTGCCCACGTCGACGTACGTCCATGTTTCCCACGGGACCATCGAGCCGTCGTACGTCGCGGTGACCGGTCTGTAGGACCCCCCTCGACCCCGGCCGCGCAGACTGCGCACGGGGTAGACCGGACCTACATACGTTGAGCTGGCGCCGCGCATGCCGATGCCGCTGCCTGGCGGGCGGGTTGCGCCATAGAGCGCCCTGGAAAGGCGTTCCTTGACCCGCTGTACAGCCATGGATTGCTGGAAGTTCAATTCTTTGGAGGTGGACCGGTGGTCGGGTTCGCCGAACCGGATGTAGACTTCGCCGCGCTGGTCCCACGGCTGCCTCCCTTCGGAGAAATTCTGCATGGAAAACGACACGCGCCGGTAATGCTCCAGAAGGCGTTCGTTGGCGGCCGTGGTCAGGTCCGGGTCCTGGTCTGCCCAGAACTTCTTCACAAAGGCCCATCGGTCTTCCGGCGGGGTCTTTTCGAAAGCCGCCAGGATCTCCCTGGGCGCAACCAGCCGGATATCGTGGTAGTGCCCCTTCTCCGCGGCATCGGCTCTTTCGAGAAAGTCTCTGAAAAAGGCGGCGGCCCTGTCGTATGCCTCCAGTTTCATGCATGCCTGTGCCAGGATGGGCAGGACCTGGTCGTCATCCGGATTTTGCACCGCATAATCCTCCAGAACCTCCAGGATACGGCCGTAGTCCTTCGTTCTCAGGTAAATCGATCCCAGACGCTTCCGCCCCTCCGGGTCGCCCGGCCTCAAGCCCATATATTGCGCATAGTAGAGCGCGGCTTTTTCGTAGTCTTTCTCGAATTCCTCCACCCATTTCCCCATCAGCAGATAGGCGGGGGCGTAGCGGGGGTCCAATGCCAGCACTTTTTTGACTTCACGCCGTACGTCGTGCTCGTCCAGTTTGTACCGGATATCGGCAATATTGAACCGGGCTTCCACGTGGTCCCGGTCGTACTGAAGGGCTTTCTGGAAATAGCGGATGGCGTCGTAATTCCCTCTGGGCCACTTTCGGAAGGTGAGACCCAGGCCGAAGTAGGCCTCTGCCAGCGAGTGATCGCATTCGATCGCGCGCTCGAATGATTTGACGGCGCGGACCAGGTTCTCCGCCTCCAGATAGGCGAACCCGAGCCTGCTGTGTCCGCGGGCGTAATCCTGAGCCACGCCGGCCAGCATTTCCAGGGTGGAGATGGCCCTGAGCGGCTCAATCGGGGTGAGTTCCATGCCGAGGTCGAGCAGGGAGTCGATCTGCGCCCTGCCCACGCGCCGGTCGAAAGTACGGTACCCCGCGCCGCTTCGGACGGACTCCACCATGTAACCGTTGTGGAAGAAACTGGTGACAACGGCCTCGCCGTCCTCGGCTTCCGGACGGTACCCGTGCGTGTAGCTGATCCGGCGGCCTTTTTCACGGTCCATCGCTGAGCGGAACAACGTTTTCACGACGATTGAGTCCGCGGGCGTCAGCGTGTGGGTTTCAATCCAGTTCCTGAGTGTGGCCAGGTCCGGCGGGCGCTGGTTTTCGTGCGCCCCTTCATAGGCATGTAGCGCGTCACCGATTACGGTCAGGTGGTCCCGGCAGACCCAGCGGGCGCCGGGCGCCACGTCGGCCTTCCTGGCAGTAAAGGCCAGCGCCTTCGCATAGGACAGGACCGGCGCCTCGTAGAGCCCATGCTTTTTGAATCTCAGAGGCAGGGCCGTCCACGCCCGGGAGGCCTTGTGGTACCGGCCCACCGCCGAACGAAACTCCCATCGGTGCACGGTGGTGTAGGCCAGGGCCGAGGCGTTGAATGCCGTCGCAACGCCCCACAGCACCGCCTTCGACGCGGGGGTCGGATTCGGCGCGTTTCCGGCCTCCACAACTGTCGGGGATCCCGGACCCGGTTCGACGGCTTTAATCAGACGTGTAATCGATCCGTCCCGGACGGAAATTTCCCAGACACCGGGTGAGACCAGCGGCACGGATCGCTTCGGAAGCATGGTAAGCGTATGCAGCGGGACCCTTAAGGGCGTCTCCCAAAAGCGAAGACGTTTCCCGCGCGCGACCCACTCGAGCCGTCCGGGCTGACCGGGAAAGGTGCCGAGGTGGCGAGGCTGGCGTCCCCGGGTCTCCACCCAGATTTCGGTAATGGCGGAGGAACCGGTTTCCAGCCCGATCGCCCAGGCGGAATGCCCTCCGCTGGAAGTCGATATCGCGGTTTTCCGCACTTCGGCGTCGAGATCCCAAAAGGGAAAAAATGCGACAAAAGTCGCGGCCGAAAATAGTATCAACGCCCGATGTTTCGCACGCACAAATTGGCTACGCGGTCTCATGCCTTCAACCTTTTTTGGATCGGACAGTCGTGTTCCCGCTATGCGCGTTCTTCACCGTACCCCGTTCCCATCCAGCATGTTATGCGATTTTTCGCTCCAGAGCAAGCGAATTGCGGATCGTGTTCGGCCAGACTGTTATGCTGAGCGACGGAGAAAAGCCCCTATCAAGACGTGGTCATTGCCTGTGCTGCCTGAGTTTAGCTTGCCGAAGTAAGCTTGTCGGAATGCCCGTATTTCTGGATCCCATCGACACTCGCGCTTCCCCGGCGTGGCCATGTAGGCGCAACCGTGCCGCCTGTTGCATCGGGAAAAGTGCCAGCCGCTTGGGTATCAACCGATGCCGCAGTAGATCCTTCGTCGGCCTGACGCCTGCCTGTGCCGGGCACGGCAGACAGGGCCTCCTCAGGATGACAGATATTGGCGCATGCAGGACCGAAACATTTCGCTTGTGGCCATTGCAGAACATGTCATTCTGAGCGCAGCGAAGAATCTCCCGTCTTCTCGATCGTCCTGGACACAGCAACCCGGT
>JAGWBX010000092.1:14227-15517 GCA_021295655.1 Candidatus Latescibacterota bacterium
CCTCCGAACGACCGCGTGGGGCGAACGATCCTAAGGCGAATAAACCAAAACCTCATTCGTCGAAACCAGGTCTTTGAGGCCGCCGGAAAACATGATCCGCCCATCTTTCAGGGGCGTTACGGTGTACATCAAACGATTCTGGCCGATGCTGTGCCCTGTACGGTTAACGGTACCTGTTGACGGATCGTAAATCGCCACATCTCCGGCCAACAGAAGAAACACCTTTCCACTGGGTAAAAGGAAGGCAGCATCGACGGATGCCAGCCCTGAGTCACCCGACGTCGCGAACATGCCTCTTGCGGGATCGAACATTTCGGCCGTCGTTACGGACTGCACGTCGTCCGCGTCGATAGTGCCCGTGCGCCCTCCTATGATCAACACCCTGCCGTCCTGGAGAAGCAATGCCTCGTGTCCCCACCGTTCGTCATTCAGATCGCCAACGTCGGCAAAGGAGTTAGTGGTGGGATCGTAAATCTCGGATCCTTTGACCATGCCGGCAGCATTCATCCCTCCGGCGATGAGAACGCGGCCATCGTTCAGAAGGGTGGCTGTATGGAGAGATCGGGGCGTGATCATCCTTTCTGTTGGGGTGAATCTCCAGGTTTCGGGATTGAGAATGCCGGCGTTGCCCCCGCCATCGGTAGCCAGGATCGCTCCCGTCGAAAGTATCGTGGTCGTCACACCCCTCCTCAATGCGGGCGTGTCCGCCAGAATTGAGAACCTTTCGGATTGCGGGTCGTAGATCTCCGCGGGATAGAGTTGGGTACCCATGATCAGGACGCGACCATCCTGCAGCAGTACTGCCGTGTCCTGCGTGCGGCCCTGCGACATGCTCCCCGTGGCCGTTGAAATTCCTCTCTCCGGATCGAATAGTTCCGCCGTAGCGTGGCTGAACTCAGGGGAGGAATGACCCGGGCGGTCGGTTTCAAACCCGCCGGTGATGAGTACCCGCCCGTCTTTCAGCAACGTCGACGTGTGAAAAAAGCGGGTCGTGGTCATGGTTCCGGCGAATTCAAAACCGTTCAGGTCGGCGGGTAGTTCCGAGGGTGTAGGCGGAATTCCGCCGCAGGCCCAGAAGCTCAAGACAAAAGACATTATGGTCGCAGATCTTGCTGGCATGTTTTGTTCCTCGGCTGATTTCAAACTGCAACATCCATCAATGTTCGTTCAACACCCGGTCGTGGCGACTTCTCCGGATGCCAGGATTTCAATCAATCACACGAAATAATGTATGTCGCGAATCCACCCGGTCATTATGCATGTCCCTGACGTTAACCGATAGGCGGTGCA
>JAGWBX010000093.1 GCA_021295655.1 Candidatus Latescibacterota bacterium
GTCAACGCTGACGGTCAAAAAATGGGAACGCACCCTCAACATTGCCATCTTTCGAAAACGCGTGATGCATCAAACCCGCAAGAACTACCAGATGGACCTGTTCGATCCCGATGACGGCACCTTCGAATACAGTGCGGTGGCCACCAATCTAACCTTCAAGTTGCGCGCGCTCTGGCGCTTCATGGCTGGCCGTGGCGCCCACGAAAAAGCCATTGGCGAACTCAAGACCGGACTCAGCTTCGATACCATACCCACACACGATTACCACGCCAATAGTGCCTGGCAACAGTTCGTCATTCTCGCACACAACCTCCTGGTCAACTTCCAAATCGAAACCGGACTCACAAAACGCAATCGTACCTTGAAAAATACCAACCGATGGCCGCTCAAATCCATACGTACTCTACGGTTCGAGCTCATCAACCGAGCCGGACACCTCGTGCGACCCGAAGGGCGTCTTACCCTGCGCCTCCAACAAAACAAGCTCACCGAAAAACAATACCGCAAAATCAGCAACGCCCTACAGAAAGCCGCCTGATTTATTTCACATTGAGGCTAACATCAAACGACGAGACCAAAAATGACAGAATTTCGCGGCATCTACCCCGCGCTGATCACACCGATGACACCCGAAGGCGACTTTAACGAAGACGCCTTCCGCCAGCTCATGGAGTACAATATTTCATCGGGCGCCCACGGTTTCTGGGTTGCCGGCGGCGCCGGTGAAAGCGTCCTGCTTGAAGACGAAGAAAACACCCGCATAGCCAATGTCGCCGCCCACCAGGCGGACGGACGGGCCAGAATCATCATGCACGTGGGCGCGGTCACAACCGAGCGTGCCGCCAGAATGGCCGAGAACGCCGCGAAGGCCGGTGTTGATGCTATCTGTGCCGTACCTCCCTTCTTCTACAGACCGGGTCCCGACGAAATCGCCGAACATTACCGGGTCGTCGGCGCGGCGGCAGCCCTTCCCCTGTTCATCTATAACCTGCCTGGCGCCACGGGTATAGAGATCACCCTCGAACTGGCGGAGAAGATCAGAGAGCAGGTGCCGCAACTGTCCGGCCTGAAACATTCTGCGCCCGCATTCGCAAACACGCGCCACTTCGCCAGCATGGGCCTTTCGTGCCTTATCGGCAGTGCTGCGCTGCTCCTTCCCGCGCTCACCATCGGCGCATCAGGCTGCGTGGACGGTCCCCTTTCGCTATCTCCGGATGTGTGGGTCAATATCTGGACGGCGTACCACGGCGGGGACATTAAGTTTGCGGAGGCAGAACAGAGACGGGCGGCCGAACTCTACACGATCTTCAATCGCGCCGGATATATCGCTTCCATGAAGGCCCTGATTTCCGAGAAACTCGGCATCGACTGCGGCGATCCCCGCCCGCCGCAACGGCCGCTGACCAGCGAGGAAAGAGCCTTCGTCATCCGGACGGCGGCAAAACTGGGGATGATGGAAATCGCAAGTAAGGATGGCCGCTGACCGTTCCGGACCACGGCGATATCACTTGAAGACACCAATTTCGGCCCCTGTGAACCCTTTTAACGGAGGACGTCCGTATGATCCCCCTCTTAAGCAGCCTGTGTTACGGACCGCTTGAAGTCTGCCAACTCCCCCGGACCTGGTGGAAAGTCCTGCTCCGGAACGCGGGCATTCTCGACGAGGAATACCCCGACGTCAGTGAAGGACTGGACAAATCCGTCCTGGAAGTGCTGAACCTGGACAGAGAGACAACCCTGGCATATTTGCGGGAGACCATGCCCGACTACCTCCGGTTTGAATCCTGGGTCCTCGGACAAAACGACGGAACGCTCGACCGAGAGGCAATCGAAACGTGGAACGAGTCCGTACGCACCCGAATTCACACGCGACCCGATAAGCTCGAGGAAACCACGAATGACATCGGCATTCCCAACGACGGCGCGATCACTTCAGCCGTGGTCCTCAATGGTCTCCAGGACTGGTCGCTCTTCTACAAACGCGACCTGAACGGGGAATTCTCTGCCGTGAGCGGTCACGCGGCGCCCCTCATCTCCAGCCTGGACTACGGACCGCTCAACGTCTGCCAGCTTCCGCGCACCTGGCTGAAAATACTGCTGAAGTCCCGGAACCTGTTGCATCCCGACTATCCCGACATGACCGAAGACGGCCTGGATCCCCGCGCACTGCGCGCCGTGAACGTCGTGCCGAACGACGCCGTACGTTTTATCCGGGACAACGCGCCCGCGTATCTCGACTTCGAAGCCTGGGTTCTCGGACAGAACGACGGGCGAGTGGACCCCGGCGCCGTGGAGGAGTGGAACGCCTTCGTACGGACCCGAATCCATTCAGAAGAGAAGATCGTGGATATTCACAATACACTTGGCCTGGAAAACGATGGCTGCCTGACCTCCGCGGTCGTTCTGAATCACGTTGAAGACTGGCACTTCGCGCACGCGGACCTGACGGACCGGGGACCCGGTTTGCAATGACCGGCAGTCAACGCACGGAAACGCAGTTACTTAACGCATCATTTTTCCTGTTGACATTATCCGATCCATGAATTAAACTGTAACTAAAGCTGCGTATTAGTATAAATTCTCAATGAAAAGTGCCGGCGTCGCCGGTCTTCCCGGTGCGGCCGGGATCCCCATGACGACCCGCGGTCACCTGAAGACGCCAGGCCCTGCATGAGGCCGCAAGAGGTAATCGGCTGAACCTGTGGTTGACGCCACTTTCAAACCCGTTAGCGTTTGAAAAGGAGGTGGTACCGGAATCCACGTCGCCAAACGTTTTGCCGCTGTACGTCTACGTGAGAAACTGTAGCTCGGGGCAACTTTTGAAATGGCAGGTTGCGCGGTGTGAGTGGTCGGATGAAGGGGCCGACAGATTCAAACAGGCCTCTACTTGTCGCCATCACACCCTCCGGTTCAATCCTGAAATCCCATTAAGCACAGTCTCTTCATACGGTTTAACCCCAGTCCATCGCTCGTAATCTCCGTGAAACGATATCCATGGTGTGGTTCTATGCACGCCATGCGTCTGAATCACGGCAAGTTACGTCACCCATGCGAATCACCGACCGGTTTGTGACCGGATGACGGATCTTGTGCACTCATCAAAGTCAATCGCTGTAACCATCGTTGATCGCAGTCCCCGACGTGGCTGAATGGCGCGCCCCGCGCCTTCCTCACGGTTTTACAGCCTGCTCTAAAATCTCAATTCCACGTGTGGCCGAGCGGCGCGCCCTGCGCCCATATCCCGGTCAAACTCGGGCATCACGTGAACCCCAGTTCGCGGTGCGGTTCGGCGACGTGTCTTCCACTCCAATTTCCCTGTAAATCTACATAGTCGCGTGAATCACAGCCGGTGTGCGGCTGATCGGCGTGCATTACACCTGATTCTGCCAGCTGATGCCGGTACTCGCTGAACTCCAGTTGAGGGTGTGGCGGATTGGCGAGTCCTTGCTTGAATCACGGTTTACCGTCGTGATTCATAATGATTCATTGTGCATGGAGGGTATCGAAGTGAAAAAAAGCTGACGACTTTGAGTCTCATTCTTATTTCGACGGTTGTCTTCTTCGCACAGTTCGCCCACGCACAGGACTACAATCGCTGGCGCCTTCCCGACGGGGCTGTTGGTTTTCCCGACTTTTTGCGGTTCGCGGCGCAGTTCGGACAGAGCCGGGGCGACGCCGGATTTGACGCGCGGTTCGACCTGAACGGCGATGGCACGGTTGGATTCAGCGATTTCGTGATCTTCGCACGCAGCTTCGGCCTGGGTGGATGACACGAATGCAACGCATCAGAGCGGGGCCGCGTCGGGCGATCTGACGTGCAACCTGCCTGGAGCGGTCGCGGTTCTGTCCGCATTCGGAAAGGAGGTGATTCTGGAATCCACGTCGCTAGAAGTTTCGACGCTTTACGTCTACCCGTAGACGATAATCGGCTGCAATACCGATCCACGCCGATCACCCTGTTGTCCACGTTTGGAAAGGAGTTGAAAAATGAACACGGAAGACCTTAGAGAAAAATTGGAAGCTCTGGAAGAAAGGCTAAGATGGCAGAAGCGGGCGATTGCGGGATTGCTCGTTGTATTCCTTTTCAGCGCGTCACCGGCTTTGACCCGGGCATCGAAGTGGTTTGACAGGATCCTTCCGTCAAAGCTGACCTCGCTAAGCCTTCAACACGTCACGGACCGGGGCGACGTGCGGTTTGACGACCTTTCGCCGACCGGGGCGGAACTTCCGTTACCGGAGACCGGGTACGGTGGACTGAGCAAGATCGCTTCGGGGCAACCCCTAAATGCCGCCGATACGCTGCGGGTGGGTGCAGTTCACATTATTAACGCAAGCGGGGCGCTCGTCGCGACCGTCGGGTCGAGTCAGTCCGGAAGCGGTTTACTCGAGGTACGGAACAGCAATGGCGACCGCGTATCGATTGTGGGCGTGGATTCGCGGGGACACGGCACCATGGGAGTCCTCAACGCGGCCGGTCGTGTCACCGCCGCCATAGGCGCCGACCGGTCGGAACAAGCCAACGGAGTGGTCGACGTCAAGAGCGCAAAGGGTTCGGCGGCCGCACTCGCCTTTGACGATGCCGGGGATGGGGCGATTGGCGTGTTCAACACGGACAAAAGGCTGGTTTCCGGATTCGGTATCGACAACAATGGTCACGGCGCCCTTCGTATCGTAAATGCGGCGGGTGGAGTCGTTGCCGCGATAGGCGCGGATCAGTCCGACAACGCCAATGGATGGATGGATGGATGTCAGGAACAAATCCGGACCGGCCGCGGGCTTCTCCGTCGACACGGACGGAGACGGCCTGGTCATCGCGGGTAACCGGAACGGCGATGAGGTGTCGATAATGGGCGCCAACGAGAACGGACACGGCATCATCGGATTCAAGCACGCTTCCGGGCGGGTTGTGGTCGGCATGGGGGCCGATTCGACCGGCGCTGGCGTGCTGAATATTGAAGGCGGCAGGTTTCGGGCCTTTCTCGATGCGGACGGCAATGGAGTTGCAAAGACCCTGGGGCAACATGGGAATCTTCGCTGGTCCTCCGAAGCCTCCCCCAACGGTGATGGCGGAACGTCAACCGGGCTGATCGGTGATTTTGATGGCAACGGTAAGGTGGATTTCGCGGACTTTGTGACGTTCGCCGCGAATTTCGGCAAAACAAGCGGGTAAGGACGGTAACTCCATCCTGGCGCGGCTTCGTTATGCTCAGCCGCAACCAAACAGGTGGCAATTATCGGGCGAGCCCGTTTGAAGGTTCAATCACGCCCCCCTTGAGGGGGAGTCGCGGAAGCCGAGCCGGTCCCTGAG
>JAGWBX010000004.1:0-62890 GCA_021295655.1 Candidatus Latescibacterota bacterium
TATGGTTATTCGCCTAACCATAATATAATACAATGACTTGGGTAAGGAAACTACCTTTTTTGTGAATAATTGGGGTTATGACGATCAATATGATAAGAGCCATTCGCATTTTTTACATATACCCGAAAGCTGATATGAAAACAACCCCAGCCCCGGGCGAACTAATCCACGAGATTGTTATTGTAGTGTGGCCAATCGCAACAACGCCGTCGTCAACGGCAATTCCTTTACGCTCCGGACCAACCGTTCTAGCTCTTCGCGAGATTCTCCCACGCACAAGATCATATGTAATTTCCACGCAGTTAAGGGTTCATATTACTATCCTAACAATGTTGATTACAGGAGACAAGCTAATAAGTGTCCGGACGCGTCCGGATATCCCGACCCACGGACAGCTTTCGAAGCTGCCCCTGCTGCGCCCACTCACCCCGAGTCATCGACAGACCCGGCTTGAAAGCATGGGTTGACATCAGCACCTGCTAGGTTACATTCTGATTGTGCGTGGATTGGCATCGCGTACCGCATCTTACCGGATGTTCGGCTCCCGCGTTCGCAGCTTTAAAGCGAAGGAAGCGCTTATGGATCTGACCTATCGACCGCGGCGGTTGAGGCGCACCGAACCCATACGGACGCTCGCCAGGGAAACCGTATTGAACGTGGGGGACCTGATCTATCCCATGTTCGTGACGGAGGGCGCCAGGGTGCGGGAACCGATCGAGTCGATGCCCGGACAGTTCCGGTTTTCGGTCGATGAACTCGTACGGGAGTGCGAGGCGGTGTTCGGCCTCGGCATCTGCGGCGTGAATCTTTTCGGATATTCGGAGGAAAAGGACGAGCGCGCCACGATGGCGTACGCGCCGGACGGGTTGATCCAGAGGGCGGTCCTGGCGCTGAAGGCGGCGCTGCCCGACCTCTGCGTGCAGACGGACGTGGCGCTGGATCCCTATACCACGCATGGGCACGACGGTCTGCTGATCGACGGCGAGATCACCAACGACCAGAGCGTCGAGGTGCTGTGCAGAATGTCGCTTTCTCACGCCGAAGCGGGCGTGGACTGGGTGACGCCGTCGGACATGATGGATGGGCGTATTGGCGCCATCCGGGTGGCGCTGGACGACCATGGGTTCAGCAACGTCGGCATCATGGCCTATTCCGCCAAATACGCATCCTGCTTCTACGGTCCGTTCCGTGGAGCGCTGAAGTCTGCGCCGGTAAAGGCACGAGGCGTCCCCGAGGACAAGAAAACGTATCAGATGGATCCCGCCAATATCCGGGAAGCGATGAAGGAAATTGCGCTGGATATCGAGGAAGGGGCCGACGTGGTGATGGTGAAACCCGCACTGCCGTACCTGGACGTCATCGCGAGCGCGCGGCAAAGCTTCGAAACGCCGATTGCGGCGTACAACGTGTCCGGCGAATACGGGATGGTCCTGGCGGCCGCGGAGCGGGGCTGGGTGGAAAAGGAGCGCGCCATGGTCGAAACGCTTACGTCCATCAAACGGGCGGGCGCGGATATGATCCTGACTTACTTTGCCGTGGATATGGCGCAACTGTTGAAGGATGCAACATAGCCCTTTCACAGGGCGCATCACGTGTGGAAAAACCGGAAAGGGCAGAATTTGCTTGACAGGGTCGTGAGAATTGGATATCGTTGACCGGTCTTCCACGTACCTGTATAGAGGGAAAAAGTGATGTTGGCGCACGGCGGAATTTCCGGAAGCTGGCGGTGGTACGACTTCAATCGTACCGGCCAGCTGACTGCGTGCTGATTCTGAGATTCGAAACTGGAAAATTTACGTCCCTGCCGGTCCTCGGCGGGGATTTTTTTTTGGAGGGAATGGCGATGGCTGAACGAAAACGGATACTTACGGGCGACCGGCCCACGGGGAAGATGCACCTGGGACACTACGTCGGCTCATTGAAGAACCGGGTGCGGCTGCAGGACGAATACGAGTGCTTTTTTCTGGTGGCGGACCTGCACATGCTGACAACCCGGCCGCAGAAGGAACACATCCATGCCCTGCGTGAGAACGTGCGGGAGATGTTACTGGATTATCTGGCGGTGGGCATCGATCCATCCAGGTCGACCGTTTATCTGCAGTCCGCCATCCACGCCGTATACGAGATGAATCTGTTCTTCGAGATGCTGGTGACCCTGCCGAGAGTGGCGCGTTTGCCCAGCATCAAGGATATGGCGCGCGCCGCCAGGCTGGACGAAGAGGCGATCCCGTTCGGGTTGGTGGGATACCCCATCTTGCAGGCCGCGGATATATTGACCCCCAGGGCGCACCTGGTTCCCGTGGGAAAGGACAATCTGGCGCACGTGGAGGTCACCCGTGAAATCGCCCGCCGGTTCAACAGCTACTATGGGGAGGTTTTCCCGATTCCGGAAGCGCTGATCGGCGAAGTCCCCGTTCTCGTGGGTACGGATGGCCAGGCCAAGATGAGCAAGAGCCTGGACAATGCAATTTTTCTGTCCGACGATGTGCAGACCGTGAAGAAGAAGGTGCGGGGGATGTTTACGGATCCCAACCGGGTCAGGGCCGACATTCCCGGCAAGGTGGAAGGGAATCCCGTATTCGTCTACCACGACGCGTTCAATCCGGACAAGGAGGAAGTAGCGGACCTGAAGTCGAGATACCGCGAGGGGACGGTCGGCGACGTTGAGGTGAAGGAGAAGCTCACGCGGGCGTTGAACGACTTTCTCGACCCGGTCCGGGAGCGAAGGGCGCAATACGAGGCGGATGCCGGGTACGTGGAAAAGGTATTGTACGAGGGAACGCAGCGCGTCCAGGTGGTCGCCGATGAAACTTTGAAGGAAATGAAGAAGGCGATGGGGCTCACAGGCGTCTGGAACCGCATTTCCAGAAAAGCCCGGGACCGGATGCGGAAGCAGGATGCTCTGGACTCCGGATCGTGAGGACGTTCATGGGACCGTGGGATCAGGTTAGTAGAACAGGGCCGGTCCGCTCGCCGTTGGCGGCCTCGAACAAGCCGGCGGCGAGCGCTTCCGAGCGCCCGCGCCAGGCAAGTCTGTCGAGCCACCGGGCGGGGGCGCCCGACAGGCCCCACAGCGCGCCGGCAAGCTGTCCCGTGACCGCGGCCACCGTGTCGGCGTCGTCGGCAAGATTGGCCGCCAGAATCAGGGCCTGCTCGATGGATTCCGATCTGTCCACGCACCAAAGCGCCGCTTCGAGCGTGTGCAGTACGTACCCCGACGAGGAAACGGCGTCGCGCTCCCTGCCGCGCCACGCTTGCGAATTCTCCGTTGACGGCCTGTTGCCAGACATATACGTATACCCTTGCCTCGAAAAAGAGGGGGTGCGACAGTCGCCGCACCCCCTCTTATGCAATCCATCCGCGTTATCAGAACCGCATGCTGACCTGGCTGAAGACGAGCCGGCCCACTTCCGGGGCGCCAATGAATGAACGGTAGCGCATATTGAGAAGATTGCTCGCGTCGAGATGCAGAAAGACGTCCCTCTCAACGGGCAACCGGTATTTCAGCGTCATGTCCACAACCGTATAGGCATCCACGTTGCCCACGTACACCCCGGATTGCATGGGAAAGGAATCGGTGAAACGCAGCGCGCTGCCAACCGTCAGGCCCAGCCGCGAGAAGTCGTATGACGCCCCCAGTTTGAACTTGTGCCGGGGCGAATTCAACGTGATGTCTCCTCCGCCCGGGACGTGGGTGTATTTCAGGTTCTGGAAGAAGTTCCTGCTCACGTATGAATAGTTGCCGGACAGTCTCCATTGCGCCGTTGGAAAGTAGGCCAGGCTCAGGTCCAGCCCGCGGATGGTGACATCTTCATAATTGCGGTAGGTCAACACCATCGCGTACGGATCGGACGCCTGCTCGGGCGATACCGTTCCGTATGGAATCGCCGCCGCACCTGCCACGAAGATGGCGGTCAGTTCGTCCACCGGTGAACCGTTCCGGTTGCCCTCCAGGAGTCCCGGCACCTGTACATTGTCAATCAGCTGGAGACCGGCGGCGAGTACGGCGTTGGACGGATCGGACAGCGTCTGTTCGAATCCGCGACTCAGCGCCTCGGCCAGACTCTCCGGCTCGAGAAAGACGTTGGGGGTTTCCACCGATACCGAGCCCACGTAGTTCTCGATCCTGGACTGATACAGGTCCGCGGCTACAATGAGTTTGTCCGCAATGACGCCCTTGTAGCCGAACTCGAACGTCCGGGTAATCGCGGACTGGATGCGCGGAACGTCATATGCCGTCACCGGGGTGGCGCCGTCCGACTCCACGAAGAAGAACGGCTGTAGATTTCCATCCGGCGCTTCGCCCAGCGGCGGCGTTGCGATGTTCAGTCGGCCCATGACATTGCGAAGACCCGTCAAGCGCTCGGGAACGATACCGGGAAAGGCCTCAGCCAGTCCATTCGCAAAGGACCGGGCATCTTCGGCGCTCATGCCCTGTTGGACCAGAATGTCAACGGCCATTTCTTTTACGGTTGGCAATAGCTGCTCGAGCGTCACCTCCCTGCCGATACCCCACATCACGTTGGTGAATTCCGGGTCGTCCAGACGGAGATACTGGTCGGCCGGAAGGCCGGCCATCGGGGCAAAAGGCGAACGGAAAAGGGGCCGGCCGCCTTCCCGACGGAACGTGAAGCCGTAACCGTTGTCCTGATAGTTTCCCTGGGTCCAGAGGTCGATGGGATCGAACGCCAGACCGCGCTCCGTGAACATCGGCGAGAAGAGCCCGCTGAACCCGAAGGGGTCTCTGGTTGCCAGCAGGTCGAGATAGAGATTGTTCGACGTGGGCGTGGTGAAAGCCCGGTTATATGTCAGACGCCACGTCTGGGTTGGCTTCGGCTTGATCACGAACGCGGCCCGGGGCGAGAATTCGGGGTCCGCGAGGCGGCTGTGGTAATCGTAGCGCAGCGCAAGCACGAGGTCAACCATCCTGGAAAGGGAGGTCTCGCTCTGCAGGTAGACGCCGAATTCGTTCAGGTCGTCGTCATCCTCGTTCCTGCCCATGACGGTTTCTTCGGTATCGGGCCGCGTCAACAATGCGTCCAGGCCATACGTGAAACGCTGCCGGCCGCCCAGTTTCGACACGTGCTGCGCCTGGAAAACCGTGAGAGAGGACTTGTCTACAACGGGGTCGCCCGTACGCAGCAGAAAGGTGCCGCCGGCATCCGTCCAGTTGCGGAAGGCCTGGACAAACCAGTCATTGTACAGCACGCGCATCTGAGCGTAGTTGTACTGCCAGTCTCTCGTCTGGGAGGCCCCCACGCCGGTGAGCCCGACCAGGTCCGCATTGTTGTGTCCGGCCGAAAAGATAGCGGTGAAGTTGTCGGAGGCACGCCAGTCCAGACGCGCTTCCAGGCCGAGATTGTTGGTTTCGGGGTTGCGTGTGGGAAGAGACGACAGATTCAGACCCGCGGCGATCTGCTCCTCCCGGCGTTCCCTGGCCCGCACCTCCTCCGGATCGATATATTCCCACTCCGTCCCTGTATAGTACCGGGCGGAAACCTTGTAGCCCACCCGGTCCCCAACCTTGCCGGCGTGGCGAATCGAGGCCTGACGCACGTTGCGCTCCCCGTATCCGAAATGCGCACTCGTGCCCTGCGAGGTAAAGGGCGAACGGGTGATGATGTGCATGACCCCGTCCGCGCTGTTGGGTCCGTACAATGCCGATCCCGGCCCCAGGACCACCTCGATTCGTTCCACGTCGTCGCTTGTAATGGGAATGAAATTCGGCGCGTTGACCCGCACGGACGGCACCCTGGCAAGCCGGTTGTCCGTCATCATGAGCAGGGTGCCCGTGAATACGCTGTTGAAGCCGCGCACCACGATGCTGCTGTTCGCCAGTCCGGTTTTCGCGAAGTCCACCGACGGCAGGTTCTTTACGTGGTCGGCGACGTTCATCGAGGGGTTGCTGCGGATATCGGCGGTCTCGACCACGGAGACGGAGGCGGGAGCGTCCAGGATCTTTTCCCTGCGGCGGGAAGCGGAAACCACGCTCTTTTCCAGAAAGATAACCTGCTCCTTGAGGATCACATCCAGCCCGGTGGATCGGCCTGACTGCACCGTGACAGTTTCCCGAATCTCGGTTTTGTAGCCGATGAACGTGATCTCGATCCGGTAATCCCCTGCCGGAACGGCAATTCGGAACCGCCCCCCGTCGCCTGTTGCGGCCCGGGTTCGCTCGCCTATATCCACGCTTTCGACAACGACGTTGGCGCCGGGCAGGGTCTCGCCGCCTTCTCCTTTAACCGTCCCCTCAATATAGCCGTTGGGCTGGGCCCAGACCGTCCCGCAACCCAGCAACAGCCAGCAGAACAGATGTACGCGCACCGTCTTTCCCCCTCAGACGATCAGGGCCGGGCCCTGAAAATGACGAATAGGGACAACAATTGCTTCTTGAATGCATTGTTTTAACGATGGCACGGCGACCTCTCCGGCCGACTCCGACCGTCGTCGAAATTCGACCCATAATCGTCGAAATCGGCCCATACGGTAAATACGGGATGAACCGTTGTTATCAATTGGCTGCCTCCTGCCATTGTTCAAATACCGATTTCTATTATATATTAAAAGTTACAACGGATGCGACGGCTTTGTCAACTTCAGACCCTACCCGCCGCCGTACGGATCGTCTGATGTTCCAACAGGAGTTGACGGACGGTTCAGCGAACAAGTCCGAATGGCCGGGAACAACGCGATAGGAAACATACCCTATTGGCGGGGGCGCAGATGCGAATCGGGAGATTTGTACTGGCCGTAACGTTGATCCAGGCAATCGCCTCCTGCGACGATGCGGTCGGACCGCGCTATATTGAGATCATTGAAGTCACCGTGGGTCCAACCCTGGCCAGATGCTACGGCGTTGGCGAACAGACCTGTATGGTGGTTGACGGCAGGTTGTTTTACGACGGAATCGATGGCTTTACCTACGAAGCCGGCTACTCCTACCGTCTGCGGATTGGGAAATACGATCCCTGGAATGGAGAAGAGCCACCCCAGGATGCAGGCCGATATGCCTATCGTCTGCTTGAACAACTGGAAAAAACCCTCGCGCCATCCACGCCGGTAACATTGTCCCTTGCGCCCACCCGGGTGAAATGCTCGATTGCCGATGACTTTTGTCTGCTTGTAGACGGCGCGTCCTACGACGATATTATCACAAATTTCGAATACGAGGCGGGATATCACTATACATTAAATGTAAACAAATATGGAGATGGCCGCCATGTGCTGGAGGAAATCGTCGCGAAGACCGAGGCGGCGGGCACTCAGGAGGAGGAAGTCACCGTGGGGCCCGGCAGGATCAAGTGCAATAAGACCGGTTCGAATTTCTGCAACGTCGTCAACGGCGCCGCGTTCCGAAGTGAAATCGTGGAATTCCAGCCGGTACACGGTTACAGCTACCGCCTGCGGGTGGAACGATTCAGCCTGTTCCCAAGCGGCGTAACGCCGCCGTCAAACAATATCCCGACGTACGGGTATCGCTGGCTGGAAACGCTGGAGCAGAATCCGGGAAATTGAACGCCTGCGCTGCGGTTGCAGCGGGTTCGAACGGGTAGCCGGGTTAACGATCCCCCGGCGCCCGGGTGCGCTGATTTTTCGTACAAAGGAGAACGTCATTATGGTAGCAGATGGACTTGCAGGTGCTGCCGGAGACGTGAACACCGAACGTAAGAATTCCGGTTCCGCCCAACCGATAGCAATCGTGGGTATCGCCTGTCGATTCCCAAACGCGCCAGACGTCTCCGGATTCTGGCGGTTGCTCGATACGGGCGAGAACGCGGTCAGCGAGGGGGTCCCGGGTTCCGGATACGGGCGCGTCGGCGAGTTGTTTCCGGACCGGGAGGCCCAGGCCGTCGCCTGCAGGTACGGTGCATACCTGAACGGGCTGGAACTCTTCGATGCGTCGTTCTTTCGCATTTCACCGGCCGAGGCGCAACTGCTGGACCCCCAGCAGCGACTCATGCTGGAGACAAGCTGGCGGGCTCTCGAAGATGCGGGGATGGATCCGGATGGCCTGAAAGGCAGCCGGACCGGAGTCTACGCAGGGATCAGCAACAACGAATACAGGGGTCTGATTCTGGATGCGAGCGACACGGCAGAGCCGGCTCCAAGCCTCTATTCGGTAACCGGTACTTCCTTCAATACAGCGATCGGCCGGGTTGCTTACGTGCTGGGTCTGGAGGGGCCGGCGATTGCACTGGACACCGCCTGTTCCTCGTCGCTGGTCGCCATTCACCAGGCGGTCTCGGGCCTGGAACGCGGGGAGTCCGATCTCGCCCTGGCGGGAGGCGTGCACACGATCCTGTCGGGCCGGCTGCTGGAAATGCGCGCAAACGCCGGCATGCTGTCGCCGGACGGGAGATGCGCAACGTTCGACGCCGCCGCGAATGGGTACGTACGCGGCGAAGGTTGCGGAATCGTGGTTCTGAAACGTCTAAGCGAGGCGGAGGTGGAGGGGGACCGGATCTGGGCGGTGATCAGGGGTTCCGCCGTGAACCAGGACGGAGCGAGCGCGGGACTGACGGTGCCAAACGAAGACGCACAGGTGCGGGTCATGGAAATTGCGATGCATCGTGCCGGTCTTCGACCCGTGGACGTGGACTACGTCGAGGCGCATGGAACCGGCACCGAGGTGGGCGACCCCATCGAGGCGCGCTCGACGGGAGCCGCCTACGGCAGGGGACGCCAACCCGACAATCCGCTGTTGATCGGTTCGGTAAAGACGAACATAGGCCACCTGGAATCTGCAGCGGGAGTCGCCGGGGTTATCAAGGTCGCGCTATCCATGAACCACGGGATAATCCCAAGACATCTGCACTTCCGCAATCCGAATCCCGACATGGATTGGACGCGGCTGCCCCTGCGGGTGACGGCCGAATCGACAGCCTGGCCGCGCCACTCCCATCGTCCCCCCCGGGCGGGCATCAGCGGGTTCGGGTGGTCGGGAACAAACGCCCATGTGATCCTCGAGGGGTACGAAAACAACGGTGGAGCGGTGTCGGATTCCGGCGCGTACGTTGCGCCGGCAGGCTCTCCGGTTCGGGTGGCGGTACCGTTGATGGACGGAGAGGCGCGGAAACCGGCAAGGGAAACCCTGGCGGTAAGGGACACGCGTTTCCTGCCGCTTTCGGGCAAGTCGAACGAAGCGCTGCGAGACCTTGCCGGGCGATACCTGAGCTGGCTCGACACCACCGATTTCAAGGGAGACGACGCGGGCGTCGCCGGGACAATGCTTGCCGATATGGCATGGACGGCGGGCGTGGGACGCAGCCATTTCACGCACCGGGCGGGCGTCGTATTCAATGATGAGACGTCCCTGCGCGAGGGCTTGCGCGCGGTTGCGGAATCCGGCGCGGCAGCCGGCGTGCAAACGCCTTCACGGGTCGCGTTCCTGTATACCGGCCAGGGCAGTCACTGGGTGGGCATGGGCGAGTCGCTGTACCGGACCGAGACGGTGGTCCGGGACGTATTGGACCGCTGCGACGCTGAGTTGCGAAAGGACCGGGAGGAATCCCTGCTGGACATGATGTTCGGACGTTCGGGTGATCTTGCCGACCAGGTCTGGACGCAGGCGGGAATTTTTTCGCTGGAGTGTGCGTTGACGGCGCTGTGGGCGAGCATCGGCGTCCGCCCGCAGGTTGTGATGGGACACAGTTTCGGAGAACTCGCGGCGGCGCAGGCGGCGGGCGTATTCAGTCTGGAAGAAGGCGTTCGATTTGCCGCGGCAAGGGGTAAGCTCGCGGCGGCATTGCCGGGCGGCGGAGCCATGACCGCGATCTTCGCCGACCTGCCGAGGGTCGAGGCGACCATCGATGAACTGAATGCCTCAACTGCCGGTACGGGACTGTGTATAGCGGCGTTCAACGGCGCCCATCAGGTCGTGAGCGGACCGGAAGCCCTCGTCGATGAGATCTCGGAGCGCTTTCTTTCCGAGGATATCCGGGTCAACCGCCTGAATACCGGAAACGCCTTTCACAGTTCGTTTGTGGATCCGATGCTGGACGGGTTGGAACGTGTGGTTGCGGGTCTCGAAACATCACCGCCAAAGCTCACACTCGTCAGCAACGTAACTGGCAGGGTGCTCGAACCGGGTGAACGGATGGACGGCGCATACTGGCGCCGTCACACACGGGAGCCCGTGGCATTCAGTCAAAGCATGGAAACGCTGGCACGTCTGGGCGTCGATTTGATTGTCGAAGTCGGACCCCACGCGGTGCTGGGATCGATGGCGACCATGGCGTGGCCGGATACAGCCGGAAACGCGGATCCGCCGGTTGCGTTTTCCAGCCTGCTGCGCCCCTCGACCCGGGTGTCGCAGGCCGAAGCCGACCGCGCGTTTACAGCGGCAGCGGCAAGCGCCTACGAAGCCGGTATTCAACTGTCGTTTACCGGGCTGTACGCCGGGGAGGCGCGCCGTCGCATCGCGCTGCCGGATTATCCGTTTCAGCGCCAGCGTCACTGGATTGACGCGCCCCGTCGACGCCGGACCAGAGCGGACCACCCGTTGTTGGGCGAGCGGCACGAGTCCGCAAGCGGGGAAATCACCTTCGAGACGGATGTCTTCCCGTCGGATCCCGAGTGGCTGAACGATCATCGGGTCTTCGACCGGGTCCTGGCGCCGGGCGCGCTCTATGGGGCTATGGCGGCATCCGCGGCATCTGCCGAGGCCGGGTCGCCTGATCTTGAGGATATGCAGTTGCACAACCCGCTCATCTTTCCGGAAGCCGGGGACGAGTCCGGTGATGCAGGACGGAAGATTCAGGTTCTTTTGGACGACGGCGAGGACGGTGGGTCACGCCGGATCCGGGTTCTCAGCAAAGGAGAAGACAGCGCGGAGTGGACGCTGCACGCCGAGGCGCAGGTCTCGCCCGGCCCACGCGTACCGGAAGCCGAATCACGGCAGGATCTGGAAAAACTGAGGGCTCGCCTGTCGCCAGAGAATGTGCCGGCCTTCTACCGCGCGAAAGCCGAGGTGGGTATCGATCTTGGTCCCCGGTTCCGTACGCTGGGGGCCGTGTGGTCCCGTCCGGGCGAAGCGCTGGGAGAGGTGTCTCTCGCGGATGCTCAGGACCGCGGCGGGCTCGATATCCATCCCCTCCTGCTGGACGGTTGTTTTCAGGTTCTGGGCGCCGCGCGCAATGCGGGAAACGATGACGACGGGATTACCTATCTGCCGTTCGCCTGGGAACGGTTCTGGCTGGCGGACCGGCTGCCGGACCAACTGGTCTGCCACGTGCGAATGCGGGATGACGCGAACAACGGTGTGCCGGACTCGGAAACCGGAGAACCCCGCGAGGTCCTGGCCGGTGACCTGCGCGTCTACGATACGAGCGGGACCTTGATCGGCGAACTGACGGGCTACACCGTAAAACGGGCGACGCGGGCGACGCTTCTTGCAACCGTGGAAGGATTGGACGAGTTACTCTACGAAGTGGTATGGCGTGACCGTGCGCTGGCGCCCGGATTGCTGAACGCCGACTTTCTCCCGGGTCCGGAATCAGTCGCGGCCGGGGCCGGTCTGTTCACGCGGTACCTCGAAGCCGAACGTGTGGGCGCCGAGGCGAGGGACGCCCTGCTTGAAGACCTCGAGCGCCTGTCGCGGTGCTATGCCCTCCTGACCTTTGACAGACTGGGATGGGACCGGCACGCGGGCGAGGCCGTGGATCCCGAAGGACTGCGCGAGCGCCTGGGCGTCATGCCGGAACACAAGCGCCTCTTCAGACGGATGCTCGAAATGCTCTCCCGATCGGGCGTGCTGAACGAAGCAGGCGATGGCTTTGTCGTTTTGGTCGGGTCCGGTGACGCGCTGCCCGAGGAACTGCGGGACGACGCCGACGATTGTGCGATGCGTATGGCCGGGCTGCATTCCCACGGTTCCAATGAAATCGGTCTGTTCCGACGCTCCGGCAACGCACTGGCCGACGTGCTTCGCGACCGGGCGGACCCGCTCACGCTTCTGTTCAGCAGCGGAGAACCGACAGCGGCCGATCTGTATCTGAAGGCGCCCGTCGCGCGCGCGGCGAACCGGATGTTGGGCGACGGGATTCGGACGCTCGTAGCCGGGTTGCCGGAAGGCCGGCGGCTGCGCGTGTTGGAGGTTGGGGCGGGCACCGGATCGGCAACTGCATCCGTACTCCCTGAGTTGCCGGAGGGAAGGTTCGACTACACGTATACGGACATCTCTGCCGGGTTCTTTGCCGAAGCCGAGGGGCGCTTCGGAGACAACGGTATCGAATACCGGGTCCTCGATATCGAAAAAGACCCTTTACAGCAGGGCTTCGATGCGCACGCCTACGACCTCGTAATCGCGTCCAACGTACTGCATGCCACCCGCTACCTGAACGAGACGCTCTCGCACTGCCGCGACCTTCTGGCGCCGTCAGGACAGTTGGTAGCGCTTGAAAACCTGCGCGGCCAGGGTTGGCTTGATCTGACTTTCGGACAGCTGGACGGCTGGTGGCGGTTCGCCGACGCGTATCGTCCGCACCACGCCCTGGCCAGCCCCGCCGTCTGGCGCCGGGCGCTGGGAGACGCCGGCTTCGCGGAAGTCGAGATCCTCGGCGTTGACGAGTCGGGCTCGGCCGGCATGCCGGACAGGGGGGTGATTGTCGCACAGGGGCCGGTGAAAGTAACGGAGCCGGCAGGGTCCTGGGTCATCGCGGCCGATGAAGGCGGCGTGGCGGAAAGGCTGGCGACGGAACTCACGTCGCGTAACCAGACGGTGGTACTGGCGGGCAGGGAAGCGGAATCAGAATGCGTCGCTCGAATCGTGAAAAAAAACGTGGATATGGAGCGGCGCGAGTCCTGGCAGACGCTGCTGAGCGAACCTCCGGGCGACGTGCCTCTCAGCGGCGTTGTGCATCTTGCGTCGCTGGACGGCCATGGACCGCAGGCCGAGACCGCCGAAATGGCGGCGGACGTGAAGCGGGTGACGGCGAGCGCGCTGGCGCTGATCCAGGGCGTGATCGACGCCGACCTGACACCGGTCGGAGGGGTGTGGTTCATTACGAGCGGCGGGCAGATTCTGGAGCAGGAACGCGGCGGACAGCTTGCCGGCGCGACGCTGTGGGGCTTCGGCAAGGTGGCGGCACGTGAGGCGCATCAGTTGCAGCCGAGGATGATCGATCTCGACCCCGAAGACGCCGTGCCTCTGAACGACCTGGTGAACGAGTTGCTGTATCCGGATTCTGAAACCCACGTCGCCTATCGGTTCAACCGCCGCCAGAGCGCACGGCTTGTCCGGGCCGCGGCGGTCGCCCATCGGCTGGCCCTGCCGGAAGCGCCCGGATGGACGCTGGAGCCGGATGCCGGCGGCTCCCTCGACGCCATTCAGGTGGCGCCGGAGCCTGAGCAACCTCTGGGGCCGGGGGAAGTGCGGGCGGCAATCGAAGCCTTCGGCCTGAACTTCCGTGACGTATTCATCGCGCTCGGCCTCGTCGATGACTTCATGGGCGGGGAGTTCTGCGGCCGGGTGCTGGAGGTGGGAGACGGGGTTTCCGGCGTCGCGGCGGGCGATCGCGTCGTTGGCATGACCTTCCGGAACTACGGGTCGGAAACGGTGACCCTGGAAAAGATGATCGTGCCGGCGCCGCCGGGTTTCTCGGTTTCCGAACTTGCGACCATTCCAACGGCATTCGTCTCGGCGGCGCTCTCGTTCGAGCTTTCGGGGTTGGACGCCGGCGACCGGGTGCTCATTCACGCGGGGGCCGGCGGAGTGGGGCTGGCCGCCATCCAACTGGCGCAGGCCGCCGGCGCGGAGGTGTTCGCGACTGCGAGCGCGCGCAAGCGGGACTATCTGCGTTCCCTGGGCGTGGCGCATGTGTTCGACAGTCGCACGACGGCGTTCGGCCAGGAGATTCTCGACGCCACCGGCGGTGCCGGAGTCGACATGGTGCTGAACAGCCTGACCGGCGAGGGCTTTATCGAGGCGAGTCTCTCGTGCCTTGCGCAGGGCGGTCGCTTCGTGGAAATGGGCAGGGTGGAGATCCTGAGCGAGGACGAGATGGCGGCGGTGCGGCCGGACGTCTCGTACTCTATCCTCATGATCGACGTTCTCAAGGAGGAAGAGCCCGCACGCGCCGGCGACATCCTGCGGCGGGTGATGGCGCGGCTCGCGGCCGGCGAGCTGACTCCACTCATCCACGCCCGATGGCCTGTGGCCGAGGCGGGGCGCGCGATGAAGTGCATGCAGGGTGGACGTCACATCGGCAAGCTCGTCTTCATCAATTCGCCGCTGGCCCGAGGCCGGCTGCGCGACGACCGGACCTATCTGGTTACCGGAGGCCTCGGCGAGATCGGCTGCGCGGTGGCCGGCTGGCTGGCCGAACGCGGCGCCGGCGTAATCGCCCTCAACGGCCGACGGCCCCCCGACCCCGAGGTCGAGGCGGAGATCGACGCGCTCCGTGAACGCGGAGTCCGGGTGCAGGTGGAACTCGCGGATGTGACCGACGTCGATGCCCTGGATGCGATGCTGGCGCGAATGGACCGGGACCTTCCGCCGCTTGGGGGTGTTGTCCACAGCGTGGGCCTGCTGTCGGACGCATCGATCGGAAACCAGCGCTGGGAGACGTTCGAAGCGGTAATGTGGCCGAAGATACTGGGGGCCTGGCACCTTCACCGGGCAACCGCGGAACGCGATCTGGACATGTTCGTCCTCTTTTCAAGTGTGGCGGGCGTGCTTGGCAACCCGGGCCAGTCGAACCACGCGGCGGCCAACGCGTTCCTGGATCAACTCGCCGCCCATCGACGCGCGCAAGGGCTTCCCGGGCAGGCCATCGCCTGGGGCGCATGGTCGGAGATTGGCGAAGCCGAGGAACAGCGGGAACGGATGACCCGGCGTTCGGCGACGACCGGCATCGAATGGATCACCCCGCAGCAGGGTCTCCGCGCGTTCGACCGTCTGGTGCGCGCAGACGCGGCGACCAGCGTTGTGCTGGCGAGGGACT
Source organism: Candidatus Latescibacterota bacterium (assembly GCA_021295655.1). Lineage (GTDB taxonomy): Bacteria > Latescibacterota > UBA2968 > UBA2968 > JAAXHE01. The sequence goes on from JAGWBX010000004.1 coordinate 14,943, forward strand.
GGGTCGCATTCGGTGAATCCCTCGAAGGCCGCCCGGACTTCCTCGAAGACCTGCTGGCCACGGACGACGACGGCATTTCCGATGATCCCTCCGCAACGGACGATCTGATGAGCCTGCTTGGTCAGTCGCCGGCGGCGGCAAGGGAGGCACTGCTGGTGTCGTTTCTGCAGCGGGAGGCGCAGGCGGTGCTGAGAATGCCGACTGTTCCCGAGCCCGCCGTAGGGTTTTTCGATCTGGGCATGGATTCGCTGATGGCGGTGGAGATGAGAAATCGGCTCAACCGGGCCTTTTCAGGCGAGTACACGGCGCCAAACACCCTGGTGTTCGACTACCCGGACATCGCGAGTCTTGCCCGTCATCTGTCCGAAGAGCTGGGCGAGGTCAGCGGTGGACCGGCCGCTCCGGAACTGCCGGTGCCCGAGCGTACGCCCGCTCCGCAGCGGGAGAGCGCGGATGAAGGCATTGCAATTGTGGGTATGGCGTGCCGGTTTCCCGGCGCCCCCGATCTCGATTCCTTCTGGCGCCAGCTCGAAGCGGGCAATGACGCAGTGACGGACGGACGCGGCGATTCCGGCACCTGGGGCGGTCTCGCCAAAGACCTCCCGGCTGAGTACGCCGCGTTCCGACAGGGCGGATTCGTGGATGAGATCGATCGTTTCGACTCCAGGTTCTTTCGAATCGCGCCGATAGAAGCACGAATGATGGACCCGCGGCAACGGATGCTGCTGGAGACGAGTTGGCAGGCACTGGAGGATGCAGGAATTGATCCTGAAGGGTTGAGGGGAAGCCGAACCGGGATCTATGCCGGCATTTCCGCCAGTGAATACCGCGACCTTATGTCAGGCGGCAGATACGGCGTCAGCTACCTGAGTACGGCAGGGAGCATGGCGGTAGGGCGCGTGTCCTACGCGTTCGGTTTCGAGGGGCCGACAATGCCGGTGGAACTCAACTGCGCGTCGTCGCTGATCGCCGTGCACTATGCGGTCGCGGCATTGCGGCAGGACGAAGTCGACATGGCCCTGATCGGAGGGACACATGCACTTCTTTCGGCGGACATAACCAGGGAAATGGCGGACCTGGGGATGTTGTCGGCCAGCGGTCGTTGCAGAGCCTTCGACGACTCCGCCGATGGATTCGTGCGAAGCGAAGGCTGCGGCGTCGCCGTGCTCAAGCGACTGAGCAGGGCGGAAGCCGACGGCGATCGCATCTGGGCCGTCATCAGGGGGTCCGCGGTAAACCAGAACGGGGTAAGCGCCGGACCCACCGTTCCCAACGGTCCGGCACAGGAGCGGGTAATAGCAGAGGCACTGTCGCGAGGACGTGTTGCGCCGTCGGACGTGGACTACCTTGAGGCGCATGGGGCAGGTTCCGAGTTTGGCGATTCCATTGAAGTGCAGGCGGCGGCAGCGGTCTACGGCAGGGAACGCGAAGCCGACCGGCCGCTGTTGATTGGCTCAGTGAAGACGAACATCGGCCATCTGGAGCCGGCCGCGGGAGTCGCAAGCCTGATCAAGACCGTCCTGGCGATGAATCGGGGCGTGATCCCGCGCAACCTGCACTTCCGGGAACCGAATCCGAACCTGGACTGGGACCGTCTCGCGGTGCGCGTGGTGTCGGCCAACACCGAATGGCCGGCCCACCCCGAACGACCGCCCCGAGCCGGGGTGAGCGCCTTCGGTATATCAGGCACGAATGCCCATGTCGTGGTCGAAGGGTACGTATCGGAGGGCGATTCACGCACAGATGCAGACCCCATCCTCGCAGGCGCTCCAAGCTCCGTCAATGTATCGCTGCCGGAGACGATGGCCGGCCTGCCGCTGCCGGCGAACGAAGTGTTACAAGCACGTAAGACGCGTTTCCTTCCTCTATCCGGAAAGGCACATGGCGCGCTGCGGGACCTGGCGGGGCGTTATCTCGACTGGCTCGACGACAGGGCTGGCGCGATCGCTTCCGACGAGGCGTTACAGGACCTGCTCGCGGACATGGCCTGGACAGCGGGGACAGGCCGGAGCCATTTCGACTGCAGGGCTGGCGTGGTCTTCAGCGATGCCGGGTCGTTTCGGGACGGGTTGAAGTCCGTGGCTGATGCTCACGAATCGACGGAACCGGCAGAGGAAGGGAAGGTTGCGTTCGCATACGCCGGGTCAGGCATCCAACGGCCGGGCATGGGCCGGACGTTGTACGAAACGGAGCCGGTGGCGCGCGCGGTCCTGGATCGCTGCGAGGAGGCTTTTGGCGAGATTCGTGGGGATTCGCTGCTGGACGTGATGTTCGGCCGCGCCGGATCCCGCAGTCTCCTTGAAGATCCCGATTGGGCGCGGCCGGCCGCCTACGCGCTGGAGTGCGCGCTTACGGCCCTGTGGTCGAGTTTGGGTATCCGGCCGGACGTGGTCGTTGGGCAGGGCCCTGGAGAACTCGCGGCGGCGCAGGCATCCGGGGTCTTCGGTCTCGAGGAAGGATTGCGACTTGCGTCGGCCAGGGCCGCAGAAGAACCTGTGGACGGCATCGTCGGCGCGCCGTCTTCCCTCGACTACGTCAGCAGCGTTACGGGTCGGGTGATTTCGACGGACGAAGCTCTCGACGCGGAATACTGGCGACGCCGTGGGGATGAACCGGTGTCGTTCCGTAATTCCGTCGGCGCTCTGGCCGAACTGGGCGTGCGTGTCATCGTGACGGTCGGCCAGAACGCAGGTTTCGGTTCCGACGAACTTCAGGCCTGGCCGGAGGCAGCGAACAACGGCGAGGCGCCGGTTGTGATCGACAGCCTGCTAATTCCGGGAGGTGACAACACGGAGGCGGATGACGACGGAATTGTCAAGGCGGTTGCAGACGCATACGAGTCGGGGTTCGCAGTACGCTTCGAGGGCCTTTTCGCGGGCGAAGCACGACGCCGCATCGCTCTGCCGCCATATCCCTTCCAGCGGCGGCGCCACTGGATTTAACGATGGGGTCCCCGGCACAGTGAAGTCCGGAACAACGGTCCGGCTGCGCCGCAAATGGACTCAGAGAAGGGCTTCGACGTACACGCGAGCGGAAGTGACGGCCGGCAGGGGTTCGTCCCGGTCGACACCCTTGAGTTCAACCACCAGCGGACCATCGTATCCGGAGTTCGCCAACAGGCTCAGCAAGTCCTTGAGCGGCGATTCGTGAACCGTGGCGCGGATGGCCGGATGGTTGGCCGGCACCGGAGTGCGCGGACCCGCATCGATCCATGTTGACGGATCGTCGCGGTCGGCCTCAATGCCGGTCCAGAGCGCATCCCGGGCGGCACGAACCTGAGCGGTCGTGAGCACGCCGCGAACGATGAGGCAGCCGTTTTCCTTAAAGAAACACTTGTCTGTTGCGGAGAGATAAGGCATGTTTGGTACCCCATGACTTGATATTTTATCGATCTGTCGCGTTTTCCAAACATCCAATATAGTGTAAGGGCTGTCTACATAGAGGTATTTTTTTTGTTCTGTGACCGGTCCGCAGAGAAGGCGCCATCGCGGAACGCAGAGCCATTCGAAAAAACGAATTGACTTGACATCTGGTGAACACTATCTTATCTGTTCGTTCGGACCTCCCTTCAATATCAAAGGATCGTAGTTATGGCTTCAACGGAAGATCGCCTCAGAAGTCTCATCGCGGAGAATCTCGAAGTGGATGGGCAGCCCATCGCGCTGCCGGATGACCTGAACATCAGCCTTATGGAGGCAGGCATTTCCTCCGTGGATCTCGTCGCTTTCGCGAAACTCGTCGCGCAGGAATTCAACGTTAAGTTTACGCTTGAAGATTGCGGGAACGTAAATAGCGTTCGGGAACTGGTCAATCGCCTGGACGCCGCCGGGTAAGACGGATTCTTCGCGGAGAACGTGCACTGTTCAAGGACTGGCCCCGGATTCCAATCCGGGGCCATATTGAATTTAAGGGAATTCCAGGCGGCGCCGGAAGAATCTGTACTCATGCGATGCCTTAACAGCCCGTTGAAAAAATCCATCCGGGCTGCCTGCCTACGGCCACAATGCCTCGCCTGCAGAGCGACTTTATCAACGGACTGTTAACCCCAATTCGAAAAAAACAGCAACTCGGCGACGCGACGAAAGCCCCTGAAACGGGGCGCAACGGTCGTCAAAAAGGACATTTTTTCAGTTCACGTCCAATAACCCGGTGTTTCCTGGTAATCCGAAGTCAAATCGCCTTTATCTGCTTGCATCTATTCGGTTTTGCTTCCCCGAAGACTTACGAATCAAGGTTAATTATCCCCTGGGAAGATCTCGCATTTGACCACGCACCCGGAAACTTTCTGGGAAATCCCCGAACCGCAGTCCACGGTCGACGTCCCCGTGGATAACGACACCCGCATCACCCTGCGGCGGCATGGAAATCCCGAGGGTCCACGGCTCGTGCTGAGTCATGGAAACGGTCTTGCAATTGATCTCTATTTTCCGTTCTGGTCTCTGCTGCTGGACGATTTCGACCTGTTTGTCTACGACCTGAGGAACCACGGATGGAACACGGTCAGTTCTCTTCACGAGCATAGCGTTCCCACGTTTGTCAATGACCACGACTGTATTCTCGAAGCCATCGACCTGCATTTCGGGAAAAAAACGAAAATAGGCGTATTTCATTCGGTTTCTGCCCTGACCGCGTTGCTGTCGCCCGCCAGAGGCGGAGGATTCGGCGCCTGCGTTCTGTTCGACCCCCCATTGTGCAGGCACGGTGACAGTTACGAAGAATTCGACGCCGCGGCTGAACGGGTGGCCGCAATGACCCGGAGGCGCGCGAATCGCTTTGAGACGACGGAGGAATTCGCGGAGGTCCTTCCCTACCTCCCTACGTTTCAGCGTGTGGCGCCGGGTGTTTTCGAACTTGTGGCAAGAACGACACTACGCAGATCCGCAAACGGGCAGGTCTATGAACTCAGGTGCCCCCGTGAATACGAAGCGCAGATCGTCGACTATGCGGCCACGTTTGCCGTGCTGGTGGACTTTCCCAGATTCCAGTGCCCGATAAAGGTCATCGGCGCCGATCCCACGTTACCTTATTCATATCTGCCCACGCTCGACCTCAGCGATATCGTCACTGTCGACTACGATTTCCTCCCTGAAACCACCCACCTCCTGCAGATGGAACAGCCCGCGGAGTGCGTCGATGCGATGCGCGAATTCCTCGAGAGTCAGTCGCTTATCTGATTTCATGGCGTTCCTCTTTCGCTCTTCTGGCGTTCCTTGCGTGCCGTTGTTGATCTCTGCCGGCTTCCTTGTTTGCTCACCTGCTTCCTCGATAGCGCAGGAACAGGCCGATGACAGCGCGAAGGCGTGGTCAGCGACGCTCAGGATGATTTGCGCCAGATTTCCGGAAGTCGCGCATATCTCCACCGATACGCTGCAGTCGTGGTTCGAAAGAGCACCGAAGCGGCAGGATCTTATTCTGTTGGACGTACGAGAGCCGGAGGAATTCGCGGTCAGTCACTTGCGCGGCGCCCGGCCGACCCCATCAAAAGACGAGGCTCTGAGGACACTCCAGGGGTCACCTGCGAACCGGCGTATCGTCCTGTATTGTTCCGTAGGCTACCGATCGTCCGAACTTGCCGGATTCCTGATGAGGAAGGGATATACGAAGGTCTACAATCTGGAAGGATCGATTTTCAGATGGGTAAACGAGGGCAGGCCGGTCTTCCGCGGAAAGGAACGGGTGCGGGTCGTCCATCCGTATGACACATACTGGGGCCGCCTGTTGAGGAAGCCTCTTCGCCGGGCGGGTCCTGACGCTTCCGGAGCGCCGAGGGCGACTCCGCAATGAGTGCCTGACCTGGAGCGGACTGTGAAGTTGATCGTTACGAACGACGACGGCATTGAAGCGGAGGGTCTGGAAACGCTGGTTGGACTGGCATCGCGGTGGGGTGAGGTCGTCGTTGTCGCACCGGCGCAGCAGCAGTCGGGTGTCGGACACAGGTTGACGACCGACCGGCCAATTCGCGTGGATAGAATGACGCAATCGCGTTACCGGATATGGGGTTCGCCTGCCGACTGCACGCGTCTGGCCCTGAGCCGGTTAGCGCCCGATGGCGACTGGTTGCTCTCCGGGATCAACAACGGAAGCAATCTCGGGGTGGACGTCTACGATTCCGGAACCGTGGCAGCGGCCCGCGAGGCGGCCATTCTCGGATGCAGGGCCATCGCCCTGTCACACTACAGGGAAAAGGACCGGACAATCGACTGGCTGCTTGCCGCAAAACGGCTTGAGCCACATCTCGACAAGATTCTGAGCGGCACGCTTGAACCGGGGTGTTTTCTCAGCGTGAATCTGCCACATCCCGATCATGAAGGGATTCGCCTGGAAACAAAGCAGGCACATGTGGACACCAGTCCACATGTGGCCGCGTATGCTAGAACCGGCGATGACTTTCAATTTACCGGCGTCTATCAGGAGCGCCCGCGACAACCCGGAAGCGACGTCGACGTGTGTTTCAACGGCCGTATTTCGATCTCGAAGATACGCGTTTGAATGGATGGCGCTTTACTCTGTACCAGGCGGACGCACTGGCGGCCGAATTTCAGCGATCTCTTTCCGCGAGAAAACTTAAGGAGGCCCTATGCCCGAAAACCCAAAGGCCGGCAAGGGCGTTGACAATCCCTGGTACCCCGAAGGGGGTCCGGGGCGCCACCTCAAGGCGCGGCTGAAACGCGGGGACCTGTTGATCGGCGCAACGATCGAGGCGTTTGCGCATCCTTCACTCGTCAAGTTGTACCAGCACGCCGGGTTCGACTTCGTCTACATCGAGTACGAGCACAGCCTCTTCGACCTGCAGGACCTGGCCGACACCATTCTCTCCGCCCGTGACAACGGGCTGCCCGTCATCGCCAAGACGCCCCAACTGGAACGACAGGAGGTCTCGAAGCTGCTGGAGGCCGGCGTAGTGGGAATCCAACTGCCCCGTACGGAAACCCGTGAGCAGGTCCGGCGTCTGCACAGCTACCTGAAATTTCCCCCTGCGGGGACCCGCGCCGTGGCGCCGGGGTGGGGCAACAGCGACTACAGGGACGTTACGGACTGGCGGGGCTGGATGGACGAACAGGACCGGGAGACCACGCTCGTGGTCCATCTGGAAACGGTCACGGGCTATCGGGACGCCGAGGAGATTCTGAGTCAACCCGGGGTCGACATGTGCTTCGTCGGACCGGGAGACACCTCCATCGAGTTCGGACATCCGGGTGACTTCGATCATCCTGCGGTGCGCGGTCCAATGGAAGCGGTCCTGGACATCTGCAGGAAGCACGGGGTGGCCTTTGGCACCATGCCCTGGAGCGCCGCCGCCGCGGGCGGGTGGGCCCGCAAGGGCGCCACGTTTTACGAAGCCACGTCGGAACTGGGGTTCATCCGGGCGGGCGCCGCCGCGCTATTACGGGAATACCGGGCGCATCTCGACCCGTAATAGAGCGCCCGGTCTGGCCGCGATACGGGCTCATGCGGGAGCCACCCGCACCGTAACAATGTCCATGCCGTGGTACTTCTGGTGCCGTACCGACGAGGCGTAATGCCTTAACATCCGAAACGATATCTCGCTTTCGTCCAGGGTCTCAGCCCCTTCGTCGAGATAGGCGAGGCGGTCTTCCAGGTTTGTTTCGTCGAAAACCGCCACGAATTCCAGTTCCACCGCCTCACCCTCTTTGCGGGCAACAACGATCAGTCTCGGGGTCTCGTCCGGAGGATTTTCGTTATCCGGCTCCAGCAGACTCGCCAGGGTCTCCTCACCCGCGGAACGCAACCGCCCGGTCCCGGCGTCGTCCCAACCCAACCCCTCCGCAACCTCCTTTAGAAACGCGTCGATACGGGGAAGTTCCGAAATGTCCAGGCGCGTCTCCAGGCGCCGGGGACGCGGATTGGTCAGTTCGAGAAAGGCGGTCAACGCGATCGCTGTAACCGTGCCGACGGTGATGCCGTTGCCCAGCAGCATGCCCCACGGATTGCCCAGAAGCTCCTGAAGAACGTTCTGGTTTTGCATGCCGAGGCCGAGCGCGAACGCGAGCCCCACCACAATGGCCTTCTGTGCGTCGAGGCCCGCTCGCGACAGGGTCTGGATCCCCTCCACAAAGAGCATGCCGATGGCGACCAGCAGGAATCCGGCCATGACGGGGCTGGGAATTGCCAGCAGCGCGCTTGTTACCCTGGGAAAGAACGCCAGCACGATAAGAATGCCGCCCATGGCGTATCCCCCCCTGCGTGCGGAGACGCCCGTCAGGTTGATGAGCGAGACCGTAAGTGAGGAATAGGCGGTCGTGAGCGGCGTTCCGGATAGGCCCGACAAAAGAAGACCCGCGGCATTTGCATTGATGGAGCCCTGGATCAGCCGGAAATCCGTCGCCCGCGGGCGGCGTCGGGACACCTGCTGCACGACCATGCCGTCGCCGATGCCCTTGATCGCCTAAATCATGGTCACAATAAGAAACATCGGCGCCAGCGCCCAAAAGCCCGCGGTTGGCGCAAGGACCAGACCGGGAAATCCGGTATCGGGGATCCTCACCCACGATACCACGTCCAATTTCCCGAAATCATATAGACCGAATGGCGCGGCGGCCGCACAACCGGCACCGATGCCGATCATCAGCGACCAGGGCCGCCATTTCCCCGGAGCGCGCAGCACCAGGACCGTGGCGACGATCAGCGTAACCGCCGCCACGCACGGTCCCGCCGCCGTCGATGCCCCCTCAGGCACATCCTTGAGTCGATCGAAAGAAATCGGAATGATCATCGCCGCGATCAGCATCAGTACCGTACCTGAGACGACGGGTGCAATGATGCGGCGCAGCAGCGGCAGCCAGACAGCCAGGGCAAGGTAGAAAACCGACGAGAGGACGATCAGGCTGGCAAATACAGCCGGACCGCCCTCGTCCAGCGCAATCACCGAAACCGCAATGTAGTGGGGCGTTACGCCCGTAATGAGCAGGTGCCCGCCGCCCAGCCGGCCGATCCTCGCCGCCTGTAGCACCGTGACGGCGCCTACGATAATCAGCGCCGCAAACACGGCCCATTTCAGATGCCGTTCGTTGTATCAGGACTCCCTCATCCCTTCCGAGACTTCCGGCAGGATGGGAACTATCGTTATTCCCGCTATTCGACAATCTCGCTCAGCGTCTTGTCGGCAAGGTTGAACAGCCCCGCCAGGTACTGCTTGCGCAGCAGGTTCAATTCCTCAATGTTCTTCCACAGTGCTTCTTCAATCGTGGAGACGGCTTTCTCGCGCACCTCCGGTGAGAGGGTGCTGTCAATCCTGTATTCGTATTTCTCAATAGTGAATTCAGCGATGTCCGACATGTTGTCCCCGACGATCTCCATATCCACCGCACTCTTCATCGATCCCATTTTTTCTTCATCACTGTTCATTTCGGTACTCCGTTTCGGTTAGGTAGGTCTTCCGATTCACGAATGAATGAATTTCCTCCAGATTTAACTTAATTATTCTCGAACGCTTTAATTGCCTCTGCCTGTGACGCGCAAACGTCTATAATCTGATTGAAACCGCTAATGGTGATAACGTCACGGACCGGATCGGTGAGCGTGCAAACGCCGAATTGCTTTCCAGGTTCCTTGAATCTCCAGGCGATGATCACGTCAACGCGAAGCCCCGCGCTGCTGATGAATGTTACCCGCTCGAAATCCAGAATCAAAGCGCTGTCATCCGGGCCGATTCCAGACTCCAGAGTACCCTGAAGAACATCGGCATTGCTGCCGTCGATGCGACCCGCAAGGAACGCGATCAGAATTCCGCCGTGCCGCTCCCATTTGATGTCCAGATTCATGACAATCGGTCCTCCCCGTCAAAATTCAACGCATATAGAAAATCTAAAAGAATTGTCGCCAATAGCAACCCCGCGACGTTTGATTTCCCTTGCAACGCCGCGGGGCAGGCGGAACGCGAATTGTCTCTGGTTCTGGCCCTGTCTAATACCGCCCGTTTGCGCGTGGCAGCGGCGCACGGTTGAGGTCATCCCGATGAGATCGCCACAACGGCATGAACCTGTCCATCAGCTTCCGGAAACGATCGTTGTGACGGCGCTCAATCAGGTGGACCATCTCATGCACAACCACGTATTCCAGACAGGATGCCGGTTTCCTGGCGAGTTCGAGATTAAGCCAGATTCGGCGGGCATCCGGGTTGCAGGTTCCCCAGCGGGTCTTCATCTTTCTGATGCGGACCTCATTGACCCGCACGCCCATTTCGGGCTCCCATTTCGCGACAAGCACCGGCAGCCGGTTGCGGAGATGGCGCCGGTACCATCGATCCAGAACGGCCTCTCTGACATTCCGGTCGGCGCCCGGTCGAACGCACATCGCCATGGTTGAATTATCAACGAGACGAACCGAAGGTGGACCGGACTGTTCCGTCACGTCGAGCCGGTAGCGCCGGCCCCCGAAAAAGTGGCTTTCTCCGGTCACGAATTCCGGCCGGGGCTGGCGATCCTGGTCCAGGAATTTCGCCCTCTGGCGATGAATCCAGCCGAGGCGGGAAATGACAGCCATTCGAACCGCGCGTCTTTCAAAACGATGCGGAGCGGACACCCTTACCCGACCGTTCGGTGGATAGACCCTTATGTATACGTGTTTGATGTCCTTGTGAACGACGTCGACCGCGGTCCCTCGTACGTCAATGCTGTAGTCTACCCGCTCAGTATTCACTCTGCGCCTTTACAATCTCGAAAATGTGGTACACGAGATCCGCGTTGTCACCGCCAAATCAATCCGGACTATGCCCGGCAAAGGTCGGCTACCGTAGCCGCGTTTTCACCAAGTTGATCGTTGAATTTCTGGTACATCCCCACCAGAAGGACGTCGCTGGTCTTGATGTTATTGAGCGCAAACCCGAATTCTTCGCGAATCCGGTCTTTGGAATTAATCGTGCGTCCAGCCGCAAGGACTTTGAAGACGATGCAGGGTTTGGCGGTATTCCTGATAATCCGACACATACGGTCGCGATGTTCGCGGAGATAGATTTCACCGAGGGGCGGATAACCGAATTTTCGTTCGAATTCCTTTTGCGCACCCTCCAGATAGTACAGGGCGGTCATGTAATAGTCGATATCCCAGTCTTCTGCTTCGGCAATATCGATGAGACGGGGATTGTGTACCGAGAGGCCGACCATGGCCCCGGTGTTGCGAATGCGCTTGAGGATATCCCGAAGGTGTCCGAGGCGATTCTCCTTCAGGCATCGCCCCGCAACGCCGCTTCCGTGCGGCGCCATCCCGATCGGCCCGTGTCTGGCGGCTTCGTCGATCAGCGACGGATCCTCGTACCAGTTTCCGCCTCCACTGAGGCAGAAGTAATGAATCGCGCCTCCCTCGTCCCGGTATCGCTGAAGGTCGGCGGCAGATCGTTCCGTAAGCGTGTTCTGCCAGGCGTTGATGCCCACTTCCTCCGCACGGCGCAGGGTCGCCATAACCTGATCCGATGTATTGGCTTCTCTCTGATGCTCAGAGAGTAACTGATTGAAGTGTGAATATCCGTAGATCGGATTGTCGCCCATAATCAGGCGGCTGATGTTATATTCTCCGAACGGAACGGTCGGAACATTGATTGCATTTCTTGTGGACACGCCGTCCTCCTCTGTCCTGCTACAATGACAGACCGGACACTCAATCGAAAACGAGCACCGTCCGCGCGACTTTCCCCTGGAGCATATCTTCGAACGCTTCGTTGATCTCATCCAGCGGGCGGTAGCGGGAAATCAGTTCGTCCAATTTGACCTTCCCCTGTCGATACAAATCAAGTATCCAGAGGAAATCCACGCGGGCGCGGGCGGCGCCGTGCCACGATCCCATGACGGCGCGGTCCATTAACAGATCCTCGCCGGCAACGCACACATCCTGTCCGGTTGGCTGCACCCCCACCATAACCGCGGTTCCACTGGTGCGGACCGATGCAAACGCCTGCGTGACCAGCGCCGGGAAGCCGACGACTTCAAAGGCATAGTCCGCACCGCCGCCGGTAATATCCAGAATCCGCTGAACCGGGTCCTCTTTGTCAACATTGATGAAATGCGTGGCGCCGAACTGTTCGGCCAGTTCCAACTTGTACGGCACCCTGTCAACGGCGATGATCTTCCCTGCCGATGCGAGGACGCCGCCCTGGATGACATTGAGGCCCACTCCGCCGCAGCCGAACACGGCCATTGATGCGCCCGCTTCCACCTGTGCGCGATTCACCACGGCGCCGATACCGGTGATGACCGCGCAGCTGATCAGACACGCTGTGCGAAGGTCCGTGTCATCGGGCACCTTCACGCACGCATCCGCTGAAACAATGGACTGTTCGGTATAGGTGGGCCTGTTGTGAAAATAGACCGTCCCCCGCCTGGAAATACGACTCGGTACTCTGCCCTGATGGGTTTCGCAAAGCGCCGGGCTTCCCTGGCTGCAATTCCGGCAATGGCCGCACATGGCATCGAGCGAAAGAATCACCTTGTCGCCACAGCGAACGCTGGTCACGCCGGGGCCGACTTCACGGACGACCCCGGCGCCCTCGTGTCCCATTACCCACGGGAGCGCGCGAGGCGCAACATGTCCGTCGACAAAGTGATAGTCGCTGTGGCAGACCCCCGCACCGGCGATATCCAGAAGCACTTCACCCGCCTGAGGAGATGCGATATCCACTTCTTCGACGGATACCCGGGTCAGCGGTCTGTGGAGAATGGCGGCTTTCATTGATGACTCCCGTCACGGGAACGGACTCCGTATCGCCTTTATCTACCTGCATTTATTCGGTTTTACTTCCCCGAAGAGTGACGAATCAATGTCAATGACCCTGAGGATGTGTCGCCCTGGCGGGCGGCTTCCTTCAGACGGTGCTGCTTTTCTTTTTCACCGATGCTCGATGCCGAGGCGGACAAAAACGTCCGACCACCGTCTGGCGTGACTGTCGTGGGTGTGCAATGGCCGGAAACCCGCGGTGAGATAGCTCTTGATGGCCGGGACGCGCCAGTCGTCGGTCAGCAGGTGAGCCTGCCGATATCCCAGGCCTTTGAGCCGGTGGAGTACGGCCGCGTTGACAAGGTGTCCCAGGCCTTTCCCGCGCTCGTTTTCAAGTACGGCAACCATATGCACTTCCCCAACGATGCGTTCGGTCAGGTCCCGGCTCCAGGCGCATGCGGAACCCACGAGTCGTGAATCGAAGGTGGCGAAAAAGAGACTGTCAGGGTGAAAGCGGGGATCGTTTACAAGCTTTTCGCGGCAGGTCGCAGGAGTCCAGTCCCGCCCCACGTTACCTTCCATGATTGCGCACCAGCCGGCTTCGTCGCCCGAACGGTAGGTTCGCAGGCCGTACCCATCGGGGATCCGGATCTCGGGAAGATCCTGCAGCGTATCCCTCTGCATTTCCAGTTGCGGCGACGGAGGCGGCGGCGGTTTGGCGTTCAACATGGAAAGAATCCTGCGAAACATGGCTTGTTTCTCTCAAGAAATCCGAGGCAGGAGCCGGACACAGACCGGATGGACTTTTTCAACGATCTGTCAGGGGCGACGCCCGGAGATCGTCGCAGGCGAATTTGCGATTGGCCCATCCCGCTTCAATCGTGCTCCGTATTGAGCGACAATATGAGCGACATCGCAGTCTGTGTCAACGGATATTCGCCCGTTCGAGCCGTGAATCGGCTGCCCGGATTCCCGCGCTGAGGGTTAGATTATAGCCCCCGGACAGACCTTGAAATCGCTCGCCGAAAGATGCGGTCTGATTGTTCTGGAATGGCTTGACATTTAACGACCCTTATGATATACTATCACCGCCCAAAAGCGGTCGTCGGAAGGAGTGCTATTCCAGATCTGCTTTTCTAGCAGTCCGCTGATAAAGTCGCTCTGCAGGCGAAGCATGGTGTCCCGTCGCGGAAATATGTCACCATTCATCCGCCGATTCATCCCGTCTGGCGGCCGAATTTCGGCAATCTATTTCCGCGACGGAACACTGCCATTGTGGCCGAAGACAAGGCGCACAAGCGAGTCGAATCGAGCGATTCGGCGCGGGAGCGCAACGTCGTATTTCGACCGCAATGGCCGGCCGCAGCCCGGATGGACTTTGTCAACGGGCTATAAGCCCGCGAGAGGTCCAGGGACACGATGCTGGTCGATTATCTTCCGATTGTTATTCTGATGGCAGTGGCCGTCGGGTTTGCAGCCGTCAGTTTAATCATTACGCATCTGTTCGGACCCCGCCGTCCCAACCCCGTCAAATTGTCCCCATACGAGTCGGGCGTGCCTCCCGTGGGCGACGCCAGGCTGCGGTTCTCCGTCAAGTTTTACGTTGTGGCGATGCTGTTTATCGTTTTTGATATCGAAGTCGTGTTTCTCTACCCCTGGGCCGTCGTCTTCAAGGATCTGCTGGCTCAGGGGAGCTTTGTTTTTACGGAAATGGCGGTGTTCCTCGGCGTTCTGGTTCTCGGGCTCGCGTATGTCTGGCGCAAGGGCGGGCTGGACTGGGACTGATGGCGGAAACGACCGAAGAATGGACGTTCAACGACAGACGACTGGTCGAATGCATGGCCCTGGAAAATAAGAACGAGACACCGGTGGCTGAGATGAGTGTTGAAAACCTGACTTCGAAGAAGCTGGAGGAACGGTTCGGGGAAGACGTCCTCGAGGTTTCCGAATTCCGCGGCGACCGGATGGCGGTTTGCGATGCGGACCGGGTTTCGGATATGCTGGCGTTTTTGCGGGACGATCCGGACCTGGCGTACGACCGACTGTCGGACGTAACGGCGGTTGACTATTCCGAGTATCCGGGACCGCATCCGGGCACCCGGTTCAACGTGGTCTATCACCTCTATTCTCACCCTCACAACCACCGGTTCAGGCTCAGGGCCAGGGTAGACGACAAAACCCGCGGCGTCCCGTCCGCGTGCGGGCTGTGGAAGGGGGCGGAGTGGCCGGAGCGGGAAGCCTACGATATGTTCGGCATCCGGTTCGAGGGACATCCGGATTTGCGGCGCATATTGATGCCGGTGAATTTCAAGTACTTTCCCCTGAGGAAAGATTACCCCGTAAACGGGCTTGGAGAACGGGATATCATCGCGCCGGAAGATCCCGGGTTCGAAGGCAATCCCTTCGAGAGCGAGGATTCGCCCGACAGCGATCCGCTGGCTTCGGAGCGGATGGTCCTGAATCTCGGGCCCCAGCATCCGGCAACCCACGGTACGCTGCGGCTCACGCTCGAACTGGAAGGCGAGCGCATCACCAGGTGCCTCCCGGACATCGGCTACCTGCATACCGGCTTTGAAAAACTGGGGGAACACCATACGTACAACCAATGGGTCACGGTGACCGACCGGATGAACTATCTTTCGCCGTTGTGCAATAACATCGGTTTTTCAATGACGGTGGAAAAGCTGATGGGCCTGGAGGTCCCGCCGCGCGCAACGGTAATCCGCGTCATTCTGTCGGAACTGTCGCGCATCGGGGACCATATGGTCTGGCTGGGCACGCACGCGCTGGATATCGGCGCGATGACGGTGTTCCTGTACACCTTTGAACAACGGGAACGCCTGTACGATATCTTCGAGGCCGTCACCGGAACCCGTTTAACCACGAGTTATACGCGGGTTGGCGGGCTGGGATGGGACGTGCCCGACAATTTCCACGAACTGGTAACCGATTTCACGGCGCAATTCCCCAGGGCGGCAGGGGAGGTAGACAGGCTGTTGACCCGGAACAGGATCTGGATTGACCGTACCAAGGGAATTGGCGTGATTTCCGGCGAAGACGCCATCGCGTGGAACCTGACGGGTCCGATGGCGCGCGGGTCGGGCGTGAACTACGATTTACGCAAGGCCGAGCCCTACCTGGGCTACGAGGAATATGACTTCGAAATTCCCGTGGGCGAAAAAGGCGATGTTTACGACCGCTACCTGGTCCGGATGGAGGAATTGAACCAGAGCATCCGGATTGTCGAACAGGCGGTGAACAATCTGCCCGGGGGCTCCGTCAAGGTCGACGACGCCAAGGTCATCCTCCCCGAAAAGGACGACGTGTATACCGGGATGGAATCGCTGATCCACCACTTCAAGGTAACCATGGACGATCACGGCATTGCGCCGCCGCCTGGAGAGATTTACGTGCCCACGGAAAGCCCCAACGGGGAATTGGGCTTTTATATTGTCAGCGACGGAAGCGGGGCCGCCTACCGGCTTCGGGTAAGGCCCCCGTCGTTCATGAATTACCAGTGTTTCCCGCAATTGGCGAACGGACATATGGTGGCGGACGTCGTGGCCATCCTGGGAAGCATCAATGTAATCGCGGGAGAGCTGGATCGTTGAGCGCCCTGACTGCCGTAGCAATTCCACGGATCTCTTGAAATGGCAATCGCCCTGTCTGAACAGACGCGGAAGCAGTGTGAGGAGATCATCACGCACTATCCGCCGGAGTGGCGCAAGGCGGCAATCCTTCCCGTTTTGCACCTGGCACAGAAGGAGTGGGGGTATATCACTCTGGAAGGACTGAGATACGTCGCGGACCTTCTGGAAATCCCGCCCGCCCATGCGGCCGGTGTGATGAGCTTCTATCCCATGTTCCACAAGGCCCCCGTGGGCAAGTATGTTATCCACGTGTGCGGAACGCTGTCCTGTGCGCTCTGCGGAGCCCGGGAAATCACGAAGCACCTTAAGGATAAGCTGAAAATCGACGTGGGCGAAACCACCGGGGACGGACGGTTCACACTGGCCAAGGTGGAGTGCATTGCGGCCTGCGAGGGCGCGCCGGCGGTACTGATCAACGAGGATCTGCATCGCTGTGTGACGCGGGAGAAGCTGGACCATCTGCTGGACAGGTGCGCCTGAAACAGTACCTCTGACCGAATATGCCGGAAGAATACAAAATCATCACCGAACGCTTCGGCGTCGAAGGCCTCCGAAATATTGACGTCTACAGGGCCCATGGCGGATATACGGCCATTGAGAAGGCCTTTGGCATGTCGCAGGACGAGGTGATCGACGAGGTGCGTGAGGCGTCGCTGGCGGGACGTGGAGGCGCATGGTTTCCGGCCGGCGTCAAATGGGGGTTCATGCCGAAAGAGCCCCGTGAACCCAGCTACCTCTGTGTAAATGCCGACGAGAGCGAACCGGGCACGTTCAAGGACCGGCACCTGATGGAGCAGGATCCGCATCAGATGCTCGAAGGGACCATTATCGCCTCGTACGCGATGCGGGTGAGCGTGGCATACGTCTACATCCGCGGCGAAATGTTCGAGGCGCGGACGATCGTGGAACAGGCGATTGCCGAGGCGCGGGCGGCAGGATACATCGGCCGGGATATTCTGGGATCCGGCTACGATCTGGAAGTTTACATCCATCCCGGCGCCGGGGCCTATATCTGCGGCGAGGAAATGGGCCTGATCCAGTCCCTTAACGGCAACCGCGCCGAGCCGCGTTCAAAGCCTCCGTTTCCCGCCCAGCAGGGTGTTTTCGAACGGCCCACCACGGTGAACAACGTCCAGACGCTTTCCTATGTACCCCATATCGTAAACCGTGGCGCGGACTGGTTCAAGGGAATAGGCAGCGAACGGTTTCCCGGTACCTTTATTTTCTGTGTCAGCGGGCACGTGAACAAACCGGGGATGTTCGAACTGGAAACCGGTTCGGTCACGATGCGCCAGATCGTGGAGGATTTCGCCGGCGGCGTGCGCGACGGACGCGAGTTGAAAGCCGTGATTCCGGGCGGGGCCTCAACGCCTCCAATGACACCCGACCAGATCGATATCGTGATGGATCCATCGAATTTCCTGGCGCCCGGGGGCGGCGACTTCCAGGGCATGTTCGGCACGGGCGGGATCATCGTGATGGACGCAACAACCTGCATGGTAGACGCGTTGCTGAATTTCATGGTCTTCTTCGCCCACGAGTCCTGCGGTCAGTGCACGCCGTGCCGTGAGGGATGTCCATGGGCGCGAGACATCGTGTCGCGAATCGAAAACGGTCAGGGGAAACCGGGAGACCTGGATACCCTGCTCGACGTAGCCCATAACGTCGGGCCGTTTTTGTGCCCGCCATCGAGGTTGACAACCATATGCGGTTTCGGCGGGGCGTTTGCGAATCCGATCCACGGATTCGTGGATACGTTCCGCGATGAGTTCGAGGCCCATATCGAAGAAGGACGATGCCCAGTTCATCAGAACGAATCCATTCGGGTTCCGGGGTAGACAACGATGTCGACATTTACCATTGATGGCAGTGAAATTGAGATCGTTCCCGGAAAGAACGTACTCCAGACGGCGATCGATAACGGAATATACGTTCCCCATTATTGCTACCATCCCGGACTGAGCGCGCCGGCAAACTGCCGCATGTGCCTTGTGGAGATGGAGATGGGCGGCCGACGCAGCCTGGGACCTTCCTGTTCGGCGATGCCCGCCGAAGGTATGGTTGTGGATACGCAGTCCGAAGTCGTCAAGGAAAACCAGAATGCCGTGATGGAATTCCTGCTGGTGAACCATCCGCTGGACTGTCCCGTGTGCGATCAGTCCGGAGAGTGCGAACTGCAGGATTACAGCTATACCTACGGATCCGACAGGAGCCGGTACCACGAAAAGAAGCTGGTGCAGCCCAAGAAGGACGTCGGCCGGCACGTGTTGTTGTATTCGGACCGGTGCATCCGGTGTACCCGCTGTATCCGGTTCTGCGACGAGATTTCCGGTACGGGCGAACTGGGGTATTTCAATCGCGGCGTCTATAACGAGATCGACGTCTTTCCCGGGGCGCGGATGGACAATCGCCTGTCGGGCAATACAGTGGACATCTGCCCGGTAGGCGCGCTTCTGGATAAATCGTTCCTTTTCAAGCAGCGGGTATGGTTTCTGAAGTCGGTGGACACCATCTGCCCCGGATGCAGTACGGGTTGCAACATCCGGGCCGATTACAACAACGAGCGGATCTACCGGCTCGTGCCGCGTCAGAATCCGGACGTGAACGAGTACTGGATGTGTGACGACGGCCGCCACGGGTGGGGTTACGTGCACGCCGACGACCGGCTGCTGTTTCCGATGCTTGGAAAGGGCGAGAAACAGGAACTGGCGTTGTGGGAGGTCGCGCTGGAGGCGGTAAGCGCAGGGTTCGAACGCATCCGGACGGAATACGGCGACAGCGCCGTGGCTGGGATTGCATCGGCCTGTCTGACCAACGAAGAGCTTTATCTGTTCGGAAGCCTCTTCCGAAGCGGGCTGGCGGGCGGACCCGTCGCGGTACGCCATCGGGTCAGCGACGAAGGCGACGTGGTGTTCAAGAGCGGATTTACCATTCGCGCGGACAAGTCACCGAATGCGCGCGGCGCGCGGACCGTACTCAAGGGACTGGGGTTGTCCCTGGCGGAAACCGCCGATATCTGGCGCGGTGTGACAGACGGAAGGATACGGGGACTCTACCTGGTGGGCGGCGATCCATTGGAGTCGTTGTCTGACGAGGAACAGACGGCCCTCGCCTCCCTGGATTTCCTGGTCGTTCAGGATGTTCTGTCCCGCGGTTGGACGGCAATGGCGGACGTAGTCCTGCCGGGTGCGGCCTTTATCGAAAAAGAAGGCACGTTTACCAACGTGGACGGACGGGCGCAGCGAATACGACAGGGCCTGGCGCCCGTGGGCGACGCGCGGCCCGACTGGGAGATTCTGCGGGACGTCAATCGGCTGATGGGGGGCGAGGCCCCGCCGGCCGGGGTCGAAGAAATCATGGCCGACATGTCGAATACCATCGCGGCTTTCAAAGGGATAGACTACGACGTTATCGGGAATGGGGGCCGGCCGCTCGTTGAGATCGAGGCAGCCGGTACATAGACCCTATGGATTACGCCATTGAAAGTACCGTCAAGGTCGTTGTGGTATTCGCCGGGCTTCTCGGCGCGGTTGCCTATCTCGTACTGGCTGAGCGGAAGATCAGCGCATATATCCAGAACCGTCTGGGTCCCAACCGGGTCGGGCCATGGGGATTGCTTCAGCCGATTGCCGACGGTCTCAAGTTTCTATTCAAGGAAGATGTGATCCCCCGGCACGTGAACCGGTTCGTATATCTTGCCGCGCCGCCTGCCATTCTCGTCCCCGCGCTGATGGGCTTTGCCATTGTGCCGTTCGGTGATTCCATTACCCTGTGGGGCCGGGAGATCCGGCTGCAGATCGCCGATGTAAATATCGGCATCCTCTACCTCCTGGCACTGGCGTCGCTGGGGGTGTACGGGGTGGTACTTGGCGGATGGGCGTCCAACAACAAATATGCCCTCCTGGGTGGGCTGCGTGCGTCCGCCCAGATGATCAGCTACGAACTGGCGCTGGGGTTGTCGCTGATCGGTGTGCTGATGGCCGCAGGCACATTGCAACTGGATGAAATCGTCAGGCAGCAGTCGGAACGGACGCTGTTCGGTTTTCTGCCGGGATGGAACGTATTCACGCAGCCGCTCGGGTTCGTGTTGTTCACTGCGGCCGCGTTTGCCGAGAGCAACCGGCTGCCGTTCGATTTGCCGGAATCCGAACAGGAACTGGTGGCCGGTTATCACGCCGAGTACAGCAGTATGAAGTTCGCCATGTTCTTCATGGCCGAGTATGCCCACATGATTACGGCGTCGGCCGTAATAGCCACACTGTTCTTCGGCGGCTGGGATATGCCATGGCTGGTGGATCCCGGAAGTTCCTCGATAGGCGCCAGTCTGCTCAAGGTGCTCGCGTTTCTGATCAAGACCGGATTCTTCATGTTTCTGTTCCTGTGGGTACGCTGGACCCTTCCGCGTTTTCGGTACGATCAGGTGATGTGGCTGGGGTGGAAGGTTCTGCTGCCGCTGGCGCTTCTGAACGTCTTCTTAACCGGGCTTTATCTGACGCTTACGAACTGAGTGTTCCGCCCCGGAATACTTCAGCGGCGACCCGCGGGAGGGATAATGGAGCAGATTTTCTTTTACGTTTTTGCCGCAATCGCGCTTGTTGCGGCAGTGCTCCTTGTCGCGTTTCGCAATCCGGTTTACAGCGCCCTGTCTCTGGTGACTGCGTTCTTCGCCCTGGCGGGGCTTTTTGTTTTGCTGAATGCCTATTTCCTGGCGGCGGTTCAGATTATCGTGTACGCCGGCGCAATCATGGTACTCTTCCTGTTTGTGATCATGCTCCTGAACCTGGGGCATTCCGACGCACTCGAGCGTGTCGCGGGAAAATACCGGCGCGTCGCGGTTGTCTTGCTGGCGGCGACACTGGTGGCGCAACTGGGCTTCATGGCGGGGCGGAAATGGGCGGGCATGCCGGCTTCCGAAGACGCGCCGTTGTTTACCGACAACATCAACACCATCGGCAGGATGTTGTATACGAGGTATCTGTTTCCTTTCGAGGTGGTCTCCGTAATTCTGCTGGTCGCCCTGATCGGTGTGATGGTCATGGTGAAGGGGGATCGCGAAGGGGGAGAAAACCAACCCCGATAGGGGGGGCCGTATCTGTCCAGGTGCGGGCGTCGGTCCGTTCTTCGTTTTCGTGGTGAATTCGTGATAGATACATAACAGTGAGATCGAGATGGCCGTTCCGGTTTCCTATTACCTGATCCTGAGCGCGATGCTGTTCGCCATCGGCGTGACGGGCGTGCTGATCCGTCGCAATGCGATCGTGATTTTCATGTGTATCGAACTGATGCTGAACGCCGTCAATCTGTTGTTCGTGACGATGGCGCGTTACATGGGTTCGGGCTCCGGGCAGGTGTTCGTGTTTTTCGTGATGGCGGTGTCCGCTGCCGAAGTGGCGGTCGGGCTGGCGATTATCATCGCGCTTTACAGGAACAGGCAGACACTGGACGTGGGCGAGGTGAATCTGTTGAAATGGTAGGCGCCGTTGGAGCCCGGGACCGCGATGCTTTTTTGTCTCTTCTGATTTGAGTGGGCTTGAAATGTTGACCGTCGTCATTCTGATCATCCTCTTTCCGCTTGCCGGCGCGGCCGTTAACGGTCTGTTCGGGTACAGGCTGCGGGAAACGTCGGGGTATATCGGCGCCGCGGCGGTCGGTCTCTCATGGGTATTGTCTCTGCGCGTTCTGTTCTGGGTGATGGGCGGTGGAGAACTGAACGAAGACGTGTACACGTGGATTGCGGCGGGGTCGTTCAAAGCCTCGGTGGGGTTTCAGGTCGATGCGCTGTCGACGTTCATGATTGTGACGGTTACGACGATCTCGTTTCTGATCCATGTATATTCCTTTGGATATATGCGCAACGACCCTGGGTTTGCCAGGTTCTTCGCCTATCTCAACCTGTTTGTGTTCTCAATGCTGGTCCTGGTGCTCGCGAACAACTATCTGCTGATGTTCGTGGGGTGGGAAGGCGTTGGATTGTGTTCATATCTCCTGATCGGTTTCTGGTATGAGCGGAAGTCTGCATCCGATGCCGGCAAGAAGGCGTTCATCGTGAACCGGATCGGAGACTTCGGTTTCCTGCTCGGCATTTTTCTGATGGCAAGTTACCTGGGTACGGTGCAGTACGCCGAGGTATTCGAAAAGGCGCCCCTGATGTTGTCCACGGGGGTTGCGACGGCAATTGCGCTCCTGCTCTTTCTGGGCGCCTGCGGCAAGTCGGCTCAGTTTCCGCTTTACGTCTGGCTGCCCGATGCAATGGAAGGGCCCACGCCCGTGAGTTCATTGATCCATGCGGCCACGATGGTCACGGCGGGGGTCTATATGGTGGCGCGCTCGAACGTGCTGTATACGCTCGCACCCACCGCCGGTGCCGTGGTGGCATGGATCGGCGTTGCCACGGCGTTGCTGGCCGCGACCATCGCGCTGGTGAATACCGATATCAAGCGGGTGCTGGCCTATTCAACGGTCAGCCAGCTGGGGTACATGTTTATTGGCGTGGGCGTTGGCGCGTATACGGCCGGAATTTTCCACCTGTTCACGCACGCGTTCTTCAAGGGATTGATGTTTCTGGCCGCGGGCAGCGTGATGCACGCGATGCAGGACGAATTGGATATGCGGAAGATGGGCGGACTTCTGGGCAAGATGCGGATAACCGGCGTTACGTTCTGGATCGGCGCGCTCGCCATCGCGGGAATTCCGCC
Source organism: Candidatus Latescibacterota bacterium (assembly GCA_021295655.1). Taxonomy (GTDB): domain Bacteria; phylum Latescibacterota; class UBA2968; order UBA2968; genus JAAXHE01. The sequence goes on from JAGWBX010000004.1 coordinate 37,954, forward strand.
GCTGGCCGGCTTCTGGAGCAAGGACGAAATCCTGGTGAGTGCCTACCGCTCGGGGAACGTGGCGATCTGGGCTCTGGGCGTCGTGGGGGCTGTCCTTACGGCTTTTTACATGTTCCGGCTGATCCTGATGACTTTCCATGGACAGCCCCGGAATCGGCACCTGTACGACCACGCTCACGAGTCGCCACCGAACATGACGGTCCCGCTGGTCGTTCTGGCGCTCGGATCGGCCGTCGTGGGGTTCGGGGGCGTTCCGCCGGGGCAGGGCTGGATCGATGGGTTCCTGAGCGATACGGCTGGCGCGGCCCATTATGAGGTGTCAGGGGGAATGTCCGGGGGGATGCTGGTGGGGATTTCCGTCATTGCAGGCGTGTTGGGAATCGGATACGCATTCTGGATGCACAGAGCGGGCAGGCTGGGAGCCGCATCGTCGAACGCCGTTCACGGGCTGCTGGTGCGAAAGTGGTACGTCGACGAGATTTACCAGGTCCTGATCGTCCGGCCGATTCATCGGCTTTCGCTGGTGTTGGCGCGTGTTATCGATGCAATCGTGGTGGACGGGATTGCGAACGGGCTGGGCCTGCTGGTGAAGGGCGCGGGCTGGGTCGTTACCCGCTTTCAGTCGGGCAACGCGCCTACCTATGCGCTCTGGATGGTGCTTGGCGTGGTTGCGGTGATTTACTATGTGTCCGGGAATTGAATCGCTGTATTAAAACGCCGTGCGGAACGAGGAACTGAACCTATGCCTGGACTCCTTACAGGCCTGATCTTTATCCCTTTGATTGGCGGCGTGCTGGTCCTGCTGTTCGGTCGCGGCCGGGACGGATTCAGCCGCGTTTTCGCTCTGGCAGTGGCATTTGTGAATTTGCTGCTGTCCGTTTTGTTGTACGCCGAATTCAGAGCAGGCGTTCCCGGGATGCAGTTTGTGGAAAGGGTAGAGTGGGTAGGCCAGTTTGGCATCTCTTACTTCGTGGGGATCGACGGAATCAGTCTGTTGCTGGTACTGGTGACCACCCTGCTCACGTTCCTTGCGATTCTCGCCTCCTGGTCGTCAATAACGTCCCGTGTACGGGAGTACATGGCTTCGATGCTTCTGTTGGAAACCGGGATGGTGGGGGTGTTCTGCGCCCTGGATCTGTTCCTCTTCTACGTGTTCTGGGAGGCCATGCTGATTCCGATGTATCTGTTGATTGGTGTCTGGGGCGGCGAACGTCGGATCTATGCGGCGGTGAAATTCGTGCTGTTTACGCTGGCCGGCAGTCTGTTGATGCTCGTGGCGATCGTCTATCTCGGTCTTCAGTTCGGTACCTTCGACCTCATGGTGCTTCAGAAGATGACCTATCTGCACCCGCAACAGCACTGGCTCTTCCTGGCGTTTTTCCTGAGTTTCGCCATCAAGGTCCCGCTGTTTCCGCTCCATACCTGGTTGCCGGACGCACACGTCGAGGCGCCAACGGCGGGCAGTGTCATCCTGGCCGGGGTTCTGCTCAAAATGGGAACCTACGGGTTGATCCGGTTCTGCCTGCCGTTGTTCCCGCTGGCTGCGTTGTACTTCACGCCGTACATCATGGCGCTCTCCGTAGTCGGCATCGTGTACGGCGCCCTGGTCGCGATGGTACAGACGGATATCAAAAAACTGGTGGCTTATTCGAGCGTGAGCCACCTTGGATTCGTGGTCCTGGGTATTTTTGCCATGAACGCGCAGGGTATGCAGGGCGGAATCATCCAGATGGTGAACCACGGGCTCTCAACCGGAGCGCTGTTTCTGATTGTGGGAATGATATACGAACGCCGGCATACGCGGCTGATTGCGGACTTTGGAGGACTGGCCAGATCCATTCCGGTATTCGCCACCTTCTTTCTGATTACGACGCTTTCTTCCATTGGACTTCCCGGGCTGAACGGGTTTGTGGGTGAGTTTCTGATCCTGCTCGGCACGTTCAAGGCAAGCAAAGTGTATGGCGTCATCGCCGCATCGGGTGTCGTCCTTGCCGCCGTGTACATGCTGTGGATGTTCCAGCGCGTGGTTTGGGGAGAGGTGAAAGACGAACGCAACCGGAAGCTGCCGGACCTGACCCTGCGTGAATGGCTCATTCTGACGCCGCTGGTGATCCTGATGTTCTGGATTGGCGTGTACCCGGGCGCTCTCCTGAAGAAAACCGAATTGTCCGCCAAACTCGTGATCGAACAGGTACGCATCCGTCAGATCGAAAGCCTGAACGAATTTCTCGCGACGGTTCGCAAAGACGAGAAAACCAGATAGTTTGAACCGGACGTCGGGCGCGTTCGGTCGTTGCGTGGAGGGAACCGGGTTTTGAGAATTCTGCTGAGTCTCGGCGTTACGCTGTTCGGTGTATGGCTGCTCTGGTCGGGCCACTATACCATCGAACGTACGCTGGTTCTCGTGCTTGGAATCGTCTCATGTCTGGCGGTTGTCGCCATCGTCCGGCGGATGGGTATCGTCGATTCCGAGGGGCATCCCATCCACCTGGCAGGTCGCGCGATCCTGTACGTTCCGTGGCTGCTGCTGGCCATTCTTCGGTCCAATGTCGACGTGGCATTGCGAATCCTGAATCCGCGCCTGCCCGTCAGCCCCACCCTGATACGTGCCAGGGCAACCCAGAAAACCGCGCTGGGGAAGGTCATCTACGCCAACTCGATAACGCTGACGCCCGGGACGGTGTCGGTGGACGTGGAGAACGACCTTGTTCTGGTCCACGCGCTCTCGCGGGAAAGCGCCAGGGAACTCGCGGAGGGCGAAATGGATCGCCGCGTCACGGCAGTGGAGGGAGGGTCCTGATGTTTGCGGCGGCGATGGCGGCGATTCTGATAACGATGGTTCTGGTTCTGGTTCGAGCGTTCGCGGGTCCGACGGTCTACGACCGTATCCTCGCCGCAAATATGTTCGGCACCAAGATGATTCTCCTGATCGCGGTGCTGGGGTTTCTTACCGGCAGGCCGGATTTTCTCGATCTGGCGCTGATCTACGTCCTGTTGAACTTCATCGGGACGTTTGCCGTCCTCAAGTTCGTTCAGTACGGCAGCTTCGGGTCCGTTGACGGGGAGAACGGAGAGTCCGCCAAATGATGGTCAGCGATATCGTCAGCTGGGCATGTCTGCTCCTGGGGTCGTTCTTCTGTATCGTGGGCGGGATCGGGCTGATCAGACTTCCCGATTTCTACAGCCGCATGCACGGCGCCGGAATTGTCGATACCATCGGCGCCGGGCTTTTGCTTGCGGGGCTGATGCTGCAGGGCGGACTCAGCATGGTCACCGTGAAACTGTTTCTGATCCTCCTGCTGATTTTCCTGACCGGCCCGGCATCGACTTATGCGGTTGCAAAGGCCGCCTTTACCTCCGGGTTGAAGCCTCTGCATGGGGAGGATCACCACCAACCATGATCGAACTCATAGACGTTGTTCTGCTGGCGTTCCTGGTCGCCACCGCCGTCGCCGTCGTCCTCATCCGCAACCTGCTCGCCTCCGTGATTCTGGCAGGAATCTTCAGCCTGCTTTCCGCGGGGTTGTTTACCGTGATGGACGCCGTTGACGTGGCCTTTACCGAAGCCGCAGTGGGAGCGGGGATCTCGACCGTACTGCTGCTCGGCACCCTCATGCTGACAACACGTGTCGAGAGGAGGCCCGCCCGGCTGTCGCCGCTTCCCCTTCTCGTGGTCCTGGCGACCGGGGCGGTCCTGATCTACGGAACGCTGGACATGCCGCGTTTCGGCGACGCCGACGCGCCCGTTCATACCCATATCGCGCCGGAATACCTCAAGGACACCGTGCCGCACGTGAATGGTTCGGCACAGCGCGTGGACGTTGAGAATATCGTGACTTCCGTCCTTGCCAGTTACAGAGGATACGATACGCTTGGCGAGACCACGGTGATCTTTTGCGCGGGCATCGGTGTGTTGCTGCTGCTGAAGGCGTCACGGCCAGGCCGCGACCGGGAGGAAGGGCGGTGAAACACCAGATCATACCGAGGGTCATCGCCAAGCTGTTCATTCCGTTGATCCTTCTGTTTGCGCTATACGTCCAGTTTCACGGCGATTTCGGGCCCGGGGGCGGGTTCCAGGCGGGTGTGATCTTTGCCGCGGGGTTTGTGCTGTACACGCTGATTTTCGGCCTGGCCGAGGCGCAACGTGTGGCCAGACCCGCCGTCGTGGAAATGGTCATTGCCCTGGGCCTGCTCCTGTATGCCGTCACCGGGGTCGCGGGGATCATGAAGGGCGGCCGTTACCTGGACTACGGCGTGCTGGGATCGGATCCGGTGGGCGGTCAGCATCTGGGGATTCTGTTGATAGAACTGGGCGTGGGAATCACCGTGGCTTCGGTGATCATCGGGATTTTCTTCGCCTTTGCCGGCAGGACGCGATCATGACCGCGATCCCGGGTCTATATAACTATTGGATCGTCATCGTCCTGATGATGATCGGGTTCTACGCGGTGATCGCCAGCGGTAATCTGGTCAAGAAACTGATCGGCCTGAATATCTTTCAGACGTCGGTCTTCCTGTTCTACATCAGCCTGGGTAAAGTCTCCGGGGGGAGCGCACCGATCATCGCGGAAGGGGTACAGAGCTATTCGAACCCGCTGCCGCACGTGCTTATTCTGACGGCGATCGTGGTCGGTATCGCCACAACGTCTCTGGGCCTGGCGCTGGTGGTGCGGATCAAGGAAGCCTACGGCACAATAGAAGAGGAGGAGATTTACGGTCAGGGTGAGGAGACGCCCTGATGTCCGACCATTTGCCCGCTTTGCAGATCGTGGTACCCCTCATTGCCGCGCCGGTCTGCCTGCTGCTGAGGCGAAGGATGCTGGCCTGGGCCTTCGCCACGGCTGTCGCATGGACGGCGATGGGGATCGCTGTGCTGCTGCTCATAAGGATCCTGGATACCGGCACGCTCTCATACGCGCTGGGGAGCTGGAGCGCCCCCTGGGGGATCGAGTATCGGATCGATGCGGTCAACGCGTTCGTATTGTTCCTGGTGGCTTCCATTGGCGCCGTTGTACTCGTTTACGCGCCCCACAGCGCTGCCCGGGAAATCCCGCACGACCGGCACTATCTGTTTTACGCGGCATATCTCACGTGCCTGACGGGCCTGCTCGGCATGGCCATTACCGGCGACGCGTTCAACCTGTTCGTTTTCATAGAGATCGCCTCCCTTTCCACCTACGCGCTGATCAGCCTTGGAGAAGACCGTCGCGCCCTGACGGCCGCTTATCAATACCTGGTATTGGGTACCGTCGGGGCAACGTTCATCCTGATCGGCGTGGGTCTCCTCTATATGGCAACGGGGACCCTGAACATGGCGGACCTCGCGGTGCGTCTGGGTCCGGTCCTGGGCACGAGGACGGTGCTGGCGGCGTTCGCGTTTCTCAGCGTTGGCCTGTGTTTGAAACTGGCCCTGTTTCCCCTGCACATGTGGTTGCCCAATGCGTATTGTTACGCGCCATCCATGGTGACGGCCCTTCTTGCGGCAACGGCGACCAAGGTTTCCATTTATGTCCTCCTGCGGTTTGTCTTCACCGTGTTCGGACCCCGATTCGCATTCGATACGATCGGGATACACGTCGTGCTGTTGCCGCTTTCGCTCCTGGGTATTTTCGCAGCCTCAACGGTGGCCATATTCCAGCGGAACATCAAGCGCATGCTCGCCTGGTCCAGCGTTGCCCAGGTCGGCTACATGATGCTTGGCGTCGCTTTTGTGTCTGTGAGCGGCGCCGGACCTGAAATCCGGTTCGGTCCGGGATCGTTGAATGGCCTGACGGCGGGAATCGTCCACCTCTTCAACCACGCCGTGATGAAGGGCGCGCTGTTTCTGGGCATGGGTTGTATCGCCCTGCGCATCGGCTCCGTGCAACTTGACGATCTGCACGGGCTCGGACGCCGCATGCCGGTGACGACGGCGGCCCTTGTGCTCGGGGGCCTCAGCCTGATCGGCGTGCCTCTCACGGTGGGCTTCATCAGCAAGTGGTACCTGGTTCTGGCAGCCCTGGAAAAGGGCTGGTGGCCGGTTGCGGTACTGGTCCTGCTGGGTTCCCTGCTGGCGGTCGTCTACGTATGGCGCGTGGTTGAAGTCGCCTATTTCCGCAAGCCCCCGGCTCCGGCCGGCGTAACCGAGGCGCCGCTGCTGATGCACGTCCCGATGTGGATCCTGATCGCAGCCACCCTCTACTTCGGCATTTCTACGTCCCTGACCGTGGGTGTTGCCCGGCAGGCCGCCGGATGGCTGATGGGAATTGCTCCATGACCGCATCGGATGCCACGCTGCTCGCCGTGGTGCTGCCTCTGCTCGGCGCCCCGCTGATCGGCCTTCTCGGACACCGGCCCAATCTGCGCGAGGCGGCCACGCTGGCCACCGGCGGCGTGCTGTTTTTCGTGGTGCTTTCCCTGGTTCCGGAGGTCCTGTCGGGTTCGAGGCCCGGCATACAGATTCTCGAGGTGATGCCAGGTCTGGCGCTTGCGTTTGAAGTGGAACCGCTGGGCATGCTGTTCGGTCTGATCGCCTCGGGGCTGTGGATCGTGACGTCTCTGTATTCCATCGGGTACATGCGCGGGCATCACGAACCCAACCAGACCGTATTCTACGTCTTCTTTGCGGTGGCCATTGCGGGCGCACTGGGCGTTGCGTTCGCCCGGAATCTGTTCACGCTGTTTATCTTCTACGAAGTTCTTACCCTGTCCACCTATCCGCTGGTTACCCACCACCGGACCGAGGAAGCGCTCCGGTCAGGCAGGATTTACATGGGCATACTGCTCGGCACGTCGGTCGGGCTGATGCTGCTGGCGGTGGTGTGGACGTGGCATCTGACGGGCACCCTGGAATTCGTGCCCGGCGGCATCCTCGCGGGCAAAGCGAGTCCGACCGTGGTGGGCATACTGCTGGCGCTCTACGCGTTCGGGACCGGCAAGGCGGCGCTGATGCCGTTCCACCGCTGGCTGCCCGCGGCGATGGTTGCGCCTACGCCGGTGAGCGCGCTGCTGCATGCGGTGGCCGTGGTCAAGGCGGGCGTGTTTACCGTGATGAAGATTGTGGTCTACGTCTTCGGCATCGATCTGCTCTCGAACACCGGCATGAGCCTGTGGCTGGCGTACGTCGCTGCGGCAACGCTGCTGATCGCATCCCTGGTTGCATTGACAAAGGACAATCTCAAGGCGCGCCTCGCCTATTCCACGGTCAGCCAGTTGTCCTACGTGGTGCTGGGCGCGGCCCTTGCCAACAACTGGGGAATCATTGGCGGATCCATGCATATTGCGATGCACGCCTTCGGAAAAATCACGCTGTTCTTCTGTGCCGGCGCCATCATGGTGGCCGCGCACAAGACGGAAATCAGCGACATGGCGGGTATAGGGAAAACAATGCCGATTACCATGTTCGCGTTTTTTGTGGGATCGTTGAGCGTGATCGGTCTGCCACCGCTCGGCGGTTCGTGGAGCAAGTGGTACCTGGCGCTGGGCGCGGCGGATGCGGACCGGATGATTTTTGTGGCCGTGTTGCTGATCAGCTCGCTCCTCAACGTCGCGTACCTGATGCCGATTGTTGCACGCGCATTTTTCGCGGCGCCCGCCCAGGCGCCATCCAACCCGGCCGGCATCAGAGAAGCCCCGGCGTTCTGCGTGGTTCCCCTGTGCCTGACGGCGCTCGGATGCCTGGTGCTCTTCTTCGGCGCGGAAGAAATCTACCGGCTTCTGGCGCCCATTGCACGGCCCTGACGGACAACGCCATGGACGACAACAGGAAAGGCCGGCCGGACAAAGCCGGAAACGTCGTAAAATGCCAACGGGCGCTCTATGCGGCCTGCGCCCTGCTTCTGGCGGCGGATCTGGTCATCGTCAGACACGGCCATATCGCGGCCGAGGAGTGGTTCGGCTTTCATGCGTGGTACGGTTTTGCCGCCTGCGTGGCGCTGGTTCTGATCGCCCAGGGCTTGCGGATGATTCTGGGACGCAAGGAAGACTACTATGATTGACCCATTTCCCCCGGCGTTGATCCTGATGATGGGGTCGCTGCTGATACCGTTGCTGCGGGGGCGCTTGCAATCGGCCTATATGCTGCTGCTTCCGGTTGCCGGGCTTGCCTATCTGATCGGGCTCACCCCGGGGGAATACTGGAAGATCGGGATCTTCGACTATGCCATTACAATGGTCCGTATAGACAGGCTCAGCCTGGTCTTCGGCTATATCTTCCATATTGCCGCCTTGTTGAGCGTCGTCTACGCGCTCCACGTGAAGGACAATGCGCAACACGTTGCGGGCCTGTTCTATGCGGGCAGCGCCGTAGGCGCCCTCTTCGCAGGCGACCTGATCACCCTGTTCGTCTTCTGGGAACTGACGGCGGTCTCTTCCGTTTTCCTGATCTGGAGCCGCCGTACCAACCGCGCCTATGCCGCCGGAATGCGCTACCTGATCGTGCAGGTCTGCTCGGGCATGATTCTGCTGGCCGGCATTCTTATCCATCTGCGTGAGACGGGGTCGATCGCGTTTTCAGATTTCGGGCTGAACGGCCTGGGCACAACACTTGTCTTCGTCGCTTTTGGAATCAAATGCGCATTTCCTTTGCTCCACAACTGGCTGTCGGACGCCTATCCGGAGGCGACGGTGACCGGTACCGTGTTCCTGAGCGCTTTCACAACCAAGCTGGCGGTCTATGCGCTTGCCCGGGGCTTTCCCGGTACCGAAATCCTGATCCCGATTGGCGCCGCGATGACCGTATTCCCCATGTTTTACGCGGTTATCGAAAACGACCTCAGGCGGGTGCTGGCCCATAGCCTGAACATCCAGCTGGGATTTATGGTCGTCGGTATAGGGATCGGGACGCAGATGGCCCTGAACGGTACCGCCGCCCACGCTGTCACCCACGTCATTTACAAGGCGTTGCTGTTTATGTCGATGGGTGCGGTTCTTTATCGGACGGGCACGGCCAGGGCTTCGGAACTGGGCGGGCTTTACAGGTCCATGCCTCAGACGACGGCTTTCTGCATTGTCGGCGCGGCGTCGATTTCGGCTGTTCCCTTCTTCAACGGTTTCGTCAGCAAGTCATTTATCCTTTGGGCGGTGGCCGATGGACACTACGTTCTGACCTGGCTGGTGTTGTTGTTCGCTTCGGCGGGTGTGTTGCTCTATACGGGAATCAGGATCCCCTACCTTGCCTTTTTCTCGGAAGATTCAGGGATCCGCTGCAGTGAGGCGCCTCTGAACATGCGCGTTGCAATGGGCGCCGCCGCCGGCATTTGCATCCTGATAGGCATCATTCCGAAACCGCTCTACGGGATACTGCCCTATGAAGTGAATTACGAACCCTATACGGTGGACCACCTGGTTACCCAGTACCAACTGTTACTGTTTTCCGCTCTGGCCTTCGTTGTATTGAAGCGGACCGGGATCTATCCGTCCGTACTCCGGTCCGTAAACCTGGACACCGACTGGGCGTATCGACGACTGGTTCCCGGCATCGTGGGGGTTGTCGCGCGGGTGGGTGATTCCGCCGGAGGTTCGTTCATCGAGGGCGGAAAGGCGCTGGTCTCGGCAACCGTTTCCGGATGCCGTCAATACCACGGTCCGCAGAGCATTCTGGGGCGAACCTGGCTCACGGGTACTGCCGTGTTGGTGGTGACCATCTTTCTGGCCGCATTCATGATCTTCTGTTTCTGATGGGCAGGATCACATGGTCTTATTTTAGTGCCATAAAAACAGGTATTTAAATATATTTTCCGCGCGGAAGATCAACAGTCTCGTCCGGCAATTGCGTGCCCGCGCGCCAATTTCAAACTTTAGGCTTGACTTTTTTATAGCATCCCCGTTAATTAATGTCGCTAATAATTATCACCGAGGACTACCGCGTTGCCTGACCTGAACTGGATTGTACTCGTTCCCTCGCTGATTGTCGCGGGGAGTGCGCTGCTGGTCCTGTGCATCGACATTGTCCGGCCGGTAAACCGGGGTGTGGGGGCGGCATACGCGGCCGTTATCGGAACGGGCATGGCGGCGGTCGCCTGCGTAGGACTCTGGGGGCGGTCCGAGCAAGCCTTCGGCGGGATGCTCGCGCTGGACAACTTCGCGCTCTTTTCCAACATCATATTTACGGTTGGCACGGCGCTGACCATTTTTGTCTCCACGGGTTACCTGAGGCGGGAACAGGGCAGCCGCAGCGAGTATTATCTGCTGCTGCTGACGGCCACCCTGGGCATGATGCTCATGGCCGCGGGGACGGACCTTATCGTGATCTTCCTGGGGTTGGAGCTGATGTCTCTGTCGCTCTATATTCTGGTTGGATTCCTGAGTTCGCGTTCCGTCTCCAATGAAGCCTCCCTGAAATATCTCTTGCTTGGCGCCTTTGCAACCGGGTTTCTGCTTTACGGGATTGCACTGATCTACGGGTCGACCGGTTCCACCAGCCTCCAACAGATCGGCGCAATGCTATTGCGGCGCGTGGACGGCGGCGGGCTGATGTTGTATGCGGGCATGGTATTGCTGGTTGTGGGCTTCGCATTCAAGGTGGCGGCCGTCCCGTTTCATATGTGGGCGCCCGATGTTTACGAAGGAGCGCCCGCGGCGGTTACGGCGTTTCTCTCGGCAGGGCCCAAGGCGGCAGCCTTCGTTGCATTCCTGCGCGTGCTGATGGTATCTCTGGAATCATTGAAGGCGGAGTGGACGGCGGTGCTCTGGATTCTGGCCGCGTTGACCATGACGGTAGGCAACCTGAGCGCGCTGGGGCAGCGCAGCATCAAGCGAATGCTGGCCTATTCCAGCGTTGCTCATGCCGGTTACGTCCTGGTTGCACTCACCGCGGCCAGCGGAAAGGGGATTTCCGCCGCGCTGTTTTATCTGCTCGCCTATACGTTTATGAATATTGGCGCATTCGCGGTCGTGATCCTGGTTGCGCGGAAGGGCGAAGAGAACGTCGACGTATCGGATTACGCGGGGCTGGGTTTCAAACATCCGGTCCTCGGACTGACGATGACGCTGTTTATGCTCTCGCTGGCTGGGCTCCCCCCCACCGCGGGATTCTTCGGGAAGTTCTACATATTCCGCGCGGCAATCGACGCCGGCCTGGTCTCGCTTACGATTATCGGCGTACTGAACAGCCTTGTCTCGGTGTATTTCTATCTCGGGGTTGTTGTCAGTATGTATATGAGACAGCCCGCCGACGAAAAGCCGGTGGGGACATTTCCGGCGCTGGCACGAACCGCGCTGCTGGTGACGTCCCTTGCAACCCTGTATATCGGCCTGGCTCCCTCACGGTTTCTGGAACTGGCCAGGCAGACGGTAGACTCGCTGATGTAGCAACAAGAAGCTCCGAATGATGCATTTTGTGGGTACATTCGTCCCGCAAAAAAGAGATCCGCGGTGGGCAAATGCCACTTAACAAAAAAAAAGAGACTCAGAGCTTTCGTCTAGTTGGCGAGTTGAGCGTCGTTGGACTTACGATTGTTATTGCCACTACGATTGGATATTTCGTAGGATATTGGATCGGTGGAAATCTTGGAAACTCGGTATGGGGCGGGGCGATAGGTGGTTTGACTGGCGCTGCCGCTGGCTTCATGGAGATGTTCAGGACCATTAAGCGCTACATCCAGCTGCTGAATATGGGACGAAACCCGGAGCAGAAAGATGGATAAGCCAGCTTGGAGACGGATTTACGCGCAGATTGACGATCAGTTTCTGATTCATGTGTTTTGGACTTCAATCTGGCTAACTGTGATTTTGGTTATTTTGCTCGCTGTCTCCTTAGGCACTGAGCACGCATTTAGCTTTTTTGTAGGTGCCGCAATTAGCTTGGTGCTGCTGCGAACGCTAGAATTTACAATTCGCCACTTTCTAGTTCCGGGTAAGAAGAAGGCCTCTCGATCGCTATTCGTCATCGCGCACTTTAAGTATCTTGTGGTTGCTGTTTGCTTCTACTTCCTGGTTAGCAGTTCCTGGTTGCGTCCGGGTTGGCTGGCTGTCGGAATTGGCATCGTCCAAGGCGTGATTTTTTTGAAAACGCTTGGCATCCTGCTAAATGCCTGGATAAACCGGTCGGACCCGAGTATGGATATCCCGAATTTAACGCCCACCGAGAGAGAACGTCAGCAATGAAGAGTCAGCGTCTTATTATCTGTTGCGCCGCCTTTCTTGTTCTGGCTGCCACCGACGAGATCTTTGCTGCAGAAAACAAGCAGCAGGGTGAAACTGATCATGCGCACACGACTATTCTTCACGGCTTGTTCAAGATTCCTTTTGTTGCGGATATAGTACCTCAACCCCCTAAGATGCCAGACTTGGTGTTGGTGACCTATTTTGTTGTTTTATTCTTGACGCTGTTTCTGATCCGAGCGACCCGTAAGTTGGAACGTCTACCAACCACTCAGATGCAGGGTTTTCTGGAGGTCGTAATCGAAGGAATATTGGGATTTTTCGCTGACATTCTAGGAGACGCCGGGAAAAAATACACATCCTTCGTCTGTTCCTTTTTTATTTTCATATTGGTGCTCAATCTGTCCGGTTTGGTACCAGGATTTGCGGCTCCTACGGCAGATTTGAACACGACCCTAGGATTTGCGCTGATCGCAATTGTGGGAGTACAGGTGATCGCCATTCACGAACTCGGCATTGGCGGTTACGTCAAACATTTCGTCGGAGAGCCCACTTGGCTGGCACCGCTGAATTTTCCGTTGCACGTAATTGGCGAAGCCGCAAAGGTATTGTCGTTGTCTATTCGTCTCTTCGGAAACATATTCGGAGAGGATACCGTGATAATTGTGCTCCTTGGGCTATCTCCAGTATTTCTACTCGGAAACCTAGAGATCCCGTTTTTCCCTGTGCAATTGCCGATGGTGTTTTTCGGGCTTTTTGGAAGCCTAGTTCAAGCACTTATTTTTTCGGTATTGACCTCAATTTACCTATCGATGTTTCTCCAAGGACATCACGACGAAGGGCGGCATCACTGAGGCGCCGTGTAGTCCGCAAATGTGTACACCTAACCGTCGGGCTGATCAAAACCATGTTTTTCAATTTCCGTCGTGATGATTCGGTTCGGCGATTCACGCTTGGGAGGTACGTTTCATGATTTACTATGCTGTACTCGCGTTTGCAGTAGGGTTGGGACTTCCAATCGCCGTGCTTGCGGCATCCACAGGACAGGGAAGAGCGACAGCCGCTGCTGTCGAAGGCATGGCGCGTCAACCAGAGGCAGCGGCTCGCATCCAGCTGGCAATGCTCATCGGCTTGGCGCTGATAGAATCTTTGGTGATCTATGCGCTGCTCATCTTTTTCCTTCTTCTCGGCGAACTGCCGACGTTCGAACAGGTGCTGCAAATTACGACTAGCCAAGGTCCGGGAACCGGAATGTAAGCCTAGTTGAACGAAGGGGAGCAATTGTGGAGAATCTGTTACAAAGCCTGGGGATTGATCCAAAGGCAATAATTGCCCAGATTCTTGCATTTCTAATTGTCTTTTGGGTTCTCAAGCGGTTTGCGTTCGGCAAAGTCGGAATGTTAATCGAAAACAGACGGCGAGAGATGGAACAGCGAGACCGACGACTTTCGAAAGGACAGGCTGAGATTGAACGTCTCGAAATAGAACTCGGCAATCGGTTGCGAGAGATTGAATCAGAGGCGCAAAGTCGTCTGAGGGAAGCCGTCGATTCGGCTAATGAAGAGCGAGAAAAAATCCTTTCACAGTCCCGCCAGGATGCTGCGCGCGAACTCGAAACTGCTCGAACTGAGATCAAACGAGAAAAGGAAGTGGCTATCCAAGAGCTTCGGAGCCAAATGGTGGAACTTTCGATCGAAGCCGCGGGTAAAGTGCTGGACGAAAACCTGGACAATGCCAGAAACAGGAAGCTTGTCGACGAGTTCATCGACAGCATTCCTGACCGTGGACAAAACTGATTTCCGGAGCGGAACTTGAACGAAACCCCCGTTGCAATGCGTTATGCCAGGGCGCTCATCCAGGCGGCCGAAGAGCGGGACGCGCTGGACCGGGTGCGTGAGGATCTGGAGGGCCTTCTGAACCTGATCCGGGAATCGGAAGACCTTCGAGCCTTTCTCAGTGACCCCCTGATTTACCCGGAACAGAAGCGGACGGCGGTCCGGAGGCTCTTTTCCGGCCGGATCGGGGATCTCACCCTTAATTTCCTGCTGCTGTTGTGCGACAAGCGGCGCGAGCGTGGCCTGGACGGCATCATCAGGGCCTTCCTGATGCTGCTGGACGACCAGCGGGGCCTGATTACCGCATACGTGAGGTCGGCGCAGGAACTCTCCCGGGACCAGCGGGCGAGGCTCGTGCAGCGGTTGTCGGCTTATTCCGGGAAGCAGGTACGGCTGGACGTCGAAATCGACGAGGGACTCAGAGCGGGCTTTGTAACCCGGATGGGGGACCACGTATTCGACGCAACCCTCGAAGCGCAGCTGGACCGCATGCGCCAGAGGCTGGTTTCGGGTTTATCATAGCAGTCCGCTCAGAAAGTCGCTCTGCTGGCGAACGCATGGGGAGGCAGACAGGATGGCCTTTTTTAACGGGCTGATAACCGAGGTGTAGACGCTTATGGCGATGAACTTGCAGATTCGCCCCGATGAAGTCTCCGATATTCTCAAACAGCAGATTCTGGAGGCCGAACGGGACATTGACGTGTACGAAACCGGGACCGTGCTGCAGGTGGGCGACGGCGTGGCGCGCGTTCACGGTCTGGGCAACGCGCAGGCCAGTGAACTTGTGGCGTTTCCCGAAGACATCATGGGCATGGCGTTCAACCTGGAAGAGGACAACGTCGGGTGCGTCCTGTTCGGGGATGACACGGCAATCAAGGAAGGCGACCAGGTCAAACGGACAGGACGCGTGGTCGAGGTACCCGTGGGAGACGAATTGCTGGGCCGTGTGGTTACGCCTCTGGGTGAGCCGCTGGATGGCAAGGGGCCGGTTCAAACCTCGCAGACGTTGCCCGTGGAACGAATTGCGCCCGGGGTGATTCAACGCCAGCCGGTGGAGGAAGCGCTGCAGACCGGAATCAAGGTGGTGGATGCCGCAACGCCGATCGGGCGCGGACAGCGCGAGTTGATCATCGGTGACCGGCAGACCGGAAAGACGGCCATCGCTCTGGATGCGATCATCAACCAGAAGGGCAGCGGCGTTAAATGCATCTACGTGGGCATCGGACAGAAGGCGTCGTCCGTGGCCAAGGTCGTTGCCGAGCTCGAGGCAAACGGCGCCATGGCTTACACCATCGTGATCTCGGCCACGGCCAGCGATCCGGCGCCGCTCCAGTTCCTGGCGCCCTATGCCGGTTGTTCGATGGGCGAGTACTTCCGCGACAAGGGCGAGCACGCACTGATCGTGTACGACGATCTCTCCAAGCAGGCCTGGGCATACCGTGAAATGGCCCTGGTGCTGCGACGGCCGCCGGGGCGGGAAGCCTATCCGGGCGACGTATTCTACCTGCACTCGCGTCTTCTGGAACGCGCCTGCAAATTGAGCGACGAAGAGGGCGGGGGCTCTCTCACGGCGCTGCCCATCATCGAGATTCTCGAAGGGGACGTATCCACGTTTGTGCCAACCAATGTGATTTCCATAACGGACGGGCAGATTCTCCTGAAGCCGGAGTTGTTCTATTCGGGCATCCGCCCGGCAATGGACGTGGGCGCATCCGTCTCCAGGGTCAGTTCGGCCAAGACTCGGGCCATGAGGGCGGTTTCGGGCACCCTGAGCGGCGATATTGCGCGTTACAACGAGGTCCAGGCCTTTGCGCAATTCGGGGCCTCGGACCTGGACACGGCCACACGCAACCTGCTGAACCGCGGCGAGAAGCTGATTGAAATTCTCAAGCAGGACCAATACGCGCCGATGTCGCTCGGTGAACAGGTGGTGTCCCTGACCGTTGGCGCCAGCATCGATGAACTGCCCACGGTGGACGTGAAGCGATTTGAAGCCGAGGCGCTTGCCCATATGCGCGACCACCACCAGGACGTGGTGGACGAAATTACAAACAGCGAAGCGTTGAGCGACGAGGCGCGAGGCGTCATAGACGCCGCCATCGAGCGTGTCAAACGCGGCTTTCAGGCGTCGGCGTAGACGCACGGAGGGGTAGCCGTTGGCAACATTGCGTCAACTCCGAAACCGGGTGACCGGCGTCAAGAATATCCAGAAGGTCACCCACGCCATGCAGCTCGTGGCCGCTGCCAGGGTGCGCAAGGCCCAGGACGCGATTCTGGCTGCCCGGCCCTATGCCGATCAACTGGACCGTATTCTTCAACGGCTTACCGCAAGCATCGACGCGGAACGGCATCCCCTGTTCCGGCAGGGGGAATCCGGCCGGACCGCCGTTGCCGTGGTGACGGCGGATCGCGGTCTGTGCGGCGGCTTCAATGCCGGAATCTGCCGCAGGGTTTTACCGGAGCTGGAAGAACGCGGTGAAGTCGAACTGATTGCCGTTGGAAGGAAGGGGCGCGATTTTTTTCGACAACGCGGATTTACGATCAGCCGGGAATACGTCGATGTGTTTGGCGATTTGAACCTCGGTCAGGCCGTTTCCATCGCGCGGGACCTGACGGCTCGGTTTATGTCCGGCGACGTGGATGAGGTGTGGATTGCTAACAATGAATTCCTCTCGCTTGCACGGCAAGAGCCCGCGATGAACCGGCTACTGCCGGTTTCGTCCCGGGAAACAGACGACGAAAGCCCTTCCGGCGAGTACATTTTCGAGCCCGGTCCGGAGCAGTTGCTGGAGACGCTCGTTCCAAGACACGTGAATTTCCAGGTCTGGCGCGCTCTGCTGGAGTCCAATGCCGGAGAACAGGCTGCCCGCATGGCGGCCATGGACAACGCGACCAGGAATGCCGGAGACCTGATTGAAGACTTGACGCGCGAGATGAACAAAGTGCGCCAGTCTTCAATTACCCTGGAGTTGATGGACATCATCGGCGGCGCCGAAGCCGTGGCTTAGACTATCAGTCTCGCCGATCGATGTTTGGTTTTCGCCGTTTGCTTCAAGCTGATGGCTGACGGCTGACAGCTGATGGCTTCTTTTCCAGGGTGAGACGTTAGACGGGAGACGGGAGAGGACAACAAAACCCGACCGGTTTTGCAATTTATCGTATGTAAGGGTTTTGCCGTTTGTTTGTCGTCTTTTGCTTCAAGCTGACGGCTGATGGCTGACAGCTGATCGCTTTCTTGAAAGGTTTCTTCATGAACGAAGGCGTAATCAAGGAAATCGTGGGCGTTGTGGTGGACGTGGATTTCACCGGCGGGGACTTACCGGCCATTTACAACGCGCTGGATGTCTCGCGCAACGGTAGCGGCCGCCTCGTGCTGGAGGTACAGCAGCATCTGGGCGAGCACCTGGCGCGGTGTGTAGCGATGGATTCGACAGACGGTCTCTCAAGGGGCACAAAGGTCACGGATACCGGGTTGCCGATCCAGGTGCCGGTGGGCGAGAATGCCCTCGGACGCCTGTTCAACGTTATCGGAGACCCGATTGACGGCAAGGGTCCCGTGCCGGAGGATACGCCGCGGCTGCCGATCCACAGGGAGCCCCCCGCGCACGCGGACCAGGTCACGTCGGACCAGATGCTGGAGACGGGCATCAAGGTCATGGACCTGATCTGCCCGTTCGCAAGGGGCGGCAAGCTGGGGCTGTTCGGCGGCGCCGGCGTCGGAAAGACGGTGATTCTGACGGAACTCATCAACAACGTCGCCAGCAGCCACGGCGGGTACTCGGTATTTGCCGGCGTGGGCGAACGTACCCGCGAGGGGAACGACCTGCTCCATGAGTTGTCTGACTCAGGCGTGATCAACCGGACGGCGATGGTGTTCGGACAGATGAACGAGCCTCCCGGCGCGCGTCAGCGCATCGCCCTCACCGGACTGACCATAGCGGAACACTTCCGCGAGGAGGCCGGGCAGGACGTGCTCTTGTTCATTGACAACATCTTCCGTTTTATCCTGGCCGGTGCGGAGGTGTCCGCGCTTCTGGGCCGGATGCCCTCGGCGGTGGGTTACCAGCCCACCCTGGCAACCGAAATGGGCGCCCTCCAGGAACGGATTACGACCACCCGCAACGGTTCCATCACGTCCGTACAGGCCATTTACGTGCCTGCGGACGACTATACGGACCCGGGTGTGGTGACGGCCTTCAGCCATCTGGACGGACGGATCGTACTGGAACGCGCGCTGGCGGACCAGGGGATGTACCCGGCCGTGGACCCGCTGGCGTCCAGTTCGCGAATTCTGGATCCCCGCGTGGTGGGCGAGGAACACTACGAGGTTGCACGGCAGGTACAGCAGATTCTCCAGCGTTATCGCGACCTGCGGGAAATCATCGCCATCCTTGGAATCGACGAATTGTCCGAGGAAGACAGACTGGTGGTGGCGCGAGCGCGCAAGATCCAGGCCTTCCTCACGCAGTGTATGCACGTGGCCGAGGGCTATACAGACGTTCCGGGCGAATATGTCAAGATTGAAGATACAGTGAGGGGATTCAAGGGACTGGCCGAAGGCGAATACGACGATGTGCCCGAACAGGCCTTCTATCTGGTGGGATCGATCGAACAGGCCATAGAGAAGGCAAAGACGCTCTAAGGCCGAATTCCCAGCGGGGATAATATGCCGCCGACGTTTCAGCTTGAGATTGTAACCCCGGAAAAGACGGTTTACTCGGGTGAGGTGGAGAGACTGCGGGCACCGGGAACCGAAGGCGGGTTCGGCGTGCTTGCGGGGCACCATCCCATGCTGGCCGCCCTGGCAATCGGACAGATGGTCTTTTCCGAACAGGAACAGGGGCCACAGTCGGTCGCAATCAGCGGCGGGTTCGCGGAAGTTCAGCGTGACCGCGTCACCGTGCTGGCGGAGACGGCGGAATTCGCGCAGGAAATCGATGTGACCCGTGCCGAAGTCGCCAGAGACCGCGCGAGGGAGAGGCTGGCGAGAAAGCGGGACCAGCAGGTCGACGAGGCGCGGGCGAGGCTGGCCCTGGTGCGGGCGATCAACCGGCTGCGGACCGGCGGCTGATAACGCGATCACGGCATCGTGACGTCGCCGGCCGAAACCGTATGGGCGGGTTCCGAAACCCGCCCGTTTTTTTGTTGGAATAAACCCGTAGGGACCACCGCGTGGTCCGGCTCGTTTCCGCTGTATTGTGCTTGCCTGCTTATGCTCCCCTCTCCCCTTGGGAGAGGGGTTGGGGGTGAGGGTCCCGGGCATCGCTACCGGTTTTCTTGTTCCCTGCTTCCGGCCGTTTGGTTTTCGGTTTTTTGTTTCTGGCTGATGGCTGATAGCTGACCGCTGATAGCTGCTTAATATCTCACCTTCTTAAGGGTTCCCCTATGTCAAATTCCACGATCGACCTTCTAATGTCACACAGGAGCATTCGCAGATTTCAGAATCGGCCCCTTCCCGACGGCGTCCTCGAAACACTGATCCGGTGCGGACAACAGGCGAGTACGTCCAGCAATGTGCAGGCCTACACCGTCATTCACGTGGCGGACCCGAAGCGGAAGAAGCGGCTGGCCGAACTGTGCGCCGACCAGGTTCAGATACACCAGAGCGCGGCGTTTCTGGCCTTTTGCGCGGACCTGTACCGGGACAGGATGGCCAACCGGATGCACGGGGCCGAGCGGTTTGACGGGGACTATGCGGAGGCCTTGATGATTGCGACCGTGGACGTGGCGCTGATGATGCAGAACGTGGCGATCGCCGCCGAGTCGCTGGGACTGGGCATCTGCATGATCGGCGCGATGCGGAATAATCCGAAATCGGTAGGAAAATTGCTGGACCTGCCCCCGTACGTGGTCGCGGTAGCCGGCTTCTGCATCGGTTATCCGGACCAGGCCCCGGAAGTCAAACCGCGATTGCCGTTGGACGCGGTCCTTCATCGCGAACGGTACCTCTGCGACGAGACGCATCAACTGGCCATGGAGGAATACGACAGGACCATGGTCGACTTTTATACATCGCAGGGCATGCACGAGGGCGACCAGCGATGGACCACGGTTATGGCGGACCGTACCGGGCAATTCCACGCCCGGGCCGAACTGGATGAATTCCTCACGGCCCAGGGCTTCCGGCTGCGGCGCTGAAATCCCTTCCGATCTGCCTTCCCCTTGACGATCTTCACGTCATTGTGTATACATTGGTAAACACAACCGCCCGTACATCCGCGAAAGAAAAGAATAATGTCCGATTCGATGTTGGATAGGCTCGTTGGCGAGGTTGTAAAGCGTGTAAACCCTTTGCGAATCGTGCTTTTTGGATCCGCGGCCAGGGATGAATCCGGAGAACAGAGCGACATTGATCTGCTCGTCGTCATGCCCGAAGGTGTTCATCGACGCCGAACAGCGCAGAAACTGTACCGCGAAATCAAAGGTTTGCGCGTGCCCTTCGATATTGTCGTCGCTACTGCACAAGATCTGGAAAAACACAAGGACAACGACGGCCTGATCTACAAGAACGCCCTCAAGGAAGGCATCGAAGTTTATGGACTCTGAATCTCGGGTTCCCTGTCCACACATTAACGGCAGAGACATAGAAGCAGGAGGATTTGCGCATGCCTGGATTTTCCCGAGTTGGCATGAAACATCGATCTGCGATAACAGACCATGAGCAACGTCATTGAAAACATCGATAGGCTGAGAGCCGATCTGGACGCATTGCGACCGCTGCCTTCGGACGTCGTGGGGCGGCTAGAACAGAAACTCCGAATCGAGTCGAATTACCATTCTAACGCCATAGAAGGTAACAGCCTGACCCTTGGTGAAACGAGAAGCCTGATCCTCCATGGTCTGACGGCACATGGGAAGTCCATGCGGGATCATCTCGACATCGAGGGACACGACCAGGCAGTAAAGGCGATTGCGGATGCAGTCGAACGAGACGAATCTCTCAATGAAGTCTTCATCAGAAATATTCACGGCGTATTGCTGAAAGAGCCGTATGAAATCGACGCTATAGCGTCCGATGGACAGCCGACGAAGCGACTCATATCCATCGGTGAATATAAGGCGCATCCGAACAACGTGAAAACCACCATGGGGGAAATTTACTATTTCACGCCACCCGAGTTGGTAAAGCCCGCGATGAGCGACCTTATCGACTGGTACAGAAGGGCGGAGAGCCAGGGCGAACATCCCATTGTCATCGCCGCCACGTTTCACTATCGCTTTGTCAGAATTCATCCGTTCGACGATGGAAACGGTCGCATGGCGCGGCTTCTGATGAATATGATTCTGATCAAGCACGGCTACACAGTGGCGATCATCCCAATCCAGGAAAGAAATCGATACATCGAGTCTCTTGAACAGGCCGACAAGTCAGAAGACTTGGCGGATTTCATCTCGTATGTTGCGGGCTGTTGCGAATATACCCTGAATCTCCATCTGCGAGCCGCCCGCGGCGAGGATATTGAAGACGTTGAGGACATAGACAAAGAAATCGCACTCTTCGTCAAAAAGAGCACAATCAACACAATCGATGCACGTGAATATGCCGATGACGTGCTGTATCCGCTTTTCAATTATAGCAGAAAAATGGTTGAACAGTTTTCAACGGCATTCGGAAGAGTAGAAATTTCAGCCGACGCGTCTGCAAGTCGGAGTGACAACAAGATTATTCATTTTGACTTGATTGAAGCAGAGGAACCCTTGCCCGAAGACGCGTATTCTGTTTCCACTCGCACGAATTTCAGGTTGTCGGGATATCGGGGCAACCAAAGAGAAGGCGTCTTCCTCGAATTTACTAATGATGCGATTCCGAATGAATGCCATTGGGAGTTTTCAGCAAACTTCAGCACAGACGGTCACGCATCTTTCCGTCGCTTTTATGAGACACAATATTCCGGTCGAGAACTGGATCGGCTAAAGAAAATCTTCAATGACATGATAAGGGCAATGATGAAGAAGCTATCGAATGAGTTCAAGGAAAGAGAGCCCAAGTGATAGGCAAGAATACGGAGCCGATGTTATCATATAATCTGAATGCCGGCACCCCTAAAACAGATGTCAGGTCCAATGGTATTGGCGACAATGGAACCTGGACAATTCTTGTCTTTGTGTCTTCGTTGCTTAGTGTGAGTTCATTGTTATGAACGCGAAAATCGACATCCCAATAGAAGAGATCGCCTCCTTCTGCCAGCGGAATAGGATAAAGCGGCTGGCGCTGTTCGGCTCAGTGCTCCGTGACGACTTCACGCCGGAGAGTGATGTGGATGTGCTCGTGGAGTTCGCGCCGGGCAAAACGCCGGGACTGAAGTTCATCACCATGCAGGATGAGTTGTCGGAGATATATGGGAGAAGAGTGGATCTCCACACCTTCCGGGGGGTCGAAGGCAACCCCAATTGGTTGCTTCGGAAGGAAATACTCAGCTCAGCGGAGGCGGTTTATGAGCAGACGTGACGACAGTGTAAGCCTCGTGGATATGCTCATATACGCAAGGGAAGCCGTTGAGTTACTGGGGGAGGCAACACTGAGTGATATCGTCAAAGATCGGGTAAAGCAGTTGGCACTTACGAAATTGGTGGAGGTTGTTGGCGAAGCGGCCAGGCGTGTTTCCGAGGATACTCGCCAGCAAGACGTTTCGATTCCCTGGCCTCAAATTATCGGGCTACGATGACGTCGACCTCGAAATCCTGCGATCGATAATCCGAAACGACCTGCCGCCGCTGATCGAGCAACTGGAGTCCATCGTCATAGAGGAAGCTTAGATACACAACGCGGCCAGATGGTTGACCCCAATTCGAAAAGAACAGCAACTCGGCGACGCGACGAAAACCCCTGAAACGGGGGATAACGGACGTCAAGAAGGACATGCTTTCAGTTCACGTCCGGTGACCTGGTGTATCCTGGTAATCAGCAGTTAAATCACCTTTATCTACTTGCATATATTCGGTTTTACTTCCCCGAAGAATTAGGAATAAAGGTTGAATGTGCCCAGTATATCCGAAGTGTCCAACGATCTGGCCGCGTTTCGGTGCGTTTTTGACACTTCGCCGACCCTTCGACAAGCTCAGGGTGCGGGTTCAATGACGTGTAATAAAGCAAGCTTAAGGGTATTCTCAGTGATATCTGTTCCCTGCCGTCACATGGTCGCAGCGGTCCGCGCGGCGGCGGCGGCCAGGACGTAGAGAATCCAGAGAGCTTTGCCCGAATACCCGCGACAGCCCCCAGACCCACCGCAACCAGCAGGTATTTCCACACGGCGAAGACGGTAATCATGGACAGGAAGTGGTCTGTGTAACTCCCTTTCATGGATTCAGGCACAAGCAGACCCAGGCCGACCTGCACCGATGGCGAATCCCATACCGTGGCAAGCACCAACGTAACAATGGCGGCGGGGACGACCACGAGGGAGCTGTAGCTCACAACGGCCAGGGTCTTTTTGTACGTGGCGTCGCCGCCGAAGACGAAATTGGCGAGCGCCAGGAAAATCACCGCCTGGACGAAGATCGTCACGGCAGTCCCGATGGACGGGAGAACAACGGCGCCAAGGCTCATCATCCTTTGTGCGCTTTCCAGCGCCATCGCCCGCTGTTCTTCCGTAAGAGATTCATCTTTCGCTAACTGCTCCTGCATGGCCTGCATCCCGGCCGTCTGCGCAGCGGGCATCAGCTGGTACGCGGAAATCATGCCCACAACCACGATGATGATCAACGGGAGATACCAGTCCCGGTGATCGGCCTGCGCGTTGACGGCGGCGAATGTCCGTCCGGGGGAGAAAAACGCCCCGATCAATCGCCCGCCTGCACCCATCTCCTTTCCGCTTTCCATATCCTGGATCTCTGTGGATTCGTCCATTGTGCTCTCCTCCGTTGTGCCTCTTGAATTTCAGCCTGCCCTGACGACTTGAAATGCATACCTCCCGTTTAATATAACCCTTCCTGAAGCAAATTCAACACGGATACCGCCACCCGACGGTTGTCCACCGGCCCGGTTACGGGTTATGGAAGAAAGGATGTTTCGATAAAACCTTGACTTCACGTAGCTCGACGGTATTTTTCATTATCGGTCCTTTGGTTGAGGATATTGTTTTCTTCCGCAAGACAACCGCATCCAATTTACATTGGAGCCTCTTCTATTTCAACGAAGATAGGTGCAATCCCGAGTCACACATCACGTAAAGAATAACGAATAGGGAGAATGCCATGCGTAAACTGATTCTGTCAAACCTATCGACAATCGCGCTTTTGCTCTACCCGCTGGCTCTGTCCTCGCAGAACAGTTTTTCCCTTTCTCTGGATGCGAATAGTTCAGACGGAGATCAAGCATTCAGGTCTCTCAATGTCTCTGCAAATCAGGACGTTGAGATTCAGCTTTTTGGCAGAGGTATGCAGAGTGCGCGGGGTATTTCTGCGCGTTTTGAATACGATGCGAGTCAAGTGACTTATGAGGGTTTTGATCCAGAGGGCGCATTGCCGAGTGCTCAGGTATTTGCAGAGCACGGCACGGATCCGACCTCTGTCCTGATCAGCGTTGTGTCTTTGGGGAGTACCACCACGGCCAACAACGGTCTGGTGGGAACCATTCGTTTTCGCACAGCCAGTGCGTTTTCGGGCACGACAATTCATCTGGTGTATGGTGAACTTGGCCAAGATGGACAAGTTGAAAGCGTGACGCTGAATGTCAGTGTGGCCTTGCAATCTCCCTCCTGGGACTTTGACGGCAACGGGCGGGTTGGTTTTTTCGACTTTGTGCTGTTTGGAAATCGGTTTGGTTCAGTAAGCGGCGATGGGACGTACGAAGCGAAGTATGATCTGGATAGCAATGGTTCGGTTGGCTTTTCTGATTTTGTGATCTTTGCGCACAACTTCGGCAGACGGGTATCTCTGCCTGGCGGTGGGAGCAATGACAGCACGCCGAAGATGTACTGGGCGGATGGGGGCACGGATAAGATTCAGCGCGCGGATCTGGATGGCAGCAACGTGGAGGACCTCGTCACCACGGGACTGGATAACCCATCGGGCATAGCCCT
>JAGWBX010000004.1:63236-63778 GCA_021295655.1 Candidatus Latescibacterota bacterium
AGACGGCATCGCCCTGGACGTGTCGGGTGGCAAGATGTACTGGACGGACTGGAGCACGAATAAGATCCAGCGTGCGGATCTGGATGGCAGCAATGTCGAAGACCTGGTCACCACGGGACTGGATAACCCATCGGGCATCGCCCTGGACGTGTCGCGTGACAAGATGTACTGGACAGCCGTGGGCCCGGACAAGATCCAGCGCGCCGACCTCGACGGCAGCAACGTGGAAGACCTCGTCACCACGGGACTGCCTTCCCCATATGGCATCGCCCTGGACGTGTCTGGGGGCAAGATGTACTGGACGGACGAAGTCACCGATAAGATCCAGCGGGCAGATTTGGATGGCAGCAACGTGGAAGACCTCGTCACCACGGGATTGAGTTTCCCACATGGCATCGCCCTGGACGTGTCTGGGGGCAAGATGTACTGGACGGACTGGCGCACGGATAAGATCCAGCGTGCGGATTTGGATGGCAGCGACGTGGAAAACCTCTTCACCACGGGATTGTATAACCCATATGGCATTGCCCTATATTTTCCAC
>JAGWBX010000043.1 GCA_021295655.1 Candidatus Latescibacterota bacterium
TCTGGCCGCATCCGAACGATTTGTTTTTGCGCGTGGCAGAGTCGAATTTGACGAGATGGTGCATGTATATTCTCTCGAAAGTGGAGAGGCAAAGACAAACCTTGAGACCAATCCCTGGCGTCGCGACGTGGCTCAACCGGTGCGCAAGACCATAGAATTCAAGGATGCGAATGGTCGTGTACAGGAGGCAGCTCTTTTCCTTCCGAAAAAGACTCAGGCGGGAGACCGACTACCCATGGTTGTTACCATCTATCCTGGGAGTGATTTTTCAAACCATGACAGGTATCACTCGGAAGCGCAGCTACTCACTAGCGCCGGCTATGCCGCACTATATCCGGACTCGATTATCGAGGACAATAACCCGATTGATCAGATCGTCGGCGTAACACTACCCGCTGTTAGTCAAGCTATAGAAATGGGTATTGCCGACAAGAATCGAATCGGTGTCTGGGGACACAGCTATGGTGGTTATGGCGTCATGGCATTGGTTACGCACACAACAGTTTTCCGCGCCGCGGTTGCCAATGCGCCGTTCGGAATCAACATGACCAGCACTTATCTTGTAGATGTAGAGAGAATAGGGTGGTGCGAGGGAAAGCAGGCTCGAAACGGTGGCACTCTATGGGAGAAACGAGGCGCCTATATCGAAAACTCGCCGCTCTTTGCTTTCGACCAGGTTAAAGCGCCGGTGTTGGTTATATGCGGAACCCATGATGTGCCTGGATCGGTGAATGCAAGAGAGACATTCCTCGGTCTAAGGCGGCTCGGCAAACGGGTGGAAATGCGAGAATATAAGTGTGAGGGCCACATTGTGACTGATTGGTCGGCTGAGGATACCAGGGATTATTACGACAGCGTACTCAAGTGGTTCGATCAATACCTTGTTTAGTCTTCTACGTATAACACGTTCATTTTCTTGCAGTTCTCATACGGTTAGGCGTTGAAATCCCCCCACCGCCGTCGCCGACCCTACGACAATTCGATAAGCCTAAAGCAGGCAGGCTCAGGGGACGGCCCAGGCAACGGGCTCGGCTTCTGCCTGCCTGCCGCGCTCCGCTTGGCGCAGGCAGGCGACTCCCCCTCAAGGGGGGAGTGATTGAACCGTAAGACGGGCTTGCGCGTTGACGTCGACCTTATGGTTGCGGCTGAGCAAAGAGATGCCGCGCCAGGAGTAACAGCACTTGCCTTGCGGTATCTGGATGCCCCTGATTGAAAATTCCATCCGCCACAACTCCTTGAGAAACAGTCCCTTTCTACCGTGATAGGTGGAACGACCAATACCCGTGCACACTCTTGAATCGACAGTCCGGGATGTTCTAGAGGACCCCGTCGAGTCTATCGCTCGGGTGGACGAGGGCTGGACGCATGTCGTTCTGGAGGTTAACGGGAAGTGGATATTCCGCTTCGTTCGTGACCCATCGAATACGCAGCTTTCCGTTGAACAGGCATTTCTGCCCCTTTTCAAGGGACACTCGCCCTTACCGATCCCCGAAATCCGGTACTCAGGCGCCAACTTCATCGCATACGAAAAGATCGGGGGTGTCAAGTTTTCCGAATCTGTCTTCCGGAGTCTCGGTTGGAATGAGAGGACGTCACACGCGGCGGCTCTGGGCGAATTCCTCTCGTGTCTCCACGCCTTTCCGCTCGAGCATCGACATCTCAAAGCTGCGCCTTTCGGTGGCTGGGATTTCTGGGAGGAGTTGTGGCCGGCCGCGGCGCCGCGCCTCCAGCCCGATAACCGGAAAAGAGCAGAAGGTTACTTTCATCGGGCGTTGTCGGGAATCGCGTCCGCAGCGTATCGGGACGTCGTTACCCATTCGGATTTCGGGACCAGCAACGTACTGATCGACGCGTCAGGAACAAAGTTGACCGGGGTGATAGATTTCGGCGACATCAGCGTCGGTGATCCTGCTGCCGATTTCGCCACCTTCTACCGCAGATTCGGGAAGCCGTTCGCGGAGGATATGGCCGAGGCCTACCGGTTGCCGCTGGGAGACGCTTTCTGGTCGAGGGTGGATTACCAGTCGAAGCGAAAGCTCTTCTTCGTCCTCTTCTTTGCCCTGAATCACGGCTTTAATGAGTACGTACCGGGCATCGTCAGCGCAATTGATTCCCAGTTTGTAGATTGATGCGATTGTTGCGATTCATATACTTACTACACCACGGCGAGAACTGCAACGTCGTTGCGCGTGATTGGGACTACCCTCCGTCGCTTGGATGGGCAATCGAAACTATATCAGTTGGCTCGTTTTTGTTGTTCCACTCCTTTCAAAAAAACACCCCCACAACTCCCTGGCAAGTGGGAATCTGGGGGCAATTTCTATGATGCATTTTTGTCTGAATTTAAGTGGAATCAGGCTTGTTTTTCATGGTACGCCATTACCTGATCCATTTTCGGCCGAGTTTCAATATCAGTTTAATATACGTATCCATAGAACTATGTGGGCCGATGTGAAGGGGTTTAAAGGTCTCGTTACGTATTGAGAAGGCCATCCTGAAATTCCTATTCAATCGAACTTGATAGAAAAAATCTATCTTCTTGAGCCGTCTACCTCTTGGTAAATTTCCTTTTTCTATCTCGATATAAAGCTTACGCACTTCTTCTTGAATTTGTGTCGGGAGCTTTCTGAATTGTTTCCTTATTCTTGAACTACTGTCTGGATCCTCAAAGTATTTTACCGGAGGGAGCTTCATTCTCGATATCTATTATTCCCACAATGCTTTTAAGGCTTCATCTGCTGACTTATGTATCTTGGGGGAATGAGTTCGTCGTGTGTTATAGATAATGCTCAATCGCCAGTGGCTCTCCCTTAGAACACTTACAATGTGATCCATATTTCGTTTAGTCTTGTTTGCGATTTTTGTGAATTTGCGTATTTCTATTGCCGCTCCAGGAAATCTCTTTCTACATTCCCTCATTTTTGTTGTTGCAGATTCTATCCTGTTTTTCCAATCAACATAGTCTGTCTCTCTTTTTTCAGAAAATTCCAGATATTCCGCAATTCTACTGAAAGAATCTTCGTCAAGAGATTCTATGTCGACTATTTCTAAAGTTCCTATAAAGAACGCATACTTGGAACTCAAGCTTTCGACCATGTCATCATTTATTTCCTGCATATCATTGCATAGGCTCTTGACATCGGCTCTGAACGATCGAGACCTTTCCTTTTGCAACCTATAAGAGTCACAAATTTCATTTACTGCATTGATATTCATAGGCAATTTGTCTTCCAAAGCCCTTGTTTCAGGAAATGCAATCACCTCTGCCATTCCGATATACCCTTTCCGAATGGGGCTTTCGAGCGTGCGCGTTAGAATAATATATCGTAGTTTGGTATTCGCGGCAAGGTTAACAGTCCGTTGGAAGAGTCGCTTTGCAGGCGAGGCCGAGTTGTTGTGGCCGAAGACAAGGCGCGCAACCAAGTCGAATCAAGCGATTCGGCGAGGGAGCGCAACGCAGTAATTCGGCCACAAGGGCCGGACGCCTGTCTGCGTGCACCGCACAGGCAGGCAGCCCGGATGGGCTTTTTCAACGGGCTGTCAAGTTAGGAAAGCTGAATTGCCGTGACTTTCGGGCATCAACGAAGGATCCGGGAATGCTCCCCGAAGTTATTGAAACGGAACGGCTGAAACTCAGGCCATATCGCCTCGAGGACGTTGAGGACGTCCTGTCGTATGCATCCGATCCGGAATGGGCGCGTTATCTTGGTCCGGTTCCCCAACCCTACACGAGAGCTGATGCGGAGGGATTCCTGGCAAACCAATTGTCGCAGGACCGCACAAAACGCGCGTCCTGGGCGATTGAATACGCCGGTTCCGCCGTCGGCGGTGTCAATATCGGATTCGACCTTGAGAATCGCGTTGGTACCATTGGCTATAGCGTTGCGAGGCGCTTTTGGGGGAATGGTTTGGCCACGGAAGCCGCCGGCGCCGTGATCGAAACGTCGTTTGCCGCGTTTCCCGATCTGAATCGCATCCAGGCTACGACCGACGAGCAGAACGCCGGTTCCGTCAGGGTTTTGGAAAAGCTTGGCATGGTCCGCGAGGGCGTACTGCGCCAGGACCAATACCTGCGAGGCAGATTCAGGAATACGGTATGGTGCGGTCTGTTGCGATGCGAATGGGAGGCGAGAAGAAACTGGACGTGAATCTGGTTTACCACGGTACCAAGCCGGCACGCTGATACCCGCCCCGAGCCGCTCCTTGAGCCAGTCGAAGGGTCGCCGAAGGGTGTCGTGATGGGTACCAGCGCGGGGGCATTTCGACAAGCTCCATGACCGCGCAAGGATCCAAACAGACTCTGGTTTGTCCTACCTGTCGAATTTCTCGTGGCTCCCAGCGAGCGATCAATTCCAAAACTTCAATTGATTCCTATTGGGAATAATTCTAGGACGGATCCATGAGTGATCTCAAGAAATACGTTCCGGAGAAACGCAAAGCAAGAGACCCCGATTTCGCCGAGAGTTACGAAAGCGGATATCTGGAATTCAAGATCGGTGTTTTACTTCGGGAAGCTTGAAAGGAGGCCGGTCTGACCCAGGAGGAGGTGGCAATAAAGCTGAACACAAGGAGGTCCGCGATTTCAAGAATGGAGAACCACGTGCAGGACATCAAGCTGTCGACCTTGCGCAAGTATGCCGAAGCGATCGGAAGAGAGTTGCACTTTTCCGTGGGATAGTGTAGTACCGCGAACTGTCAGTTCGCGCGAAGCGAATTCACGTGGGCTACGAACAACACGCACGAATGTGGTACGCGGAGGGAGAACGCTCAATGCCCGAACAGCTCGGCAATACGCTTTCAGGTAAGGGCGCCGTGATAACCGGCGCTGGTCGCGGGATCGGCCGTGCGATCGCACTGGGCTACGCCCGTGCAGGCGCCTCGGTCTGCTGTGCGGCGAGGACCGAAAGCGAGATCGAGGAAACCGTACAGGAGATCCGGGGAGAGGGCGGAACCGCGGTCGCGTTTCGTGCGGACGTATCGGAATGGGCCGATGTTCAGGCGCTATTCGAATTCGCGGAAACGGAACTCGGCGGAATAGATATCGTGGTCCTCAATGCAGGGGTGAACGTAGATCATGGTCTCGTTGAAAGCGGTGATCCGGCTGCCTGGGAGGACACCATACGCACCAATCTGCTTGGCGCGTACTATTGCGCCAGGGCGGCGATTCCGGCATTGAAGAAGCGGGGCGGTGGCAAGATCATCACCATCGGTTCCGGCATGGGCCACAGGGGATTCGCGGAGAGTTCGGCCTACTGCTGTTCGAAGGCCGGTCTCTGGATGTTGACGCGGGTTCTCGCACAAGAACTCCGGCAGCACAACATCAGCGTAAACGAGCTCATCCCGGGACCGGTGCAAACGGATATGGACGCGGTACTCCACATCGAAGGCGAGTGGTTCAAGTCTCCCGAAGACGTCGTGCCGATGGCGCTCTTTCTGGCGACGCAACACCACGTCGGCCCCACCGCGCAGAGTTACAGCCTGATGCGGCGGGATACATGAATGGCAAGGAACGCCGCGGTTGAATCGGCTGGGAGATTTTACAGGGGCCGCACGGAATGGTAACAGGACTGGCGCGCATGAGAGATATCAGGTCTCTATTTCGCGATAAACCCGCTGTGTCCCGTGCACGGATCGATGCGTTTCTCGAAAAACACGGCTTCAGTACGTCCCGGTCAGTTCAGCGCCTTGATGGAAATTTCACGAATCTGGTTTTGGACGTGAGGACCCGCTCCTCCGGTCGCGTATTCCTGAAGATTCAGTTCCGGCAATCACGTGGCTTCAGTCTGAAGACCGAATTCATCGCCACACGTGTACTGCAAGCCGCTCCTGGTGTTCCTGTTTCTGAGTCCATTGTGTACGACGGTGACCGAGAACCGCTTCCGTTTGAATGCCTGCTGATTCCACGCGAACATGGTAAGCCGGGTGTAGATTACTACAGGGGTGCGTCGCGGGCGGGGCGACTGCGGCTGGGCGCCCTCCTTGGCGAGACCCTGGCGCGCGTGCATAGTCAGAAGTGTCCGAAAGCGCTTCGGTCGGAGAATACGGGAGACCTGGCATCGTGGGAGGCCACCGTCCGGGATGCCATGTTTGGCGACGCGACACTGGCATCCTCGATTGAAGCGACGCTGCCGGAACTGTGGGACAGGTTGTTGGCAGCCCTGCATCCTGCGCCCGAAATCAGGATTGGCGGCGGTAACGTCTTCCTGTGGGGAGAACCGGGACTGCATAACGTGTTCGTAGACAACGGTCGCTCTCTGCGGATCACGAACGTCCACGACTTCCAGTCGGCCGGATGGGGAACGGCGACCCACGACCTGAAGCAAGTCGAAGGCGAAACCGTGGCGAGGCCCGGCTCGGAGTACCATGAACCCGGGTATCTGGAGGCATTCCGATCTTCCTACCAGGCGGCCATCGAGAAACCGGTCGCGCCCCTGTCGGCCGAAGAGGAAAAGCTGCTTGCAATTATCAAAAACATCCGCGGGATTCGCTTTTTCTGGGACTGCGGCCGCCTCCTGCACCCCAGGACGCCTGAGTTCCTGGGCGCCGCGGTAAGCGATCTGGAGGGTCTTCAAGACGTGGTTCCGGGAAGATAAGACAACCCTATTCCTTGAGAATATCCGGAATCGGCGGTACCGGATGAGTCCGATGGAGATGCGGATCGCCCGAAGGCGGCAGGGAACACGCTCACGGCAGTCGAAAGGACAGGATTGGTTGCATGTCCGAATTCAGAATCGGCCTTGTGTCCACCCCGGTGCAGCAGAATGGGTTTTCCTGCAATCTCAAGAGGATCCAAATCGTACTCGAGGAACGAGCGAATGACGATGCAGACGTATTCGTCTTCGGTGAAGCGGCGTTGACCGGGTTGAATATCGTAGATGTCGGTTCCATTGACGATGTGGATCGATCGGAAATATTGCGGAAGGTCAACCGGCTGACGAAGGACTTTTCAACCGCAATATGCATCGGGTTCATCGAGCGGGAAGCCGGCAGATTTTATCATGCCCACTGCCTGTCGTCCGAAGGCGCCGTTTGCGGCATTCAACGCAAGGTCTTCGCTGGAAACCCGACACGGCCGCATGTATTCTCATCGGGAAAAGAGATTCGACCGATTCCATTTCGTGGCAGTCAGGTGGCAATCCTGGCCCGTGCGGACTGGATGCTGCCGGAAACGGTGTTGGCGGCGGGACAGCATGAGCCCGACCTGATTTTGGCCCCCACGGATCAGTATTTTTGGAACCCTCACAATCGGTCGATCCTTCACAAAGCGGGTCAATCCGCATCCTTCTGGTTACAGGCGCCGCTGGTTGCAGCCTTTAATTCCACATCAGGATCTTCAGATGAAGATACGGAGGTCTTCGCCTGTCTCGCGTTTGACTGCACCGGCGACGAAAAAATAAATGCGTCGAAGAAAGTCGGAGAAAGTACCGTTCACACGGTTGACGTGGAACTTCAGAAAGCGCATCGGAAATGGGGTGGGTTTCAGGAGAGAAAGAGATATCTTGATTATGTCTGGAACTCGCCCAAATGAAAGCGCATTGATATTCATTCGTCGTACCTGACCGCTTGCAAAAATGTCTATCTCGTGCGATCTTTTGGGTACGGAAGCGTTCCTTTGCGCGTCCGTCCGGCGTAGGAAATTCCAAGGAGCTGAGGAACATAATCCACGCCGTTTGGCGATGGCAGTTACATATGGAGTTTTTGCCTGCAATGCCACAAAGCTCCGTGCATCGATTGGTGTTTTCTCGGTTCCAGCCATCTGATGTGCCTGTATTGGTCGTTCCCTGGGTCTATAATGGTATAAGCGGTAGGTTTGATCCAGTCGGGAAAACGAAGACACGGTTCAGGGCCGCGTGATTTTTCAGAGAAGCGATATGAATCCGAAGGTATATATCGATACTTCAGTCATAGGTGGATACCTGGACGAGGAGTTTCGAATCCACTCGGGACGTCTTTTTGCGGATTTCCAGGCTGATCGATTGAAAGCTGTCGTCTCCGACGTTACTCTTGCCGAACTTCGGGTAGCACCTGCTACCGTCTTGGGACTCCTGAAACACCCCGCGCTCCAATCCGCAGAGCGTGTTTTTCTGGATGAGGAAGCCGTACTGCTATCTGACGCATACATTGATAATACCGTAGTGGGTCCTTCTCAGCGAGTCGATGCTCAACATATCGCTATCGCGACGGTTCAACGTGTGGATATTCTGGTGAGTTGGAATTTTGCGCATATTGTCAAGTGGAGTCGTATTCGCGGCTTCAACTCAGTAAATTTGGAGCGGGGTTATCCCCCCCTTGAAATACGCTCTCCACGGGAGGTGTACTATGAAGACGAAACAGAAACTTGACGCCGTTCAACTCATGCGACGCATCCGCGACAGAATGAGCGAAGAAATGAAGGGAATGACTGCTCAACAGCAGATCGAGTATATTGCAGAAAAATCAGGTCTGGCAGCACATAAGCGAAAGGGACCGGTGCGAAATGCGGGTTCGAGCTAGACCTTTGTATTGAGGTCGTATCGTGTCCTACATGCTCCGCTAGAAAACCGTTTTTCTAGAGTGAGACCGTGACGGTTATGACAACCTGAGAAATGGTCCACATCGGAGAATATGCTGCCGAGGTCGAGGTGGGGTTGATCGATGGGGACGCGGGATGGCCACCCTACCTTTCAGTGAGGAACGCCGACAAGCTGGATGGTGTTCGCGAGGGTCTGGAGAATGGTGATTTGGAGCGCGCGTCACAGTTCGCCCGGGTATCTTGGCTGACTCCGATTGAAGCGTGAAACGCCTGTCCAGCGTGGCCGAGTGATGAACGTTCGGCAGATTCGCGCGCTGTCCGAAGGATTCGGCGTTTCTCCTGCGGTCTTCATATAGGCATAACCTGCCTCGACCGAAGGAAAATCCCCTATGAATCGCTTCGACGCCTATGACCCCATTGCCGGCGTCTACAATCGGCATTGGGGTTATTTTGCAGACAGTTTTTATCCGGTTCTGGATCGTCTCTTGCTGGGAGACCTGCCGCCCGGCAGCGCCGTTCTGGATCTCTGCTGCGGTACGGGGCAGCTTGCGGCGGTGCTTTCTGAAAAGGGGTACGTGGTTACGGGCGTGGATGGGTCCGGGGGGATGATCGAGATTGCGCGGAGAAACGCGCCGGACGTGGAATTTCTCGTCCAGGACGTACGGGAGCTTTCCCTGGGCGGCAGATTTGCGGCGGTGTTTTCGACCTTTGACAGCCTGAACCACGTGATGAGTCTGGACGAACTGGAGCAGGTGTTTCGAAACGTCCATTCCGTCCTCGATGACGGCGGGCATTTCGAGTTCGACCTCAACATGGAAGCCGGCTACATGTCGCGCTGGCGCGGCAGTTTCGGAATTGTGGAGGACGATCACGTATGCGTAGCGCGATCGTCGAGAGTTGAAGAGGAGAGGATCGGCAGGATGGACCTGACGGTGTTCGAGAAGGAGGGGACGGGATGGAAACGGACAGACGTTTCCCTCCTGCAGCGTTGGTACCCGGAAGGCGACATTGACGAGCGGCTCCAGAACGCTGGATTCGAAGAGATCCGGACGTTCGACGAAGAGGACCCGATCCTGGAGGGCGCGCAGGAAACCGGCAGGATGTTCTTCGTGGCGAGAAACTGTAAGGATCAACACAAACATCGTTGGCGAGGGCGTGTCGCAATTTGCGACACTCCCTCGCGGTTTTGGCGGCAGTAACAACAGCGGCCTCGTCCACCGGTCGGGTTGGCGAGGCCGCTGCAGGGAGAGCAGGATATCAGGAGCGGGGAGGGTGAGTCGCGCTGAATACCGGGCTGAGAGGGGAGAGGGCCGCGTTTTGTATCGAGGCGGACGCCATCGATCACTGGTCCCGCGGCCTCTCAGCCCGAATTCCCCATGCGTATCAGTCTGTGTCCTCGTTGTATTTCTTCAGTTTGCGGTGCAAGGTCGCCCGATGGATCCCAAGCGCACGGGCGGCGCGCGTAATGTTGTCGCCGGCGGCTTCCAGTGCGAGGAGCAGGGCCTGCCGTTCCACCTCAGCGAGAGGGAGGACCGTCGCTGCCAGGGCAGATTTGCTTCCCGAAGCAATTGCCGGCGACATCTGGGGCGGAAGGTTGCCGGCCTGGATTACCGGTTCTGTTGCCAGAAGCACGGCGCGCTCGATTGCGTTTTCCAGTTCGCGTACGTTACCTGGCCATTCATACTGCAGCAGCAGGCGCATGGCCGCGGTGGAAATGCCGCTAATGGTCTTTTTCATTCGTTCGGCGTATTTGCCGATGAAATGTTCAGCAAGCAGGGGAATGTCCTCGCGCCGCTCTCTAAGCGGCGGAATCGCGATCGGGAAGGCCGCGACTCGATAGAACAAATCCTCGCGGAACACACCCTTCCTTACTGCGTGCTCGAGGTCTTTGTTGGTGGCCACGATAACCCGGATGTCGACGGATATCGGTGCTTTCCCTCCGATCCGCTGGATTTCCCGCTCCTGCAATACACGCAGCAATTTGCCTTGCAAGGCGTACGGAAGGTCGCCAATTTCGTCGATCAGTATCGTGCCCTTGTGCGCACGCTCAAATGCACCGATTCTCCGAGTGGCTGCGCCCGTGAAGGCACCTTTTTCATGCCCAAACAACTCGCTTTCGATGAGCGTTTCGGGGATGGTAGCGCAATCGAGGGCAATGAACTGACCCTTTTTACGCGAACTGTTAAAGTGAAACGACCTGGCAACCAGTTCTTTGCCTGTGCCGCTTTCACCTCGGATGAGAACCGTAATCTCACTCTTTGCGGCCTGATTCATGAGCGCGTAAACGCGCTGCATTTCAGGGCTCGTGCCCACCATTCCCTCGAATGAATACGTCGTTTCCAATTCGGTACGCAGGCGCAGTACTTCGGCCTTCATCTGCTCGGCGTCGATTTCACCGGACACGTCCCGATACAGGATCAGGTTGCCGATAGGCTGTCCCTGTTCGTCACAAACCGGCGCCGTCAGACGGTAAAACTGGCGTTGTTCAGGCAAGCCTCCGGCGCCGGTTGTTTCCACCAACTGCCCGCCGTCCGGGAGAGGCCCGCCAACCATGTGACTCAGGTCAGGTTTCCGGAACCGCTCCTCGAATCGTGCCGCGAGATCGGGCGGTGGGAGCTTTTCCTGTTCGATTCCCTTCAGTCCCAGCAGATTAATGTACATCTCGTTGGCGAATACCAGGCGTCCAGTGACGTCATGCATTGCGATAGCGTCGCCCGTTGCATTCAGCACGGCTTTAAGTCTTCCATGGCTGACGGCAAGTTGCCGCCTCTGTTCCGCCAGTTCCTGTTCGACGTTCCACTTTCCAACCAGCGACAGCGTAATCTGCTGAATCTCCTCGTGCGTAAAGGGCTTCCTTATGTAGAGTAATTTGTGCAGCAATTCCATATCATAAACGATTTCGGGCAGCGACCTGTCGGTGTAAGCAGTCATAATCACGATTTCAATATCACGATCGAATTCCCTTACCCTTCGCACCGTTTCAATACCGTCGATTCCAGGGGGCATTCGAATATCGATATACGCCACCGCGACTGGACGGTTCGAATTCCTTCCTCCCCGGATAATCTCGCAAGCCTCCTCTCCGTTGTTGGCGTGCAGCAGCTCGAACTCCGGCAGATAGTCTCCTTCCTGTTCATGCACGAACGCAGCCACAAGATCTTCATCCGATGGATTTGCGAAGTTGGAACGAAGCATTTCCGCAAAGTCATCGTGTATCTCGGGCTGATCATCGACGATCAGAACCCGGTTGTTTCCCTGTTTAAAGGATTCCATCGACCACCTGCATCCCCAACGAGTTGACAAGCTATCGAAAAACGGTGAATTCATGCCCCATCCTGACCCTTGTGAATTGATGCACAATCTGTGCCAACTATCACGAAATCGGACAAATTATTGAATATAAGGGAGTTATAATTCACAGGCACTGAATAGCGAATCTTTTTCACTGTTGTAATATGCGTCGGGTGGCTTCGTCCCGATACCGGGTATTCACCACGGATAACTTGATCCTATATATCTGATAAAAAACGACTTAATTGGATAATTCAACTGATTCGGGTATCGAATGTCGCAATTTGCTACCAGAGTCGCCTTTTGCAACGAACTGGTCCTCTTCTCCGTGGGCGGGGAACGCCCCGATGGACTCTGTCGCCGGTTACCCTGATTGTAACTCGGAAGCCACTGCCGGAAGCGGTAACGTCACGCGCATCGTCATTCCATTGCCCTTGCCTTCGCTTGACGGTTCGATACGTCCGCCGGAAGCAATGACGAAGTTGGCCGCCGAATGCAGGCCAAGGCCGCTCCCCGACTTCTTCGTCGTATAACCCGGTGTAAAAAGCAACCGTGTGTCGTTATTCTCAATACCAATGCCGTTGTCGACGACTTCCAGGTAAAGAAATTCGTCCGTGGCATTGGCCCCTATCTCGATTCGAGGCGTTTCCTGAAGTCCATACAGGACGGCCTTTTCATCGATGGCTTCAATCGAATTCTTGACCAGGTTGACCAGCATCTGGTGAAACTGGCTCTCCCGGACACGTATTTCCTGCGGTGCGTTGCCGCAGTTGACGTTGGTCTGGATCCCACGTTTTTTCAGTGAATCTTTCAACATCCGAAACGCACCCGAGAGTGCATCGTAGAGGTCGATATTCTTTCGGTCCATGCCGGACCCGTCAAGGGCCTTTTGTGTGCGGATGATGTCCACAATGCGATTGGCCCGGTCCCTGACACGGGATACCGTTTTCATCAGTTCGTCGTTTCTCCTTCCAAAGTCTTCGGCAAGTTTGATGATGAACGGCAGCACCCTTCGGCCCTGGGGGTCATTCGCGATATAGTCTGTCCAGTCGTTCTGGTGTTCGTCTATCGCGGCAGCCAACGCGAATAGACGGCGTCCGGCACGGTCATTAGTCAGATTGCGGCGAACGGTTTCGATCCCGGTGGTAACACTGTTCATTGCGTTTCCTATGTTGTGCAGGATGGTATCGAACATTTCCAACCGCCCCTGGTCGAACGCCCGCGCCAACGCCTCCTCGGCCCGCATTGTCTCCGTAACATCACGAAAGATGACCACGCCTCCTCTGACTTCTCCGACGTTGTCGAGAAGGGGCCGTCCGCTCATCCGAATGTAGACGCCACCCTGTTTATTCTTGTTTCGAATAAACACATCCTCTTCATCCGAGGATTCGCCGTGGCGTATGGCTCGCATCAGCGGAAGGTCTTCCAACTTCATGGGAGTTTCCCTATCCGGATAGTACACACCGTGTCTTTCAGCACAATCGTCTGGAAATCCATCTTTGATATCCATTCCAGCTATCTGTCTGGCTCCCGGATTGACGTAGAGGAATTTTCCGTCGGTAT
The DNA here is from genome assembly GCA_021295655.1 of Candidatus Latescibacterota bacterium. GTDB lineage: Bacteria > Latescibacterota > UBA2968 > UBA2968 > JAAXHE01. The sequence continues at coordinate 13,367 of JAGWBX010000043.1, forward strand.
CCGCGACAATGATACCGTCACTAATGCTATTGAGAATGGTCTCCATCAGTTGGGCCTGTTCCTGAAGCTGTACAATCGTCCGCTCCAATTCTGCTTCCGCATGCTTCAATTTGGTAACGTCCCGGATGACAGCCACGCCGCCCTTTGGAGATCCCGCCTTATCCAACAGGGGTCTTGTGTTGACGCCTACGTGGACTCCAGCGGGCTCAAGGTGGTTGCGTATCAGGAACTCGGTTTCCACTGTATCCTCACCTCTGAGCGCAAGCATCAGCGGATGCAGATCCTCGCTGGGCACGGTTTTTCCATCGGGCTGAAAAATACCGTATTTGTCGGGCCACCGGGCGATGTTCTTTTCCACGGGATGGCTCCGGCCAATGCGCGGTCCGCTGGAATTGTGATACAGGATTGCCCCGTTTTTATCGACGGCCACCACGCCCTCGCTCATGCTGTTGAATACGGTTTCCAAAAGTTCGCGGTGGTATCTTGATTCATCCACCGTTCGTTCCAGGGCCGCCCGCGTTCTGCGATGCTGTCGTTCCCTCTCGTGCATCGATATCGCGGCCAGAATGTTCATGTGTAGCTGCCGAGCGTCGAATGGTCTGAGTAGGTAACCGTACGGTCCCGTTGCCCGCGACCGTTCAAACAGGTCTCCCTCAGCCGCGTCGGTCAGGTACACAACGGGAACGTCGAACCTGCGGCCAAGTTGGTCGCCGATTTCCGGCCCCCCAGGGGCTCCACGTATGCCGAGATCGATCAGGGCCAGGTCAGGCCGCAATTCACCGGCGGCTCCTATGGCCTCGCTGGCGTTGGAAATCACGGCGGCTACCGTGTGTCCTGTTTCTTCCAGACATGCCTTCAGTTGCGTTGCGAAGGGCTGGTCGTCTTCTACAATCAGGATTCCTGCCTTTGGATTCGACATGCTGATTACTTTCCTTATTGAATCATCGTGATCGAGCGTAACTCGCTGAAGATTCGAGACGCAGGTTTTGGACCCTTCGGGTCGACGCGCCAACGGTCGAATGCACGCGTACGAACTAAGGCGCCGCCTATCTCGTTGGAAATCCCGGCGCCGCCCAGAACTGCGTATCCAGATGGGCCCCGACACCGTCCCTCCATTCACTCCGCCCGCGGATTCTCCCACGCCACCCGTATCCCTCTCCTGCGAAAGTCGACAATGTGCGTCTGTATGGACTCCCCGGACAGCGGATTCCCGCGAACAATCAGCCTCGTCAGGTTCTTGAGCCCGGCAAGGTGCGACAGGTCCATGACGCGGTTGTGCGCGAGGTCCAGGGTCTGCAGGTTATTCATCCCCGCCAACGGCCGGACATCGCTGATGGCGTTATTGTCGACGTAAAGATGCTCGAGACCGGGCAAACCGGAGAGCGGCGACAGGTCGGTAATTCCGTTGTGACCAAGATGCAGCCTTTTCAGGTGTTTCAACCCGGCCAGGGGCGCTATGTCGCTAATTCCGTTCCTCTCGACGTAGAGACGCCTCAGACCGGTCAATCCGGACAGCGGCGCCAGGTTGGCGATGCCGTTTCTGTCGATGTCCAGTTCCTTCAGATTTTTCAGCCCGGCCAGCGGCTTAAGGTCGCTGATTCCGTTGCTGTCGAGACGGAGCCCCGTCAGATTGGCCAGTCCGGACAGCGGCGCAATGTCACTGATGCCGTTACCGTCAAGATCGATTTCCTTCAGGTTTTTCAGTCCGGATAAAGGTTTCAGGTCAGCGATGCCATTTCCCTCCAGGCGCAACCCGGTCAGATTGGAAAGGCCGGACAATGGCGACAACTCGCTGATCCCGTTGTTGTCGAGGTCCAGTTCCTTCAGCGCCTGCAATCCGGACAACGGCGTGACGTCACTGACGCCATTGCCCTCAAGGCGCAGCCTCTTCAGATTGGCCAGTCCGGCAAGTGGCGACACGTCATTGATGCCGTTGTTTGCAAGATACAGCCTTTCGAGGTTCTTCAGCCCGGTGAGAGGCGTAATGTCGCTGATGCGGTTGCCCTCGAGGCGCAGCCTCTTCAGGTTTGCCAGCCTCGCAAGGGGAGAAAGGTCGGTGATGTCATTGCCGTCAAGATTCAGCGATACCAGGTTTTCTGCGTGTTCCAATCCGCTGAGACTCGCGATACTGTCGTTCTGCGCCGACAGGTGCGATAATCCTTCCAAATCGGTTATGGAGATGGGTTCGTCAGACGTCTTGTTCAGGGAATCCCGGATAACCGCTCGCAACCGGACGTCGATAATCGACGTTGATGGGGGCTCCGGGGCCGGAGGTTGTGCAACTTGCCGTGGTCCGGCGCAATTGAGCAATCCAAAGACGGACAACAACAGGAATATTCTGCAAAGCATGTTATTCCTCGCTGTTAGGAATCCGACGCATCCACCTTGAATAACTGCCGGCGGACGTCACAATCAACCTGTCGCTGCCCGGCACAGATCAGGCACGTTACAGGTCCACAACGATGGTTTCGCCTCGATCTGGTTTGCACCAATCGTCTGTTATTGTAATGAGCGAAAGAAGACTCACCATGCCCCGAAGACGCGCACCGCATGCGCTTGCGGTGCCGCAGCGGAAGGTGGAACAGGCACGACCGGGGCGCGTTGCGCCAACGGAAGCGCGCGATAGGCTGACCGATGGGGCGGCAGGACAGCGCCGGCGCCGAAGGAGGTTTGTTTGGGGGCGCCGGCATTGGCTGCCCTTGCAGATGGATTTCTGCATCCGGTTTGACCGCCCCAACGAAAAGGAAAGAGCCGTCCAGGCCGAAACGATCACGTTTGGTCCGAGAAGTACCAAATTGCGTTAACCGGTCGTTGTCGGCCTTCCGATTACATCTGTGCGAGCCGGGATTGGGCGCCCTTCAGAGTGGAACAACGCCGACACCGGCGTGTCTATGTTTCTTCGCCGGCTGGATTTTCCTCTTCCAGCGTCTTGATCATTCGCCTTGCGATCTCAATTGCCGTATCCACAGTTGCCTGTTCGTGCCAGGCGTTGTCCGACCTGGCGGCCCCGCAAAGCGCCATCCCGGTAAAAAACTCCAGCTTCGTAAGTTCCATTGTCCACTCCTTGGAATTCAACTGGAAACCGCATTTATTTATTGAACTTGTTATGTTCCTCAAGGGCCGCCGGGCACCCCGATTGAACCCCCGGCAGGAATCCGAAAATGCGTCCTCGGTCACCTGTCGGCGCGCATTGGAACTGCAGGTTTCCGGAACGGCTTTCGTCAGACTTGCGTATGCGGTCCCGGGGCTGACGGCCAGATAGCCTTCGATCTCCACAACGCGGATGAGCAGATGATCCATCCTGGCTCAGACGGATACCACGTAGTTCAATACGACCAATGTCGCAATATGGACATTATCGATACGAACAGAACAGACACGAGCATGGGATTTCCTGTCTGACGGTTTTGGGTTTCAGAATACGGCCGGCAATGGAGCGGCTATCGGAAACGAGCATGGCATTTGCCGTCCCTGTACACCAGGCCACGCGCGAGTGGCTCGCTCCAGGCCGCTTTACAAATACACAGGAACCGCCAGCAAATCCGGTCACCGTTCAGGTATCCGCTTCGTTTTTGAACAAACTAAGTAAGATATGGACATTTTGTTGAATTAACATTGAATTTTTGACCGATTCTATTGAATTGATGATGAATTTCCGGTTATTTGGCGCCGCCTGGCACGTACGTATGCGACAACGGCCGGTTTTCCCGCCGTGGGATTGAAACGTCAATCAGAAAGTCAACTGGCGTGGGTTCGTCGGAATTGGAGGGGACGAGTACGGGTCGTGCGGGGAGCCAACAGGCAGAGATATGGAAAATTGCTGAGGCGACGGCCGCGGTTAATACACGGCGCCCGTTGATTTAAAGAGAGCGCGGAGCGGCTATTGAGGCACCGCCAGACGAAAGGGGCGGAAACACAGAGGCCCTACTGAACCGCCGCGCCACATCCCGACTCTGCTTTTTCGGGGACGTTATATCAAATATACGCAACTTAATAAAATGGCGATTTGACGTCTGATTTCCAGGATACAAAAGGTCACCGGACGTGAACGGAAAAAACACCCGCTTGGACGAGCTTTATGCGCCGTTTCGGAAGTTTTCGTCGCGGCGCCGCATTGATGTTTTTCGGATTGGGGTTAACAGTCATCTGGCGTTGACGCGTTCAGGCGCCTGCAGGTCGCGGGGCCCGCTACTCTGCAATCCCAATGCGATAGCCGACCCGCCGCTCGTTCAGGATGTAATCGGGGTTTCCCGGTCGGATGCCCAGCTTGCGTCGGATGTTCTTCACGGTTGTGCGTAACGGACGCCTGTCTTCGTAGGTCCACCTACCCCATATGCGCTCAAGCAGGTCCTCGTAGGATACAATCTGACCGTCTTTGACGGAAAGCTCCACCAGGAGACGGTACTCGATGTCCGTCACTCTCACCGGGCGTCCGCCGAAGGTGACCTCGCGCAGGGCGTAGTTGATGGTCAGATCTCCAAGCACGAATGGTTCCTCGGGCGTGGCCAGCGCCGTGGTCGCCCGCTTGCGCAGGGCTGCCGAGATTCTGGCCGCCAGTTCCGTCGACGAAAATGGCTTGACAACGTAATCGGCCGCCCCCTCCTCGAAAGCCCGGGCAATAGCGTCTTCGTGGCCGTAGGCTGACAGGAAGATGACCGGCACGTCCGTGTTCAGTCTGATTTCCTTCATTACGGCGATCCCGTCCGTCCCCGGCAATACGAGGTCCATCAAAACGAGGTGGGGACGGTGCTTCTTTACCAGAAGCGAGACCTCTTCCGGTACCCCTGTAACAAAGGGCACGTAACCCGCATTCGAGAGTACTTCCCGAACGCTTCGCAGTGTTTGCGGATCGTCATCAACAACAAGGATTGGCATTCGATTCTGTCGCTTCGCACCTCCACGATTCTGCGATCCGGGGACAATGGCGGAAGTGCTGAACCCGCTCTCTTCGGCGGTCGGAATGGTAAAAGTGAGCCGCGCACCCTTTCCGACACCCTCGCTCTCCGCCCAGATCCGCCCACCGTGTGCTTCCACGATCCCCTTGCTGATCGCCAGACCCCATCCCACTCCGATGTCTTCGCTGGTTTTGTCATCAAAATCCTTACGGGAAATTCTGCGGAACAGTTGCGGAAGGCGTTCAGCGGAGATTCCCTGCCCATGGTCCGCAATGGTAACCGCCAGATGGATCCCCTTCCGAGCGGCGGTCACTCGAATGAGACTGGACTCGGCCGAATAACGCGCCGCGTTGGATAGCAGGTTGCTCAGCACCTGTAAGATGCGCCGTCGGTCCGCCATTACGGTGCAATCGTGCAGCGCGAGGTCGATGTGGATGTTGTCTCTTCCCCATGCGTTCAAATAGGTTTTGCGGGCCTGTTCCACGAGGTCGGTAATTGACACCGGCTCCGGATTGAGTTGGAGGGTCCCCGTCTCAATGCGCACGACGTCCAACAGGTCGTTTAGCAAGCCGTCCATGTGGTCGGCCTGCTGGTTGATGATTCGAAAGAACTGGACCATCTCGGCCGCACCCATTGCGGAGACTCCACCCAATACCGTCGAAGTGGAGCCCTTTATGGCGGCCAGCGGTGTCCGCAGTTCGTGGCTGACCATTGCAAGGAACTCCGCGCGCAGGCGGTCCAACTCCTCAAGTGACGTCATGTCCTGAATGGTCAGGACGCAGGACGCCACCCCGCCGGAATCAGATCGTATGGGCGTGGCGTTGATCAGGACAGTGACACTGCGGCCGTCCGCCGTCTGAAGGACAACCTCCTCGGCACGCACTTTCTCGCCGGCGCTTAACAATTCGGCAACGGAGAGTCGCTCAAGGAAGAGCTGCCGCCCGTCCGATCTGTGCACGGTAATTACCTCGAGGAGCTGCTCCACCGATTGGTCCGGTATCCGCAGGCCGTCCACGATCCGTTTTGCTTCCCTGTTGAACGTGACGGGTTCTCCCGTCCTGGCGTCGAACACGACAACACCAACTGGCGACGTATCTATCAGTGTCTCGAGGTCGGTCCTCGCCCGTGCTTCGTCCCGGTACCGGCGAGCATTGGATATCACGAGCGCGGCCTGGGAGGCGAACATTGATAGCGTTTCCTCATCATCGAGGGTGAACTCCCGGCTGCCTTTCTTCTCCCCGAGATAGAAGTTCCCGATGTGCGTACCCCCGAGTCGGATCGGCACGCCGAGGAATGAATTGAACTCCATCGGCGGCCGAAACTCGGGAAGGCCCAACCCCCTTAGATAGCCCGCCACGTCGTGGAGCCTCAGGGGACCTGGTATTCGGCAGAAGTGTTCGTGTATTGCGGCACCACCATCTACATCACGCAATGCACGGTGCTCGTCGGGACTGAGTCCGGCAGTGAGCAGTTCCTCCAACCGGCCGGCCTCATCCAGTGCGGTTACAACCCCGTACTTTGCGTCGGTCAACGATCGGGCGCTCTCGAGTATCCCGTGCAGCACGGTCTTGGCGTCCAGGCTCTCGTTGATGCGCAGGCTCGCCCTGTGATGTCTGGAAAGACGCTCCCGCAACGTCGCCACCTCCCGTCTGAGTTCATCGACAGTTTCCATATTCCTCTCCTCTGCGCTCGTCACCTCCGAATAGGACGCGAGTGGAATAGTGGCCGAAGGAGGGCTGTTCGGCTGGTTTGCCCGACCAGGATCTATAATTCTATTGTCGTCATCGGTTGTAGAATCACAATAACGTCACAATAGGAGGTCGGGTTGTCAAGACGTTTGGCAGCGGGGCGACGGTGGAATCCAACCAGGGCCACGTCGCCCGACGCCATTTCGAAGCCGATACAGCGAGCCGCCCTGGTGGTGGATCCGGCGGTTACAGGTCTTATTGCAGTCCTCGCAATCGAGACCTGGGCTGACTGTGAATTGGCGGCGTACAGAGAAGTCGCAAAGGGGTGGTGCACGCAGCTATGGCTGACCGGCAGTATCCTCCAAAAACAGGTCAGGCAACCTGCGCGCCTCCGGAGATCGTATCTGACGTCCAAACGCGCGTTTTTTCGTCAAAAGATCACCAAAACGGGCCATAGCTTCACTTTAAAATCATTCTAATTCCATATATTAAACAAACGCGGAAATTCGGCCTTATACACAAGTCAGTAATATTCGCCTGACCATTCATGAATGGGTCAGGCCAGGTTGGCCGAACACCTGGATGTCGGTAGTTTTCCGCCGGTCTCTTCAAGCGCCTTTCGACCCTCGATGCATCCGCTCAATCCGCGGCCCTGTAATTCCGAGGTCACCGGCGCCGTCATGCCACTTTCCGTTCCCAATCCAGCAAAGGCGAAAGCCTGGAAGGTGAGTTCCGCGAAATCAATGGGCGCGCTCGATCGGGATTGAACCAAGCGGGCGCCGGTCAAACCGGGCCCCTTTCATTGGGCCTGCAAGGGCGGCCACATGCCGGGGGAAACCCTCTCGACTTTCAATCTTCCTCCCCGGCGCCGCATCTGCCGGCGCCCGCTCGGCGTGCAATGGAAATGGTGCACGCGATTCCCGAGTCGTGGCTGACGTCCCCCTCGGCGAAAGATGATGAAGCGCTTGTGGAAGGTTTCGGCGGTTTTGGTGTGCCGGGTAACGAGTCCGGGGAAGATGGGACTATGAGTGCCGCCGGCCGCCTTTCGCGGAACTGATCTTCAAGGCACCGTTGCCCGCACCCGCGGGGCGCCGCCAGCGTTCGCATGAGTCGACCGGCCGACATGTCAGCAACCGGGGGCGAATTGAGGGACGATCTAATCCACGTGACCTTGCGTCCGGGTCTCACCTACCGTTACCCGATCCACGAGCGCCGGATCTCCCGCGTCGCCGTCGACAGCGTCGACGTACACCGAGCCTGGTCCCTGCTGAATGCCGAGATTCGGAACGAGAACTCTCAGGACGCGGCCCCCTGGCACGTCTGCGTCAACGTCGACGGCGAAAGGTTGAAAATTCAGATGTGGTACGGTAACTAACATCGCCACCGACTTTCGCCGCCCTGGTTTCATTGCGAGGTATTTTTCCGCTGCGATGAAAGGCTGCTGGAGACGTGGCCATCCATTCGAACGGTGAACCATCGTTACCGGAAAGATGTCATGGAGGGCATCCGCCTTATGCGCGCATGCGCATTCGCAAGCTTCGAAAACTGGCGGCTGGCGAATTCAGAAAAAGGCCTCTGAGACTTTGTCTCATAACAGATTGACGGGAGCGGTCAAACGGTGTGCGCGTTCGTCTTCCGTGTACACCCAACGGCAACAAAATGCCGGGCATCTGGGGGAGGATGACGCCGGCATTGTCGTGCCGCTCCCACCCGTTCGTTTCAGATCGCCCACGAATACGGACACATTCTGTCCAACGACCATCAACGCGATTACGGTCGCGACCACTGGTTTGAAGAATCGTTGCCGGCGCTGGCTTCGATATACGTGCTGCGGGCGACACACCGGCGCCTGACCGGGAAACGTTCGGGCGGTTCAGGGAAGATTGGGAAGCCCCCGGGAGTGTCAATAATGCGATTGCGTGACGTGAAAGCGGTTTTCGGAAAGGCGATGGTATTGCTTACGCTGGCGTCCGCGATCTGGATCGCCATGGATCTGTTTCTGACTTGGTTCATCGGCTATCTGGACGTGCCGCCGGGGCCGTGAGGCCACGTCGGCGAAATATGAGGAATACGGAATGAAACGCCCCACGCGGAGTCGCACAGGCAATTTGTCGATCATCGCGATCACAGTGTTTTCGTTAGGCTTGCACGGCGTCAGCTATGGAGCAGACTGTCGGGTTGGTGACGTCATCCAGCCGGGTGGAAGCTGTACATATCCGGGCACAAACGAAGTGTTTTCCGTTGATTCTGCAGGCAGAGCGCGCTTCCTCAACGTCATCTCCGACAATCTGTCCATTCGAAATCTGAACATAAATGGGATCGCCTACACCTTTGTTACCGAGCGAAGAAGCGGCGGTGGCCAGAGAATAGTGGAACTTGGTCCACCCCCGGCGCCGGGAGTTCACGTTGTCGACTCCGATGCTCCGCCGATATACTGGACAGGCTATCGCGCCACGGAATCAAAGATCCAACGCGTCAACCTTGACGGCTCAGACGTCGAAGACATCGTCACAGGATTGAAGAATGCACCCGACATTGCGCTGGATTTGGGCGGAGGCAAGATGTACTGGACAGAGATTGGCGCACATAAGATCCAGCGCGCCAATCTCGATGGCTCAGACGTTGAAGATATTGTCATAGGATTAGATGGTCTGGGCGACATCGCGTTGGACGTGGGAGTCGGCAAGATCTACTGGGGAGACAATCGAGCCGCAGAATCAAAGATCCAGCGTGCCAACCTCGATGGCTCAGACGTCGAAGACATCATAGTCACAGGATTCATGCACGTACGCGACATCGCACTGGACGCTCGCGGAGGTAAGTTGTACTGGACGGAATTTGACACTGACAAGATCCAGCGTGCCAACCTCGATGGCTCAGACGTCGAAGACATCGTCACGGGATTGGGGCGTCAAGTCGGTATCGACTTGGACGTGGACGCAGGCAAGGTGTACTGGACTACGCGGCGTAAAATCCGACGTGCCAATCTCGATGGTTCAATTGTGGAAGACGTCGTTACCGGATTGGTGCATATACCAAGGGCCATCGCGTTGGACGTGGATGGCGGCAAGATGTACGAACCTGGACGGCTCAGACGTCGAAGACGTCGTCACAGGATTGTCGGAACCAAGAGGCATCTCGTTGGCAATCCTGCTTCCTTTGGGCGCCGGCGACGGAACGCCAGCCAGGCTCGTGAGGGTTTCGGGAGATGATCAGCATAGCCAGGCTGGCAGCGCACTGGCGAAACCCTTTGTTGTTGAAGTCACGGATAGAGTCGGGGTTCCGGTCTCGGGCGCAGAAGTGACGTTTACGGTAATTGTTGGAGGGGGGTCTCTCTCTGTTGAGAACGCCACGACGGATGCAGATGGCAGGGCAGAAAGTGTGCTCACCCTGGGTCCCGAGCCGGTAACGAACCGCGTGGCTGTATCTGTTACAGGGATTCCAGGATCTGTGAGCTTCACTGCCGTGGCTGGCGAATTGGTCGTATCGGCAGCGTCGCCGCTGTCGGAGCCTGCTCTGGATGGGAGCGTGGTGACACTGACGCTGAATGGACGAACCTACAAGCATTCGGACTACTTCAGCCATTATAGTGTGGCTGTAACTGGTATTGATGGCGTAACGTTCCATCCTCCTACTGATGTAAAGCGCGTGAGCGATACGGAAGTGACGGTTGAGCTTTCATTCAACGGCAATATCGAAACCGATGCGAAGCTGACGTTCACGGTCGGTGGGGAGGATGCCTTGGATGACGGCAGCGGCCTCGCGCTCACCGGGGAAATACCTGTGACCGCAGTCACGGAATCATTGGTTGCATCGACGGCGTCGCCATTGTCGGAGTCTACGCTGGAGGGGAGCGTGGTGACACTGACGCTGAACGGACGACCGTACGTGCATTCTGACGACCTCAGGGCAAAAAGCATCTCCGTATCGGGTATTGAAGGTGTGACATTCCATCCGATTACTGGTGTAGAGCGCCCGAGCGAAACGGAAGTCACGATCAAGCTTTTGTTCAGCGGTAATATAGATGCAGATGCCAAGCTCACCTTCACCGTGGACTCGGATGCCATAGCGAACTACACCGGTCCCGCCCTCACCGCGGAAATATCCGTTACCGTTGTAACGGAATCATTGGTCGCATCGACGGCGTCGCCATTGACGGAGTCTACGCTGGAGGGGAGCGTGGTGACACTGACGTTGAATGGACTTTCGTTCGTTCGGAATTCCTTAGTAATCGCAAGTGCCGTGACGGTATCGGGTATTGAAGGCGTGACATTTTGGCGGTTTGGTGTGGAACGTGTGAGCGATACTGAAGCGACAATGGAACTCTCGTTCGACGGCGATACTGACACTGATGCGACGCTGACCTTCGCAGTTGGGATGAATGCCATAGCGAACTACACCGGTCCCGCCCTCACCGCGGAAATACACGTTACCGCTGTAACAGAATCATTGGTCGCATCAACGGCATCTCCGTTGACGGAGTCTACGCTGAATGGGAGCGTGGTGACACTGACGCTGAATGGACATTCGTACCAAAGTTGGAACCGCGTCAGAAACAATCTCGCTGTAATGGGTATTGGAGGCGTAGCATTTAGTTCATTTGATGTAAAGCGCCTGAGCGATACTGAAGCGACATTGGAACTCTCGTTCGACGGCGATATTGACACTGATGCGACGCTGACCTTCGCAGTTGGGATGAATGCCATAGCGAACTACTCCGGTCCCGCCCTCACCGCGGAAATTCTCGTTACCGCTGTAACAGAGTCATTGGTCGCATCAACGGCATCTCCGTTGACGGGGCCTACGCTGGAGGGGGCCGTGGTGACACTGACGCTGAACGGGCGTTCGTTCGAGCGGTCTGTCGACATCGTACGAGCCGCGACGGTTTCGGGTATTGAAGGTGTGGATTATTGGGGGTTACGTGATTTAGAGCGCCTAAGCGATACGGAGGTGACGATTAGGCTTCGGTTCGACGGCGATATTGAAGCGGATGCCACGCTGACTCTCACGGTGGGTGCGGATGCGATAGCGGGTTACACCGGCCCCCCTCTCACGGCTGATTTGTTCGTCGCCGCAGATAAGAAATCTACGGCCGACTTTGATAGCGATGGTAGGGTTGGTTTCTCCGACTTTCTGCAATTTGCTATTCATTTCGGACTTAGTCAGGGGAACGAGGCGTACGAAGCGAAGTATGATCTCGATGGGGATGGCACAACAGGGTTCGGTGATTTCCTTCTTTTTGCCAACGCTTTTGGCAAAGATGCGCCTTCGCCTGGCAACGGCGGAGGACCGACAGCTCCTTCACCCATCACTCAGCCACCGGTCACTCCGGTGGAACCCACGGAGTTCACCATTACGGTGGAGCACCCATACCCGGTGAATGTCCGACCGGTGCCTCAGCACCCAGGTATCCCCGAGGTCACCGTGACCTGTCTCACCGGCTGTGAAGGTCAACAGATCGGCACTACCGATCAAG
>JAGWBX010000094.1:0-1325 GCA_021295655.1 Candidatus Latescibacterota bacterium
ATCTTGAGTGGCTTGCCACTTCAGCAGAGCGGCAAGCGCATGGAACGCACGGCTATGCATGTCCCCGACGAACCCAATGACCATGGACATCTCCCGGTTTCTGCCTTTGTGCACGACTTGTCGGGGTGGGGTGGTTGAGTCACTACGCCGCTTGCGTGTAACTACGGTATTACCGAACCGTTAAGGTAATGCGTACCTGATCCGAAGATCTGCGAACGTTCGGGAACATTCCACGCTGAAGGTTGTAGCCCGAACATGTTCAGGAATGCTGTGTATGGTGGGTCTCTAACCAAAAACTGCCCCCGTTTATTCCATCAATGAATCCAGCGGGCTCTGGATGTTTGCTCTCAACACTGACGTCACCTCTCCCCCCACCGATTCCGCAACTCGATGACGGTCAGCATGGTCACCTCCCCGGTGGGTTCCAATCCGGCATCCGCCTGAAACTTGCGCAACGCGTCCCGCGTGGCCTCGTTCAGGTCTCCGTCAACCGGTCCGGTTTCGTATCCCAATCGACTCAGAATCGTCTGCACCTCGTAGGTGTGCTCCGGCCCAGCGGGCATGTCGGACCCTTCTTCGGCTTCTTCGGGTTTTTCTTCAACCACCGCCGTATCCTCCGAGATCAGCACCCAGCGCAGGAGCCGGACCTCGAAGAAGAGGGCTACGGTTCCGACCATCCATAGCAGGCCGAACAGCAGCGCGATCCCCCATCGTATCGCTACGTCCCCTTCCCCACCAACCGCCGTGCCCGAGCGATCGAAGACTTCCGGCGCAAGCAGATAGCGCATGCACAGCCAGAGTCCCGCGTGCAGGAATGCGAGGACGATCGGCGTTCTGGCCGGGACCCTGAGAGGCGAACGCACGGGGCGCCAGAAGTGGGCAATCGCCAGGGTCCAGAGATCGAAGGCGATCAGAAACAGAGGAAATGTCGCGAGAAAGCCCACGGCGCGTTCGGCGGCAACCGGTTCCTGTGTCCAGGCCCACCATGCCGGCCCCATTAACGAAACCGCGAGCACGATCCATGTGCCTGTACGAAGCAGCAACGCGGTCCGTGAACGCTCTGGCGCGGGTGTGGAGGATCCGGACTCAGACTGTAATCGGTTCATTTTCGTTACTCCGCCGGGGGCATTCTTCCGCATTGCCCTTCCGGGACGCAACTCACTTGGCTATATTGTAGAGTACACGACCGCGCCATGTCCAGCAAACAATCGGGCCCCGAACCATGCGTCCACAATCCGAAATCCTCGCTGTTGAACTGGTTGACGGCAACCGGATGGCGTATTATACGCGCGAGGGACGCGAGACCCATCCGTTTTCGCCCTGGC
>JAGWBX010000094.1:1424-6579 GCA_021295655.1 Candidatus Latescibacterota bacterium
GATGCCCGCGGGCGGCTGTCCGCCGACGGCATCGTCCATTTCGACTTCAACAACCCGGTTAAACAGCACCTGTTGCTTTCCGGCAACACGCATTTTCGGGGCCTGCGTTACAACGACGCCCATCGCCTTCAGCTGGATATCGAGACCACCGGCCTGAACCCCGGGGCGCCGGACGCAGGCATTATCCTGGTTGCGCTTTCGGACAACAGGAACTACGAGGAAGTGCTCGGCGCCCGGAAGATGCCCGAAAGCGCACTGCTCGAGGCGCTGAATCACCGCATTCGGAACCGCGACCCTGACGTTATCGAAGGCCACAACATCTTCAACTTCGACCTCAACTACATTCAGGTGCGCGCCCGCGCATTAAACGTTAACCTGCCGTGGGGCCGCGACGGCTCCGAACTGAAAGCCGGAAACGGCATGCGCCGATACCGGGTGGGCGCCCGAAGTCCCTCGTTTCGGCCCGCGTACATACACGGCCGTCACATTATCGACACCTATCACCAGGTCCAGCGATACGACATCGGCGGACATCTGGAGAGCTATGGCCTGAAGAACGTCGTCCGCACGCTTGGCCTGGAGCGCGGAGACCGCGTCTTCGTCGACGGAGCCGATATCCACAAGACCTGGCGTGACGACCCGGGCCGGATCGCGGACTACGCGCTTGACGACGTCCGTGACGTTCGCGCGCTGAGCGAAATGGTCGCCACCACCGAGTTCTACCAGACCCAGGTGTTGCCTTACCGGTTTCAGGATGCCGCGATTACCGGACCGGGCGAAAAAATCAACGCCCTGATGATTGGCGCCTATCTTCGCCGGGGCCTTGCCGTTCCACGGCCTCAGCACTCGGAGCCGTTCGGGGGAGGATACACCGAACTCTTCGCTTCGGGCCTCTTCAACCGCGTTGTCAAAGCCGACGTGGAGAGCCTTTACCCGTCCATCATGATAAACTACGGCATTCGACCCGCTTCCGACACAGAAAACGTGTTCCTGCCCATGCTGCAACGCCTGACCAAACGACGTCTCGAGGCCAAAGCCAGCCTGAAAAAAGCCGATACGGATGCGGACCGGTCCTACTGGGACGGCATGCAGGGAAGTTACAAACTCCTGATCAACTCGTTTTACGGGTACCTGGCTTATGGAAGGGCGAATTTTAACGATTATAAGGCGGCGGCGCGCGTCACGGGACTGGGCCAGCAGATCGCCCGGCAGGTGGTGACGATGCTTCGGGAGCGGAGCGCACGGCTCATCGAAGCGGATACCGACGGTGTGTATTTCGTCGTGCCCTCCGGAGTCCGATCGGAAAACGAGGAGCACGAATTCGTTGAAGCGTTGTCCCGGGAACTGCCCGAAGGCATCCGCCTTTCTCACGACGGCAGGTTCCGCGGGATGATCAGCCTCAAGGCCAAAAACTACGTCCTGGTTGACTACGACGGGCGACTTATTGTGAAAGGAAGCAGCCTGCGCAGCCGCCGCGACGAACGGGTTTTCCGTGAATTCATCCGGAAGCTCGCCCCGCTGCTGATCAACCGGGAGTCCGATGCCGCCTCGGCCCTGTACACGCAATTCGCGAATCGACTGGTGGGGGGTCATTTCGATCGCGAAGACATCTGCCGCAGGGAGACCATCACAGAGAAGACGTTTTCGAATCCGAACCTCAGGCGTCTGGCCGCTGCAGCAGAGGGATGTAAAGCGGGGGACAGGATTGCGGTGTACCAGAGAAACGACGGCAGCCTGGCACGAATCGAAGACTACGATAACGACGAAGACAGGGGATATCTGTTGCGAAGACTGCATGATATGGCGGGGCGGTTCCGGGGCCTCTTCGGCGAAATCGAATTCGATCGACTCTTTCCACTTCAGAAACAACCCGCGGGCAGACAGCTCAGCCTGTTCTAGACGCGGGCCCGCAGAACAACTCCTTCCGGCTGCCCACGAGCCACCACAGTACAGCACCCAGCACACTTCCCGAGATCGCAGGTACAAACGCCGTCAAAACGGCGCCGTGGTAATGGTGCGCGAAGACACCGGCGCCCACGCCAAAGACCACCAGAACCAGCATCCAACCTGCGGCGCGGCCCTGCTCGTGGGCGGCGAGTAGCGTGGTGTGCGCCAGGCCGCACAACACAAAGGGCGGCACACACCAGACCAGGTGCATTGCGAACGGCAGCGCGGGTAGATAGGCCTGCCCCAGAAGCCACGTAACCGCCGGTCCAAGCATCCATTGTACGGCCGCCGAAACCGCAATGGCAATGCCCGTGAGCGTAACTGCGGACCGGCCGACGAGTTTCATGAACGCCTGCCGATCGGGCAGCCCTGCGCTCAGGGCGGGCAGGACGGCCTCGAAACTCGCGCCAAACAGAATCAGCAGCGCCGCCGCCAGACGGTACCCAACGGCCAGATATCCGGCTTCGGCGCCGCCTCCGGTCTGATAATAGATCGTCAGGTAATTCAGACTCAACAGGTTGATCAGGTAATACACCGCGGGCAGATGTTTCAACCCGTCCACGATCCAACGTCGATTGAATCCAGGTTGAAGAACAGAGCCGGGTTCACCCGCCGCCGGCCGGACAAGGACGAACCCTGCCGCGAGATAGCCTGCACGACAGACCAGATAGCACATTGCAACGCCGACGAGACCCCAGCCGGCAATCATCGCGCCTATCCCGCCAGCCAGCAGAAGGACGTTAAGCCCCAGCATCAGCAGGGCGCAGTATCCGGACCGCTGGAGGCCCTTGAATACCGCGTTCAGCCCGTCCCCCATGCTCATCGAAACCGTGGAAATGCCCACAAGTACCGTGGCCAGCACCACATCCGGTCGGGCGCCGATCGCCCAGGCAATCCCTGTCATGACCGCCAGCACCGGGAGCGCCAGCGCCAGCTTGAACGAGAGGGCTTCCAGGCACGCAATACGGCCGTGTGCCGGGCTCGATGCCGAGGCCTTGATAATCCGGTTGTTCGTTCCCGCATCCAGAATGGGAACGAAAAAAGCGGTCAGGCCGATAACAACAGCGTAGTCGGCCAGTCCGCTCTTCCCGAGAAGCCGCGCCACACCCACCAGAAGCAGCATCCCCCCAAGCAGGTGGGCGCCTTTCTCCACGGTGATGAAGACCGAATTTCTCGAAACCCGCGCCAACATCCCCTCCGATGCCGCCAGAAACAGGAAAAGCAGGTCAATGCCTGCTTTTCGCGTTGTTGTCCAGCGTGAAAAACCCTCAGAAATCAAACCCCAGACGGTCGTCCACGCGCAAGATCACGGTATCGGGTTCGCTTTCAATCGCACCTTCGGCAACAGCAATATCGTCCACAACGCGCAGTTCGAAAACATAGTCGGCCGGCGCAACGGCCCGGAAAACCGGCATGCTGTTCGCAGCGTCGAAATCAACCCCGGGGCCGTCGAGTTGCGTCCAGGTATACCGGAGGGGGTCCCGGTCCGGGTCCGAACTGCCCGTGCCGTCCAATGTCACGCGGAGTCCGCTCGCGTATGCAATGGTGCGGTCCATCCCCGCATCCGCCACGGGCGGTCCCTGGGTGACGTGAATCTCCACCATCCCCTCGGTTATGGTGCCCGATTTCCCGTCGTCAACTTCAACCTTGAGCGTATAGACGCCCGTTACGACAGGCGCAATCCAGACCACGGTCACCGAATCCTGAAAGAGCCCTCTCAAGGAATCCTGGTTGCTGGCCGCGAACTGCCCGCCCTCTTCCCTCTTAAGGTCGGTCCACAGATAGTCCAGTTCGTCGTTGTCCGCGTCTTCAGTGAAGAGCGTAATCTGGACCTTGCTTCCACGGCCTACGGATGGATGTTCGTCCTGGTCCGTGGTGAGTTCCACAATCTGCGGCTGTTCCTGCCTGTCCAGCAGACCACATCCGGTCAGGGAAAACAGGCAGACCAACACCAGTGTCCAGCGCACGATATCCCTCGGAAACAATATGGCAGGCGGGACAACCCCGTGGATCGGATCCGCCCTGGTTTCACTGCATCAATGACGGAGCCGGGTCGGAACACCAATTCTAACTCTCTGGCCGCTCTTGAGTTCCATCAAACGGGCGGGATTGCCGGCGAACGCCGCCGTCGAATCCGTGCGGCGGGCCGAGGACACCGACGGAATGGGAGCCTCTGCCGTACAACCCGATGCACGGTAACTCAGTCGCTTTCCTTCAACAGCATCTTCAGGTCGGGCAGCAGCTTCTTCGCCAGGCCGGGATCGGTCCCGTCGTAGTAGGCCCGGACCCGCCCCCTCCTGTCCACCAGCGCAAAGCGCAGGCTGTGCATGATCTGGTCCGTGCCTTCTTCCACACCCCCCACACCCAGTTGAAAGCCTTTACGGATGACGCGGTACACACCGGGCTTCTCCCCCGTCAGAAACAGCCAGCGATCCTCATCCGCCAGATAACGGTCCGCATATTCGGAAAGCACCTCGGGGGTATCGCGCTCGGGATCCACCGAAAAAGACACCAGCCGGGCCTCCGGATATTTCCTCAGCGGGGCCTGGAGCGCCTGCATCTGCGCCGAAAGCAACGGGCACGGACCGGCGCAATGCGTGAAGATAAAGTCCGCAACCCAGACATGGCCGAGCAGATCCGAAAGACCCGTCTCCTTGCCGCTGCGTTCCAGGAGCGAAAACTCCGGGACCTCGCTCAGAACCGGCAGGCGCTGCGATTGGGCCCTGATGGCCTTGACTTCGCGCAGGAACAGGAACGTCCCCACCGTCAGCATCAATAGCGTCGCGCCTGCTGCCACCAACCAGAAGACGCGAACCTGTCTGGGTACGCCCATGGTATCTATCGCACTCCTTCCCGCCGCCTGATCACACCCAGTGAAATGCCCAACGTCAATAAGACGAACAGGCACGTCACAAGAAGACACGCCTCGATCGACGGCACCCGCCCCGCCAGTTCGGGCGCCTCCAGGTACAGCGTATGCCGAACGCCCGCAACGCCATAGGTCAACGGATTTATCCGCATCAGCCAACCCAGCCAGTCCGGCACGCCGGAAAGCGGGAACAACGCCCCAGAGAGCGCCCACATCGGCAACAGGAACAGGTTCATTATTGCATGGAACCCCGCCGAGGACGCCATTCGCCACGCAATTGCGCAGCCCAGTCCCGTCAGCGCCTGACCCACCAGCAACAGAAACGCCACCGTTGCGGCG
>JAGWBX010000044.1:0-15048 GCA_021295655.1 Candidatus Latescibacterota bacterium
GCTCACAACGCCAGTTCGTCGGCCCTCGCGTCAGGAGAATTTCAGTGGCTGCCTCTTGGCGCGTTTTTTGCGATGGTCGGCTGGGGGGTGTGGACGTCGCGGAACCACTTGAGACTGGTTTTCCTGAAGGCGCTCGGGAGAGACGCGCCACTGGATGACAAAGATGAGATGATGTCTTTCCGGACGGCGTTGTTCGGGCTGATTGTTTGCGTGGTATTCGCCGTTTTCTGGTGGTGGCAGGCCGGGAGGAGTCTTGTCGTGGCGTGCGCGTTCATTCTTGCAACCTTCGTGCTCTATCTGGGTGTATCCCGTATCGTGTCCGACGTGGGATTGGTATTCATCAGCATGCCGGTGGGACCGCAGCGGTTTGTCACGTCCTTGTTCGGTTCGCGGAATCTGTCGGGTTCCAGTCTGACAACGCTGGGATTCACGAATGGCATTGCGTCCTACGGCAAGGGTCTGTTCATGCCGTCGGTCATCCACGGGGCCAAACTGGCGGACCTGTGCCCCAGGGGCGGTCGACGTCGTGTGCTTGCGGCAATGACGACGGCATTCGGCGTAGGATGTGTGTTCTCGATCCTGTACACTTTGTACCTGGGCTATACATACGGCGCGTTCAATTTCAACGACTATCCTTTCGCCCGCTACAGCAAATCCGGATTTGCCGGTGTGTTGACCCAGATGAACAATCCGGAGCCACCCCACCGTTTGCAATTGAGCCTGTTCGGCATTGGCGCGGCGGTAATGTCTTTGCTGACGTTTCTGAAATACCGGTTTCCCTGGTGGCCCTTCCACCCGGTTGGATTCGCGCTTGCCGGTACGGGGACGTCTGTGCGTTATACCGTGTTTTCGGTCTTTCTGGCCTGGGCCGTTAAATTCCTGATTCTGCGGATAGGCGGGGCGGCTCTCTACCGACGTTACGTTCCGTTTTTCCTGGGCGTGCTCGTTGGCTACACCTCGGGCGTGGGACTCTCGCTGGTGGTGGATATGGTCTGGTTCCCGGGTGGCGGACACTCGATCCACGGGTATTGATCCGTGGTATGCGGACGCAAGTGTTGGTTGAACGGTTCTGTTTTCGAACCCCTGAGTCGAGGAATTTTTCAGGAGGTAAGCCATGGTAACGGAGGTTGTGCGATCGGTTGCACGATCGTGGGAGCTGTTCGACGCGGCGCAGGAGGTTATCCCACTGGGCACGCAGACCCATTCCAAGGTGCCGCGAGAGGCCCTGCGGGGGGTGGAGCCTTGCTACCTGGTGCGCGGTGACGGTTGCCGGGTGTGGGACGCCGACGGGAACGAATATATAGATTTCAGGAACGGGCTTGGGCCTATAACCCTGGGGTACCGCTTTCCGGCGGTGGATGAGGCCGTCCGGGCGCAACTGGAAAGCGGTATCGTGTTCAGTTATCCGCACCCACTGGAAGTCGAGGTCGCTCAAGCGCTGGTGGAGGTGTTACCCTGCGCGGAGCGGGTCCGATTCCTGAAGACGGGCGGTGAGGCCATGGCGGCCGCGCACCGCCTTTCGAGGGCGTTTACGAAACGGGAGCTCATCCTGACCTGCGGGTATCACGGCTGGGTCAACACGATGGCTCGCGGAGGGGTGCCGGAGGCGACACGCAAGACTTACATCACGATGCCGTGGGGCAACATTGGGCCGTACGCCGAGGCGTTCGAAGCTTCACCGGGTGAGATTGCGGCCGTAAGCGTGGCGTGCGCTTACGCGGAAGTTGAACAGGGGCGTTCTTTCCTGAGGGAACTGCGGACCTTAACGCGTCAGCACGGCGCCGTCCTCATTTTTGACGAGATCGTCACGGGGTTCCGGCTGCGGCGCGCGGGCGCACAGGAATATTTCGGGGTGGTTCCGGACCTGGCGGTGTTTGCCAAGGGACTGTCGAACGGGGTGCCTCTCTCCTGCTTCGCGGGGAATGCGGCGGTGATGGAGACGGTGAAAGACTGCGTCATATCGTCCACCTTCGGAGGCGACACGCTGGGGCTGGCCGCGGCACGGGCGGTCCTGGGCGTGTATGAACGGGAGGACGTGATCGGCAGGCTGTGGAAACGCGGCGAACAGCTTCACGAAGGCTTCAATGCGTACAGCGAAAGGTTGGGCCTGCCGGCACGTTTCGTAGGCGCCTCTCCAGTTGGACAACTGGTGTTCGATCATCCGGACGCCGCCCGGCTGTTTCTCAGGTTCAACGCGGAAGTCCTGAAGCGAGGGATCATCGTCTATTCGGTCTGTTACACCAATTTCTCGCATACGGAGGCGGATATCGACCAGGCCGTCGGCGCAATGGGCGAGGCGCTGGAAGCGATCGCAATAGAAGGGTTGTTCGACAGGGGGTAACGTACTTATCTTATAGGTATTCCTTGTCGACTCTGCGCGAACGGATGCGCGTCCATCTGCGATGGTCAGGAGGAGCGTTTGTTGCAGTTTTTCACTATCGTTGCAGCCTTTCTGGGTCTTGCAACCAGGGCCTTTGCCGTCCCGCCCCCGATTTATTCGCCGGATGGCGAGCGGGTCGTCTGGCTCATCCCTTCCGGGAAGCCGATGGTCCTGTTAACCCAGATCTGGAAGGGAAAAGCCGACGGGACATTGCCCATCAGGACGGGGATCTACCTGGGCCCTCCAGGAGACGTGGGTTTTCTGCCGGAAGGCGGTTTGGTATACCTGGAGCGGGCGCTGGATCACGTCGCGTTCGGCACGACGCCGCTGGGTAGACTCACGGACGATTCGCGTAAACAGCGGCGCCTGCCACTGGCGCGCAATCGGATCTGGCGAATTGACGCGTCCGGAGAGTCCCCCTGGCCGTTGCCCGACGACGTGGACCCGATCGATCTGGCGGTTGCGCCGGACGGAAGCCAACTGGCCGTAACGGACCGTGAGGGATTGTGGCTCGTCGATGCATTCGGGCGCGCCCGGTTGCTTGTGCGTGGACACGTGCGGGGTCCCCTGGAGTGGTCTGAGAGTGCGGACGCCGTTGCGGCATTTGTGGATGGAGAAATGTCACATGTCGGAATGGACGGCGCCGAAGTAACACCGTGGAGAAGCTCAAGCAATAAAGCCGGCGCGAGGCCCCCGCAGCCCTCGCAGGAAGTGGAGATTGACGCGGCAATGCTCATGGTTCACCAGGCCCTGAACTGGTGGGTCCGGGGTCATCACGGCATGCACAGGGGGGAGTACCGTGGCGCCAGGGATGCTTACCGGGAATCAGTCAGCGGTTTTAAGGAAATCCGAAAGACGTATACTCAGCTGGGTCTGTCCCGGGGAAGCTGCCAGGGCTATATCGATGCGATTCGAAGCCGTATCAGAAATGACGAGGCACTGAAGGAAGCGGTATGCTCGGAACGCCTGCTCGTTGTCGGCGACCTGATTTCAGAGTTCAACTCAGCACGAGGCAATGAAGCGACACCAGACGTGAGCGGACTTTTGTCATGGGCGACCGTTGAACTGGAAAAGCGGCGGTTGGGCGCATCTGAGAGAACACGGGATCTGGCGCAGCTCAGGCAACTCTTCCAATGTCCTGCAACCGACGAACCCCACATGCCCGAAATTGGGTACTTTTTCCGGCCTGACGTTCACGCCGGCGGCCCGGTGTTGACCTGTTACTGGCACCGGGAGCGGGTGCAATATCTGCTGGGGAGTCCGGGCGGATACGCGGTGGAGGCGCAAAATATACCGCGCGCGAGGGTAGATTCGCTCTTCGACCTGGGCGTGGCGCGGCTGAAGCGGAATGAAGTGGACGAGGCGATCTTTCCGCTCCGTGTCGTTGCCCACCAGCGGTCCCGAGATAAAGACGCGCATCTGAAACTCGGATACGCATTCCTGGAGGACAAATACTACAGGGGCGCGAAATGGGCATTCAGGAAGGCGGCTGCGCTGCCAGGGAACGACCCCGAACCCTATTACGGTCTGGGCCTCGTGTTGATGGAACTCCACAACGAGCGCTACCAGGCCATAACCTATTTCAGAAAAGCCTTGATGCGGGATCGGGACTTTGTAGATGCACAGTATAAGATCGCGCTTGTGCGATATATGCTCAACGAGCACGACGTAAAGCCGGAGTTGGACCGGGTGCTGAAGACGGATCCGGAGTACGCGGATGCCTATCTGCTGATGGGAGATTGGTACGCCAATTTCATGGAGGATTACGAGGAAGCCATTGTCTGGTACACCCGGTATCTCGCAATGAGGCCGGCCGACCAGAAAGTGGGGAGGCGGCTGGGCCATGCGTACCTGAAAGTGAAGGACTACGACCGGATTCTGGAAAAAGTCCGGGCGTTTACAGACGAGTACCCCGATGCGATCGAACTGATGCCAATCGTGGCTCAGGCCTGCGCAAAACGCAACAAATACGATATGGCGATGGGGTTTTTCTCAACGTACATCTCGCGGCTGAAACCGGAGCAGCGGGCTCTCTACTACGATATCGGTCTGATTGCCTCATCAGAGGAAATGCTCGAATACAAACACACGTCGGGCGTTACCCGTGAAGCGTATCTGGAAAGCTTCTGGAACGTAAGGGACCCCGACATAGGCACGCCGGTAAACGAGCGGTTGCTGGAGCATTACCGCAGGGTCTGGTATGCCAGCCTGGAGTTTTCCGACGGTAAGAAACCCTGGGATCGTCGTGGCGAGGTGTACATTCGGTTCGGCGACCCGGACCACGTGACGAGCTCACGGAACGTGAATTTTCGGCACAGCCTGCCCGTACTGCGTGTGAAAGAGCGGCTTGCAAGGCAGCTCTATGGTACCGAGGCGATTGGTACATCGTTTATGGGTCCTGTTTTTCCAATCCGTAACTTCTCTCTCGAGCGCGACGTCCTCGGATTTGAGAGCGCCGCGGCCGATCTGGGTATCGAGGGGGAGCGCGACGCGTTCACGGGAGCGGATCCGGATGGTTCCGATGCCGATCTGAGGCAGATGACAACGTCGGCGGGAAGCCGGGATTGGGGCTCGTCGACCGACCGGAACAACACGGATCGTCCCAGCACCGCTGGTACGATTGGCGCGGGCGGAGATATCGGACAGAGTGAACTCGCAAGCACGGTGACACGGCCCCTCCCGTCCAGCATCAATACGGACATTTTCGCGGGATCGGGTTTCAGTCCGGTATTGAGCGCAGGGGCCGACCTCGGGTCGACACCGTGGGAGTCGTGGGTCTATCTCAATATCGACGGCGGAATAGAGATCACGTTTACGGACGAGTTCAACTCCCAGGTTTTCGATTTTGCGCCTGTGCCGGATGCGCCTGATCTGGGAATTGAGCAGGTTTCCAAGTTTCGTCGTTTTTCGCCCGAAAAGGTGTTCAAGCAAGCGGTTGCCCTGACTCCTGATACCTTCACGCCTGAATACGCTGAAGCGCCGTTTGACTTCTATTATACATTGGCCGACTTCAAAGGGCCGGACGGCAGGAGTTCTTTGGAGATTTACTATGGCATTCCGTGCGCGGCGACGAATTACCTGCCCGAGCATAACGTCACGCAGGTAGCCGTCCGTCGGCAACTGGCGCTCCTCTCGCCCCATTCGGACAAAGTCTACCGGAAGACTGCCGAGGTGTTTTACAAAAGGCCAGGCAATCGAACGGGCCCGGACGTGGTCGTCCCGGACGTTGTCAGACTTGAGGTGCCACCCGGGGTCTACAGGTTGGAAGTGAAGGCCCGGGATCGCATGACGGGTCGGCTTGGAATATACCGGCAGCAGGTGGTCGTGGAGTCTTACCATAGAGAGGGGCTCCGCGTGAGCGACCTCGAGTTGGCATATAAAGTCAGCGAGGCCGACGCCGAACCCGGAAAATTCGGGAAAAACGGGTTGAACGTGGTGCCGATGCCCTCTCGAACCTATGGGACCGGTCAGAATGTGTTTGTCTATTACGAAATTTACAACTTGAAGCGGGATGAGTTCGGGCAGACCCAGTACCGTGTCGAGTACACGATGGGCCCGAAGGCGGGCGGCGTACTTGCGAGGCTGGCGCAGACGCTTACGGGGAGGTCAGGAAAACAAGGTGTGGCGATAGGCTACGAGCAACTGGGCGTCCAGGAGTCGGAGGTGGCATATACGGAACTGGAACTGGGGGAGGCGCGATCGGGGCGCCACTACCTGACCGTGAAAGTCACGGATCTGAACAGTGGCAGGTCCTTTGAGAAAGAAACCACGTTCGTGGTGCAGAGATGAGACGTTTCGCGGGCGGGAAATCCTGTCTTCAGCGGATCTGATCTGCCGGTACACGGATTGAACCGACGCGACAATGTACCCTCGGCTTGCCTGGATCTGTTTCTACCGGGAGGTCGACTATTGTTCGGAAGAAGACGCCGGTGAAGGAGAATGCGAACATGGCGCGCCTGTTTCTTGGTGTTGCACTCGCTGCTATCATCGCAATTGCCCCGGCGCGGGCCCGGGCAGAAAGGGTGACGATCGAAGATGTGGACTTTGACGGTAACGGGACCATCGATCTGACCGATTTTGTTCTGTTTGCAAGGGCTTTTCAGTCGGACGATCCGATTTACGATCTGGATGGCAGCCGCGCGGTGGACCTGCCCGACTTTGAAATTTTCGCAGCGTTTTTCGGACAGATCGTGGTCGATGTTCCGGTTATACCGACACTAAAACATGAGCTTCTCGATGTTCCGGCCGGCGAATTCATCATGGGGACCGACAGCGGAGGGCTGCCGCCGGACGGACCTGAGCATGTCGTCTATCTGGACGCATTCAAGATAGACAGATACGAGGTGAATAACGCGCAGTTTAACGCCTTTCTGAACGACAGGAACCGGAACACCAAAACGGTCGGTCGCACGGCGCCCTGGCAGACGGACGAGGATATCGCATACGAGAACGCGGTGAATCGCAACCGGGACTCGGAAGATAACGTACTCTACAATCTGGACTCGCGAAGAGCGGATATACGGATTTCAATAGACCTTCTGGCCGGACGCGAAGGAGACGACAATGAAGAAAGCGAGGATCTTGGGCGTACTATAAGGGATGAGTATGTGCTGAAGGCATTCTACCTCGCCAACCGGGCGGTGACCAATGTGACCTGGTATGGCGCCAGGGCTTACTGCGAATGGGCCGGAATGCGCCTGCCCACGGAAGCCGAGTGGGAAAAGGCGGCGCGAGGGACGGACAAGCGGCCCTATCCCTGGGGTACCGCGACACCCACCCCTGAACACGCGAATATTGCCGATCACGTGGGCCGTACGGTGGACGTCGGCAGCCATCCGAAGGGCGCAAGCCCCTACGGAGCGCACGATATGTCCGGCAATGCCTGGGAATGGTGCGAGGACTGGTTCAACCCCGATTACTATACCGACTCGCCAAAAGACAATCCGAAAGGTCCTGAAATTGGGCTGAACCGCGTCATGCGGGGTGGTTCATGGAAATTTCGAGACCTTGCCGACACGACCACCCGGTGGTTTGACGCGCCGTTTGCCACCGATGAACAGATCGGTTTCCGGTGTGCGAGTGATTTCTGACGGTGCCGGCGTCCGGCCGAAAGCAACGCCTGCGACGAGAGGAGGCATCCGGCTTCAACCGTCCGGTCAGACGGGAAAAGGTGTGAGGGGAAGCGTAGATGCGGTTTGGTAATTATAGTTTGTGGCGGTGCGGTTTGCGGTTTGCCGTCGCGCTGCTTGTCTGTTTTCCGGCGGCGTGCGCTGACGACAATCCCGTCGATTCCGACGATGACGAGGAACCGATTGCACCGCCTTCGCTATGTTCGGATGCGCCGGGGACGATCTGCACCTGGGCGGGAACCGGAGACGCGGGTTGGGACGGCGACGGCAACGTGTTGCTGTTGTCGACGTTCTACTGGCCCGTGGATGTGATGGTTACGCACGAGGGCCGGGTTTATGTTCTGGACTGGAACAACCATCGCGTGCGCCGTGCGGCCATAGGCGACAGCACGCTTGAGACGGCGATCGGCAGCGGATTAATGGGCGACGGATCTTATGCGCAGTCCGAGCGTATCCCGCCGGGGGCGCCAGGCAGGTCCGTCAACCTGAGTCATCCCACGCATCTCGTCCAGCTTTCAGGCGGGGCTTATCTGCTTACCGCGTGGCGAAACCACAAGCTGCGGATTTTCGATCCTGTCAGTGGGAGGGTACGGGTATTCGTGGGAGCCACTCCGGGGTTTGCCGGCGACGGCGGCCCCGCGGAGGACGCGATCCTGAACCATCCTTCGCAGACCGTGCTTGCTCCAGGCAACACGCTCTTTGTCCTGGATCAGCGTAACCTGCGGGTGAGGAAGATCGATGCCAACAGTGTCATTACCACGGTGGCGGGAACGGGCACGGCCGGATTCAGCGGTGACGGCGGTCCTCCCCGTCTGGCGCAGCTTAACCTCCCGGCGGGCAACAGTCCCCGGCCGGCAGGCGGATTGGCTCTGGGACCCGACGGCAATCTGTACATTTCCGACACGCTCAACCAGCGGATTCGGCGCGTGGATTTCGAAAGGGATGTGATCGAAACCGTTGCGGGAACGGGCGCCGCGGGATTCAGTGGTGACGGTGGACCTGCCGAACAGGCAATGTTGAACAACCCCCGCGATATTCAATTCGGTCCGGACGGGCGGCTGTACGTTGCCGATGAGATGAACCATCGCATCCGGGCGATCGATCTGGCATCCGGGACGATTACAACGGTGGCCGGAAACGGGCAGCCGGGATTCAGTGGAGACGGAGGCCCGGCAACGGCGGCCGCGTTGAACCGGCCGGCGGGCGTCGCGTTCGATGAGGCAGACGGACTACTGTACATTGCCGATACGTACAACCATCGTATCCGGCTCGTAACGCTTTCGGGATCCTGAATTCCCTGAAACGACGGTACGAAAAAACGCACGTGGCTGATGCGCCTGGAGGCGAAGGGGTTAGCCCCAGGCCAGAAAGAATCAACCCGGCAACGCGACGAATACCCCTCAAAAGGGGCGTAACGGTCATCAAAAAGGACATGCTTTCAGTCCACGTCCAGTGACCTGGTGTATCCTGGTAATCAGCCGTTATATCACCTTTATCCACTTGCATATATTCGGTTTTAATTCCCCGAAGCATTACGAATCAAGGTGAGTTTTGCCGGACGAACCTAATTTTCTGGTGATCATATCGGACCAGCACAGCCGGCGGGTTATGGGTTGTGCCGGGGATCGAATTGTCCGTACGCCCCATCTCGACGCCCTGTCGGAACGAGGCGTGCTGTTCGAGAATACCTACTGCGGGGCGCCGCTTTGCGTGCCGTCGCGGATGACGTTTCTCACGGGACGACACGCGTCTGATATCGAGGTGTGGTCCAATGCCTGTTTTCTCCGGTCGGACATTCCCACGTTCGCACACGGTCTCGGAGTTGCGGGTTATGAAACGGTGCTGGGCGGCCGGATGCACTTCGTGGGGCCGGACCAGCGGCACGGCTTCGAAACACGCATCATCGGAGACGTGTCGGGTCCATTGCCGGGTGGTCCCGGCCCCGATCTGGGACCTATTCCCACGGGAACGACCGGGCAGTCCCGTCGGTCGGTCGAAGTTTCCGGTCCGGGACGTACGGCCTACCAGGCTTACGACGTGGCGGTGACCGAGGCGTGTTGTGAGTTTCTCGAAAGCCGTGACCGGACTGGCGCCGGGCGACCGTTTTGCCTGGTAACGGGCTACGTGCTGCCGCATTGCCCGTTTATCTGTCCCCGGGATTTATACGAGGAATATCACCATCGGGTGGAACTGCCGGCCGTTCCCGAAAGCTACCTGGATGGGCTGCATCCGGCGATACGTCTCTGGCGCGAAAAGCGCGGCGTCAACGGATTGAGCAATGACGCGGTGCGCAGGGCGCGCGCGGCTTATTACGGCCTTGTCACGTTTATGGACGGTCTTATCGGACGGTTGCTGGAGACGCTGGCGTCAACGTCTTTCGCGGAAAACACCGTGGTGATCTATCTCTCGGACCACGGAGAGATGGCCGGTGAACACGGGATGTGGTGGAAGAGCAGCTTTTACGAGGGGTCCGCCGGCGTGCCGATGATTGCGTCGTTTCCGGGGCGATTCGAAGAGGGTCGGCGTGTGGATGCCCTGACAAGCCTGCTGGACGTCGGCCCCACGCTGATCGACCTGGCCGGAGGAGATCCCCTCCCGGAGGTTGCAGGCCGCAGCCTCAGGTGTTTTCTTGAGGGCGACGGACGGCCGCCCGGTTGGACCAACGAGGTGTTTTCCGAGAATTACAGCGGCGCCCACGAACCGCCGGGCCGGATGGTCCGCCAGGGGCCATGGAAATTGAATTATTACCACGGATTCGATGAACCGCAGTTGTTCAATCTGGTCGACGACCCCCATGAATTCAACGACCTGGCGAGAGATCCGGCTTTTGCACAGGTGAAGGGCGCGCTCCTGGAACGGGTCCTGGAGGGATGGCGCGGGGGCGCGATCGGGCCGAAGCTGCAACAACGGGCCGGGGGGCGGCGTGTGTTGCGACGGTGGGCCGGCGCGGTAGACCACGATCTGTCGGATTACTGGAAGGCGCCTCCTGGGTGCAATGTATTTCCGGAAGCATGAGCATGAGTTGCGAAAGCGGATGTTTGATCCGCATGCCCTGCCGGGAGGCTGTCTCAATGAAAAACAGCGTGCCCGTGCAGGGCGGTTTTTTTCCAGTCGTTGCACGGACGGATCCCGGTGTCCCGCGAATCGGATTGTGTAACGGCGGCTTAGCAGCCCGTTGAAAAAGTCCATCCGGGCTACGGCCGGCCCTTGCGGTCGAAATATTGCGTTGCGCTCCCTCGCCGAATCGCTCGATTCGACTCGGTTGCGCGCCTTGTCTTCGGCCACAATGGCTCGGCCTCGCCTGCAGAGCGACTTTATCAACGGACTGAACTCGGCGTCGCGACGAAAACCCCTGAAACGGGGCGTAACGGTCGTTAAAAAGGACATGCTTTCAGTTCACGTCCAGTGACCTGGTGTATCCCGGTAGTCAGCCGTTAAATCACCGTTATCCACTTGCCTACATTCGATTTTACGTCCCGGAAAAACAACGAAGCAAGGTTATATCGCCTCTATCTACTTGCATATATTCGGTTTTACTTCCCCGAAGAATTGCGAATCAAGGTTAGTCTTCCACAACGGGCAGGATGACGTACGACGGCCGGTCTGCGTCGAGGAAGACGGTATTGACGGCGGTCTGGCCGGTGGCTTCCTCGCCGAAGGAACCCCCCGTGTTCAGGTTGCGATCGTACCGGGGGAAATCGCTGCTTGTAATTTCTATCCGCAGCCGGTGCCCGGATTGGAACACCTGTGCCGTGGCGGACATGTCAATTTCAAACCTGTAGATCTTGCCTGGCGTCAGCAACTCCGGGTTTTGCAGGGAGTTACGGAATCGCGCCCTCAGGATGCCGTCGCAGACGGGCATGGAACGGCCGTCTGGCCAGACGTCGCAGAGCCTGACCACCCAATCCGTATCGGGCGCCGACGACAGGCCGTGCAGGATGGCTCTGACGGGTCCGATGACGGTCAGGTCTCGCATCAGTTCGCTGGAAGTATAGATGAGCATTCCGCCTTCAAGGTGCCGATGGTCCACCGGCCCCAGCGTGGGATAGAAGCGTAGCCCGGGCATGGGGTCGCCTGGATTGTAAGCAAAGCTGTCCGGACGTTCGGCCGCATTTGGCGGATCGAAGGTCAGGCCGCCGTTGTTGAGCGAGGTTTCGTCTCCTCCGGAACCCTCCCGAAAATACGCAGACCGGAACGTAATGCCCGGCGGCGGCCAATCGTCCAGATCCAACCACTCGTTCTTGCCCATCAGGAAAATGCGTACCGGCGGACCATCCATTATTCCGTTGTCCATTCCCTTCAGCCAGTAATCGTACCATTGCAGACGGTGCGCATTCATGTCGAACACCGCCTGAGGGCCGAAGTCGAGGTCCCCGACGACCCGTTTGGCGGCGTTGCCGGGCCCGTGGATCCAGGGTCCGATGAGAAGGCGTTGCCCTTCTCTGCAGGCCGGGGTTCGACCGTTTTTTCGGATTCCCTCGAACGACTGCAGCGTACCGTCCAGGAAGACGTCGAACCACGCGCCGAAATGCAGCATGGGTGTGTCGATATCGCCGAATTTCGACGTGATGTTCGTGGGCCACCAGTAGGGACCGTCTTCGGGGTGGTCCAGGTCCTCGAAGTACCAATCGAGCAGGCCTTCCAGGGGCGGGAATGACTTCAACGGAAGATGCTGCTGCCAGTCTTCGTATTCATCCAGTGCAGTTGCAAGGCGAGCCGTCGCGGGCTCCAGACCCGGTGGCGCGCTTTCGTGCTTCATCTGGGCCAGCAGCGTCTGCATCGCCCATTTCTGGAAGGGCAGTGAGTAGGCGCCGTATCGGTACCAGAAACCACTGTAATAATCTGCGCCGCCCTGCCGCACGTAGAGCGCCTTCAGATGGGGCGGCCGGGTTGGGGCGACCATGTACTGAGAGAATCCGGAATAGGAGCCGTCGGCCATGCCCACCTGGCCGTTGGACCACGGTTGAACACCTGCCCACTCGATGGTGTCGTATCCATCGCGATTTGCGCCCCATCCGTCGTCCCGGAACGGTCGCCATTCTCCCTCGGAGGCGAAAGTGCCCCGGACGTTCTGCCCCACGAAGACGTATCCCCGGCTTGCGAAGAACTCGCCGTTCGACGTGCACCGGCCGACCAGTTCGTAGGCGACCCGTTCCACGATTACTGGATATCTGCCTTCGGCTTCCGGGCGGTGGACGTCAGACCTGAGGATGACGCCGTCTCGCATCTTTATGGGTACATTGCGTTCTACCCGTACTGAATGTCGTGGTTCGGACAGCACCGGTTCCGGCATAAGACGCTCCTTCACGTTGTCCCTGACCACCAGAAGCCCCATGGACATTTGATGCGATGCCAACCCTGACGCACAAATCCGGCCGCCCGGCGTCGATGTATCGCGCCCTCATCGATGGTCCACATATCGACAGACCGGCTGCGCCATTGGGCTACGTCCGCCCAATCGGTATTCCCTTGCAATGTCTCCTTGCAATGGATCCGGGTTCGCAGTATCATGGCTGCGTCGTTGTGGCGCGAATCCCGCTTCGATCCCCGGTCCCGTTTCTGCGAGGAAGGGGGTGCGACGTGAGGCGTCCGAAATCAGAAACGGCGGTTCGGACAGGAAGTCCGGTCGACGGGGTACAAAGATAGGCAATCAAACCGGCGAATTCAATTGCCAGGAGATGAGGGTATGAGGGGCGTCGTCTATCTCGGCGAAAGTGAGGTGGAAGTCAGGGAATTCGAGCGGCCGGAACCCGGGCCCGGACAGGTGGTTGTTGAAATGAGGGCTGCCGGGTTGTGCGGGAGCGATCTCCACAAGTACCACAGCAGCCGTGAGTGGGCGAGGGAGCGGAAGGGCATGATTTCCGGTCATGAACCGGCGGGGATTGTGGCCGAGGCCGGTAAGGGCGTTGCAAATGTATCCGAAGGCGACAGGGTCAGTGTCTATCACACGGTAGGGTGCGGTCATTGCGCGGTCTGTCTGTCCGGAACGCCGGTGTTCTGTTCTGACCAGGGCGCATTTGGCAGGACTCGCGACGGGTCTCACGCGGATTACATGGTCACGGACGCACGGTACTGCATGCCGCTTCCCGATAATGTCTCGTTTACAGTCGGGACCCAACTGGCCTGTACCGCGGGGACGGCCTTTTCTGCCGTGAACAAGGTATCGAAGCGTCACGGCGATCCGCTTGTGGTGTTCGGATTGGGTCCGGTGGGGCTGACGACGCTGCTGATGGGCGAGGCGATGGGATACCGGACGCTCGGTGTGGACGTCAGTCCCTTCAGGACGGACCTCGCGGACCGTATCGGCGTTGGGGTTGTCATCAACGCGGACGAGAACGATCCGGTTCAGGCGGTCAGGGATCTTACAGGCGGACGTGGAGCGGCCGGGGTCGTGGAGTGCTCCGGGAGCGCCATTGCACGCACACAGGCGGCGGCCGTCGCGGGCTTGCACGGGACGGTGGTCTACGTGGGCGCCGGTGCGCCTTCGCTCGAGATCGACTTTGTGGATATTCTTCGAAAGGAACTGACGCTCAGAGGCAACTCGGTTTATTCGATGGGCGCCTATTTCGATGCCGTCGCTTTTATACAGACCCACCGGGTACCGCTGGACGAGATTGTGACACATCGCTTTCGCCTTGAGCACGCGAGGGAAGCATTTGCAATCTTCGATCGTGGGGAGACGGGTAAGGTGGTTTTTGATTGGGAAGACGAACAAGGTCCATGAGGAACGCTGTGCGGAGACGTACTTGAATGGAATTTCCCGTCTGATGCGTTTACTGAAATGGATTTTGAAATGTCGTGGCAGACAAGCGGTTTGGACCAACAGGAATGGGACTCCGGTAGAACGGAAATGGAGGAAAGCAAAATGCCTCATAGAATAAGGGTGGGTATTATCGGATGCGGCGGCATGGCCCGGTCTCACGCCAGCCGGATGAGCGAGGTGCTTCACAGGGTGGAGATTACGGCGGTGGTGGATATCGATCTCAAGCGGGCGCGGGCGGTCGCCGAACTCTTTCCCAATGACCCCGTGGTTGCGGCCGATTATAGGGCGGTCCTGGATCACGTCGACGCCGTTCTGGTCGTGCTTCCGCATCATCTTCACCATCCGGTAACGGTGGGTTGCCTGGATGCCGGCAAGCACGTGCTGGTGGAAAAGCCCATGGCCAACAGCGAGCAGGAATGCTTGGAGATGATCGAAGCCGCACAAAGGAACGACCGCGTCCTGATGGTGGCCTACTGCATGCGGTTTCATCCTTTGGTCCTGAAGTTCAAGGAGGTGCTGGATGAAAAGACGTTTGGTGAGGTCTTCCAGTTATCAATCTGGACCGAGCAGCACACCCAGCGCGAACCAGAGAGTTGGCACTGCAGAGCGGGTACTCTTGGCGGCGGCCAGTTTTTCAGCCACGGCTGTCACTACGTCGATTTGATGTTGTGGATGCTGGGCAGGCCGGTGAAGGGCGTGCATCTGGGAACCAATCGAGGTACGCCGTGGATGGAGAAAGAGGGAACGAGCAACGTGAGCATAGAGTTTGAGGACGG
>JAGWBX010000044.1:15283-33855 GCA_021295655.1 Candidatus Latescibacterota bacterium
TTGACCGATCCCGTATCCAGCCTCGAAGGACTCAAGGTAATCTGGAAACTGTACGAGGCGGAGGAAAGGGACACGGTAGCGGACCTGAGGGGCCTGGGCCTCGGTACGATGGGTGAAGCCGCCGTTCGCGCAGCCGACTAGCGCGTATGTCCTGGCTCGAAAGGATATCGCAACAACAATACAGAACATGCTTTAACGTTTGGAGGAATGACCATGGATCGTGTCGTGCTTGGGGAAAGCGGCCTGTCGGTATCCCCGATCGCCGTCGGCACGTGGCAGCTCAGTCCCCGGTTCTGGGGGCCGCAATCGAAGGAAGCCGCGATGGCCGCGATGACGTTCGCGTTCGATCGCGGAATCAACTTTTTCGATACGGCGGAGGCCTACGGCGATGGCTATGCGGAAACCGTCCTGGGCGAGGTCGTCAGGGATCTGCCGCGAGACGAACTTGTGCTGGCGACCAAGGTATTCAACCATTTCAATCCCGATGGCTCCCGGTATCCCGATCTTTCGCCCGAACACATCATGGCGCGCTGCGACGTGTCGCTCGGACGGATGGGGGTTGAGACGATTGACCTCTACCTGCTGCATATGTACGATCCGTTGACGCCGCTTTCCGATATCGCGGGAACCCTGGAAAGACTTCGGGAGCAGGGCAAGATTCGCTGTTACGGGCTGAGCAACCATACGGTCGAGCAATGCCGGGCGCAGCGCCGCTTCGGCAGGTACGCCGTCGTCCAGCCTCCGTACAGCCTGGTCGAACCGGCCGGAGAGACCGATCTGTTGCCCTGGTGCCAATCGGAGAACGTCGGGGTGATGATCTACTCGCCGATGCACAAGGGGCTGCTGAGCGGGAAATACACTGGAGAAGAGACGTTTGACGATTTCCGGTTGAATCATCCCGACTTTCAGGGAGACCGGTTCAGGGAGATGTGTGCGAAGGTGCAAAGCCTGAAGCCGATCGCGGATCGCAACGGCCTGACAATTTACCAGTTGGTGCTGTCCGCTACCTTGATGCATCCGGCGATTCACGTGGCGATCTGCGGAATCAAAACCCCCGACCAGATTGCCGAGGCCGTGGGAGCGGGGGGAAAACACCTGTCCCGGGAAGACTACTTTGCGGTGCGAAATGCCGTGGGGCCGGGCAGCCCGAAGATCGCGGATGCCAGCGGCAGCAGAAAGTGAATGCCCATTGTCTGGCTGGATGTGGTCTCAAGGGGCATTGAAAAAGGAAACGTCACGGTCTCGCCCCCCTTACCCGGATACCACGATGCAGACTGGCCCGTTGCCGGTTTGTCCCGGCATTCGGGCATCTACTTTCTTCCCCGCTCGCGTTCCGTCCGGCGTGAGTTCGATGCAAACGTCGGCCTCGTGACCCGTATTGTACACGGGTTGGCCCTCCAGCGTTTCGTAGGCCACCGGCGGACAGGATACCAGTTGGATCGACTCGTCCTTGAAGGTGGCCGAGAGTGTGACGGGCCGACCCGATCGTATGCGGATTCCTTTGGAACTGAATTCCGTCGCGTGCAACAGGATGATGCTCAACACCCGTCCGGAAGCCTCACGGGAAATCGAGGCAAAGCGACCCGCCAGGCTCAGACCTTCCGGTCCCGAACCGGACTCGTAGATCGCCTGCCTGCTGCCGCCGTCGGCGTGTTCGATCTGGATAACCGCGGCCGCACTTCCCGGCAGCATCCGAACGTCTGTGGCCACGGGTGTCCCGGTAAAAGCCTCGTGGACGGCCAAAAAGGGTGCGTTTGTCTCCCTGTGACGGACCATCATGC
This sequence comes from Candidatus Latescibacterota bacterium, assembly GCA_021295655.1. Classification (GTDB taxonomy): domain Bacteria; phylum Latescibacterota; class UBA2968; order UBA2968; genus JAAXHE01. The sequence goes on from JAGWBX010000044.1 coordinate 17,065, forward strand.
TGTGCCTTCCCGGGTCGGGATAAGTGTTCAGTAGAATGGCAGTCTGCCCGGGCGAACCCGACACCGTGACCCGGTTGAATACGTCGTTTCGGCTGGCGCCGTTTCCTGCTTCAGGCTCCGCGGGAACCCGCCAGGTTGTTGAAAACGTCTCCTCCGCAAGCCCCTCACGATATCCCGGTTGGCCTCGCGTGACGTAATCCTCCGGTTCGAATCCGGTTCCCTCTTTCATCGCAACATCCATCTGCGGTTCCTGTCCGATGCCGTGATAGAACCAGTCGTGTGTCTCTCCGCCCTCCACCCGGAAGATATCCAGCAGGTATGCGTCGACAAGGAAGAGAAAGCGGCGGTAGATATCCGTCTGGCCGTATATCCGGTCGCCGTGGGCTTCGGCCACCTGGCCTGCGGGAAGGTCGAGGAAGGAATGGATGTGCGGGATCTGTTCGCCCTTCAGCGCGTCGCCGTGAACCTGCGACGTTTCGTCGACCGTCACGGTATTGTGGGCGTACGACGCCCCGCTGTAGATGCGCTGATCGGGGTCTTCGTAACGGGTGCGCTTCTCGCCGGTCAGCATTCGACTGTGCGAGTAGGTGATGAGATTCAGTCGATCCCCGTGGGCGTGACCGGATCCGGGCCGGAGCGCGTTCAGGCCGGCGTAAAGACGGTTGTTTCCGGCCTCCCGTTTCAATGCCACGTAGCCGCTGGAGAGGTTGGCGCTCCGGTAGGGTACGGGTTTTCTGTCGATGGTGTCCGCGCCGAACAGGAGTCCGGTCAATCCTCTGTCGCCCTCTCGAAGTTCGCGATACGAGCCTGTTTCTTCAATGTCCAGGTAGCGATATCCGATTTCCGCCGTAAGCGGATAACTGGCGAGACTCGCGCGCCCTCCCATATCTCCCGTCGGAGCCACAGTCAGGTCAGGAAAGGCCTGGGCTGTAAACCATTTGATGGCGCGGCGCAATGATCGGTAGCTGCTGTTGCCGGGGTGCAATTCGTCGTAGATTTCGGGCGGGAACAGATCGGGCATCTGGCGAGAAAGCCTGTGGCCGAGTACCAGTGCGCGGCAGTTCGGGCCCAGGGCGTATAGATGGTAAGCGCTGCACAGTCCCCAGAATCCTCCGTCCGCCAGATAGTTGTTCAGCGTGAGCCAGCGGATGCCGCAGTGGTCGGGGTGCCGTTCGGTTGCGTAATTTCGGTGGCCGAAAGCCCAGTCCACGTAATCCGTATCCTCGATTGCGCAGCCGACCATGGCGACCGAACTGAGATAGGCGAACATGCCGTTGTGGCGCGGGCTGCTGTCCTTTTCAACGCGGAAGACCGCATCCGCCCAGTGCTGAAGCAGATCCTGCCGAATCCGCAGGTGTTCCTCGTTGGTGAAGAGGCCGTGCGTGGACCTGAGGAGTTCGTATGCTTCCGACAGCGCGAGTACGATGACGCAGTCGCCCTCCATGTTGTAGGTCCAGATGACGTGCTGCGTACCGCTTCCCTGTACGGGCAGGGATTGGACATATTTCGCGAATAGCTTCAGGATCCCGGCGCTTTTTTCCGCGTAACCGCGATCGGCGCCAAGAGCGTACAGAAATGCAAGTTGCTGTGCGGTGTTTGCCAGAGCCTGGATGAAGGAGCATCCCCAGCCTTCGTACAGCGTTCCGTAGTACTTGCCGGTCAGATGTACTGCCGTCGACTGCTGACCGAGCGGATAGGTTTCGTCGCATTCCAGGCAGGTTGCCTCACGGTCGTTGAACGGATAGAACGTCATTCTCTCGCGACATCGCGGGCACATCAGCAACCAGTAAACCTGCATCTTCCTTTTCGGCATGAGCGACTCGATTCGTTCAAGGGGTTGCTCGAGCCACGGCTGCACACCGGCGCGCAACGCGTCCACGGCCTTCTTTGCCCAGCCATGGGACCGGATTTTTCGCCCGATCTCTTCCAGGGTCGCCACGTCCACGAATCCGGCCGGGTGGATCCATCGCTGCTTTCTGGAGTCAAGCATCCCGCGCCTCCTTTGCTCTAACGCGCCTTCTCCGGCTTTCCATTAAGAGACAAGATAACATTTGCGTGACTCCGGGAAAGGATTATCCGGCTCCGTGCGGGGGCCTTTCGAAGGGAGTTTGTGCGTGAAACACGGTTGCATATATTGCGGTAGGCACAGCGAACAGCGAACCAAACTGCGGAGGATTCGAGATGGGCATGACGGATGAAGAGAAGTTTCGATTTGATCTGACGGGCTTTCTGGTGCGACCGGCCATTCTGAGTCAGGATGAGATTGAATCTGTTGTCGAGCAGATCGATCGCATCGTGCACGATCCGGGCGCACTGCCGGCCGAACATCGTACGGTTCCTGGAGGGCCGTCGAGCGTATTGATCGATCACCCAAAGGTCGTGGAGGTCCTGCATGAGATTATCGGACCCGAGATTCGAATGGAAGGCTGTTACTGCGTGTGGCGAAAAAAAGGGGAGTCCCACGGCGGCGGGCTCCACGGCGGCGGGCCCAGCCAGATCGATCCGATATTCGGATACAGGTGTCAGAACGGGCGGATTCACGCCGGGATGGTACGCGTGGTTTTCGAGCTGACGGACGTGCAGCCGGAAGATGGGGGCACGCATTTCATCGTCGGCAGCCATAAGGCGAATTTTGACATGCATCCCGATCACCTCTCCATGGAGCCGGGTAAGCGAAGCCCGTTCCTGATGGGATACGCGTGCCCTGCCGGGAGCGCGGTTTTTTTCACCGAGAACGTGTGCCACGTCGGGCCCGAGTGGACCCGCGATACACCGCGCATTGCCGTATTGCACGCCTATTCGCACCTGGCAACGCACTGGCACCGGCTGAATGTGCCACCCGCTGTACTGAACGGTCTGCCGCGGGAGAAGCAGGCCTGGTTTCGCGAACCGTGGATTGCCGATTTCCGTACCCGGCCTGCAACCCGGAATACACTGGACCATTTTCTGAATTCGGCGGATCCGGCAATGCGAACCGCCGCCGGGGATTAAGCGGCTGTCGGTCCGGTCTCCCGAACATTCGAGATTCCTTTGCGGCGCGACGGTTGTACATTGTACCTGACCCATGTGACGGCATGACGGGCGGGTCCTGGCCAGGCCTGGCGCCATGGTCATTCGGAGGAAACGATGGAAGATTATTCACACGTCGAGAAGCCTGATACCGGATACCGGTACGAGTTTGGCATTCAGGAATTGGACGAAATGAGCGAATGCTTGGAGGTGCATGGGTTCGCAGTCATCAAGGACGTGCTGCCGCCGGAATGGGTTGAGAAGCTCAAACAGGCGGTATACGACGGCACCGATCCGGACGGGGAGCTTGCATCGGGTGAGAGCCGTACGCGCCATGCGTGGATTGAGTCCGGGCCGGGTGCATGGTCGCTCCTGGAATACGAACCGTTCATGGATATTCATCGTCACCTGATCGGTACCGATGTGCTGACGGTTCACCGGTCGGCCGCAATCATCCGGATGCCGGGGTCCCAACCCGTGGCATGGCATACGGACTGGGGCGGGTATTCGAAGGAGATCAGGAATTCGGGCGATGTATTGAACCGCGGACTCTGGCCGTCGGGCAAATGGTTCTACCTGACAGGATCCCGCCCGGCGCATGGCGGTTTGTGTGTCATCGAAGACTCCCACGTGGAAGATTGGGAAGGGCCCGAGGGGTTCAGGATGACGGCGGACAGACGGTCGTTTTACCCCGAGGGCGAGGAAGAGCGGGCCTATGCCGGGTTTGATATTCCCGGGCTTGTGCCGTTGTTTACGCAGGGTGGAGATATGATCGTGTTCGCGCACCGGACGTACCATGGCGCTTTTCCCAATCGGACAGGGCAGACGAGACTGTCGTGCGCCATCGGATTCAGAGACCGCAGGCACAGAATCGACGTCCCGTGGGAAATCCCGCGATCCGGACGATGGTTTCTGGAGAATCTTCCAGACCACTTGAAGAAATATACCCATGGCTATACCAGCATCGACGTGGACTGGCGCGGATAGCGCGGAACTACACCGACAGCCACAACGACCAGGACGATTCCGATCCCGGTCATCGGGCACGGATGAATCTTAGACTGATCCTCAAGACAATACCGGACGCTTGCCGGCGGATGGGGATGCGTCCGGAGGGCATTGCACTGGATGCATTATGCAGGCGTGTCCGGGGACCTCGAGGTAAAGCACAACCCCGTGCTCGTTTTCAGAATGGAGGAACCTGTGCGAATCGACTCTCACGTGCACGTGTGGACCATGGGGGCGCCGCCGTTCACCCACAACGACGAAATGTCGACAAACAGACCGGAATATCCGGGACTGGTCGAGGATCTCATCAGCTATATGGACCTGAACGGGATCGACCGAACGGTGCTTATTCAATGCATGTATCACGGGTACGACAACAGTTACATGTGTGACTGCATGCGGCGGTTTCCCGATCGCCTGCACGGTGTGGCGCTGATCGACCCCGTAAGACCGGGCGCGGCCGAGAAGCTGGAACGGCTCCACGGTGAGCACGGGGTGCAGGGGATGAGGCTATATCCCATAAAGGACAAAGACGCATCCTGGCTGTCGCGTGAGGATCAGACGGCGCTCTGGGAAACCGCCCGACGGCTGAACGTTCCGTTCACATGGTTTGGCCGCTGCCATCAGATTCCGCTGCTGGAGCCGATGTTGGGCCGATTTCCCGAGGTGAATGTCATTGTGGATCACCTGGGTGAGCCCGTACTTTCGGAAGGCCCGGGCGGGAGTTTTCGGTACCTGCTCGAGGCCGCGAAATATCCGAATCTCTACGTGAAGGCCACGAGGATCGACGGGATTTCTGCGAAAACCTGGCCGCATGAAGACGTTCATCCCTATGTGAAGGCCGTTTACGACGCGTTCGGTTCCAGCCGTATGCTGGGGTGTACGGGGTTTCCCGAGGATCCACAGCGAGGCGAGGCCGTTGGATTCCGCGTGATCGAAGAAACGATGGACTTTCTTTCTGACGACGACAAAACGTGGATTTTGGGCAAAACAGCGGATTCCCTGTATGGTTCGTAAGCCAAGGAGGGGCTGACATGAGAAGGACGACCGCGAAAGACATTGGGCGGGTGGTCGGTATCGCCGCCCTGGCCATCCCCGGAGTTGTCCTTTCGGTGCTCGCCGTATGGATGCTGAGGAGTGTCCCGGCGCCGGCGCTCCTGTTGGCTGCGAGCGCACTGCTGTTGGTGTGTAAGACGGCGCACGCTCAACCGCGGACGATGTACAGGCCCGGGGATATTGCAAATGCCCGCGAGAATGTGAAACGCTTTGGCTGGGCTGCCGACATTGCGAGCGGGTTTGAGCGGAGTGTGGCGCTCGCTATGCGTCAGGATCGGGCGTTTTTCGATGCCTTTATTCCGGAGCTCACCCCGGGTACCCATTACGGTCAGAATTGCCCGCACTGCGTGGGCAGGCTTTCATTGATGGGCAGCGGCCGCTTTACCTGGCGGATTGAGGATCCGGACCGTATCAGCTGCATCGATTGCGGCACCGTATACCCCAATGAGCAGTACCCGGAGACGGGTGTGCTGGATTGTCCGCACATGGGCCAGCGGTTTACGTTTTACCAGACGCCTGAAGAGGTGGCCGTACCTGAGAATCGGGCCGAGCATGCTCTGAAGTGGCTTGGGGACCAGCCGACAATGACGAGTTTCACCGGTCACATTCGAGACCGAAAGGTGGGGTGGGCGTACGGACAGGCGCTGATGCTTGCAAAGCTCTACGCGCTCACGGGTGAGATCGGGTACGCCGAGCGGGCGGCGTGGATCCTGGATCGGTTTGCACGGGTGTTTCCGAACTATCTCTATCACTCTTATGACGGAAGCGTCGCGGACCTGCCACCCGCGGAGGTGGCCGCCAATATGGGCAAGGAGGAGGCGGCGGGCGGTTCTCCCGGGGGGCGTTTTCCCAGGGGTGCGATCCGGCATGCGTACGGATTGCACCAGTTTGACGACCACTCCAGAATGCACAACGGGTTCTGGGGTGCGGGCCGGATGAGCGTACATGGGAAGGGGAGCGACGCGGGGGCGTTGATCGCATTGACGGTTGCCTTCGATCTGATTCGCGACGCGGCGCATCCGGACGGCCGCCCCGTGCTGGATGAGGAAATGGAGCGCCGGATTCTGGAAGATTTGATTCTGGCCGGATGTACGGATATGGAACATTGGAATTCCCTCAGCAACAAGGCGACGGCGGTGTTCGCATTGAGCGCCGCGGTAGGGATGCTGATGGAACAGCCTGAGCGAGTCCGGCACGCCCTGGACGGTTTTCACCGTATGCTTGAGGGCCGCTACCATCACGATGGGTTCTACGCGGAGTCGCCTTCATACGGGGCCCACAATCTTGCGAACATGTACGAGCTCACCGATCTGCTGCAGGGATACAGCGATCCGTCCGGATATCGTCCGGACGATGGTGAGCGGATCGAACGTCTGGACCTGTTTTCCAGCGGCCGCTTCCACCTTTCCCTGCTGTCTCAGGTGCGGATGTTGGCCCCGGGTAATCGGATGCCGGTGATCGGGGACACACGTTACGATACCGGAGCGGATCTTCTTTCGGTTGACATGCTTGCCGCCCGTTTGGGTGGTGCCTATGCCGGACTGCTGGAAAGCGTCCAGGGCGGGAAACTCTCCGATAAGGGCACCGAATACGCGCTGTGGTACCGGCCGTACGGTCTTAAAGCCGAATTGGCGGAGCTGCCGCTGCGCTCCGAGTGGTTCCCCGGCTGGCACGTGGGCGTGCTGCGAGGCGCGCGGAAGGCACAAGACACGGCTTTGTTCCTGAATGGCAATGAGCATCAGTGGACCGTGCAGACCGGTCACCGACAGCAGGATGTATTGAGCTTGAGCATCTATGCCTATGGAGAGGAACTGGCGTCGGACCGGGGCTACTTCTCCGGCAGCCGCCAGCTCTTGCCGGATGGTCGAAGCGGTCAGGCCTGGACGAAGAGCAGTTTTTCGCACAACCTGGTGGTCGTGGATGAAGAGGAACAGGCAACACGGGCGTGTGGCACTAATCTGGAGTTGTTCGGTCAGGCGCCCGGCATCGAAGTCGTGCAGGCATCGGGCGTGAACGTGTACCCCCAGTGCGAGGCGTATCGGCGCACGTGCGTGATGGTGACCGCGCCAGGAGGAGGGGTCTACATCGTGGATCTCTTCAGAGTGAAAGGCGGGCGGATCCACCAATACGCCTTCCACTGCAACGGTTCGCCGATCGCTTCCCACTCCACAAAGCCGGCGCCGCAGCCCACCGAGGTGTCCGAGGCTTGGGGAACGTGGCTCGAGAATCCGCACGGGATTTCGCCGGAAAAATCGACCACCTTCGCGTGGCAATTCAGGAATGTGAATCTGGATTTGACGCTTCTCAATATACCGGACCGCGTCGTCGTCGCCGATGCTCCGGGGTGGCGGGTTTCCACGACCGAAGAGCTGGCGAAGCCAGCGATCAGGCAGATTCTGGCGGAGAACCGGGCCGGCGACGAAAACGAGGTGCTTGCCAGCCGGTATGCCGCGGTGATCGCACCCTATAGGTCAGAGGGCTCGCCGGTGAAGGGCGCGCAATTACTCCTGGACGACGCGCATTCCGGTGCGCTTGCAGTGCAGGTGAAGCTGAAAGGCCGGACCGACTACATTGGCTCGACACTGGACCAAACGGAGCGTCGAATTGGGCCGGTGGCCGCGGCGGGTGAGTTTGCCTTCGTCTCAGTAGACGACCGTGGGGAGGTCGTTCGGGGCTATCTGCTCAACGGCACGGTCCTGACGTGCGGAGACTTGCAGATTTCGCTCTCGGAGGCGGCCAATACGCTGGCGGTGCGGTCCGTGGACGGGAGGACGTACCATTTGACCGAGCAACTGGAGGACCCCGAAGCCGTCTTGGGCGCCTATATGCTGGCCGGAGACGCGCCGCAGACGGGCTTCGAGATTGAATCGGCCACCGAAGACGCGATTACCGTCAGGGACTATCCTGCGATTCCCACCGAAACGGTAACGATTCTGAATTCCCGTTGGGCGGGAACGAAAGATTGAAGCGCAAGGCTCCATTGAAACACAGACAGTCTTTCACCGGATCCAGGCTTTTCTGAACGAACAGGGGAGGAGTTTCATGCGCATTTTCGACCGGTACGCGGATCTGTTGAGTTATGTCGAGACACAGGGCTTGCACCCGGAAATACTGGGAAGTGCGCCGGACAAAGCGCCGGTGGTTAGTCTGAGAACCGGGGGTGAGAAGCTGCCGGCGATCTTTATCAGCGCAGGAAGCCACTCGACGGAACAGGCGGGCGTCGGGTCCGCCGTCGGGCTCCTGAAGGAACTGGACACCGAACATCAGACCTACGTGATTCCCAGTCGCGATCCCATGGGGATGAACGGGTACGGGTACGCGTTGAGCCTGGGTCTGGGCGAGGAACCGGACGTGGGTTCGGTTGAGGATGTTCGGGACCTTCTTACCGAGCGGGGCGAGGTGCTATACGAACAGGACGAGACACTTCTCGCGATTATTGGCGAGTACGGGTATTCAACGACGGGTCTTCTCGGGCGTTTCGAGGTCGGGGCCGATTTTCTGGAACCGCTTCTCGGACGACGGATCTTCTATCCTTCGAGCGAGGAGGGCATCGAAGGGACGGCGCCCTGCCAGAGAGCCTATACGCTGATCGTCAGTCCGGAAGGAGAGGTGTTGCACGTCAACCGGTTTCACGATACGCCCTGGGCGCCGGTCGAATCCCGATGCGCGCGAAATCTGATGGCGAGGATAGAGCCGGGCCTTACGCTGGACCTGCACGAGTATGGCGGAGACGGATTCTGGTTTTCAGCGCGGCACCAGCGAAGTGAAGACGACGAGATTTGGGAAAAACGCATGGCCGATTCGATGATTCGGGCCGTTGTCGATTCGGGTGCGCAGATTGCGCCTCAGGGGTATGCGCCGGGTCCGTTCTTCGAGACGGGTGAACCCGGCGTGCTATGGCTGATCGCAGCGGAACGCGGGGAAGGGTTGAATCTGGCCGATTACGGGGCGAACAGGTACGGGCCCTCGTTCACGATTGAGACGGGGATGACGATGAGAGGCGGCTACCGGGAGCGCGTGGAGACGTCCATGCTGGCGGCACGTACCGCGATTTCCGTATTCGAGGAACGCTGGCGTTGAGAAGGGAGATACCGGTGCCGGAGCCCCGTGACTCGTGCGAATCCCTTCTTCAGGCGATGGTGGGATTCAATTCCGTGAATTCCGCGATTTCGGGGAAACCCGACGTGGAGCGGGCGCTCGCGGTTTATCTGGAAGCACAGGCTGAAGCGATGGGGCTGGACACGCGCCGGCTGCCGGTGACGGGCAAAGGATTCAATCTGCTGGTCTCTCACCAGGTGGGCGGTCAGGCGCCGTGGCTGTTGTTTGAGAGCCACCTCGATACGGTAAGCGTGGAGGGGATGACGGTGGACCCGTTCGAGGGGCGGACTGTGGACGGGAGAATGTACGGCCGGGGGACGTGCGATACAAAGGGAACCGGCGCGGCAATGCTCTGGGCGCTATTACGGTACAGCCGGCAAAGCGGTCCGAACAACGTGGCGATCCTGTTCACTCTGGACGAGGAGATCGGGAAGACGGGCGTTCGCACGTTTGTGGCGTCGCAGTTGCCCGACCTGGGATGGCGGCCGGCGGGTGTGATTGTGGGGGAGCCCACGCGCCTTCAGGCCGTGGTTGCGCACAACGGCGTGGTGCGCTGGCGGATTCGGACCGAGGGCGTGGCGGTTCACTCTTCGGATCCATCCCGTGGGCAGTCCGCCATTCGCATGATGACGGCGGTGATCGGCGCGCTGGAGGAACGCTATATTGCCCGGCTGAAGACGGAGCATCCCCTGACGGGCGCTGCACAGTGCAGCATCAATCTCATTGGCGGAGGGACGCAGATCAATATCATTCCGGAACATTGCGAGATCCACGTGGACCGACGCCTGGTGCCGGGCGAGGACCCGGACACGGTCATACCGGCGGTGGAACGCATTCTGGAGGGACTTCGCGCAGACAATCCGGAACTGACGGTTGTTCAGGAAGCGCCGGATATGGTGGATAGCCCGCTGGACCCTGCCGGGGGGAAAGCGTTCGGCGCACTTGTGGCTTCGGCCTTGAAGTCGATGGGGCTGCCGGACGGCCAGACCGGCGTCGGCTATGGTACGGACGCCAGCAGCTTCAGCCGTGCGGGTATACCCGCGGTTGTTCTTGGGCCGGGGGACATTGCACAGGCACACACGGCGGACGAATGGATCGAGCTGGTTCAGCTGCGAGCGGGCGTGGACGTCTATAATAATCTGATGATGAGCAGCGGGCTATTACGCTTGTGATGAGACTAGCTGGAGGGTGTTCCGGCACCAACTGTGAGCCGACGCCATCTCGCGTCATAGTACGTGAATGTGGACGTCGCCCGGCGCATCTGCCTGGCAATTTGGTATTTGACTGGGACCATCGTGACAACAATTCAGTATTCTTGAACTTCGAGCAAATGGCCAACCCGGAAGTGAAAGTGGAATGGCGGATGCCCGAGGCAATACCCGATTACTGGAGATAGCGGCAGGTAGAATTGCGGAGAGAATGATACCGAAGTAGGACGTTCAGGATAAGGCTGGACCCTGGGGCACCGGGGAACGGAGTCGGTTGGTCGAAGCGGTCGAGGTAACGGATGAATGAGGCGATGTGTATACATCGCCTTTCTCATTTTTGCAAATTTGGCAGGATGATGTATCGAAAGCGGTGTTCCTGTATTGTTGTCGATGAAAGGCTCCGCCACTATTGAATAAGGTTCTCCTTGATGGGCCAGGAAAATAACGTGAGGTTTCTTCTCCTTGCCCAATCTCTGGCTGCCCTTACGAGACGCGCGTTACGCGACTTCAGGAAGCGTTCAGCCATATTCGTATCTCCATAAAACGTGAGAGCATCGATAAGAACGGATTCATAACCCGTTGTTTCTTGTCCGAGAAAGAACCGATGGGCGCCAGCCACGACTGGCAGGTTGCGATTTCTCAATTCCTGCATCAAAACATCGGTGGACCGGTTGTCTGCGATCTCGCCCAGGTCTTCTGCGGCCCGCATGCGAGTCTCAAGATCCAGGTGCCTGAAGTCTCGTAGAATTTCTCCGACCAGAAGCCTTGTCGATTCAATTCTCCGCCAGTCTCGATCAAGCATATCCAGCGATCGAGACACATCCCTCACGTGGAGCCGTTTCGACTTTACCGCCTCCAACATGGCTTGGACCGCACGTTTATCTCCGATCTTGCTCAGGGCCGTCGCCGCTTCCCGTCGAACATCGAGAGAAGGGTCATTCAAGGCGGCAACCAATGTATTCACGGCAACTCGGTCGCCAATTTTGCCGAGCGCGGCGGTCGCGGCGCGTCTAACTAAATCGCTTCTGCTGCCCAAGAGTTCTTTGAGCGCATCTGCGGATCGAGTGTCCTGTATTTCTCCCAGTGCTCGCGCGATAGCGATAAAGACATCCAGTGGATTCTCAATGACGATATCCACGGATGGACCTCCATCAGGAACTTTCACGTCGGTCAGAGCCGTTGTAAGCGCAATGACTGCTGTTGTATCACCGATCTTACCTAATGCAACGGCTGCGGAATATCGAACACGCGGAATTGAATCGTCGAGCATACGACATAGCAATTTTACAGCACGAGCGTCACCTATTTCACCTAACGCATGCGATAAATCGCACCGAACATTCCAGTCCGGTTCATTTACCAGCGCACGGTATAAGTGACTAAACAGGCTTTTATCACCAAATTCACCAAGACCTTCCGCTGCGGATTCTCTGACGAGCGGATTCTTGTCGTTCAAGCGATCGAGAAATTCTCCCTTTAGTTTTCTTGCCCAGTCTTCATCCTTCCAATGACGATTGATTCTTCCAAACGTCGCTGCAATTCCTCGGCGCTTTGTCTCGGTGAGTTTCTTGTCTATAAAATCGGATATCATATTCGAAATTGCTCGATCCGTAGATTCACGTTCCACCCAATCTGGGTCCAGTTTCTCCAAAGCGTAGACGATCAGAGAACTCAGCGCATCGTTTTCCACTTCTCTGGAGAGCGCCTCCGTCAAAGGATTGATCGCACGTGGATCGCCGATGTTGCTTAAGGCAAGAATCGCGGCAGACCGTATGTACTTGTCGCTATCCTTCAAGCATCCCAAAATTATCTCGGTACATTTGTTACTTCCGATTTCCCCCAACGCTGTGATCGCGGTAACTCTAACATTGGGATCTGGTCTCGTTATTAGATTCGACAAGGACTCTACAGCCCGCGTGTCTCTTAGTTCGCCGAGCGCTTCTATTGCCGTGAGTCCGACGATGCGCTCAGGATCGTCAATTTTGGTAAGTATAGGCTCCACCGAGCTTGGATCGCCAATCGCCGCCAAGACGTCAATTGCCTTGAGCCGGACCCGCGTGGCGGGGTCATTGAGCGCGTTGTTCAGTGCTTCAATTGAACGCGGGTCTCTGTTCCGGGAAAGCGATTCGATTGCGTGAAGTCGAACCCCAACACGCTTATGACCAAGATTTCGTATGTCCTCTTTAACACTGGAATCGCAATATGAAAGCGAGAGGATCGCACACAACAACAAGCCCAAATTTGGTACGTGGTGCATTGTCAGTTCGTCATTCATCATCCGCCCTTTGCTGTTGTCAAAGTGACCCGCCAAGGATCACGCTGCTGCGCGGGGCCAATACCAGTTGGCGAACGTCAATCACTGGTGTTATAAACCTCATGCCCCAAGGGTGGTTCATCGGTCAGAGTGAACTCTTAATGCCCTTCAATGCCTCAATTCGCCAACTGAATTCTTCGACCAGGTGATGTCGAGAACCGATGACCCGAAACCTTATCTGGCCATTTTGATCTACAAACGTCGTTTTCGGTAGCCCTCTGAGAAGATCAAGCTCTTGTTGTGGGTCGTCTAACAAGACGCGGACATGGATATTCTTGCCTTCAAGCCATCGTACGATCTTGCTCGGGTCAGTATCGGCAGTGATTGTGATGGCTTCGACTTCGCTGTCATCCTTGTATTTGTCGAAAAGCGCCTGGATATCGGGCAGTTCGCGAACACATGGTCCACACCACGTCGCCCAGTAGTTGATGATGAGGATCTTACCCTTGAGATCTCTGAAAAATACGTTGTCTCCGTGGAGATTTCTTAAGGAAAAACTGGGGCAGGCAAGCGCGTCAGTAATTTTCGATGCCAGAATGTCGGATCGTCTGATGGTCCGTTCTTCTACCTTTAGGAAATCAGCCATCCAATCGTTTTTCGTTCCCCTTCGCAATTCAGAAATAGTCTCCAAGCGTTCGACAAGAGGATCTGACGGTAGAACAGATTCTCCATTTTGTACTCTGATGGAGAGCGCTTTCTTCCATAGTGTCATAGCCTTAATCGTATCCATAGTCGCAAGATTGGCATCGCCGCAATAGATGAAATAGTCCAATGTCTTCCTATCACGCTCGTACATCATCAATTGAGCATAACGTTCCTTGGGTAAGAACACGTCTGCCCTTTTGAAAGCCTCCAGGGACTCCTGATGGCGTCCCTGAATGAGCGATATCCTTCCCAAAGCAGCGTATAGTCGGAATGCCTGATCGTTCGCATTACGCCTTCCGTTAATCCCTTCCAGGACCGCAAATTTAGCTTCCTCAAGAAATGTCGTATTGAGAGCCAATGCGACAGGTGCATCGGCGAAAGTTTCCATTGAATTATTTCGTTCACGCTGGATCAGTATTTGGAACAAACGAAGCGTTTCAGACGCCGGAACATCTTTTCGGGAAATTGCTCGCCAGAAAAGGTACCTATAACCCTCGCCCAACAACTCCAGTCCATCTCCAATCGGCCGATCAAGTCTCATCCTGAGCAGCCGGGCGGCTATCTCCGATCCTGCCGCATATCCATCAGCTTTGCTAAGGACAAGAGCGGCGGCGGCGACCTCACGATCTGAGGAGTTCTTGTTCAGCAAATCTATGGCAATTGCAACTTGTGATGAATCATCGGCGGTTGCGTCTGCAACAGTCGTGCAAATCACGAAGATTTGGACTAATACATTCATCCTGGAAGCAGTTTCGAACATACCGGCAAGCTTGTCGAATTGCCGGCGACAGTGTGATCGGAAATAGAATATAGCCATTACCGGCAGTCGAATAATTACAATTCGTTTTCCCGGCTGCCGACACAGGGTGGCAAAACGCGGTGTCTGATAGTGCTGCCTGCTTTGCAGGCCGGTGCGTAGACGCCTAGGTTGCACGGCTTTTTTTCAGGGATTTCGAAGACTTCCTTGGAAACCAGCATCAACGTCACAGATAGAACATGCCATAGAACGTTAGTTTCCGACGACGGACTCGCCAGTTTCGGGAACTGCGTCGACCTGATTCTCAGGAATCACAAACTGAAAAGGCAGCGTTATCCAGACGGGTACAGGATTGCCGTCACGTTGGGCCGGTTTGTACCTGAATTTCGCGACTGCATCCATCGCGGGCTTGCGAAATATCTCATCGCCTTCAAGTACGTGTACGTCGCTCACGGAGCCATCCACATTGACCTTGAATTTCAATATCACTCTGCCTGTTAAGCCCGCCTCTTTCGCTACGTCCGGATAATCTGGCCGAACATTATTCGGGTTCAGATGGACCGGGGTTACGTGTACATCCGAAATATCGAAGACCTGATTGCCTTCAATACGGCCATTGTCGGTAACCGCTTCTTCCTGTTGATCGGGAAGTGCGAACGCAATGCGCTTGGTCATCCAAACGGGGACGGGCTTGCCACCGATCTCAGCAGGTCTGTACCTGAGTTGTCTAACTGCCTCAATTGCGGGCTCATGAAATACTTTATCACCCCTCAATACGCGCACGTCGCTCGCGGATCCATCTACATTGATCTTAAATTTCAGGAAGACGTTGCCTGTCAAACCTGCCTCCTTTGCGAGATCCGGATATACTGGCCGTACAGTACGCAAATTCACGTTGACAGGTTTCACGTCGACGTCCCAGAACTCGAAGACCTTGTCACCACCAACGTCGCTCCTGCCGGAGGGCGGCGTGGCCTTTTTACTGGGCAACTCAAATACAAACCGGTGCGTCATCCACACGGGGACAGGCTTGCCTCCGTGCCGGGCAGGAGTAAACCGATATTGCGAAATGGCGTCGATGGCCGGTCGGCGAAACGTATCGTCCGTATGCCAAGCTTCATATCTCGGTCCCTTTACGTTGACCAAGAGGACGCGTACGTCGCTTACCGATCCATCCACGTTGACCTTGAACTTCAAGAACACGTTGGCCTCGGGCGCTGCCTCTTGTGCGACGTCCGGGTATATTGGCTGAACGGAATGTATGACGACCGGCTTCACATCCACAACCGCTCCCAATTCAAAGGCTCTCTCAGGCCTTGTGTATACAGTATCGATTGACCGGGCTTTTTCCTTCGGTTTATGGGAAAATCCTATTGGCATCGTGATCCACGCAGGTACGATTGCGCCACGGCGCATTGCCGGTCTGAACTGCCACTGCAACGCCGCATCTATTGCGGCTTGATGAAATATCTCCGGTCCCTTCAATACGGTCACGTCGCTTACCGAACCGTCTGCATTGACGATGAACTTCAGGAGTATAACGCCATCGATTTTTCCATTCAGCGCATCTTCAGGATAGTCAGGCGCGAAAATTCGCACTGGATGCGGCTTTTCGTCGACCTCTTTTATGTCGTAGACGACGGACAAAACGTCGTTGCTGTCAACATGACCAGATACAGCATCGACCTCCCGGGGTTGTGTAATTTCGGCGGTCCCGTCGTCTGTAGCAGACTTCGACACCTTAAGTCCGCCGTCATCCTGCGTATATGCTTCTCGGATCGAGAACGGCGCGATCATGAGTCCGATGAGAACGGGAACTGCCAACTTCCACTTTGACCGTTTCCTATCGCTCTCCTTGAATTTGAGTATGTACTTGAGCCGTTCTTTCAGTGTCGTATTTCGCTCAATCAGATACATGGTCAGAGCACTCGGCATTGGTCGCCTGTCGACCAATCCCAGCAGCAGACGTCCGTATTCGGCGGGTGACAGGCTCGTTTCACGCAGCACCGCTTCGTCGCAGCGCAGTTCGCGGACGTACATCAACCGGCGGTTCAGGAGCCAGATCAGCGGGTTTGTGCCGAAGAGCGCCGTTGCCATGGCTTGAAGAATGAGTACGTAGATGTCGCGTCGTTCAAAGTGGGCCAATTCGTGCTTTACGACGCCTCGTAACTCCTCGTTTTTCCAGGAAGGCCAATGCGATGGCAAATACAGCCGGGGACGAATGAGGCCAACCAGAATGGGAGAAGGCAGGTCAGTCTTGGCATATACTTTCAAGTTCCCCGGGACGCTGAGAGACGAAACATCGCTGGCCAGGTCCACCGGTGCTGCCGATTTCAGCGTGCGTCGGAAGGCCATGTTTTTCCACAGCGCCACGCCTGTCCAGACCAGGACTGAGATTACCCACAGACAGAACAGATAGAACGCCGGCGGAAATGGGGTCACCAGTCCGGGAGAGCCATCGAAAGCTTCAGAGACCACGCCGGAAGAAACACCTTCATGCACTGTGACAGCCGCTGTTGAATGCAGAAACGCGGGTATTGGAATGGCCAGAACCGGCGGTACAAACACCTTCGCCAGCGCCAGCAGATAGAGCGCGTATCGCAGCCGCGTCTCCAGCGTCAGCCAGTGATCCACCGCCCACACCAGCACAATGAAAAGCGAGACTTCGACCATATGTATCGCGTAGAGCGGCCACC
>JAGWBX010000044.1:33908-82697 GCA_021295655.1 Candidatus Latescibacterota bacterium
CGCGCGCAGTTCATCCAGTTCTTTCTGAGAAAGTTCGCCCGAGTCTACGAGATACGTCGCCAGCGCACCGAAGGATCCCTCGAACATCCGCGACACCAGGGTTCGCGTTTCAGCTTTCGCAACGTCTTCCCGCGACAGCACCGGTCTGTACACATTGACCGGGCCGATTTTCTCGCGATGCAGCACGCCCTTTTCGGTCAGAATATTCATGATCGTCTGTACGGTTGTATAGGCTTTCTCACCGTTGGGATAGAGGTGGTTCACAACGTCGCGAACGGTAACCTGGCGGCTGAACTGCCATACGCCGTCCATCACCTCCGACTCGACTTCGGCCAATCGTCTCTTCTTCGCCATATCAATCTCCCTTTGACTCTGCTTGATCTCAGAATCTCAAGCGACGAGATGGAATCATTTGCGCGGACACCCGAATTGCCAGGTGGATCGGGCTTCCTTTTCCGTCCGTCGAATTTGCAGGTGTGAATTACTAATATATTAGTAATATGACGAATTGATTAGGAAATGTCAAGGGGAGTTTTATTTATTCGGGAAATATGATCCATACGCCGTTGCAATAAACGATCATGTTTTTTCATGTAGATTGCATGGGGTAAGGCGGTGAGATCCCCCCGCCGCATCAGCCGTCCTGCCTGCCGCGCTCCTCTTGGCGCAGGCAGGCGTCAGCCCTTCGATACACCTTCGATAGGCTCAGGACAAGGCTCTGGGAACCGGCTGGGTTTCTGCGACACCCCTCAAAAGGGGGGAGTGACTGGCCCGTCAAACGGGCATGCGCGTTAACGTCAACCTGAATGGTTGCGGCTGTGAAAGGCGACGCCGGGCCAGGTAAGAGGGAAGATCCCTTGTTACTGGGCATATTCCAGGTTTGAACCGTCCCCGATGATCCTCCTCTCGGCCATCGTCGACATGTGCTTTCCATTCGACCATTATCGACGACGGAGATTGGATTCTCGATTCAAGAGTGTCTGGACTTCAATTTGCAGGCGTCGTATATTTCGTTATCCGGCGTCAGTCGAGCAGTCCGGTGAAGCCGGGCTTCTGCCGTCGGGTCTGTGTGCGGCCCGCGTGGCTGCGGCGGGGTGTGGAGCCGTGACCGTTACCAGGAGTTCCTGCAATGTCCGATAAGGATCTCACGAGACGGGAGTTTCTGCGAGACGCCGGGTTGGGTACGATGGTTCTGGCAGCGGGATGCGATTCAACTATTTGGAGACGTGATATGGGAATCGAGCGTATTGACTGTTCAAGGGATACACGGTACTGGGAAGGTGAACGGCCGTTTCCCAGAGGCGTGGCGCACCCGCTGTTCTACACCCGGGACCAGATCGAGCGCGCCAGGCGGCGGGTGGAGTCGCACGACTGGGCGAAGCAGTTTCGGGATGCGCGTTTACGATGGATTGCCCGCCGGGGGATTCTGGAGATGCCGGACGGGAGAATTCGTGCGGGCATTTCAGAGCAGGTTAATTTTCCGCTTCCCCGCTGTCCGGTTGACCGGCGCAAGCGAAGCTGGCGGATCCATTTCTGGGAGTGGTCTCCTGAGGATCCCGGTCACGTCAGGTGCGAAATCTGCGGGAATGTGTTTCCCGGACCTGAACATCAGCCGGTGGGAGAGATCGAAGTGGTCGGTCCGGCGGGCGGGACGGTCCGTTACAGGTATTGGGAGGATGACGAAGGAATGCGGTATTTCTTCGAGAATATGCTGCTGAACTACACGCAGTACCAGGTGGTCCGAATGGCGGATCCCCTGGCGATGGCCTACGTCTTTACGGGAGAGGCAGCGTACGCGGAAAAAGCGGCGGTGATACTGGATCGGCTATCGGAAGTCTACAAGAACTACCCAGTACACGGCCTGGGCCGCGCCTATCTTCACGCCGACCGGAAGGGATTCTACGAAAACCACTTCTACAGAGATCCGCCCTTCCCATTTGTGTCCGCACGCATGGGAAATTTCCACGCCAGCCCGTTTTCAGACGCGAATAACGCGTTCCGGCTGGCCCAGGTTTACGACCTGATTTCGGACAGCGGCGCCATTGAGAAACTCTCCGAGGCCGAGGGCCGGGACGTGCGCGCGGCAATCGAACGGGACCTGCTTTACGAAGCGATTCGCCACACGCTGGAAGTCCCTCATGGTTCCACGAATTACGACGGCGGCAGGATCAACGGGCTGGCCCTCGTGGGGCGGGTCCTCGACGAGCCGGACTTCCTGGCCGTGGGTTACGGGCTGTATCGGACGTTGATCGATAACTGTTATAATTACGACGGGTACTGGCACGAGGATTCCCTCAACTATTTCAATATGATTACGAGCGGGACCCTTCGTGTGCCCGATGTCATCAGTGGGCCCGGCGGAATCGACGTTTACGGAGAGATGCCGTTTCTGGAGCGAGTCTATACGGCGCCGCTGGGGTTGTTCATGCCGGACGGGCGCACGTTCATGGCCAACGATACGTGGGCGCTGAGCACCGGCTTTGCCCGCGTTTCCAGTCAGATTGCATCCATGGGTAAATTCGTTGAAGCCGCCGATGAAATCAGCGGTAAATCCCGGATTCCGGTCGCCGACGTCGAGTACGCGCTCTTTAGAAGGACTTCGGAATCCGACAGGCGCGTCACGGAGGAGGATCTGCTCGCGCTGGTGCCTTCGAACTACCTGCTGCCCGGGGCGGGCGACGTCATTCTGGGAGTCGGGAAATCCGCAAAAGCCATTCGGGCAACGTTGTGTTACGGCCCCTGGGGCGGGCACCACCACTACGATACGCTCGCGATGGGTATGGATGTGTTTGGGCAGGAATTGCTGTCGGACATCGGGTACACACACACCCGCTACCGGGAGTGGGCGACGACGGTCGGCAGCCACAATACCGTGGTCGTTGACGGACAGGAGCAGACGAGAGACAGCGGACGGCTGCTCTGCTATCGTCCCGCTTCCGACACGAACGCGGGAATGGTCTGTGCGGAGGCCCCCGGCGCGTTCAAGAATGCCGCAGTCTATCGCCGAACAATGCTGTTGATTCCAACCGGGTCCGAGAGCGGATACGTGGTCGATCTGTTTGAGGTGGAAGGCGGCGGTGTGCACGATTACCTGCTGCACGGATCGGCCGATTTCGATCAGACGCTCTCCACGGACGTGAAACTGCAGCCTGCGGAGAACGAAATGATATTGGACGGCGATGGGACCGGCGGCGCGCACTACGGGTATTTTCGTGGCACGCGGGGGACGGACACATCAGGAAACTTCAAGGTGCGGTTCGAAGGTGAGGGGACACTCGTGGACGTCAGATTCCTGGGTGTTCACGAGGGTCGATTACTGGTCAGCGCCGCGCCGTCCATCCGCCGGACGCAGGAGGATGACGGCAAGCTGGATGACTTCTGGCTGCGAACGGTGTGCCTGCGCCACCGAAGCGAATCCAGCCTGTTCGTATCCGTCATCGAAGCGCATTCCGGAGCGGGATTCGTGAGGGATGCAGAGCTGGTTGCGCGGGATGGGTCCGGCGTGGTGATGCGGGTTCAGGAACGGGACCGGGTTCGCATCATTGCTATTGATCCCGCGGGAGCGGGGATGGCCGCAACCCTGCCCGATGGAAGGCGGCTCGAACTCAAGGGGCGGGCCGGCGTGATGACCGAGACTTCCGGCAACGTTAACTTCGATGTGATTGACGGATCGCTGTTGCGGGTGGGCCAAGCAGCAACTCAGCGGATTCGCGACTACAAAGGGGCGGTGACGCAAGTTTCGGGGGACATTTCTGGCGAACCGGAGCGGAGTGAACTCGTGCTGGACGTTGCGTTGCCGGACGACGGATCTCTGGACGGAAAGCTGGTTTACGTCCGGCATCCGTCGGGGCTGGAAACGGTGTATCGGGTGGACCGAATCGAGCGGGAGAGCGTCGGCAGCCGTGTCTTCCTGGCGGACATGCCCAGGTTCGTGAGGGGCAGGGGCGACGTGGCATCCGGGAGGCGATCCAGGTTCGACAGCAACGTCGACCACCCGAAAGAAGGGGCATATCCGGGATGCCGGCTCCGGATCGGCGATCGTGTGTTTACCGTTCGCAAGATGCGAGGGAAAACGACCTTCGTTGTGGAAGAAGGTTTTGATTTTTCGAAGGTTATCGGCGAATCATTCAACGTGTATTCAACGGCTGTTGGCGATCACGTAAGAATTGTGGCGTAGATCCGGCTATTTTCCGAATCTGTGCAGTTCATCTCAGCGTCCGGTACATCTTTCCGCGGTGTGAGGGATACCCGCGACCCCTTTGGGATAGACTCCCGCGCGGGTTCGGACCCTTGCGGTCGGTCGTCTTCCCGTCAGTTGTCTTCGCCCTCTTCGGCGTAGGCATGCCCGCCCATGATTGCCCGGACTTCGGCGGCTGACGAGGCGTTCAGCAAGGCGCCCATTCGCGCCTCCTCTTCCTTCTGCAGCGCACGGACGTTGTTGAGTACGGCTTCAAGTTTGTCGGAAGGGAACTTGCACGCGCCGTTCTCGTCCATATGGATGATCTCGCCGGGAGCCACGTCCATCCCGCCTACCGAGACCGGCACGTTCACGGCGTGTACGGCCATTCCGCCATGGCCTGCGGTGACCCCGCTGAGCATATATTGAAATTTCATGGGGCGGATCTCGTCGATGTCCCTGGACGGGCCGTTGGAGATGGCGCCCACGCACCCGACGGCCTTCATCGCAGAGGTCATGTTTCCGCCGGCAAGGCCGACACTGGCAGCGAGTTCGGGCGGGAATTTCTGCTGGAACACCAGGACGGTCGGTTTTGGCGACGCGTCAAGGGCATCGATTACGTCCATAAACGACAGAGAGTTGTAGTCGGGGTCGGGCAGTCCGAAGACGCATGTCACCGCGTAACCCACCGTGCGGCCCAGTTCAGGATACATACACCGAATGGATTGGTCGGTGTACCAGTTTTCCGTCCAGGGGTTGTAGAGGCTCAGGCAGAGCGGGTTGCCGGGATACGTGGCCACCACGTTCGTGATTGAGGGGGTGTCGAAGTTTTTCAACGCTTCCAGCATTTCCTGAGAGGTAGCCATGCGGCCCTCCTTCGATTTCTGAATGGGACTGAAGTAGCTGCGGCAGTGCTATTTTGCCTGTCGCCTGGAATGGGCTTTTTCTTACGGTTCTCGAGTGAGGCGTTGCTGCGGCTGTACGATCCGGCGCCGCTGCGGTGTGAGTCGTTGAAGGAGCGCCGGCGACGGTTGGTACCCGTGTCGGAAGTTGCCCCACGAAGGTCCGTAGCGGTAAACGACCACGCGCCGGGTACCCGGGTTGGACCGCCGGGCGGATCCGTGTGAGATACCGTCGACGAACAGAAGCGCATCGCCCGCGGCCATTTGGATTTCGACGGCGCCCTCGATGCCTTCGACAGTGGCATTTCTGGACATCCGGTGCCTGTCGAAGTGCGGGTGTTTGAAGTTGGATTTATGGCTTCCTGGAATGACCATGGTCCCTCCGTCACCGGGTCCGACGTCGGTCAGCGCCATAAGGATGTTGATCTGGCCGCACATGAACCGCCCGCCATGGTAGCGAAACTGGTTCCGCAGTATGGGCGGGTATCCACCCGAGTGCAGCCCGATGGCTTCGCCCGGTTCGCGAAAATTCGCGAAATTTTCGTCGATGAACAGAGGGCCGTGGTGGTAGTCGAAGCTGCCCTCGCCTCCCACAAAACGCTTCACCTTTTCGAACCAGGAAGGATGGTCTATCAGGTTCTCGAAGGGCTCCCCGGCTTCATAGACCTGCTGGAGGTTCAGTCCTGACGTGTCGTCTCCGTACGTGTGGGCATGAACGTGGCCGTACCATTCTCCCGGCTTGAGTGGGGGAATCTCATCCAGGCAGGCATTGAGTTCGCCAACTTCCTCGCTGGAGAGCGCGTTTTCGAGATGCAGATAACCACGAAGGTCAAACAGGTACGTTTCCAGGTCTGTATCCATGAACGTTCCTACAGCGTGTTTTGAATCCTGGGGACGGAACACCGACGCAGTGGATAAAGGCGATTTGGCGGCTGATTACCCGGATACACCAGGTCACTGGACGTGAACTGAAAAAATGTCCTTTTTGACGACCGTTACGCCCCGTTTCAGGGGTTCTCATCGTGTCGCTGAGTTGTTGTTTTTTTTTTGCGCGCCGTGAGGATGCTCGATCCGTTCGGTTGCCTGACCCGCCTTACATTACCGACTGCCGGCCGGCTGCCAGCGCCTCGTCGTGAAGTCCACGAAGGAAGGCGAACAACTGCCCGCTGGGCATGTCGGCAAAGCTGTGTTCAGCCTGCGGTTGGCCGAGCCGAATGGAGTCCGCGGTCCTGAGGGTTGCCGACCACAGGTCGGAAAGCAGGTGGTGGAGATTGCCGACGTAGTCGGGGCTGGATTCAACCAGATAACGCTGTGCTTCGATGCCGTTGACAAATCGATTGTCTTCAACGCTCAGCAGGCCCGTTGCCGCCAGTGCGTAAAGCAGCGGGGAGAGGCGCTCGGTGGAAACCCGGATCTTTTCTGCGACTTGCCGTGCATGCATTGGACCGTCGGCAAGGGATGTAAAGACACCAAGCTGCATACCTGCCAGCAGGGCGAACGAGGAATAGGCGTTTTGAATCAGGCGCGATATAGTCACGGATGCGGGGGCTTCCATTGGACTTCTTTCAGCGCTCGACGTGGACGGTTCCATCGTCGTTCAGGGCGAGGAATGGAATTTCGCCCCCGTGATTGGAGCAGGGCCCGAACATGACCGCGCGCTGTTCAGGCGTCATGCCGTCCACAACTTCTTCGCCCCAGTAGATTTCAGGGGGAGCGAGTTCTCTGGCAGGGCCACCCCGTACGGAGGATCTGGAAGCGTATTTGTACAGCACCGATCGGCGGGGCCGCTCGCTCTGCCAGGGACGTGTGCCATGGGTCTGCGCCCCGTCCATGAAGAACAGGACGTCGCCGGCGCACATGGCTGGCTGCACCACGGTGCCCATATCGTCGTCGCATGTACGTACCCCCGCAGGCATTGGATATCGGGCTTTGTGGCTGCCGGGGACGCAGACAAAGCCGCCGTCCCCGGGGTTTACGTCTGCGAGTTGCCAGCTCACCGTGACCCCGCCGCAGTAGGTCCCGTCATTCTGGTGATGGTAAGCCACGTGGGGCCGGTGCGGCTCGCCCGCGCCGTGCATGGTCAGGCCTTCGGTGCCTTTGAAGCCGGAAATGAGCAATGGGCCGTGATCCAGCCGAAAACCGGTCCCGCACATAACGTTCAGCCGCAGGACGACGGCGGGGTGGACCAGCATTTCCCGGAACGGTTCGCAGTATGGGCGTTCCAGTTGCAGCAGGTCGTGCATGGTGGGGCGACCGGTGCCCCGCAGGGCGTGCGAGTCGCCCGCTCCCAGATTGTCGTCGGCTGTCCGCATCCGGTCCAGGTGCAGGTCGATGGCTTCGTTCGCCGCGGCGATTTGCCCGGGATTCAGTACGTTCCTTAAAATGACATAACCTGCCAGATCCCAGAAGTAGCGTTCGCTTGCGTTCATCGTGTTCCCCGCAGGCATTCCGTGATGGCGTGTACGTAAACGTTCAGGCGATCGAGGTCTTGTGGCCGTCGGATTGGAGGCGGGGAAAGTCCTTCCCGGTATGGACGCCGGGACCGTAGAGAACGGCTTTCTCTTCAGGGGTGAGGTCCCGGACCCAGTTTCCCCAGCGGGCTTCGGGCGTGAAATGGCGCCCTGTTGCGCGGGCGGCGGCTCGCGAAGCGTATTTGTAGAGTACGGATCGTCGTTCGTGCTCGCCCGTCCAGGGCAAGGTGCCGTGCGTGGCGGATTCGGCGAAAAACAGGACGTCGCCCGCGTCCATTACCGGCTGCACAATCAGGTCCATGGGGTCTTCAACGGACCGGACGCCCGCCGGGGTGGGCTCGCGTGTCTTGTGGCTTCCTGGTACGATGCAGAAGCCGCCGTCGCCTTCGTTGACATCCGCCAATTGCCAGGCGACGGTAACGCCCCTGCAGTACATCCTGTCGTTCTGGTGGTGGTACCATACGGAAGGACTGAATGGTTCGCCCGCGCCGTGCAACCGGTGGCCTTCGGACCCGGCTTCCGCGCCGATAAGCAGGGGGCCATGGTCCAGCCGGAAGCCCTTGCCCGACAATTCATTCAAACGACAAACGACAACGGGATGAATGAGCAGACGGCGGAAGGGTTCCCTGTAAGGTGCGGGCCAGCCCAGCATCCCGGTGAGTTCCTTTCGCCCCTGCGCGCCGCTCAGGGCGGATGACCCGCCCGCGAGACTCTGGTTTTCGACCGAACGGGTGGAGACGCGTTCCGCGAAGTGATCGATGGCGGCATTGCACTCGGCAACCTCGTCGGATGAAAGCGCGTTGCGTACAACCAGGTATCCGCGCAGGTCGAAGAAGTATCGTTCTTCAGCCGACATTTCGTATCTGCTAGCGCTCATCGTGCCTCCTGAAACAATGATAAACGGTTGTCGGTCTACTGCGAAGCCCCGGGTTCGGTCGCCTGCCTGCGCGTCTCCTGTTCCTCCTCCCAGTCCGCCATTACCTCTGCGGTCCGGCGCAGGAGTTGCTCGTCCTTTGAAGTACGGATCGAATGCGGATCCTTGCCCGTCCAGTTGTAATAACCGTTTCCAGACTCCAGGCCCGTTGCGCCCGTGGCGACCAGCTCCTGAAGATAGGCGAGCGACTGCTCCCAGCCGGCCAGGGTCTTCCACAGGTGCGAGGCGACGCGGACGTGCATGGACAGGCCGTTGATGTCGCGTTGCTCCAGCGGACCGGCGGTGGTGAATCTGGGCGCAAGTCCCAGCCGGAAGGCGGCGTCGATGTCCTCGGCTGAGGCGACGCCGGACGCCAGAAGGTCGACGGCCTCACGGATGAGGGCATGCTGAAGACGGTTGACGAGGAATCCGGGTACGTCTTTGTTCACGCGAAGAGGAAAGTAGCCCAGCCGCTGCCAGATTCCGGTGATGCGGTCCATCGTCCGGTCCGAAGTCTGTTCGCCGCGGACAATTTCAGCTACGGGTACGACGTGGGCGGGCTGGACAAAATGTGAGCCTGCAATGCGGTCCATGTGCCGGGCCTTTTCCGCGAGTCTGGTAATGGGCAGTCCGGACGTATTGCTGACAAGGGGAACATCTGCTGCCGCGACGGCGTCCAGGCGATGGAAGAGCGCCTGTTTGGATGCCAGGTCTTCCGTGATGGATTCCACAACAAAGATGGATTCGCCAACAGCGGCCTCCAGGTCCGTGGTGGTGTATATACGGTTCAGCACGGCATCGGGAGATTCACCACCAAGCCGGTTGTGCCGCCCAAGATCCTGTGCGTACCGTTCAAGATTGCTTCGAGCATTGGCCAGGCTTTCCCGCCGCCGGCTGATCAGCCAGGTTTCCCTGCTTCCGAGCGCCAGAACCATAGCGATCTGACCGCCCATCAGACCGGCGCCGACAACGGTGGACATGCTCAGGAAAAGGTCCATATTTTGGAATCGCAATTGAAGTAGGGCGGGAGTTTCGGGGAGCATTCTTCAGCGACGCTCCGTCAGACTCGTTATGGCGTGACTCCCGCCACAGCTATAAATCGACGCGAACCCGCTGGAGGGCTGCTTCAGCGACCTCCAGCGTCCGGTCGACGTCGGCTTCCGTGTGGGCCAGCGAAAAATAGAGCTTAGCGCCCGGATTGAAGAAGATGCCGCGCTTCATCATTTCAATGCCCAGTTGTCTGGCGGCGCCGGCGTCGGCCTCAAGCGTGTCGGCGTAGTTACGAATTTCGACGTCGGCGAAATAGGGTTGCAACACCGGTCCTTCACCAAGGACCTGAAGCGGCAGTCCCATCTTTGCGCCAAGCGCTTCCAGGCCGCGTCCGAGGCGGGCGGGGACGTCGTAGAGCCTCTTATAGACGCCCTCGGTTTCCAGCACGTCCAATGTTGCCAGTCCGGCGGCGGCGCTGACGGGATTGCCATTGGTGGTGCCGCTCACGAAGGTATACGGCTGTTTTCCCTTACGCCGGGGATCGGCGCACGCGAGAATATCCGCGCGCCCGCAGACGGCAGCCATGGGGTAACCGCCGCTGATCGTCTTTCCGTATACGGCAACGTCCGGTACAACGCCGTAACGCTCCTGTGCGCCGCCCCAGGCGATGCGGAAGCCGGTAACGACTTCGTCGAAAACGAGAATGACGCCCTGGTCGATTGAAGCCCGGCGGATGGCTTCAAGAAAGCCCGGTTGAGGCCGAAGGGCGCGCTGAAAGGGTTCGACGATTACGGCCGCAAGGTCGCTCGCATAGGATTCGATGAGTTCAACGGCGACGTCCGCATTGTTGAAGGGGGCGACCAGGACCGACCGGCCCACCGCTTTGGGTATTCCCTGGGAGTCGGGGACGGCCACAGGTCCGTCCGTGGGACGCGGCGGCGTTGTGCTTTGCTGGGCGTAGTCGTGCGCGCCGTGCCAGCCGCCCTCGAATTTGAGGATTTTTTCCCGCCCGGTGAATGCCCGCGCCATTCGCAGGGCTGAAAAAGTACCCTCGGTGCCCGATGACGTGAAGCGGATGGACTCCCCGCAGGGCGAGGCTTCCACAACGCGCTCGGCCAGGCGGATGACGGGTTCATTGAGGGCGTAGAAAGTCGAACCCAGTGCGACCTGGCGCTGGACGGCCTCGACCACGGCGGGATGGGCGTGACCCAGAATGAGCGGTCCGGAACCGAGGATGTAGTCTATGTATTCCCTGCCTTCGGTGTCGTAGATCCGGCAGCCGTTTCCACGCTGGATTACGGTTGCGACTTCATCCGGCATCCGAAAGCTGCCCAAGCAGCCGCCTGCAAGGTACCGGTCGGCCTTGTCGAGCAGATCGCGCATCGACGGGTTTTCCATCGGAGGTTCCCCGGAAAATCTGGGATAGGGGTCGTTCTTGCGTTTGACGAAGCCATAAGATATCCCCGTGGACGCATTCTGTCACGCCCTTTTGTAGTGCGATTGAAAGGGGAAGAAACAATTGAGAGCATTCAGGCGGTCCATACGAACTGAAATGTTCAGTCTGGAGGCGTGCCGGAAATCGCCGGATATCGGTGGCGAACGGGGATTCAGAACAGCGCCTGCAGTACGACAGGCGCCGAAGTATCGCCCATCTCGTGCCGGAAAACAACACAGTTGGAGGTCGCAATGGTCGAAAGCGTGACTGGGAAGCCGAATGTCGTGGTGTTCTATACCGATCAACAACGGTGGGATACAACCGGCGTTCACGGGAATCCAATGGACCTGACGCCCAATTTCGACAGGATGGCGCAGCGGGGCACCCATATATTCAATTCATTCACCTGCCAACCGGTCTGTGGTCCCGCGCGTGCCTGTCTCCAGACAGGGTTGTATGCCACGACAACGGGTTGCTTTCGAAACGGAATCCCTCTGCCGCCGGAGAGTCGGACGCTGGCGCACCATTACAGTGACGCGGGCTACCGCACGGCGTACATAGGCAAGTGGCATCTGTACGGAAGGGGAACGATGGGTCCGGTGCCGCCGGAGGGACGTGGAGGCTACGAGTACTGGTTGGCATCGAACACGCTGGAGTTCACGTCCGAGGCATATCGGACGGTTTTGTACGACAACCAGGGAGATCCCGTGGATCTGCCAGGATATCGGGTCGATGCCGTGACGGATGCGGCCATCCGGTATATTCACGGGAACCGCGAACATCCGTTTTTTCTGTTTGTCTCATATATCGAACCTCATCACCAGAACCATATTGACGATTATCCGGCGCCGGACGGATATCGTGAACGGTATACCGGCCGGTGGGTCCCGCCGGATCTCGCGGCGTTGGGCGGGTCTGCCCATCGCCACCTGGGCGGCTATTACGGAATGGTGAAGCGATTGGATGAGGCGCTCGGCAGGCTGCTGGACGCACTGAAGAGTATGGGCCTGACGGAACGGACGGTGGTGTTGTTTACGTCAGACCACGGTTGTCACTTCAAGACGCGGAATGCCGAGTACAAGCGGTCCTGCCACGAAAGTTCGATTCGTGTGCCAACGGCGTTCCAGGGGCCCGGATTCGACGGCGGGGGTCAGGTGCGTGAACTGGTGAGTACGGTCGACCTGACACCCACGTTGCTGGATGCGGCCGCGGTCCACGTACCAGCAGAGATGCAGGGCCGGTCAACCCTGCCGCTGACGGTGGGGAACAGCGAGGGGTGGCCGGAAGAGGCGTTTGTACAGATCAGCGAAGCTCAGGTGGGGAGGGCTGTGCGTACCCGCCGGTGGAAATACGGCGTGGACGCGCCGGAACGCCATGGCGGGCAAACCGCGGGGTCGGACCGATACGTGGAGCAATACCTGTACGATCTGGAGGCGGATCCGTACGAATTGTGCAACCTGATCGGGATGACTTCACACCAGGACGTGACGCGTATCATGAAACAGCGGCTGGTCCGGCGGATGGTTGAGGCCGGCGAGGATGCACCGCACATTGTACCGGCCGATGCCAGAGAAGACCGGCAGCGACGGGTGTCCGATGACGAAGCGCAACGTTGATGAGTTCCCGAAGAAATCTCGTGGTGGCCAACAGAGGAAACTGAATGCAGGTGATAAAAAGGCGCGCCTGTTTCTTGTACAAATTGCAATTGCCCGCCCGTGTCGCCCCGAAGACTATCCCGTAACCGCGGCTCAGACTTCCTGATAGATCTCGGTACCCTTGCGCCTGAACTCTTCCGCCTTTTCCTCCAATCCGGCGTCAACGGCTTCATCCACGCCCAGGCCTTTTTGTGCGGCGTATTCCCGCACGTCCTGGGTGATTTTCATGCTGCAGAACTGCGGGCCGCACATGCTGCAGAAGTGGGCGACTTTCGCGCCGGCGGCCGGCAGGGTCTCGTCGTGGAACTTGCGTGCCGTATCGGGATCCAGCGCAAGGTTGAATTGATCTTCCCACCGGAATTCGAAACGGGCTTTGGATATGGCGTCGTCCCAGGCCTGCGCGCCGGGGTGGCCCTTGGCCAGGTCGGCGGCGTGGGCCGCGATTTTGTATGCGATGACACCGTCTTTCACGTCTTGCCGGTTGGGAAGGCCCAGGTGTTCCTTGGGTGTGACGTAACAGAGCATGGCGGTCCCGTACCAGCCGATCATGGCGGCGCCAATGGCGGACGTGATGTGGTCGTATCCCGGCGCGATGTCCGTCGTCAGGGGTCCGAGTGTATAGAATGGGGCCTCGTTGCAGAGGGCCATCTGCCGGTCCACGTTTTCCTTGATGAGATGCATCGGGATGTGACCGGGGCCTTCGTTCATGACCTGGACGTCGTACTCCCATGCGATTCCGGTGAGTTCCCCCTGGGTTTCCAGTTCGGCAAACTGGGGTGCGTCGTTGGCGTCGGCTATGGCGCCTGGACGGAGACCGTCTCCAAGTGAGAATGAGATGTCGTAGCGCTTCATGAGTTCGCAGATATCCCGGAAGTGTGTGTACAGGAAGTTTTCCTTGTGATGCGCAAGACACCACTTCGCCATGATGGATCCGCCGCGCGAAACGATGCCGGTTACCCGTTGCGCGGTGAGCGGGATGTAACGCAGGAGCACGCCGGCGTGGATGGTGAAGTAGTCCACGCCCTGATCGGCCTGCTCGACGAGCGTTTCCATAAAGACGTCGAAGTTCAGGTCCTCGGCAACGCCGCCAACCTTCTCAAGTGCCTGGTAAATCGGCACAGTGCCAATGGGAACGGGAGAGTTCCGGATGATCCATTCCCGGGTTTCGTGAATGTCGGTGCCCGTGGAAAGGTCCATCGTTGTATCGGCGCCCCACTTTACGGCCCAGCGGAGTTTCTCAACTTCCTCTTCTATTGACGACGTGACCACCGAATTTCCAATATTCGCGTTGATTTTGACCAGAAAGTTGCGTCCGATAATCATCGGCTCGCATTCGGGGTGGTTGATGTTTGCCGGAATGATCGCCCTGCCGCGGGCGACCTCAGACCGTACGAATTCGGGTTCGACGTTCTCGCGAATCCCAATGAATTCCATTTCCTCGGTGATGATGCCGCGCCTGGCGTAGTGCATCTGAGTGACGTTGTCGTTGCCGCGCAGAACCGCCTCCCGTTTCAGTCCATGGGGGATTTCCGGAGCGTCTGGATTCCCCCGGGAATTCGAAGGAGTAACTTCCTGCACGCCTCCCCGGTCCTCGATCCAGGATCGACGGAGAGGCGGAAGGCCCTCGCGAACGTCGTGGCCCTGCGGCCCGCTGGTGTCGTAGACGTACACAGGCGGTTCGCCGTTGTCGAGATGGATCTTGCGGGCGGGCACACGTACGTTGTCCCTGCCCGCGATATAGACCTTCTCGGAATTCGCGAATGCGTTGCCGTTGTCTGAGGAACTGTTCATCGCGCTATCTCCTTTGGAGGATATCCGACGGGCTGAGAATGCGGAATTACCGCTGATCGTGGAGTACAAAAAACGCAAAGGGCCGTCCCCCTGGAAGGAACGGCCCCATGTCAGCTTGCAAGGCCTTTGTTCCGCTTCCCTACGCTGGCATAATCCAGATCAGGTTCCAAGGGTATGATCTCAGCCGTTCGGCACCCCACGCGGATCTTGATCTACAAGATATAGGGAAATATCAATCTGTCAAGGGCAGAATTACAGATCCGTCAGAGGACGCATACGGACATCGACTTCGAGCCGCGTCTCGCCGCCGCCCTGTCGGACACCGCGGGTGGGAGAGATGTCAAGGTAGTCGCGTCCGGTGGCGATCCGGACGTGTCGTTCGTCGGTAAGACTTCGGTTGGTAGGGTCGAATCCCACCCAGCCGAGTTCCGGCAGCAGGCATTCTACCCAGGCGTGGGTGGCATTGCTCCAGGCCCGCCCGCCGGGAGAACCGGAAACGTAGAGATAGCCCGAGACATAGCGTGCCGGAACGCCCCATGAACGGGCGACCGCGATCATGACATGGGCGTAGTCCTGGCAGACGCCCTTGCCCGATCTCAGAATTTCCTCGATCGGAGACGCGGCCGATGTGCTTCCCGGTGTATATTGAAACACGCTGTGAAGCGTATCTGCAAGCTGGATCAGATCCCTGAGCGGGTCGTTACCGCGTGCAATGTCGTTTTTCCTGGTGAAATCGGTGAGCGCGGGCGACGGAAACGCCATCGCGCTGGGATGGGAATAGTCCCAATGTAGAAAAGCGTCCCGCCAGGCGTCGATTTCCTTCCAGGCATCGGCTCCGAGATCGGGTGGAAGCGGCCTGAAGGAAGCCGGCCTCACGGTGGATCGAGCCGCGATCTCCAGCGACTCGTGTTCCGGGTGCACGCAGAGGACGTGCCGCGTGTTGCCGAAAGGATCTGTTTCAGAGCTCAGGGAACCCGGAGGTTGGGTTTCGATTTCGAAACGAACGAGCTGTTGACCCGCTTTCTCGATTGGCTTCAGGCAAAGCAGCATGACGCACTCGCGCGCGGGGAACGCGTACTCATAGCGCGAGACGTGCCTGATTTCGTATTGAATCGCTCCGGCCAAGGTATCCGCACACCCGGGTGTCAATAAACAGCGGGGTAGTCGATATATGAGGCGGTGACAAGATCGTGGAGTTTCCGGCAGTAACCCATGAGGTCTCCAAGAAGGGCCTCGTGGTCTTCGCGGTCGGGCCAATCGTAATGGATTAGCGCGCACATGCGTCCGGCCAGGCGCAGGGCGACTGCACTGGATTGTTCATCGGACCCGGTACCGATGGCATCGAGTTCCGAGGCCACCGCGTCGAGCGAGTAGCATAGTGAGCCGTATAGCAGAGGGTCGGTAACGAGAAGGTCGAGAACTCGACGCGGCTGGACGTCTACGCTGTAATTGCGGCCGTAAGCGTCATAGGCCTGGCAGACGTGCAGAAGGTTCGTCCAGTCCGCGTCGGAGGACTCGTCCATAAGTTTGTCCATGGAGAGTTGCGAGAGAAACAACGAAGCCGAACATTGGGCGCGTTCGATATGCTTTCCGAGGCGCAAAAAATGCCACCCTTCGTCGCGGTACATCGTCGCTTCCGCCACACCGTCAAACGTGTTTATTTCGCCTGCCGATTCAGCATAAAAACTCTCTGGAGACGGCTTCCAGATGTCCTGAATGCTCAGTTGCCTGAGCCGCAGGTACGCGAGGTTCAGACAGGTCCACATTTCCCCGCTGATGCAGTGGCGCATCTGTCGCGCATTCTCACGGCCGAGGGAGAAACAGTTCCAGACGGAATCGGGATTTGAGCGCTCGAAAGTAAGGTCGTCGGCCAGGGTGAAGGAATCCGCCAATGTGAAATCGTCATTTCCAACCATCGTGATGCTGCCGCCGGGTGGCCGCCGATTCAGGCTCATGTAGATTCGACTCCACCCGAAATAGATCTCCCGGATGGGGCGATCCACAAGCGCTTCCACCTGGAACCGTAGCAGGCGGCAGAGATGCTCCGCCCGTTCCAGGTAGCGGCCCATCCAATATAGGCCCTGCGCGCTGCGGGAAAGAAGCCTGGGATTTCCGGGATTCGTCGTCATTAATCCTCATCTGCTTCTTCAGGGGTAAGCACGAATTCGGGATACGCTTCCATTCCGAGTTCACCTACATCCTGGCCCATTCGCTCGACTTTGTCGGACACGCGGACGCTCAGGGTCGCCGCCAACAGTCGCCACAGCACCCACGAAATCGAGAATACGAACACGCCGACCGCGACGCAACCCAGGAGCTGAACGCCGAAGTTGCCGCCGCCGGCGATGCAGACCGCAAGCGTTCCCCAGACCCCCGCGAACAGGTGGGCGGGAACCGCACCAACAACGTCGTCGATCTTCAACCTCTCCAGCAGCCGGATACCGACCGTGCAGATGACCGCGCCCACGCCGCCGATAACGATTGCCCAGTAATGCTGGACGATGTCGGGCCCGGCGGTAATCGAGACCAGCCCGGCAATCGCTCCGTTCAGGCTGGCGAAAAGGTCCATGCGGCCCAGGATCGGTCTAGAGACAATGAGGGCAACCACCACGCCGGCCGCCGCCGCGAGATTCGTGTTGACCAGTACATGGCTCATCGCCACCGCATCGGCGGCGCTGCCCAATGCCAGTTGCGACCCGCCGTTAAACCCCAGCCAGCCGAACCACAGGATGAACACGCCCAGTGTCACCACAAGGATATTGGACGGCGGCGTCGCCTTGACGGTACCGTCCCTTCTGAACTTTCCCAATCGCGGACCGACAACCAGGATCCCGGCAAGCGCCGCCCAGCCACCGGTGCTGTGGACGATGGTAGAACCGGCGAAGTCCTTGAATCCCATCGCGCTCAGCCATCCGCCTCCCCAGGTCCAGGCGCCCACCACGGGGTAGATGACGGCCGTCAGGGCCAGCGTGAACAGAAAGAACGACCACATCTTGACTCGCTCCGCCAGCGCGCCCGAGACGATCGAGGCGGCCGTTGCCACAAAAACCATCTGAAAGAACCAGTCGGACATGGTGGCGTATTTATTCGCGATGACCTTGGCCTTTGCCGACTCCTGTCCGCCCACGAGGGCAAGATCGGCGGCAGACGGGCCGTAGAGGACTGTAAATGAGCCCATGAATTTCCCGACGTCCGTATACATAAGATTGTAACCCAGGAAGTAATAGGCGAGGCCGGCGATCGAGTAAAGGCCGATGTTCTTCATGCAGATCATGGAGGCGTTCTTGGTGCGCACGGAACCGGACTCAAGCATAGTAAACCCGGCGCACATCCACATGATCAGCGCGCCCCATATCAGAAACGCAAAGGTGTTGAAGACGAACATCGTCTCCTGATCGACGGCCGCGTATGCGGCAGTGGTCCCGCATAGCAGCCAGCCAAGCATCAGCAGGACGTTTTTCCCCAGGGAACCGCCGACACGTTTGTGCAACGGTAATTTCGTGGAACCTTGCATATCCCTCTCCTTTCGTGGTCTTGCCACAGCGGCAAGATACGTGGTTTATCCCATCCCACGTCTTGATAAACAATCCCCTCAGTTTTCCAGGACCCAGAGATCCTTCCCGCCTCCCCCCTGACTGGAGTTCACTACGATGCTGCCTCGGCGCAATGCAACCCGGCAGAAGGCGCCAGGTACGAGACGCGTCTCCTGTCCGTGGAGAACGAATGGACGCAAGTCGACGTGCCGCGGTTCAAACCGGTCGTCGATAAGACACGGCGCACGCGACAGCGGCAGGACCGGTTGCGAGATGTAGTCAGCCGGGTTGGCACGCAACTGCCCGGCGTATTTCTTCCGTTCGTCCGGCGTGGCGTGTGGGCCGACCAGCATGCCGTAACCGCCGGACTCTCCGACCCGCTTTACAACCAGGTTCTCGAGGTTGTCGAGCGTGTACTCGAGGTGTTCCGGTCTTCGGCAAAGGTAGGTCTCGACGCTGGCCAGAACGGGCTCTTCGCCAAGGTAGTAGCGGATGATATCGGGAACGTAAGCATAGACGCTCTTGTCGTCGGCCACGCCCGTGCCGGGCGCGTTTACGAGGGTCACGTTGCCGAGTTTGTATGCGTGCATGAGACCTGGCACACCAAGCAGGGAATCCGCCCGAAAGACGAGGGGGTCGAGAAAGTCGTCGTCGACACGCCTGTAAATAATGTCGACGCGCCGGAGGCCGGTGGTGGTGCGCATATAGACAATACCCTCGTTCACGAGGAGGTCCCGACCTTCCACAAGCGCCGCGCCAATCTCGCGGGCCAGAAACATGTGTTCGTAGAAAGCCGAATTGTAAACGCCGGGCGTCAGCAGCACGATGCAAGGGTCGGATCGCCCGCCCGGAGCCAGCTCGACCAGGGTCTGGCGCAGCATCTTCCCGTAGTGTTCCACGTCCTGTACCCGCGAGCGCCTGTAAAGGCGGCGCAGTCCTGCCTTCACCGCCTTACGGTTTGCCACCATGTACGATACACCCGAGGGTACCCGCAGGTTGTCTTCCAGTACAAGAAAACCGTCGTTGGTTCGTACGAGGTCGGTTCCACAGATAGACACCCACGCACCATGCGGTGGGGAGGCGCCGCGCATTTCCACCCGGTACTGTGGACAGGTTTTGACCATGTCCGCCGGGATCACGCCGTCCCCGATGATGCGTTCGTCGTTGTAGATATCCTGGAGAAAAAGGTTAAGGGCGCTGAGCCGTTGCGTGAGGCCCCTGACGAGCTGATCCCACTCGGCGCCGGACAATACCCTTGGCAGGCAGTCGACGGGAATGATGCGTTCGGTGGCCTCCTCATCGCCGTAGACGGTAAAGGTGATGCCCTCATTCGAAAACGATCGTGTCACGCGTTCCTGGATGCTTGAAAGTTCCTCATTCGAAAGTTCGCCCAGCGCTTCAAATAGCGGGCGGAAATGTTCCCTGGGTGTCCCGTCCGGAAGGAACATCTCGTCATAGTAAGTCGGATCGAGGGGGTAGGATTCAAATTCCATGTCGAACGTCTTACGGTATGGGTGTTTTTAGGTTAAGACGCCGGTACCGATGGAAGATGCAGCCCGTTTCGGCAATGCCGGGGCGGGCGATCAATTCCCCAGTGTTTCGAATCTGCCGTTCCTGACCGCCTGCAGGACGGCCGGATAAGTCGGGTCGCCATTCGCATCGAACGCGAATTGTCCTACAATGGTCGGCAAATCGATAGCGGCCAGCGCATCCCTGACCAACTCCGAGTCCGTTGAGCCGGCCCCTATTAATGCGGCCGCGAGGAGGGACGCGCCGGTCGCCCTCGCCGTCCCCCAATCGGGAGGTCGACCGTTACCCTTTGCCCGCCGTTGATCGGCATGCTCGCCCACGTACCAATCCGGTTGCCGCCACGCGTAGCGCGGACTTGATAGTAGCCTCCTGCATCGTCGATATCCACTCGTGCTCGTCCATATGCATCTGTGGTGTCGGCCCACGAGAATTTCGGCGCCAGTCCGGAAATGGAACGAGCGAGTGCGACGGCGACGCCCGCCAATGGCGCATCGTCCTCGAACACGGTTGCCACCACAACTGCCTGCGTCGCGCTTTCATCGACCGCCAGTTTGCCCAGCGGCTGGTCCGACGCTTCATCCCTTTCGGACGTCGAGGGCGAAACCGCGTGTTCGCCGCCGCAGCCCCAGATCAGACCCGCCGCGCACGCCAGCAGGATTGCACCGCGAAGACTGAACGACATTTCGGCCATGCCTCGTTTCCACGTTGAAGTCGCGTTCAGAACCGAAAAAACAGCAACTCGGCGACGCGACGAAAACCCCTGAAACAGAGCGTATCGGTCATCAAAAGGACATTCTTTCAGTTCACGTCCTCATCGGTCGTCGGCTCCGTAACCAATGCGGGAGCTTCAAGGGGTATTTCGACAACCATTTCGGTAAACTCG
This sequence comes from Candidatus Latescibacterota bacterium, assembly GCA_021295655.1. Taxonomy (GTDB): domain Bacteria; phylum Latescibacterota; class UBA2968; order UBA2968; genus JAAXHE01. The sequence continues at coordinate 54,189 of JAGWBX010000044.1, forward strand.
CCGGGTTCGGTCTCGACCCGGATGCTTCCTCCGTGCTCGCGTACAATATCGTTCGAAAGGGCGAGACCCAACCCCGTTCCCTGGTCGGTAGGCTTGGTCGTGAAAAAAGGATTGAAAATCTTGTCGACGACGTCGGGCGGAATTCCCTTACCATTGTCCTTGATATTTACTTCGAGCCGTTCCGGGCCGCGGCGGGTCTTCAGCCACAGCGTAGGCATGTACGGCTCATCGATGACCGATTCTACGATCTCGCGTCGTTTTTCGTCGGTCGCATGGCAGGCGTTGCTAACCATGTTCAGAAACACGCGGCCCATGTCCTGAGGTACCACTTCGACTTCGCCCGCTGACGGATCCAGGTCCTGCTGGATGTCGAGTTGGAACTCCGTGTCGCTTGCCCTTGCGCTGTGGTACGCAAGCCTGGCGTGTTCGTCGAGCAGATTGTTGATGTTGGTGGCCTGTCGCTGGGCGGAACCCCGGCCCATCGACAACATATCCTGGACAATCCGGTTGGCGCGCTCGCCGTGTTCCCTGATACGCGCGAGGTTGTCGTTGAGGTCCTGGCAGATTTCCTGGACGAGTTCGCGCTGTTCTTCGTCGAGTTCACCGCCTTCTTCGCTGAGCGTGTCCTCGAGTTCTTCACCGAGTTCCTCCAGAAGTTCCTGGGAGACCTCGGAGAAATTCTTGACGAAATTCAGCGGGTTCTTGATTTCGTGCGCGACTCCGGCGGTAAGTTCGCCGAGCGCCGCCAGCTTTTCGCGCATCACGATCTGGTCCTGCGCCCGACGCAGGTCCTCCAGCACGGCTTCCAGCTGTTCGTTCTTCTCCCGTAACTCCTCGGCCAGCTTTTCAACGAGGTTAAGGCGCTGGACCTCCAGCGCATGCCGTCGGAAAACCTCCAGGGCCGCCGCCATATCTGCGACCTCATCGTGCCCGCTGATGTCAACCCTGGCTTCCAGGTCACCATCGGCCATGGCGCGCATCCTGTCTGACAGCCGTTCGAGCCGGCGCAACAACACCCGGCCCACAAAAAGCCACGCGATGAGTACGGCTCCGCTGATGCTGACCACGTTCAGTCCCAGCAATACGCTGCGGCCGGTCCCGATTGCCTGAGTGGATGCCAGCGTGGCCTCGCGCGTGCGTTCACGGGCAGCGCCGACGAGACCCTCGACTTCCGAACCGAGTTTGATTTCGAGTCTCAGATTGTCCTGGAGAAGGTTACGCTGACGGTCAGCGAGTTCGAACTCTCGAACGATCAGTTCGAAACCGCCCTGCTTCCCCAGGCCCAGTTCGAAGAGCCGATTCAGGTGCGGGGCGATCTGATCGCGCCAGGGTGATGTACCGAGCGCAGACAGGCTCCGTTCGATGCGCCCGGCAGCGGCCTCAAAGCGCTCCCGCAGCGGCTCCAGCAGGAGTGCGTCGGAAAGGTTGAAAGAACTTGACAGGAGTTGTGTCGCAATGGTGGCATCGGCTTTCAAGTCGGCCAGGTGGCGGTACCGATCGAATTCTTCGTCCGAAAAATGCCGCTCGCGGGGCACGGGCGGCTGGCCTATTGTCCGGTAGCCTGTCATCGCGTAGAAGAGTTGATCGTCGATGGCCGGAATCAGCATGCCGAACAGTCTGGCACGCAACTCGGACAGTTCCAGGCGAAGCGCTTCGCTGCGTGCGCTTACCTCGAACAACTCGGCGACCTCACGTTCAATTGCTTCGATGTTTGACATGAGTGCCGCAGCAAATCCGTGTATTCTCCCGAAACGCTCCTCGTCTTCACTCCTGGTCTCCCTTTGCATCAGCGCCGCCAACTGTGATTCGAAGGCCCTGCGCTCTTCAGCGATATCCGCCTTGACGCGGTCGAAATCCTCCACCGTTGCGGCTGAGGTCAGGCGGGGCGCCGCGGCGACCAGCGTGCCGCTCTGCTGAGCGACCCCGAAGGCAGCGGCCATTTCCGGGACGCTGCCCTCGTTCACGCGGTTCTGGATGTCTCCTACGAGATCGAACGAGAGCCACCCGACCAGGCTGGCGACCATGGTGATGGCGACCGCGCCTCCAATTCCCAGATAGAGCTGCGTGGCGATTCGAAAGCGGCCTTTGAGCAGCAGTTTCACTTTGCCGATCACGGCTCCGCTTCCTCGAGTGTATCGATCGGATAATACCGGCCGTCACGACCGATCGTGGTCAGGTACACGGCATCCGACCCCTGGTTGTCATTGCTGCCGTATTGCAGCTTTAATCCGTCGATATCGACCATCTTCGTGCTGCGGAGACTGTTGAGAAAGGATGTCCGCTTGACCTCCGCGCCGCAGCGCTGGAGGGCGGCGATGGCGAGACGGCCGGCCAGGTACCCTTCGAAGGACACGAACCCCGGCGCAGCATCGGGATCGAAGGCAGACAAAGCCCGGCGGTAGGCCGACGCTGCGGGGAAGTAGTCGTCGGTTGGAAAGGGTACGACCTGTGTGACGTAGACGCCGGCTCCTGCAGGCCCCAGCTGTCTTGCCAGAGCGTTGCTGCCGACAAAAGAGATGGTAATGAAAACGGGGTCCAAACCGATATGCCGCGCCCACGCGATGAAGGTCGCGACCGGTTCGTACGCACCGACCAGGATTACCGCTTCGGGGTCTGCCATGCGCAGGTCGAGCAGCGCTGTCTTCACTGCCGTTGTATTGCGCGGGTATAACCCCACGGCCACGGCCTCCATTCCGCGCCGTTCGAGCGCGCGTCGTGCGCCGTGGTAGCCGGCCCTGCCGAAGGAGTCGTCCTGATACATGACGGCGATTCGTTTGATACCTAGATCGCCGGTAAGGCGCGCGACCATTTCCTCCGTTTCCTGGTTGTACGACGCCCTCAGGTTGATCACGATGTTCCAATTCGGGTCCCGAAGGAACGCCGCGCCCGTGAATGGCGCAATATACGGAATATTGGCTTCCGCGGCGACCGGCGCGGCTGAACGTGACGTGGGTGTGCCTACGGCGCCAATGAGTGCGAACACCCGGGCCTCATTGATGAGGTAAAGGGTGTTTGCGATGGCGGCCTCCGGTTCGTACGCGTCATCGAGGGAAACGAGTTCCAGCCGACGGCCGTGGACACCCCCGCGGCGATTGATCTCATGAAACGCGGCTTCGATGCCGCGTTTCATGTCGGTTCCGAGTTGCGCGGCGGGGCCACTGAAGGCGGCGGACTGGCCGAAGAGAATTCGCTCGTCCGAGACCCCGTTCTCGACCTCGTTGGCTTCCAGACTGCTGGAAAGCGTCGTCCAGACGACGAACAGCCACACCCCCTGTCGAAAGGTCGAATTCATTACGTCCTCCGCTTCACCAGCGTGAGGTGGTTCCGTTCGTTCTCACGCCGGTAGTGCATCTCGTCTATCATGGTAAGGACCAGGTGGACGCCCAGGCCGCCGATGGGTCGATCTTCGAGCGCCGCCTCCACGTCGGGTATGGGCGCGTCCTCCAGGGGATTGAAGGCCCGGCCGTCATCCGATATCTCAATTGTAATCGCGTCGGATTCCGACGTCAGGGTAATCTCAATCTCGCCAGGCCCGCCGCCAAACCCATGTCGGACAATGTTGTTGCCGATTTCCTCAATTGCAAGGTCAACCTGATGAACCAGCGCGGGGGACCAATCTTCCTGCAGCCCCAGTTCTTCGGCTGCTGCGGCGACCCGTCGCAGTTCATCGAGATCGGCTTCTATGCGAAAGGACTGTCTGGCGCTCACGCTTCCGACCCTCTGTATCGAAACGTAACGCACGTAATGTCGTCGAATTGGGGAGTTTCGCCGACAAATCCGCTTACGGCGCTGAAAATCGCATCGTTGGCTTCACGGGCGTCCCCCGGGGGCGTGTCCGTGAAGACGTTTTGCAGGCGATCCATTCCGAACTCTTCCTCGACGTCATTAATGGCTTCGGTGACTCCGTCCGTATAGAGAACGACCGTATCACCCGGTGCAAGCGTGACCGAATTGTACCCGTATTCGATGTCCGGCAACATGGCAAGGGCGACACCGCCGGTCAGCGGCAGCGCGCTGGCCTTCCCGTCCGCATTGACGATGAGCGGCGTATTGTGTCCGCCATTGGCGTACACCAATTGCCGGTTGGCGGGGTCGAAGACGGCGTAAAAGACGGTTACGAACATCGCGGCTTCGTTGTTTTCGTAAAGCGCATTGTTCATTTCGTACAGCACTTCGCCGGGGCTCGTCGTCCCGATTGCCGCACCCCGCAACACCGTCCGGCTTGACATCATGAAAAGGGCCGCGGGTACGCCCTTGTCAGACACGTCAGCGATAGCGATTCCTATGCGTCCGCCGTCGAGCCGGATGATGTCGAAGAAGTCGCCGCCGACGTTTCGGGCGGGTTCCATACTACCGTATGCCTGATAATCCGGATTCTCCGGAAAACTCGTGGGCAGAATCGACTGCTGCATCTTGCTGGCCACGTCGAGTTCGTTCTGCAGAGCGATCAGCTTGTCGCGCGATTCCAGCGCTTCACGCCATTCGATCAGATGGCGCATGGTTCGATCGATGGTCACCTGAAGGTCGGAGAAGTCAATCGGCTTGGTGACGAAGTCGAACGCACCCCGATTCATGGCGATCCGGATGTTTTTCATGTCGCCATACGCCGATATAATCACGGAACGAATATTCGGGTCCACCTTGGGTATCTGATCCAGAAGGGTCAGACCGTCCATCTGGGGCATATTGATGTCGGACAGCACCATATCGATGGTGCCATCCTTGTTCAACCGCTCCAGAGCCTCGATACCGTTCCGCGCAAACACGAAGGTGTAGCGGCCTCTCCGGATCGGACGCCGCATCCGCTGCAGCATGAGCGGTTCCAGGTCGGGCTCGTCGTCCACTACGAGGATTTTGTACGGAAGCGCAGACATTTCGTTATACCCCAGGATAGGATGGTTCGGTCATGTGTTGAATCCGGATGTGAAGAGCCGACGCAACCATAACTCACTCCGGCGCTGGTCGACGTGACCGAAAACGGTGTCAATTCACCCGTTCTTTCTCTAGCTCCTTCAATTCGTCGGCAATCTCATCCATCAGAAGGACGAGGTCGACCACGTCGTGGCTGGTTATAGTACCCTGGAACTCTTCAGAGTCTGTATCCAGTACCGGTATGACGGACAGTGAATGCCGCGACGTCTGCTGAAGAACGTCTACGATGTGCTCGTCGGGTTCGGCATGCGGAGGTTCCGGTTGCAACACTTCCTGGAGAGGTGTTTGTCCCCAGGCTACCATCGGGACGGACGTCAGCCGCGCCGGAGACACGATTCCCGCAACTGCGCCCTCGTTCACCACAACGTAATCCTGTTGATCCGGCACGATCCAATTATCGGCAAAACTCCTGATCGAGAGCGATGCTGCCGGATACGAAAGAAAAAGGCCGCCTATCAGCAGGCCGAACGACAACTCCGGGACGTTGAAGATGCGTTTCAGAAAAAGAATCTTCGGAGGCATGACCCTGGCGGAAAGAATCCACGCGACCACCGCAAATGCCGCGACCTCCGCGAGCAGGAATACCACACTGAAGGCGCCCCGGAGATGGTCGTGCGCGGCGATGGTTCGTTCGCCGATGCTGAATCCCACAACCAGTAGCGTGATCATCTCCGCAATGATGACCGTGGCAAAAATCTCCAGACCGAGGGGTTCTTTAAGGTATCCGGTGTCCGCAAGCACCTTCGCCACAAGCCCCAGGCTTGACATGGACAGAATGCCGGCGAGCGCGAGAGCATCCTTGAAATGAAGATCGAGGGCGAATCCCACGCCGAAGAGGTCAGAGGTGACCATCATGGCGGCAACCATTGAGATCACGACTGGCAGGATAGCAGCAAAAAAAAACGCCCCCGGAGGGTTGCCACAAAACCGGGGATGTATATCTCGTCGAGGCCGACAAGGAAGAAGAGGATAAAGACGCCGATGCCCAGGAAGACCTGAAGCTTGTTCGTCGGCTCGACGATTCCCGCGACGGGGCCGAGTAGAATTCCGGCCGCCGTGTAGGCGACAATCGAACTCAGGCCAATCCGGTCTAGGAGCCTGCGCTCCAGAACGGATTTGAGCACCGCAATACCCTATATATAGTATGGTAAGTTTTCTGCGGCGCAGACTCTTAGGAGGCACTTCAGGAGCTTGGCGACGACAATGAGCAACCCGATCGGCAGCAGGTCTTCGATCATGGTCGGCCTTTCAGTTTCTCGGGAGATTCAGGCGGGACCGTCTGACACCCGAACACAACCGGACGCGGCGGCGTCCATACCATCGCGAAAACGCCCAGGATACCGTTACGGTGGACCGGGTGTTTTTGCGGTGTCAGATCCCCCCGAGATGCTTCAGCGGCGAATGGCACCCGCTGTCGTGAAGCAGTCCCGGATCAACCCGTTACTATCCTCCAACTGCTGCCAGCGCTTCCGATCTGGAGGCGTAAACCGGTATGATTTTGTCGAATCCGCTGATCTCAAAGACCTCCCTGATCGGATCAGAAAGCGAGCAGACTACGAACTCCTTGTCCTGTTTTCGAAGTGTCCTGGCGGTCAGCAGGATGACCCGAAGGCCCGCACTGCTAATGTAGGCAAGGCCTTCAAAATCGACAATCACCGCCTGACCGTCTTCGTGCTGGGTGATTGCAGAATCGAGCGCTTCTTCGAAATCACGGGCATTGGACCCGTCGACGCGACCCTCAGCCTTCGCGATTAAGGTGCCGTTTTCCAGTTCGGTGTTAACCTCCATCGACCGATCTCCTTTTTTATTGTTACACGACCTCTCGGATACTCATATATTAGAATTCATTAGACGGATGTGCGCCGAAACGATTAGATAACAGGATTCATCCAATATGTCAAGTATTTTGTTCAGGATTTGCGCCCGGGGGGTTTCAGTGATGGAGGCTCGACCATTGGAGGCGTGAATCCTGACGATCGCCGGGTTTTCCACCAAAACCGACGCCACGTGCGAACCCGGACGGCGGTTATGCGGCGAAGACTTGTAACACGGGTTGTCCACACATCTGCTGCTTAAGAGGTTAACGGTCCGTTGATGAAGTCGCTCTGCAGGCGAGGCCGGCCGCCTGTCTGCGTGCACCGCACAGGCAGGTAGCCCGGATGGGCTTTTTCAACGGGCTGTTAAACGCAGAGACAAACGCGATGCCGCAGGAGCGCCCGCAAAAGGCGCGGCAGTTCCTTCGACATTTCTCCGAGACCGCCTCGGATTGACCTGTTGGTCGTTTAGTTGGCTGCTGTGACCATGGCAGAAACAATCACGGGACTCATGAGTCTTAAGACATGGCTGGATTCGCAGGGCTTGTTACTGGCCACGGTTTTGACACACACGGTTTGCAACTGCAAACGGACGGATGCATCGGTTGAGCAAGTACAAAGTCTTTCGCAAGATACATACACATTAAGGAAGCCCGCGATGTCCTGTAGGATTCGAAACGTGTTTGTATCGACCGTTGCTGCAGGCTTGATATCCGGCTGCGGCGGCGACAGGCTTACCACCTCGATGGTACCCGAAGCCGACAGGCCGGCAGAAGAGGTCCATGCCAATTCCGGACAACGGAATTCAGGGCAGCTATTGGGCAAACTGGCGGTAGGCGGGAATACCGGTCTGGCCGTTGTGGCCGCCACCGTATTGCAGGACGGAGCGCCGCTGATCGGTGTTACCGTGGAGCTGTCACGGTCCGTTTCGGGACGCGCGCCGCATTTTGCATGGTCGGGCACATCCAATGCGCAGGGCAAGGCACGTGTCGAAATAGGGTCGGATAACGTGAACGGTTACTATCGGGCGCGTGTAATTCGGGAAGGGACCGTGCTTGGTTCCTGGTCGAGCATTCCGATAAATGGCGGATACGAAGTGACCGTTGAACTGCCCGTTGACGGCAAGGCGCGCGTGACGGGTTCGGCCTTGCTCCCGTCATTTGATATTGTCGGGGCATGGGGATACGTTGGAACCGATTTGGTTGAGACGATCAGCCGGAATCTGGTTGCCGCCATCCTGGAGCAGGGGCTGGTTGACAGCACGGTTGCGGCTGCCATCGTCAAGGAGTTCACAGGCGAGATGGAAACGAGCCTGCGCGACAGTGTCTGGTCTCCGATCCATCGTTTCCATGCCGACGGCACCTTTGAAGATCAGGACAGCACGGGCACATGGTCCGTTTCAGGCGCCTGGTCGGCCAGCGGCAATACGCTGACGATCATTGAGAAAGACGGATTCGTCCTGGAAGGCTCGGTTGACGTGGACGGCGACAGACTGACGCTGACGTTCACCAGAGAGCAATATATGCGCATTGTGCTGCAGGCGGCCGGAGAGTTGAACGAGGAGGACCGGGAATTCTTCGATGCCATGCTTAAGGAGGACGACGTCATTCGGTTCTTCTTCGAAGCGCGGTAGCTGCCGGACGACCTGAAATCCATAGTAAGGCAGAATGAAAGCGCCGGGGGCGGGTTTTTAGCCCCCGGCGCGTTAGGTTCAGGGTTAGCACGCGAAAGCATAATGGCTCGCTGGCGCATCTGGTCGCTGTTTTTTCGCACTGAGGCATTGGCCGGTGTATATAAGTTTTTTGTTACTTATCGTCGACGCATGACGTGGTAGTCGACCCGGTTTCCATCATTATACGAGAAGGGCGGATTTGGGCTAAGATTCCTCGCCACGCTTCAATATCAGTGTCATGGAAACCAGGGCAGCGACAAAGATCACAAGGCTGGCAAGAGCAATGCCTATTAGCAATGATCCGTGGGCCTTCAGCGATGGCACATATGTGGAAAAAACTCATGCCAGAATGACGATGACGAAGACCCACGACACGATCCTCAGTCGATGTACGGTCTCCGGCAGGTTTCGTCTGAAAAGAGCGGAAACGCCGTCTCCGACGATACTCGATACCGTCTCCGCTACAAGGTCAAAAAGAAGACTCACAATTCATGCCCTGAGAGTGTTGTTGAGAATCGCCAGAATTGAACATGGAATGCCCTTCTGGGCCTGGCCGGAGCCAACCTGACATCTGATAGCCCCGCTCAGCGGACGATCTCGTTGCCAGCGCTATGCCGCATCTATGTCCCAGGAGGCTGTATCGACAGGAATACCCTATAGCTACAGGATGTCGTAAATGGGCTGGCCGGGAGAAACGGCCATGTTGTCGTCGTTATGGCAATCGACGCTGTTAGGGTATACATGACGAGGTTGTCGCATCGTGAAATTCCTGGAAACAATCACTCCAGCGATGTCATTCGTAAAAGTCGTGTCCCGATAAGACTTGCAATCGCGTTACTGCCATCGAGAAATCCATCAACTGGTCCAGCCGGCGTCGAACTACTGTAAGATTTCGGTTTGTCTCCCGCGCTGTATCCACTACGTGCTGACCGCATGGCAAGATAATTCTCTATATCCAGGATGTCAACGCTCGCGCAATCGAACTGCCGTCCATGTACATTATCGAAACTTTGGTTCAGGTTGATTACGCGAGGAGAGCCTTAAGGGTAGATTCTCTTTGGGCCGCGATAGACGTACGTGACTTCCCGCACGTTGTTGATTCCAAGCAGAATCATCAGCATTCGAGTGAGGCCAAAACCGAAGCCGCCGTGGGGCGGACATCCGTATTCAAAAAAGTCCAGATAGAACTTGATGGGTCCCAATTGGAGACCCTTTTCTTCTGCTTGGGCAGCCAGGATATCGGGACGGTGTTCTCGCTGAGCGCCGGTGGTGAGTTCCAAGCCATTCCATAACAGGTCGAAGCTCTTCGTGACGGTGGGTCTATCCGGGTACCGCATGTGATAAAACGGGCGGACGGAAACGGGATAGTCGGTAAGGAAGACGAATTCGTGGCCGAAGGTTTCCAGGATGTATTTGCCGAGCAGGCGCTCTCCCTGCGGGCAAAGGTCGCCCTGTTTTTGGGGCGGGGATGTGTAGCCGATTTGCGCCAGCCGTACGACCGCTTCTTCCATGGCGATGCGTGGAAAAGGACGTTCAGGTACGCGAACCTTAGTGCCGAAGTGTTCGGCGATTGCTTCACGGTGTGATTCTTGCACGGTGGTCAGGACGTGCAAAGCCACCGTTCTTCAAAGTCCATCAGGTCTGCGTGCGATTCGATCCAGGCAAGTTCCACGTCCACGCTGGTGAATTCGGTATCGTGGCGCGAGGTGAACGATGGATTCGCCCTGAAGACCGGGCCAATTTCGAAGACGTTGTCGAAGCCGGCCGCCATGGCCATCTGCTTGTAGAACTGAGGTGACTGTGCAAGGTAGGCAATCGTGTCGAAGTACGGTAATTTGAATAACTCGGCGCCGGATTCGCTTGCGCTTCCCATGATCTTTGGGGTATGGATTTCGATGCCGCCGAGACGGACGTCTGGGTTTCGCTCGACGCTGCCGGTGTGTCGGACCGGGGATTCTCGGGTGAGGGTGGAGACCATTCTTGCCAGGCCGGGGCTCTGCTGTTTCTAGAGGGCGGCCTGGACCATGCCGCTGGGATTGCGCAGAATGATGAACTGTATTTGTTTCTGATCGCGAATGGCATGTATCCATCCGCAGAGTGTGACGGTACGTCCGATGTGATGTCTGAGTCGGGGTATGGAAATGTCTCTCATGTGATAGTGCACCTATATAAAAGAGGTCTGAGTTTTCGGGCATGAAAAACCTGCCGCTGGTGTGCGACCAACGGCGGGTTGTGTTTCAGGGTGATTTCTCAGCCATCTATCGGCCCGGCCCGCCGTTGGATAGGGCCATGGTGGTTATTATTGTGGTCAGGATTGACGACCGGGCATACGGCTGGCGCGAAAGATTTCGGCGGGGTTGTGATGCGGAAGATAGAACAGGCCATGGTCATTGTTTTGGTCTCCTGGCTTCGCCGATCACCTATTGCCTCCGTGTACGAAATTGAGGAGTTGTCACGGGCGACACCAAAAAGATACTCCGTTCGACGCCACCTTGAGTGTCAGGCGCGCGCACTCAGAACAATGCAGAACGCAGACATGGAACCGGAAGGCCTGACAACGCTTCGATGGCCGCCGTTACGATCTCGCCGTCCAAAATGACGTGGAGGCCAGGATTGAGCGGGTTGTTTAGCACGACGTCGAAATTTTGTGCACGCGTAATGCTGGTCAGGTCCGATTCGGCCTCCGTGAGGGATAATGAGAGTGCGTGATCCCTCACGGCAAGTAGCAGCCGATTTAAGGGTGTACCGAGTGAGAGGCTGGATTCGCTCTTGTAGCGGCGAACCGCAGTGGCGATCTCCACAAGGAGGTTTCCGGTAGTTTCGGCGCAATCGTCCAGCAGATGGGGGTTCTCGGTTGGCCAGGCCGAGGTGTGGATGGATTCCCCGTTCCTTGCGAACAACAAGGTATTGACCTCTTCGGTGACGTACGGCAGAAAGGGCGCAAAGAGGTGGATGCAGGTTCGCAGCACGTGATCGAGTGTATATTGCGCACCGCCGGTTCCGACCCCGGTGTCGCCATAAAGACGCCGTTTTGCCATTTCAAGGTAGTTGTCAGCCAGGTCTCGTAGGAAGAAGGATTCGGTTTCACTTCTGGCGAGAGCGTACTGGTAATTCCGGAAGAAGCCGGTTGTTCGATTGACAAGGCGTTGCGTCCGTGCCAGAATCCAGCGGTCGGCAAGGGTGAGGGGCGGTGGCTCGCCTGAAGTGCGATATCCTTGAAGGAACTGTTCGCTGAAGCGGGCGACGTTCCAGAGTTTGGTGACCAGTTTGGCGCCTGCCCGGATCTTTTCTTCGCTGATGACCGTGTCTTTACCGAATCCGGTTCCGGCTGCCCAATAGCGCACGGCGTCAGCCGAATATTTCTCGATCATGGCCATTGGCGCTGCCGGTCCGCCGCCGCGGCTCTTGCTGATTTTTCCCGCGCCTGCAGGAGCCAGGCCCCAGCCGGAAATGCATATTTCCTTCCAGGGAATCCGTCCGTGATGGTGGTGAGACATCACAATCGTGTAGAAAGCCCACGTCCGGATGATCTCGTGGGACTGTGGACGCATGGACATTGGAAAATCGCTTTGCTTGGGCTCACCTTCGGTTAACTGCCCCGCGGCGATCTGAGGACTGAGTGATGACGTAGCCCAGGTATCCATAACATCCGTATCTGCTACCCAGCAGACAGCGCCGCACGTACATTCGGAGGCTGGAGATGTCTCAATCGGGTCTGCGGGCAGTTCATTTTCTGGCGCCATGGTGATGTTTTCGCAAGCCCCGCAATACCACACGGGAAACGGTATGCCAAAATAGCGCTGGCGGGAGATACACCAGTCCCAGTGCAGATTTTCGATCCATTCAACGTACCGGGCTTCCATGTGGGGCGGGTGCCAGGTGATTCTATCGCTGGCCTCAAGCCAGCGGTCTTTGAAGTCGAGGACTCTGATGAACCACTGCGGCGCAACGATATATTCCGTCGGAGTCTCGCAGCGTTCGTGGATCCTAATGGATTGAAGGGCGCGCCGTCGATCGACCATCAAGCCGTGCTCTTCAAGCACGCTGACAATCTGTCGTCTGGCATCGGGAACCGAGAGGCCTGTGAGCATGCCTGAATCCGCGGTCATCCGGCCCTTCCTGTCGATGACGGAGACCTGTGGCAGGTTGTGTGAACGCCACCAGGCCACGTCCGTCGCGTCCCCGAAGGTGCAACACATCACGGCGCCTGTGCCTGTTTCGGGATCCGCCCCTGTATCCTGCAATACCGGAACCTGATTTCCATATAGCGGGACCGAGACATTGCAGCCGATGAATGACCTGTAGCGGTCGTCATCGGGATGGACAAAGACCGCCACGCAGGCCGAGAGAAGCTCCGGCCTTGTGGTTGCGATCGGAAGTGACGTTGCTCCCTGAAGGTGGAAGTCCACAGTGACGAATTCACTCTCTCGTTCAATTTCGTTCAGTTCGGCCTGTGCGATTGCGGTTCCGCATTCCGGGCACCAAATGGCGGGCGCTTCCTGGCGATAGGCCAGGTTTTTTTGGTACAGGTCTATAAACGACGCCTGGGCAAGACGCCGGGCGCCATCTTCTATTGTCCGGTAGGTGGATGACCAGTCGACGGAGAGACCCAGGCGGCGCCAGAGATTCTCGTAATCTCTTTCAATGGTTTCGCCAAGGCGCAAACACTGTTGGATAAATTTCTGTCTGCCGATTTGTGACGCGGTGGCTCTCAGTTGGCTTTCCACGAGGCGTTCGGTGGGAAGACCGTTGTCGTCGTACCCCATCGGGTAGAAGACGCGCCGACCGTTCATTCGCCAGAAGCGAGCCATGAAGTCGGCATGGCTGTAGGAATAGACGTGGCCCATGTGGAGTTTTCCGGACACTGTAGCGGGCGGCGTGTCGATGGCGTACAAGGGGCCTTCGGACTGCATCTCGAATTTGTAGGTGTTTGAAAGTTGCCAGCGCGCCTGAATACGGGGCTCTGTCTGCTGTGGGCGATAGCGTCTGGATAAGGCCATTCTGATTCTCCCGGGTGGAATTTTCCGTTCTATGAATCCGTCGGTTCCATACCGCGCAATCTTCAACAGTGGATGACGGTGAGTTCGAGGATTCTTGGGCAACAGTACACATTCCGACTTCCTGTCTGCCGCAGCCTATCGTGGTGTACTCCTGCGGCGGCCGGAATATTGGCCTGTTTGCCCTCCCGGTGGTAATATTCGTAAGCCATCTGTACGGATTGCCGCAATATCCCTTCCTGCCTCAACATCAGAATTCCTTGTAGTGTGAATACAATAAAAAAATCCGCCATCGAGTGGACTCGATGGCGGGATAATGATTCTCTTCGTTTTCGCTGCTATACCATAAGCCGCCAAAGGGCCCTTTGATTATTGGCCGAATTGACATCGTTTACAGGGCGTACAGCGTCGTCTACACTTCGCGGCAGCGTGAAGTTCAAGAACCGGTGGCTGTTGACGTTCATAATATTCTCTGTGTTGTCGGTTTCCGGCATCGAATTCACAGTAATATAGAAGACCGTCCCGATGATGTCAAGGCGATTCCGGATTCTACCGGCCCTTTCGACCCTGTCCATGCCCCTTCCCGCGGCGTTTTCGACCATCCGACTTCATTTCGTCCAGCTTCTCCTTCTGTTCATCGGTAAGGACGGCGTTGAAGTCCTCTTCGAAATCCTCTTTCAACTCTCGCAATTGATCCCGGAGACCCGATCTGTCGCCTGACTCCTGAGCACCGTCGATCGCAGCCTTAACGTCGGCCTGGTAATCATCGTACAATTCATTAAGGTCCGTGATCTGTTGGTCGCTCAGGCCAAGGGAATCGGTCAATGCGGCGATGGAATTCCCCCACCCCTTGTCTTTCCTTCGCGCAATCGCATTGGCCTTGATTTCCTCAAGTCGGGTCTGTTGCTCGTCTGTGAGAACGTCGTTGAATTCGTCTTCGAATCCCAGCCTCAGTTCCTTCAACTTCGTCCGGAGTTCTGAGCGGTCGCCAGACTCCCGTGCGTCATCCATCGCGGCTTTGACGTCGGCCCTGTAGTCTTCATACAATTCGTCGAGGTCCGCGACCTGATCGTCGCTCAGGCCCAGGGAGTCCGTCAGCGCCGCGATGTAATTCTCCCATCCTCTGACCTTCCTTTGCGCGATCGCGTTGGCCTTGATTTCCTCGAGTCGGGTCTGTTGCTCGTCTGTGAGGACGTCGTTGAAGTCGGCTTCAAACGCCTGTCTCAATTCCTTCAGACTCTCCCTTAATCCCGTCCGGTCACCCGACGCTCCGGCGCTGTCGACAAGTGCGTCAACGTTGGCATGGTAGTCTTCATACAGCGCATTTAAATCCGAGACCTGATCGCCGCTCAGGCCCAGGGAGTCCGTCAGCGCCGCGACATATCGTTCCCATCCATCGCGGCGGCCATGGCCTGATTTGCTGTAACTGTCGCCATCAAGTTTGGCACTTATCTCATCCGTGGATGCCTTGGAGGCCTGAGATGCGCTCTCCAAGTCCCCGGACCCTGCCGGGGACTCGACGGGGATTTTGTTGCCGCATCCGAGGATCGTGAGGATCGTCAGGCCGGCAACGATGGGCGCTATGGCAAATCTGCGAAACGACATCTATATAACACCTTTCCTGCCCGGCTCGGTCCGTTAAATTGAAGACGGTTTTTCGACTCTGCTGTCCCGATCGGATTCTCCCATTCCCTGAAAGCCCTTTCCGTAGCCTCGTTTGCGCCACATCTTGCGGAATGCTCTTCCAGGACGATCCCTTCGCATTTCGCGAAGCTTGTTTCGCTGCTCCGGGGTCAGGACGCTGTTGACCTTGAGCCGGTGGTTGACCCTGCTCTCCAGAATCAGGGACCGTGCGTTGTTTACGGCGGCCACCCGCGCTTTGACTTCAGCAGGATCGGGGTTGTCCTGCCGCATGGCGGCGTGAAGGTCCAGCCTGGCCACCTTGAGGTCGGCACGCAACTGCGCCATCTTTTTACCCCGGTCCAGATTGAGGCTTTCCAACTTCGTCCGCTGTTCCGCTGAGAGTTCCAGGGCCGCCATTGGGGCCTTGCGGGATTTCCAGCCACGTTTGCCGCGATGGGCGTTCGAGGGCAGCGTCCACGCAATGACGACAATGGGAATGAGGACTCCAGCGATGAGTACCAGTCGTTTCATGGTTCTACTCCTTTCGGTTTACCCGGCTATCGGCCTTAGCAGCCCTTTGAGAGGGGCCCGCTGTTGCCCGGCGTCACGAGGATGTTCATCCGTGAAGCCTTCACAAATTGGACAGCGGGCTACATCATTGCGTTCCCGGCTGCGATCAGAAATCGAACGATCTTCCGCCGGGCCTGCGCCTGAACTGGCGTTCCCACCGCATACGACGCTCGATACCTGACGTGATTTCTTCGAATTTTCCGACCTGTTCTTCCCGGAGCAGGGTCTTGATTTCCGACCAGGTTTTTCCGATTAAGTACGCAAGTTGCTCGTCGCGGCTCTGAAAGAGCCGGCGAGTTGCCTCGCGGCCTTTTTTTCTGATTTGCTCCATTTTCGCTCGCTGCTCGCCGGAAAGATCCATATCCCATCCCCCATTGGACCGTTTCCTCTGTACTGGCGTGAGCAGGCTCATTTGTTCGGTACGCGAGTCTTTATGCATCGCCTTCAGTTCTTCCCGTATTCCACGGCGCAGTTTTCTCATTTCTGCCCAATTTTCCTTGAGAATGCGTGAGACTTCGGCCTGTTGGGCTTCACCGAGGTCCAGACGTCTTCTCAATTGCCGAAGGATAATGTTGGGGGATGCGGGGCTGGTTAACTCGTCGAATATTTCCTGCTGATCCGGTGTGAGAACGACGCGAATCCTGGCCCAGGCGCCGCGCCTCACCGTCTCGATCTTCGAACCGATATTCTTCCGAACCTCCACGATCAGCTCCCGGCTTTGATCCAGGATCTGATCGATTTCCGCCTTCTGCGCTTCGGTCAGGTCAAGATGCCGGGAATATCGCTTCAAAAGGCGCTCCGACGTTGCGCCCATGCGGGGGGTGCGGCGGTGTTCCCGGGGCGCCTGCGTCTGCTTGTCGCCGCCGGCAGGAAGCCAGAGATGGTAGGTTGCACCCACTGTAATTCCGACGGCAAAAATGCCCACCGCCAGCAGAACGGCTTTGAGGCGGGTTGCGTTTTCGGACATGGGCTACCTCGATTGCAGAATCTGAAGGACGCCGCCGGAAAGTTCGGCGTCGGTGAGCATTTCGGCCTCCTGTTCGTCCCACTGGGCATTCAGATAGTCTTCCAGCGTAAGCGCCGGCGCTTCGGTCGAGAGATTGCCCAGGACGGCCAGAAGCAGGACCGCGGCGGCCAGAACAGGAAGAAATCTCTTGCCTACCCACTCGAACTGTTTCCAGGGCTCGACTGCTTCTTCGACGCCAATCCGCCGAGCAATGCTGTGCCAGAGCCCGGGCGGCGCGGATTCCGGTCTGGCGGCAAGCAGGCGTTGTATCCGCCTCAGATAGTCCAGTTCTTCCCGGCATTCGGACGAGACCGCAAGGTGCGCCTCCACCACGCGCACCTGTTCGGCAGGCAGGCTGGATTCCAGGTAATCGGGCAAAAGGGTCTTCACTTCGGAGTCTGTCATGGCGATGTCCCTTCTTTCCACTCGTTGTATGCGGGCCGCAAGAGGTCCCTGAGACGGGACCGCGCCCGTGAGAGGCGGGATTTGACCGTGCCGACCGAACAATTCAGCGTTTTTGAAATCTCTTCCTGTGACAAACCTTCGATGTCTTTCAGCACGATAACGATCCGGTGGTCGGGTGAGAGTCGATTCAGGACTTCCTGTATGGTTTCCTGGAGTCGTAACCGTTCGAAATCGTTGTAGGGCGTGCGGCGTTCCCAGAGTTGCTCCGGCGTGAAATGCCCCGATTCCAGCAGGTCGTCGAGCGAGGTCGTATCCCGACGTCGTTTTTCCTTCTGTGCCGCGTTGAGACAGACGTTGACGGCTATCCTGTAGAGCCAGGTGTAGAAACCGGCGTCGGCACGGAATCCGGATAGCGCCTGATAAGCTCTGATGAAGGCGGTCTGAGCGGCATCCCTGGCGGTCTCCCGATCTCCTGTAATTGAGCAGGCAAGGTTGTAGATACGCCCTTCGTAACGTTCCACCAGAACGCGATATGCCTGATGATCTCCGTCCTGGCATCGTCTGACCAGATCCAGATCTTCACCCATTCGGGCTCCTGCCAACACGTCAGGGATCCAAACCGACAGAATTTACTGCTGCGCAGAAAAACCGCCGGTTCTCTCTAAAACGGCCACGAACGAATTCGGGACAGTGGGATCCGCCCGCATGCCTTTCACCACATGCTTAGACATGCGCGTTGTGGCCGGCGTTCCCCGCGGACATAAAAATCCGGATGCTGCCGGGCAACATCCGGAGGCCGATCCTTTGTCCTTGTTCTCACTCGGTGATTATATCTGCAAATGTATGGCCCGCCGGGATCATGGGAAGCACATGTTCCTGATAAGGAACGATAACGTCAAGCACGTACGGGCCGGGTGTCTCAAGCAGGAGTTCCAGGGCGCCCTCAAGGTCTTTCTTGTGTTCGACGCGCGCGGCCGGAATGCCGAAACCCTTGGCAATACTGACAAAATCGGGATGGATGCCGCCGTCCGGATCGCCTATGAAGGTGTGGCCGCGATTGCTTTCATAGAAACGGTCTTCCCACTGGACCACCATGCCGAGATGCTGATTGTTGATGATGATTGTCTTTACCGGCAGTTTCTCCACGTAGAGCGTGGCCAGTTCCTGCACGTTCATCACAAAGCTTCCGTCGCCGTCGATGTTTACGACCAGGTCATCAGGTCTGGCCAGTTGTGCGCCCAGAGCCGCGGGAAGACCGAATCCCATGGCGCCCAGCCCGCCCGATGTAAGCCAGTTGCGCGGTTCGTCGAACAGGTAATATTGGGCGGCCCACATCTGGTGCTGTCCAACTCCCGTTGAGACGACGGCCCTCCCGCCGGTCGTTCGGTACAGCAGGTCGATGGCGTGCTGAGGCAGGATCGCGTCGTCCGCTTCCTGGTAGGCAAGCGGGTGTTTCTGTCTCCAGGTGTCCAGTTCGGCGTGCCAGGCGTCGTAGTCTCCGGGTATCACCTGTTTATTCAGGTCATCGAGGGCGTATCTGACGTCGCTGACAACGGGAATGTGCGCCGTTTTGTTTTTATTGATTTCAGATGGGTCGATATCGACGTGCACGATTCGGCCGTGTTTGCAGAACGCTTCGAGCTTCCCTGTAACGCGGTCGTCGAAACGAACGCCCATAGCCAGCAACAGGTCGGCGTGGTTGATCGCGTAGTTGGCGTAAACGGTTCCGTGCATGCCGACCATCCTGAGCGAGAGCGGATGGGTTTCCGGGAAAACGCCAAGCCCCATGAGCGTTTGCACCACGGGAATACCTGTCTTGCGGACAAGCTCCCGAAGTTGCCCGGCGGCGCCGGCGGCCACGATGCCACCGCCCACATAGAGTACCGGTCGTTTGGCTTCCCGTATCGCACGGACCACGTTTTCGATGGCCTTGCTTTCCGCCCTGATATGTGGATTGTAGCTTCGAATGGCCACGTCGTCCGGCCAGACCGGCGTATGCACGGCCTGCTGGACATCCTTCGGTACATCGACCAGCACGGGTCCCGGCCGGCCGGTACTTGCAATGTAGAACGCTTCCTTTACTATGCGCGGAATATCCTCGATGCGATCTATCAAAAAGTTGTGTTTGGTAATCTGCCTGGTGACCTCGACGATGGGTGTTTCCTGAAATGCATCGCCGCCCATTACGTGCGTCGCCACCTGACCCGTAATGGCCACCAGTGGAACGGAATCCATCTTCGCATCCGCCAATCCGGTAACCAGATTGGTGGCTCCGGGACCGGATGTGGCCAGACATACGCCGACCCGGCCGGATGCCTTTGCAAATCCTTCTGCGGCGAATATTTCACCTTGCTCATGCCGACACAGCACGTTTCGGATCCGGGAACGTGTGAGCGCCTGATGGATCTCCATACTTGCGCCGCCGGGATATCCAAAGATGACATCGACGCCCTCCCGGACCAGCGCTTCCACGAGGATATCCGCGCCTTTCATCGGGGATGCGGGAGGCGAAGACACGTCTTCAAACGCGACCTGCTGCTCCGGGCGCCCGTTGGTTTCGGGTGTGCGGATCTGCTCTGATCCCTTTGCCATCTGCAATATACTCCCGAGTTTAAGAAGCTATTATACGACTGTTCAATGCAATATAAACACGCACTGGCGATCCGTCAAATCGACGCGGTCAGACCGCAAATAAAAACGCCGTCGAATCGACGTCGACGGCGGGCTGAATTGGTGCATATGCCATTCCGGCTATAAGCCCTGCCGTCGCGGTGATACGGATACCAGAAGAGCGACGCTCCGAGAAACATTCCTGTTGACCAGGACGGGAACGGGTATAGCGCGAAAATTCAATGCCACGGGAAGAATCCCTTCCGAAGGCTGCCGGCCTTTAACTGCCCGGCCTTTTCATAAAATCCGCTGCAACATCTGAGGCTAAGCGGAAACGGATGATCTATCCTGCTGAAAATTATAGTATTGGTTTTGATCTGAAAAGTCAAGGTGTTTTTGACGTCGCGCGGACTTCCGGCAGCCGGCCACGTCCATTTACGGGGACGTCGCGCAGGCTGATCGTTCGCATTGCCGCTTGCGCGCATGTGTCAAAGGCCTTGCAGGCTTCAACGGTATATGCCTATTTTGAAGGGCGTCCGTTCCCTGGCGGTATTGCCCGAAATGGTCCGGAAACGTGAGGCCCTTACGCGCACCCTGGCGAACACGCCGTGCAATCCCGGCGCATAACGTCAGTTTTCTTCCAACTCCCAGATCTTGTCCCGAATGGCAGCGGCGCGTTCAAAATCCTCGTCTTCGACGGCCTGAGCCAATTCCTCCTTGAGTTTCTCCGCGGGACTCTGCGGGCGCTTGCTCAATATTTCATCTTCCAGTTCTTTCAGGGACTCCCGGGAGCGCTTTTTTTCTATTTCAAACTCTTCTGCCTGCACACCTTCGAGGTTCGAAATCTTCGTCTGCGTGTCACCGATAATCTCGAGAGCCGTGTCGTATTCGTCCTGCTGGGTTGCAATCATTACCCTCGCGACGGCGTTGATTCTGAGAATGTAAGGCCACCACTTTTCGAGGTTTTCCCTGTCTTCCGTGCGTTCGGCATACCTGTTGACAAAGCGGAAAACGTCCATATTTCTTTCGGTATCACGTACAACCCTGTTGTAGTCCCGAATCTGTAGAAGGAATACATACCTTTCGTATATCCGCCGGCTTTCGTCGAAGATCTCGGAACAGGCGCGCTCATCCAGGCTGAAGCCCACGGGCGACCCGGAAGCGCCCACGTGTTTCTGCAACTGCTGTTTGTGATAGTCCAGGACAAAGGCCTGACTATAGGGTTTCTGTCCATCGGGCCGGCCGTCCAATTCCATTTGCAAAACGCCCTGAAACGCGCCTTGATCGACACGCACCTGGATTTTCTCCACGCCGCGGGGATCGATTACTTTGCGAATGCTGTTCTGGGGATCGTAGGGCCAGTTTTTCAGGATCGGTCCGATATCTTCTGACATGAAGCCGCTCCAGGGCTTGAACGGGATCCTCGGTGCGGAAGCATTGGCCAAAGGCCACCGACTGTTTCGTGCGACCGCCACGCAAGTCAAATGTAAATAAGTCCGAAACAAAAACAAGCGCAAAGCCGACTGCCCGTGCTACAGGCTGTGACGCGTGGACCGCCGGGTTCGGCAGTTTCGCAGCGTGAAAAAGGGAGAGCGTTTAACCCTGATTCGTTGTTTTTCCGGGACGCAAAAACCGAATATAGGCAAGTGGATAAAGGCGATTTGACGGCTGATTACCAGGATACACCAGGTCACTGGACGTGAACCGAAAAAACGTCCTTTTTTGACGACCGTTGCGCCCCGTTTCATGGGTTTTCGTCGCGTCGCCGGGTTGATGTTTTCTTAGGATTGGGATTAAGTCGGAATTCCGGTTTTTATTCAGGCAGGAGAATGGCGGGAACTCGCTGCATCAGCTCTGGGAGCGTTCCATGACTGCGATAGTCAGGTATTTTCGGTTTGAGGAGAACGGGGCAACCTTCCGGACGGAGGTGGTTGGCGGGCTCACTACATTTGTTACAATGGCCTATATTGTGGCGGTGAATCCGGGAATGCTGTCGGAAGCGCTGGGTAAGGATCTATTTGGAGAACTGTTGTTCGCAACCTGCATTTCAGCGGCGCTGGCGACACTGATTATGGGCATTGTCGGGAATTATCCGTTTGCTCTGGCGCCGGGGATGGGATTGAATGCCTTTTTTGCGTATACCGTGGTGTTGGGAATGGGCGTGCGTTGGGACCTGGCATTGGGCGTCGTACTTGCATCGGGTATTCTCTTTACGTTGTTGACGTTGGTGCGGGTGAGGGAGGCCATAATCAACGCGGTGCCGGATACCATCAAGCAGGCAACGGCGTGCGGCATTGGGTTGTTTATTGCCTTTATCGGGTTGAAGAATGCGGGAATCGTGGCGGCGAATCAGGCAACGCTGATTACACTGGGAGAAATCAGGAGCGGACCCGTGGGGCTTACGCTGCTGGGTGTGCTGGGCACGGGCGTGTTGTTGGCAAGAGGCGTCAAGGGAGCCATATTGTTGGGGATGCTGGGTGTGACGATACTGGGAATGTTGACGGGCGTGACCTCCACGCCTCAGGGGTTTTTCAGCTTGCCGGCGTGGCCGGAGCGCTTGTTTGGCGTGGCGGCCGTAAACCTTACGGCGGCGTTCGACGTCGGATTGATCAGCGTGGTCCTTGTCTTCCTGTTTGTGGACATGTTCGACACGATGGGTACGCTGGTCGGGGTGTCGGGCAGAGCCGGATTTCTGGATGAAAGGGGACGGCTGCCGCGAGCAAATCGGGCGCTCCTTGCTGATTCATTGGGCACTGTATTCGGCTCACTATTCGGAACTTCGACTGTGACGACATATATCGAAAGTGCGTCGGGTATTTCGGCCGGAGCGCGTACCGGTTTCGCGAGTGTCGTAACGGGCGCCATGTTTCTGCTGGCCCTGTTTCTTACACCTCTGGTGGAGGCCATTCCGGCGTTTGCAACTGCGCCGGCGCTGATCGTGGTGGGGGTGCTGATGATGTCGTCGGTGGTCAACGTGAACTGGCACGATGTCACCGATGCATTGCCGGCCTTTCTGACGATGATCGCCATGCCGTTGACGTTCAGCATTTCGGACGGTCTTGCGATGGGATTCATCGCGTATCCCATCGTCAAACGGCTGGGAGGACGGGGAGACGAAGTGAATCCTCTGGTGGACCTGCTGGCGGTGGTTTTCATCGCCAGGTACCTGTTTATGAATTGAGACTTTTCACTCCACGGATTGAAGGAATATGCGCATCGGTATCGATATAGGCGGCACGTTCACGGATATTGTGGCAGTTGACAAAGACGGCCGTGTTGCGCTGTGCAAGCTGCCATCCACGCCCCGAGATTACGGTAGTGCCATCGTTGACGGCGTGAGTCGGGTTGTTACGGGAGCCGGCGCGAACGTGAGCGAAGTTATTCATGGTACTACCGTGGCAACCAATGCCGTAATTGGCGGCACGGGCGCCCGGACCGGCCTGATCACGACAAAGGGATTTCGCGACGTACTCGAGATCGGGCGGCTGCGGATGCCGCGACTGTACGATCTCTCCTGGGAGAAGCCAAGGCCGCTTGTGCCCCGCTATCTCCGACTGGAGGTCAAGGAACGGATTGCGGCAAACGGCGACGTCCTGGAGCCGCTGGATGAAGAGAGCGTTCATTTCGCGATCGAACGTCTGGTTGAGGAACGCGTTGTTTCGGTCGCGGTTTGCCTGCTCAACGCGTACCTGAATCCGGATCACGAGAACAGGATAGGCGAGTTGCTGCGTGCGTCCGGGCGTTGGGAAGTGTCACTTTCCTCCGAAGTCATGCCGGAAATCAAGGAATACGAGCGGACGAGTACCACGGTGATTAACGCATACGTGATGCCCGTGGTGCGGAGCTACCTGAGCGATCTCAGCTCACGCCTTCAAACCCTTGGTATTGATGCCCCGTTGCGAATCATGCAATCGGGGGGAGGCGTCACAGAGGCCAGTGCGGCGGTGGAACGCCCCGTCCAGATTCTGGAATCCGGACCGGCAGCAGGCGTGGTGGCCGCGGCGTCCCTGGGGCGTCGCATCGGATGCGTGGATCTGATCGCGTTCGATATGGGCGGCACGACCGCCAAGGCGGCGCTGATCGAAGGCGGACGAATTTCACGGATTTCGGACTATGAGGTAGGCGGCGGGTTGTCCGTCGCCGGGAGGCTGATGGGCGGTGGCGGGTACCCGGTCGGGGTGCCCGGTATCGACCTTGCCGAAATCGGAGCAGGTGGCGGGAGTATCCTGGAGGTTGATGCCGGCGGAGCCCTCCAAGTCGGGCCTGCCAGCGCCGGAGCGGACCCTGGCCCTGTGTCCTACGGGCGCGCGGGCGGCCGGCCGACGCTTACCGACGCGAATCTGTTGCTGGGGTACCTGAATCCCATGGGTCCGGCTGACGGTTGCCTGCCTCTGGACGTCGCGATGGCCCGGAGCGCGATGCGGGAATCGATTGCGTCGAGAATGGACGTCGGATTGGATGAGGCCGCCCTCGGTGCGCACCGGATCGCGATTGCGCGCATGGTAAGAGCGGTCCGTGCGGTCTCGTCCGAGCGTGGCCGGGACCCGCGGCAGTATGCGTTGCTGGCCTTCGGCGGGAGCGGTCCTCTACACGCCGTGGGGATGGCCAGGGCACTCGGAATACGTACGGTACTGGTGCCGCCCGCGCCCGGCCTGTTCAGCGCGATCGGCCTGGTCTCGGCAGGATTGCAGTGCGATCTGGCGCGCACCCGGCAGGGCCAACTGCTGGAACTGGAGCCGGTTGAGATCCAGTTGGCACTCGAAGCGATGGCCGACGAAGTTAGAGAACGATTGCCCGGTTCGACAGTTGAATATATCGTGGATCTCAGGTACTCGGGGCAGTGTTATGAACTGCCGGTCCGGGCGCCTCTTGGGCAGTGGAACCGACGTACCCTTGCCGATCTCCGGAACGCGTTTGAAGCAGAACACGAACGTACCTACGGGCACCGCTCCGAGACCGACGCCGTTGAGATGGTTACATTGAGGGTACGCGCGTCTCTGCCCGACCCGCCGTTGCCCGACGGGAGATACTTTGTCGCGCCGGACGGAAGCGTCCGAAGGCCGGGCACGAGGCGCGCGTATTTCGGGGAATGCCGGGGATGGATCGAAACACCCGTATTGTCCCGGTGTCACCTGGAGGATTCGCCCGAATCCGGTCCGCTGATTGTGGAGGACTACGACGCAACCACCCTGGTTCCCCACGATGTCTGCGCCCACCTGGATGAGTGGAGGAATATCGTCATTGACGTGGAATGACAGCGGCTTTCGCGAGGTGTGGATCTAAAGATGCGGGCGGTCCCTGTGATCGCCCGCGTCGTTTTGAACCGTGACCGTGCGGCAGCGCGCGCCGGTTGCCCTAGAAACGGGATCGGAGCCGGCTCGTGCGCGCAATGTCGACGTCCATCGTGTCTGGGTCTATGGCGACGGCGTAGCTCTGTTCGGCGGATCGGATCGTGACTTTGCCGTTTCTGACGTCGTTGAGGACGCGCTCAGGATCCCGTTCGTGCGGATCACCCCAGCCGCCTGCGCCCGCGAGTACGTGCCGCAGGCTGTCCCCTCTCTTCAGGCTGATCAGCGTCTTCGCGGGCAGCTTCCGGGATTCGGTGTGCGGGTTCAGGACGTTACTGGACGGGCACCCGGGCTTTCCGCCCGACAGGCCGTAGGCCCTGGAGTTATGACGATCCGAGCGGATCTGCAGGGTCGCCAGTGTTTCCGTAAAGCGGTATTCCCGTACAATCGAGCAGGAACCGCGGTATTTGCCGGCTCCGCCTGTATCGGGCAGGAACCCGTACTCGAGGATCTGAAGAGGATACTCTGCTTCTATGACTTCCGCGGGGTTGTTGGAGAAATTGACCACAATACTGGCGCAACCGTCAATTCCGTCCCGGTCCGGTCGGCCGCCCCAGCCACAGAAGAGGAACTCGAGAAAGACAAAGGGCGTCCGGTCAGTACGGTATCCCCCGATCGAGATTCCCGTGTCTCCTCCGACTTCGCAGGCGGGCACGATATGCGGCGCCAGTGGGGCGAGCGCGCCCATAATCGCATTGGCCAGTCGAAACCCGGTGAGGCCGCGGGCGGCCACGGGTGCGGGCGGCACCGGGTTGGCGATCGTTGCGGGCGGGACGTGGACGTCAATGGCGCGGAAGAAGCCGGAGTTGGTGGGGATATCCGTGCGCATGAGACAGCGCAGACAGGCGTAAACCGCCGACCGGGTAAATGAAGCGACACAGTTGATGGCCCCCTTTACCTGCGGCGCGGTGCCGCTGAAGTCCACCGTCAGCGCGCTGCCCGCTACCTCGACTGCGACGGCGATTGGGATCGGACCAGGATCGATACCATCGTCGTCGAGCAGGTCCGTGAAGGTGAAGCGCCCGTCCGGCAGGGCGGCGATTTCCGCCCGCGTAAGGCGTTCGGCGTAATTCAGAAGCTCGGAAAATCCGCTCAGAAGGCGATCGTGACCTTGTTCCCCGGCGAGTGCGACGATCGCTCTCTCGCCGATGTGGCAGGCGGACAACTGGGCGCGAAGGTCACCGAGGGCGTTGCGGGGGATGCGGACGTTCCGTTCAATAAGGTCGTAGATAGCCTGGACAGGCTGGCCGGCGTCGTAGAGTTTGAGCGGCGGAATGCGCAGCCCCTCCTGATAGATCTCCGTGGAGTCGCAGGCGTTTCCGCCTGCAACCCGTCCGCCGATATCCGTATGATGGGCGATTGCAGTCGCGAATCCGAGCAGTCGGGAGTCGACGAAAACCGGCTTGTAAATGTAGATGTCAGGCAGGTGTGTGCCACCTTCATACGGATCGTTGAGCAGAAAAACATCGCCTTCGTTAACAGCGTTGCCATACCTGTTAAGGACGGCGGCGAGCCCGTCCGGAAGGCTGCCCAGATGCAAGGGTAGACAGAGGCCCTGTGCAACCAGCCGGCCGTCGGGATCGCAGAATCCGGTGGAAAAGTCCATTGAGTTTCTGAGATTGGTCGAATAGGCCGTGCGAACGACCGTGAGCGCCATGTCGTCCACGATGGATTCCAGCCTGTTTTTCAGGAGTTGGAGTTCGACGGATGTGTGTGTCATTGGCAATAGAAGGTGAGGCGCGAGCCGGAACTGCGGGACGCTGAACGATGGCGGAAAGACTACAGCGGCGGTCGGTAGACGCTGGACGGGGGGTCAGATTCCGGAATCTGCAGTGTGTCCCAGAAGTCTGTCCCGGAAAACGGAGTTCGTCTCAGATCGGGAATTGCAATGTGGGCGCCGCCCAGATCCGATGAGCGTGCCGCGATGATGCCCGGCAGGGCATATTCGATTGCGCGGTAGACGTCAATGGAAGCGGGTCGATCGCTCAGAAGGTTGTCCGTGAATTGTCCGGCGACTTTCAAATCCGTTCCCCCGTGGCCGCCGGTTGCGTCGTCTACGGCGGACCTGCTGACCGGCAGAACTCTCCAGCCTTCACTGTGACTGCAACCGCTGTCGAAATAACGGGTGCATTCTTCATACGTAAACATCTCCGCGCTCCCTTCGGTTCCGAAGAGCCTGTAGCGGTGCTCGGAGGGACGAACTGTGTTGAGGGTAACCATTATTTTGATAAGGGTGCCCTTCTGTGTGTGAAACAGGGCGATCTGGCCGTCGGATCTCAGTGGCGCTTCCCTGCAGCGCCAGGGGGCGCTCAGACAGGTCACTGAAACGGCGCGGTCGTCCAGGATCTCCAGGAGCGGGCCCAGGTCGTGGGTCAGATACTGGATGGGGGGCTGGTCTGCCCGCCATATTGGTCTTGCATTCACGGCTCCCGCGGACCGCGCCTGGTGAGGCGACAGACGTTTCCCGTCAGGCGTGAAGAGCGTTTCCGGCAGGTAGTGAAGGTATTCGGCTTCGGCGATGGAGACAGGTCCGAGGCGGTCTTCCAGGATCCACTTGCGCCAATACGGCACAAATCCGGCGTAACAGGCATTCTCGGCCAGCATGTATGTCAATCCGGTGCGTTCCACGGTGTCGCGAAGGCGTATCAGTTCGTGTTCCGTGTCTGCGCCCGGGACTTCCGAGAGAACGTGACAGCCGGCTTCCAGTGCCATGCAGGCGTGCTCGACCTGGCGTCTGCCGTTGCTGGCAATGACCACGGCGTCGGGCTTGCGTTCCAGGAGATCGTCGTATTCCGCCAGCAGTTCGGTTGACGAACCATGTCTGTCCACCAGGACGCGTGCCTGATCCCGGTAATAGGGAAAACGGTCGCAGGCGGCAACGACTTCCGCATGATCCAGTGCCAGGAAGTTGCGCAGATGGGCAATGCCCCGCCGCAGTCCAAGAACGCCGACACTGATCTTTTCCATCGGTACAGATTCCCGGGTAACGTGGCTTTCGGTCGCGTCATGACTGGAACAGACGCGGCGGAACGCCGTGGACGGCGACGTGGATCCGGAAGCGGATTTCCACGCATACGGCGGTCTTCCTTTCAGGCTAATATAATATATGGAAGAGATGGCGGATGTCATTGGAAAAATCGGGGGAACGATTTGGATACACCGTCGTTCTAAATGGTGTAGCGCGAGGGATGGGCGGCAGACGTCCTTGAGGAAAAAAGCGTGCAATTACGCCAATGGTTTCTTCCCGTAGATTTCTTGCGGGAGCGGGGTGGGGGCGGTAAAATCCCGGCGGCCGACCCCCACCCCATCGTCGTTGTATGATCGTGAAAACGCCGACAGAACGAGATGTCGTGGGCGGTGACGCAACCGTCGTCGTCGGCCGCCGCAACTCCAGCACCGGTAAGGAGGTCAATCATGATCGGGCGTCACTTGATGTCAGCGATTCTTATCAGTCTGTTCTCGTGCGGGATCGCGAGCGGTCAGGAGTATTTCGGTAAGAACAAGGTAACGTATGACGATTACGACTGGCATT
>JAGWBX010000005.1:0-15144 GCA_021295655.1 Candidatus Latescibacterota bacterium
AACGTTGATCTGGGTGAACTGCGGGACGTGGTCTGCCACAAGCTGAGCAAAGCCGACGTCCGGATGACGTTGGCCGCTCGCAGGCTATTGGCCGAATCGTCCCTCAATCTGTTTGACGAGATTGGTCTGGAACGTCCCCTGACGTGGATACAGCCGGGCTCGGGAGGGTGTTCCGACTTCTGGCGTGGAGACGTCAAAGCGTGTTTTGGAGACCTGTATGGCTACGTGGCCGCGGCAACCTACCCCGACCGGTCTCTGAAGTGTTACAACGAGGATGATCCCGATGGAGACAAGTGCTTCGGTATGCAGTGGGGCGACTTCGACGACGAGGCTAAGGATCTGGATTGGAACCTGAAACGAATTGCGGACGGGATCGCCGGGCGTCGCGTGCTTATCGGCCACAGCCACTTCTGGGAACACGCCATGCCGGACGGTTGGGGCGGTTATCTCGAGCGGGTCGACCGGATTCTGTCCTGGTGCAAGGACTACCGGGTGCCGGTCAGGACCTATTCGGAGTGGGCGGAAGACCTTTATCGATCGAGACCGGACCCGCACGTGAACGTGTTTCCCGAACTGAATGTCGATCTGAATGCAGACGGCGTGCCGGATGGATACGACATGCTGTCCGCAGAGCTGGTCCAACGCGGCGGCGGGCCCATTGCCAACGATGTGTTCCTGTCGGTACGGAACGCCGGGACCATCTGCAAAGTGGATAGACTGGGTGGTCTGGAAAAGGGCGCGATTGCCTTCTCGTTCCGGACACGCGGGCATCCAGGCGGTTCGATTGAGGCAAACTTCAGTTTCTTCGAAGTTGAAACCACGGAGAAACTCACGTTTTCCGTGGGAAGTTCCGAATGGACAGAACAACGCGCGACGGTGACGGTGCCCGCCGAAGCTTCTCTGGTGAACGTCTCAATCGAATGCACGCGTACTGGAGGCAACACCCTGGAGATCGGCGGGATGCGTTTGAGCGCATGCAACTGAGGAACCGGAACGGCCGGGAATATTCCGATAACGCCCCCCACCCCCATTCTCGCGGCCGTGTCCCATCCATTTCAACAACCGAAAAGGAACGATCGATGTCCGAAACTGCCGAAAACTATGATGTGCTGATTTCATCCGGGCGCATATTCTGCGCCGACACCGGGCTGGACGGCCCTGGCGCCGTCGCCGTACGGGGCGATCGGATCGTCGCCTCCGGCCCGAACGTGAGTGGGGCCGCAGGGCTGACGCTCGACTATCCCGATGCGCTGCTTCTTCCGGGTCTGGTGGACATCCACGCCCATCCGGCAAGGGGCGGATCCCGGTTCGGCGTGGATCCCGACGTGCACTTTCTTCCACGTGGTGTTACAACGTGTCTGTCGCAAGGCGATGCCGGCGCCCTCAACTGGGCGGCCTATCGGGAGGAGGTCATCCACGGTTGCCGCACGCGGGTGCGGCTCGCGCTGCATCTGTCGAAAACCGGCGAATCCCCGCCGGACCACTGTTTCGAACACCTTGAGAACGCCGACGTCGACCTCTGTGTGGATACGATCGCGGCAGCCGGCGAGGACATCTGGGGCATCGCCTTCAACACGGTACTCGAACCTCGTCTCGCTCACGACCCGCGGGAGATCATGCGCCGCGGCGTGGAAGCGGCCGGACGCAGCGGGCGCCCCATCCTGTATGGACCGCGCTTCAACCTGGATTTTCCGCTCGAGGAACAGCTGGCGCACCTGCGGTCGGGAGACGTTTTCACCTACACGTTCAGCCCCCGTCCGGACAACATCATTGCAGATGGCAGGGTGCGGCTGGCCGTCCGGGAGGCCAGAGACCGGGGGGTGCTGTTCGACGGCTGCCACGGAATGCAGTCTTTCAGCTTTTCGCACGCGGAGCAGGCCATCGCCGAGGGATTCCACCCGGATACGATTTCCACCGACCAGTACAATGCTCACCTGGGCGCCGACCCACCTCACCACCTGCCCGGAACGATGTCAAAATACATTGCGGCCGGCATGCCCGAAGCGGAAGTTTTCGCGCGGGCGACCGCACGACCCGCCGCAATACTCGGCCTGGAGAGAGAAGTGGGCACGCTGGCGCCCGGCGCGTGCGCCGACCTTGGCGTGCTGCAGTGGAATCCTGATGGACGTCTGCACGACGTCCTCGGCGTGGAACGCCCCGGCGGGTCCTGGGAACCGCTGGCCACCGTGAAATCCGGCTGAACGTGATGACGCTCCATCCTTCCACGGTATATTCACGCAGGAAGGGTACGAAAGCCATGGCGGACGATACTGCCATAATTCTCACGTCGATGCCCGGATTTCCCTCGGGCATCAGGTCCGGATTTTGTTTCTGTTGCCCGGCTGAAAGCAATTCGTCGCGTCCACTTTATCCGTTTTTCACACCGTATCGATCGGAGGAGACCCACTGTGAGTCAGGAAGTGATCATGATGGTCGGTTTTTTGCTAGGCGCCTATTCTATCGTTGGAAACGACGCGATCCAGACCCTCGGCACCTTTCTCAGCTCCAACGCGAGACGCCCGTGGTGGGTACTCTGGATCTTCGCCTGCAGCATTCTGGTGGTCGTTCTCGTTTACGGATGGTGGATCCACGACGACGTCTCCTACGGCAGGCTGGAGAAAATACCCGTTCCAGAACAATGGACCTGGATCTTCTGCGTCCCGCCGTTCGTTCTGCTCCTGCTGACCCGTTGGGGCATCCCCGTGAGCACCACGTTTCTGACCCTTACGATTTTCGCCCCGAAGGCGCTTCCGAGCATGCTGATCAAATCGCTCGCCGGATACGCGACCGCCTTCATTGCGGCCATCCTGATCTATCGATGGGTCACCCGCGGGTTCGAGTCCCGATTTCACAAAACGGAGAGCCCGACGAGCGGCTGGTGGGTTGTGGCGCAATGGTGTTCGACCGGCTTCCTGTGGAGTCAGTGGCTGATACAGGACCTGGCAAACATCTTCGTCTTCCTTCCACGCAGCCTCGGCGCGGAATGGTTCTTCTCGGCGGTCTTCATCATGCTGGCCTTGCATGCCATTATCTTCTACAACCACGGAGGCGCCATTCAGAAAGTGGTACTCACCAAGACCAACACGACCGACATCCGGTCGGCGACGTTTGTCGATCTGATCTACGGTATCGTGCTGTTGTTGTTCAAGGAGGTTTCCAAGCTTCCGATGAGCACCACCTGGGTCTTCGTGGGACTGCTGGCCGGCCGGGAGATCGCGGTCGCGTGGAATCAGCGGCACCGCAGCCGCGAGGAAGTGACGCGTCTGGTATTGATGGATTTCGCGAAAATTACCGGCGGGCTCGTCATCAGCATCGCCCTCGCCTACCTCCTGCCCGAATTGCAGGCGTTGATCGGGTGATGAACGGCAGGTCGATCCGAACTCAGTTACAACAGGGAGCAGGGTATTCTTTATGGGAGTCCGGTGAGAATTGACAGGGACCAGGGCACAGCCCAGGTTTCCGATAAACCATCAGGGAGAATCCGCATGCGATACCAGGCGACGCGAACCGACGCGCAGATCGAGTCCGCTTTCCGGCAGGCCGCGGAGCAGTACGCCGCCTTCGGCGTGAACGCACACGACGCCGTGGAAAAAGCAGCGGACGTGCCCATCTCGCTTCACTGCTGGCAGGCCGACGACGTGGCAGGGTTCGAGACGAAGGACGAAGCCGTGGAGGGCGGCGGCATCATGGCCACGGGCAATTACCCTGGCCGGGCGCGAAACGGGGATGAGTTGCGCGCCGACCTCAAGCAGGCGATCGACCTGTTGCCGGGGCGGCACCGCGCGAACGTCCACGCGTCCTATGGCGACACGGGCGGCAGCGTCGTGGACCGGGACCGCCTGGAACCCGAACACTTCGCCGGCTGGATATCGTGGGCGAAGGAAAACGGGGTCGGGCTGGACTTCAACCCCACGTATTTCGCCCATCCAAAGGCGAACGACGGGTACACCCTGGCCCACCCCGACAAGGAAATCCGGGCGTTCTGGGTCCGCCATGGCGTGGCCAGCCGGCGAATCGCGGAAGCCATGGGCGCTGCCCTGAATGACGAGTGCGTGAACAACCACTGGATTCCCGACGGCGCCAAAGACCATCCCGCGGACCGTTACGGACCCCGCGAGCACCTGGTGGAATCCCTGGACGCCGTCCTGGATCCCGCCCTGGACATCGGGCCGGCCTGCGTGGACGCCGTTGAGGGCAAACTCTTCGGCCTGGGCGTGGAAGACTACACGGCGGGCTCCAACGACTTCTACGCGAACTACGCCCTGTCGCGGGGCGTGGTCCTTTGCCTGGACATGGGCCACTTCCACCCCACGGAATCCATCGCGGACAAGATTTCCGCACACCTGCCCTTCCACGAAAAGCTGCTCATCCACACCAGCCGGCCCATCCGCTGGGACTCGGACCACGTGGTGCTGTTCGGCGACGACGTGCGCAATGTCTTCCTGGAAATCGTCAGGTGCGACGCCCTGGACCGCGTGTACGTGGCGCTGGACTTCTTCGACGCCAGCATCAACCGCATCGGCGCCTACGTGATCGGAACACGCGCGACCAGAAAGGCCATCCTATACGCGCTGCTGGACCCCACGGAAAGACTGAAGGAACTCGAACGAGAAGGCAAACTGGCGCAGAAGCTTGGCCTGATGGAAGACATGAAGACCATGCCGTTCGCCGCCGTATGGGCCATGGCCTGCCTGAAATCCGGCGTCCCCCCCGGCGCCGCCTGGATTCCGGAAATGGAAGCCTACGAGAAAGAAGTGCTGTCAAAGCGGGCATAGCGAAAACCGCGGGACGAGTTGGGAAGAATCCACTCCGTTCCGCGGTCCTCATTGGTACTTATCCGCCTTCAAGGAGATCGGGCATTCAAGCTCGAACGCGAAGTTATGGCATTTCTCACGCCGATCCACTGACAACAGTGACAAACTCGTCCGGTCTCGACCACCGAGAAACTAAAGAGAGCGGCTCAACGAGCCGAAAGTCCTCATCTGCCCAGACATCTGCGGTATCATCAAACAGGGAAACGAAAGTCAACGCTTCCGGTCCCACCGCAAGGTGATTCAGATCATGCCAGGCGGCCAACACATGCTCGGAGACCCTGTGCGCTGCCGCGCGATTCCCAGTGCTAAGCACCTGTACCAAGGAGCTTTTGAACTTCGCCCTGATGTGGAAATCGACCGTCCAACCGCGTCCTGATCGACCGGCAAGCCTTTCGGAACGCTCGAAGCCCAACTCGCGCTCGGAGAGAAAATCCGCTACTTCATCCGTTATGGATTGATCGCGATGACGGAGAGTGTATTTCAATTTCGGTGCCATTGCGATAAATCGTGGATCATGCAGTGTATCGCCTAACTCGTTTGAACCAACCCTCTACAATCTCGAATTCCTCTTCTAAATCCGCAATATCGGGGGGTACATAATTCACAAGGGCGCTCTTGTCGTGGCGCTTCGCCCAACGTGAAACACGACTGTAGCTGGCATCAAATTCGGAATAATCGACATCTGAAAAACGAGCTAATGCCCTCACCATCTTCGTACGAACCTCCAATCCGCCATCAGCTAGAATCGGTCCGACGATTTCCTGGCTGAAGATCCGTTCCCAAGTCTCTGACAAGCCACCTCCCCAAACGGCCACGGCATCTTCATAGTCCCGTTCGTCCCAGGTAGCGCAATTTCTCTTGATTCGAGCAAGCTCTCTTCGGAGTTCTTCGAACCGAGCCCGAACATCCTTGGCCTTCCATGGATGTACGTCGGTACAAGCTCCAGGTTTTTTTTCATTTTTTCTGCTTCGTGTCACCGAACGCTCTGCGATCGAAACCCGAACATCTTTGGCCGCAAGTTTCAGATCCGCAACAAAGGCCACATCATGCGTAAACACAATTACCTGGCGATCAGCAGCCATAGCCACTAAGCGTGCGGCCACGAGACCGCGTCGAACATGATCAAGGGAAGTTATGGGGTCGTCCAGGATTACAGCCGACTTCGAACCGTCTAACTGTGCCTCTGTGAGGAATGCTGCCAGGCCGAGGGCTGTCCGCTCACCTTCACTGAACACGCGTGGCACCTTTACTTCCTGACGAGCACCGACCAGCTTAGGCAGATGGAGCAATGAACCCTTGTCAGCGCGGGTGCGTGCAATGGTAACGCGTTCCAGCTTGAGTCTATCTGTTTCACGTGTAAAGGTGTCCCGGACTACGTCAGTTATACTCTCCTCTGAAAACTCCATGACCTTTCTAGTGATGGGTCCCGTAGCTGCGGCAGACTTGGCTGCTTCTAGAGCATCCCGCTCTTTCAATCGCGAAATCTCCATAATAATAGACTTGCGGCAATTCTTAATTTGCTGCAGGAACTCAAGCTCTTGGCGCTCTAACGTTACCGACTCTAGTCGTTTTTGGATAGCAATCGGATCTTCAAGATCTTCAGCCAATTTCCGCGCATTCTTTGCAGCTTCATTTATCTTGATCCGAATCCTAGTCGAATCTCTGACAGAATTCGCCGATTTGTTCATTTCCTCGCAATTTTCGCACGCCTGATCACGAATCCTCTCATAACTGTCGAGCAGATCTCGAATTTCCTTTACCAATTCAGGATAAATCGATTCGAGATCTCGCAGATTGATCTTTACTGCCTCAGGACTGGTGACTAGATTCGTGAGATTCTCATGTTGTAGCTCTTTGACTCTACCAGCTTCTTCGAGACGAGTCTGGGTGTCGTCCTTGACAAACGCTTCAAATCTATCGTGTCTTTCTCGTCCGTCTGAATGAAGTGTCTGCTGACACAAGACACATCGGCTCTTATCATCCAAAACGGGAAAAGATCGCCCAGGATAGGCTTGTTCCTCCGAGAAACGCCGCGCGGACTCCCAAAGAGTTTTCCAAGGAGAGGTCCCGACGCCAGGTAAGGGCTCCGATCCAAATGATCTTGCCAGCAGCCCTGCAGCCACCTTCAGCTGCGAATATTGCTCGTGGTGTCGGCGAAACGACGCGATGGCATCGTAACCAAGCATTGATTCGAGGCTCTTGAGATGATTGCGTAGTGCATCCAGTTTCTCAGCCTGTCGCAACAATCTCTTTCGCTCCTTGCTTGAATCACTGCTACGGAGGAGAATTTCAGCTTGTTTTAATTCGTTGAAAGTTTGGGGTGACTCATCAAATGCCCTGATCAACTCATCAAGCGTATCGACCTGAGTTCCGCCAGAGATTTGATCCACGAATGTACCGACTTCGGTGGCCTTCACCTCATCAGGAGCCTTTGGTAATCTCACTGCAGTTCGTGCATTCTCGTACAGCTTGGTATCGATACGTTTCCGCACCTTGACACAGGCGTCTATCAGCCCGTCCATGACTGTGAGTGCTGACGGCCTATATGGAAAATTGGACTCCGTAGCGATATAGGCTTCCCTGCAACCAAAATCATAAAAGTGCATGCGTTGCAGTTCACGCCGTTCAGGATCGGGCCACTTAACGGAGTCGTTGTGGCTACCGATACAGACGGCAAGGCTTGCAGACGGCTGCTCCGCAGCGGTGTCACGGAATACGTCTGTCAAAACCTCTTCGTGATGCCGCGCTCGTGTCATTCGTTTCAACAGTCGAGCGTACCCTGACTTTCCGCTCCCATTGTCCCCATACACGATCGTCAGTCCGGCAGGTTCGAACGTTAAAGGCTTTTCCGAGGCAAGTGCATTCACATGATCCGTATCAATTATCGAAAAAAGGCGTACTGACGGGTCGCCGGAGGTGGCCCTTGGAAGATTCTCCAGACCGAAGGCGACTTATCGACGAGGATAAGGATCCACGATGTCGTCAACAACCAGGTCGCAATCCGCGTCAGTAAATGGTATTCCTCCAGCAGTTTTAGCCATTACTTCCTGCTGCCAAGAAGGACGTGTCTTGGCCCACGCAACGATTCGTTCTTCTAACGCCACAGTCAATCACCTCCACACTAAACTCACTTCAAAACTCCATCCCGATTAAGCTCATCGAGATACAACTTGATCGCTTCGGCGAACAGGTCGCGCACCTCGTCATACGTCTCCGACGCCACGCCGATGCTGGGAAGTTCACTCACATTCGCCCCGTACGAGCTGGGGCCGTAATTCTCTACGGTTACAAGATACTCTGTCTGTGGCATTCTGATCCTTGGTGTCGTTTTCTTTCGAACCGGTATTGATCGAACCACTCTTCGGAGCGATTGGTCTGCGTGCGCTGGATTTCCTCCGGGGGTTACGGGTCAAAATTAAGCCACAAAATGGGCACAAACTGCATGACCTACGTTACTCACCCACCGGATCGTAGGCCAGCCCGAACACCATATCGGCCATCTCGCGCCTGAAGTCCTTGTCGTCCATATACCGCTTGAACAGCTCGGTGTCATCCTTCATCACTCCGGTCATGACGCGCAGCAGCGCCTTGTCGTGCTCGATCCGTGCGTTCTGGCGGTCAGAGTTTACCCTGGCGTTTCGGAACGCGGTGTCGGCGGCGACGCGGGCCGGAATGGTTTCTGTGATGAGCTGCTCCACGCGGTCGCGATCTTCCCATGGGATGTCACCAAAGTGTTCGTTGAACACGCGAAGAATGTTGGAGAGTCGATCCAATTCCAGCTCCGGTTGATGGCCTCCACCGGCGGTCGGTACCGGATCGATCTCGGCATCCTCGTCCGCCAGCATGATCTTTTGCATTGCTCGCTTCTCAACCCGGTAACTGTCAAGATCGATCGCATCGAGGATCCCCTTGGAGAGGTCCTCTTCCTCGGGCGCCGGCAACTTCGGGACCAGGAAGTTCAGGAAAATCGAACGCTTTTCCCATTCAAAAACGTTATACGGAAGTACGGACGATAAGAAGGCGTAGGTCCGCACGAATGCTTTAGCGTTGCCCTTGAATGCGACCTGTCCGTCTTCGTCCAGGTCGTGGCGATAAACGGCGACGCATGCGTCCAGAATCGGATCGAGCTGGTCGCGTTCCACACCGTCCAGATAAAGCTGCACAAACTCGTCGATCTGCGTATCGGAATAGACCTGGGCGCCGTCCAGTTCCGCCTGCAGGTCGTGCAGCTTGTTCGGGTCGGTCTCGTCGGCCAGGATTGTCGTCCGATAGAAGTCCTTGAACGCGTCACGAATCGTATCGGTGTCATTGAGAAAGTCGAAAACGAACACGTCGTGCTTCTTCGGGTGGGCCCGGTTAAGGCGAGAGAGCGTCTGCACGGCTCTAATGCCGGACAGCGTCTTGTCTACGTACATCGTGTGCAGCAGGGGTTCATCATAGCCTGTCTGAAACTTGTCCGCGCATACCAGGAACCGGTAGGGATCCTCCCGAAATCGTCTGGCAATATGGGCCGAAGGCAGGCCGTTCAACGAGGCCTCGCTCACCCTGGCGCCCCCGTAATCGTGTTCACCTGAGAATGCGACCAGGGCCTCGTATTGGCTCTTGCGTTCCTTGAGATAGTCGCGGATGGCATGATAATACTGGATCGCGCGCTCGATGCCGTTTGTGACCACCATCGCCCGCGCCGCGCCGCCGATTCTGCCCTGCTTCAGCACCTGGTCGTGGAAGTAGTCGACCATGATCTCGGCCTTGAGCCGAATCGCGTGATCGCTGCCCTCCACAAAACGTCGCAGCTTCTTCTGCGCCTTGCGAACGTCGAATTCGGGATCTTCCTCAACCGTCTTCGCAAGCTTGTAGTAACTCGCCACCGGCGTGTAGTGCGCGAGAACGTCCAGGATAAATCCTTCCTGGACTGCCTGTTTCATGGTGTAGCTGTGGAAAGCACGATGCCTTACCGTACCGTCGGGCAGTGACTCAGGAGCGCCGAAGATCTCGAGGGTTTTGTTCTTTGGCGTAGCGGTGAACGCGAAGTAGCTGGCGTTGGGAAGGAGCTTGCGCGACTCCATCAGGCGGTTGATCCGGTCCTCAAAGGTGTCCTGATCGTCCTCTTCGCCCGCCTCCGACAACGCCTGCGCCAAGGCCGCGCTGGTGCGACCCCCCTGGCTCGAGTGGGCTTCGTCGATGATAATGGCGAAGCGCCTCCCCCGCTGTTCGTTGCCGATCTCGTCCAGAATGAACGGAAACTTCTGAACTGTTGAGATGATGATCTTCTTGCCGCTTTCGATGAACTGACGCAGATCGCCCGAGCGGTCGGCGTGTCCGACGGTCGCGGCCACCTGGGCATATTGTCTGATGGTGTCGCGGATCTGACGGTCCAGGATGACCCTGTCCGTGACGACGATGATCGAGTCAAAGACCGGAGCATCGTCCTTTTCGAGTCCGATCAACTGATGGGCTAGCCAGGCGATGGAGTTGCTCTTGCCGCTGCCGGCGGAGTGCTGGATCAGGTAGCGTTGTCCGGCGCCGCGGTAGCCCGCGTCGGCCAGCAGGCGGCGCACCACGTCGAGTTGATGGTAGCGCGGCCAGATCTGGGTCTTTCGGCTCTTTCCGCTCTTTTCATCCTTCAACGCCACCACCTGCGCGTAATTCTCCACGATGTTGGTGAGACTTTCCCGGGTGAGTACTTCGCGCCACAGATAGGCGATCGAAAGACCGTTCGTATTGGGCGGATTGCCCGCGCCGTCGTTCCAGCCGCGATTGAAGGGAAGAAACCAGGACGCCTTGCCCTTCAGGTCTGTACAAAAACGCACCTCCCGTTCGTCCAACGCGAAGTGCGCGATGCACCGCCCGAACTCGAACAGCTTCTCACGCGGATTCCGGTCCTTTTGATATTGCCAGACCGCATCGGCCACCGTCTGCTTGGTGAGGCTGTTCTTCAGTTCGAACGTGAACACCGGCAGCCCGTTGATGAACAGCCCGATGTCCAGTGCGCGCTGGGCATCATCCCGGCTGTAGCGAAGCTGCCGCGTAACCGTAAAACGGTTCAGCTCGAACAATCCCTGTGCCCGTGGGTTGCCGGCCGAGGGCGTGCCGTAGAACAGATCCAGGTTCAACGCCTGGTGCTTGATCCCGTTGCGCAGCACGTCGATGGTGCCGCGCTTGCTGATCTCGCCCTGGAGCCGGTTCAGGAATGAGCGCCGCACGGGGCTATCTTCGGAAAGCGGCAACGCCTCGGCGGCGTCCGGCTGTGTGGCGCGCAGAAATGCCGACAGTTGCACCAGATCGACGCAGAACTCACGGTTATAGTCGTGGGGATTGCCGCAACTCCAGCCGACACCGCCATAACCCACAGGCGGTTCTCCCACGGTGCCTGCAGCGGGGGGCTCGCAGGCATGGCCTGTCATGGCGGTGCAAATCAGGCGTTCAAGCCCGCGTTCGGTGGTGTCGGAGACGGTCATTCAAGTTAAACCTTGATTCGTAATTCTTCGGGAAAGTAAAACCGAATATATGAAAGTAGATAAAGGCGATTTGACTTCGAATTACCAGTATACACCAGGTCACTGGACGTGAACGGAAAAAATGCCCTTTTTAACGACCGTTTCACCCCGTTTCAGGGCTTTTCGTCTCGTTGCCGAGTTGCTGTTTTTTTCGAATTGGGGCCAAGCCATGAATCATCGGCACACAAGTGGGCGACTATAGAAGGTAACCGGAGCTCGTTTTTGGCCGTCTATGTGCCCCGCGTTTTCTTGCCCTGCCGGATGTCCTGAGCCGAAAACAGGCATTGCCGGACAGCGTCGACATGCGCCTTCAGGGGACGATACGTCATGCTTTCATAGCTGGCAACGTCAACCGATAATGGCAGATTGCTCTCGTTGAACAGAGTCCGCAGTCTGTCGATCGTGGCATCCCTGACGTCTCCGTGAACGACAAGATCAACGTCGGAATTTCCGCGGTAGTTTCCCGTGGCCCTCGATCCGAACAGGTCAACCTGTGTGATCTCATCTGCGAAGTTGGCCAAAACTGACCGAATCGTCTCAAGCTCCTCATCGACAAGTCCGTGGTCAGTCAATTTCCGACTCCTTCTCCAAAAGAACCAGGTAAAGGTCTTCCATTGCGGCAAGATATCGGATGCGGATATTCTCTATTACCGCTTCAAATTGCTGGAAATTGTAGGTATGGGACATCTTGTTTCGTGCATCGAGTGCGTCCATCCATACCCTCCCGTGTTCGGTCAGGTTGGTCTCGAAGGCCTTTCTGATGACGTTCCTCGGAGTGGTCTGTTCAAATACGACGCCCTCGTGCTCCAAATAGTCCTTCATGACGTTCCACGCAAGTTCCATCGTGTATTCGAACCTCTGGATGGTTCCTTCCTTTTCAAGTTGGCTCAGTCCGGACTCACTCATCGTCTCTATCGCTTCCCGCAGCAACGTAAAGGCACGCTTGTAGTTGGAGAATCTGTACCTCCAGCGTGGAGTCGCGTGGCTCATATTTCTCATAACCTATTGTAAATGAGGAATTTCGTGACGATTCCCCGTGTCACGTTCGTTCTGTTCGGGGCGTATATGTGTCACTCGCTTCTCATCGGGATTGGGACTTCCCGGACTTCTCCGGCCTGAATCCCGTCAAGGACGGCGCGAATATCCTCAATGCTGGACTCGATGAGCGGCCACCGGTTCGCCCCAAGAACGATCATTGCGAAGCTGCGGCTTCCGATGTTCTGTTGGTATGGCATGTTCCTGTCCGCAGTAATTACAACTCCATATCCGGCTTCTTCCGCCCGATCCAGCAATTCGCCTTTGTCAAGCATTGCCCACCCGCGCTCTTCAGCCACGTCAACATCGTGGCCGACGAGGTAACGGCGAAGCTGCCGTGGCGCATTGTGGTCAAACAGGATTCGCATGCGAGATCCTTGCGACCCTGGCATCAAGTTCTTCCGCTACGAATTCCAGAACCGCCCGCACTTTTGCTTCGTCTACCCCGCCGAACCACTCGATAAATTCGTGGACCGTTGCGCCCTCCGCAAGGTTGCCGAAAAGGGCTGACACAGGCAGCCGGGTCCCGGTGAACACCCATGCCCCGCTCACCCTGCCAGGCACGCTCTCTACCGCCGGGCACTTGCTCCAGTCCGTCATACGGTCACCTCCCTCTCGATTGTGTACTCTTCTGCCGATTCTTCGGTGTCCGCCAGGCGCTTGTGGGCAAGCCGTAACCGTGCAGCGGTTCCCGACAATCGAATCCGCCGCCGATGCCGGTGGGTCTGTTCGTCGATGGATACGGTGATATATCTCATGGTCACAGTCTAACAGTTTCTGTCTGTCGCAATATGAGTAAAAACCGCCAGATGGGCAACACTCGAAACGGCGCGGGAAGCCTGGTAGGGGCGACCGGCCGGTCGCCCCTACATCGGTGGATGCTCCCGTGTGTACTCTGCTTCCGATTCGTCGTGGTCGCTGGGAACAACGTCTTCAGGCAGTTCAGCCGCCGCCTCGCGTACGTCGAGTTTTCCAATGACGACTTCGGCGATGAGGCGCGCTTGATACTCACCCAAGAATTCGATCTTGCGGTTTGTCCCGCCGATCACGATGTCGATTTCAGCGATGCATTTATCCAAGTGTTTGACGATTGCGACCTGTTCGGAATGGGGCGGTAGGCAGATTTTGTGGTTCCCGACCGACTCCTGAGAAATCCCAAGAAACGTGGCCCCTGTGCCATTAATCTGGACGTACCCCTGAAAGCACTCAGACTGCATGT
Source organism: Candidatus Latescibacterota bacterium (assembly GCA_021295655.1). GTDB lineage: Bacteria > Latescibacterota > UBA2968 > UBA2968 > JAAXHE01. The sequence continues at coordinate 13,566 of JAGWBX010000005.1, forward strand.
AGTAGAACATGAACTGTGGAAAGTATGTTGGCTCTTCATCAAAATCGAGAGGTCTAAACAGCAACAAATGACTATTCAAACATGCAGGTCCTGGAAGCCCATCAACAAAAGCAAGCTTTCCCATTGCCGCTCCGTCCTTCATCAACAAGATGTCGCCTCGGCGAAGCTGGATATTCTGATCTCTCTCATATCGTTCCTGGGTGACCCGGGGACATTCTCCCCAGTTGATCTTGTGATCGCTGAAGTGGGCACTGCTTACGATGTGCGGCCCAACGCTTGTGTATTCACCAGCCTTTAGCCCCTGCCAACCAAGTCTCCCTTTGAGAGATGCAAGGTACTTGATCTTTTCAGATTCCTTCCAATGCTCCGGCACCTCCTCCAACCAAGCCACCCCGGAGTCCTTATAAGCCGGGTACGGCTTGCCGGTTCGGACATCGATCTTGCCAGTCACTGCCTGGTGGATGATAGCCCGCTTTTGCTCCTCCAGCAGCACAATCAGCTTCTGTTTCGCGCGGATGTAGCGCCGGATCCGCCGATCGACGTGGTTGAGGAAGCGGACGATATACGTTTGTTCCGAGACGGGCGGGACCATGGTCGGGATAGTTCCAAAATCGTCGGTGTATAGCCGATTGAATCCGCTGCCTATCCCTTTTGATTTCTGTGCGAATTGTCCTACAAGAAGTGAAGTCTTGAATAGGTGCTCGAAATACCTCACTTCAGATTCACAAACCAGTCCGAATACACAATAGTCGGGACTGATTAGACCATCCAGTGATGGCACGGCAAACATCCCAGACCACGCCTGCATACGATTCATTACCAGATCACCGCAACGACAGATCTTGTAATTCGACAGGTCTTCTATGCTCGCAATGCGATTGGATGCTTCCGTTTGTGGTATTAGTCCGCGTGACCGAGTTAATGACAATAGCTCACCGCGTCCGTCGTCGCTACGCTCATCCCTATCACGGAACAACGTCTTAATCCGACGCACCTCCCAATGAGCCGGCATGTCGCCGAGCCATTCTACACCCGACGGCTTATAGGCAGGATAAGGTCTGAGATCTGAGGTCACCATCATCGTTCACCAATGCAGGCGACCGGCCGGTCGCCCCTATGCTGAATGGATCCTGGACGTCCCTGACGGCAGGATTCTCCGGGTCTACCGACCATCCGGCCGGGTTGTATCCAGCGCGGGTTCGTTCCGGATAACGTGTTCGTAGTAATTGCGATGCCAGACCGATGCACCGGGCGTGCCGTGCATGGCGTTGATGCGTTTGGTACGGTCTGAGGTCAGAGATCATCGCTATCACCAATGCGGGCGACCAGCCGGTCGCCCCTACGCCGAGTGGATCCTGGACGTCCCTGACGGCAGGATTCTCCGGTTCTACCGACCATCTTGCAGGGTTGTCCGCGATGTATCGCCGAATCCGGTCCAGCGCTGATTCATTCCGGAAAATGTGTTCGTTTTAATTGCGCTGCCATACCGGCGCACCAAGCGTACCGCGCATGGCGTTGATCCGTCTGGTCAGGGTTTAACATAATCATCGTTCACCATTGTAGGGGCGACCGGCCGGTC
>JAGWBX010000005.1:15366-75008 GCA_021295655.1 Candidatus Latescibacterota bacterium
GCGGGCGCCCGGCCGGGCGCCCCTACGGCGTTTGTCATCTATAATGACGATGCCATGAACATGGTTAGGCATGACGATCCACGTGTCCATTTTGATCTCGATCCGAATACGTGCTGAATTCAGCCATTCCTCCTCGGCTATCCGGCCAGATTCGTTCAACTCCACCTCACCATCATTCACTTCGCCAAACAGTAATCTCTGGCCCTTTGTGCAGACGGTGATAAAATATGCGCCTGCTCGGGAATAGTCGTAGTCGCGCAATCGGATCGACCGACGGCGAGGTTTCTCCGGATCGCAGGAGGCGTTCATTATGCCCTCAGAATTTCGTCCAACAACCCCTCCGGCTCTTTCTCAAGGGATATATATAATATCATCCCGAATCTATACCGGCGTGCGCAGGGGTTCAGGGTATAATTTGAGATCTAAGGTCATCGAAATATTTACCAATGCTGGACGTCCCTGACGGCAGGATTCTCCGGGTCTACCGACCATCCGGCCGGGTTGTTCGCGATGTATCGGCGAATCCGATCCAGCGCGGATTCGCTCCGGATGACGTGTTCGTAGTAATTGCGCTGCCAAACCTGCGCACCGGGCGTGCCGCGCAGGGCGTTGATCCGTTTTGTTGCGGCAGATTTGAATCCAAACATCATCGCGCCGAGAGACCTCGGTCGCGGCCCACTGCGGGCGACCGGCCGGTCGCCCCTACGGCATTCGCCGGCAAAAATGACGATACCGTCTGATTCGCCGCCAGTTCACCATGCGCCTGAAGTTCAAGCTTGCGCCGAGAGCCTTCGTTCCTTTCCCGATCTTCATCATCAATCGCCCTCGGCGCCGGATCGGCCGCCGTCGCTTGCCCCATCGTCCTGCCAAGGTCGCACAACCCGGGACTTCGGAATGCGAGCAAAGAAGGGATCCTTGCGGACAGCCGCATTGAGCCGCCGACGCCGCTCTTCCGGGGGCATCCCCGCCAGTTTCGCGTTGATCCTGTCCCGGACCTCGCGCGTCCACTTTACGCAGTCGAAAGCCTTTGCGCTGCTCTCACTAATCTTCATTTACAAGCTCCTTCGGGCTGCGCATGTCCACCGGGGGGTATCCCATACGCCGGTTCACCGCGTTTTACATCCTGATTCGCCACAGATTCACCATTTGCCTGAAGTTCCAGCATATCGCCACCCGTCGCGGCGACGCGTGCGTGTTCACGACCGTGTGCCATCTCCAATAATCTCGTCTAACAACCCCTCGGTCTCCCTCGCAAGCGCGACGATGTCCGCCCGGATCTCCTCCAGTGTACGCATCGGCTGGGGTTTGTAGAAGTATCGCGTGAAGCTGATCTCGTAGCCGATTTTTACACTGTCCGGTTGGTACCACGCGTCAGTGGCATAGGGCAGGACCTCGCGCCGGAGGAACGCTTCGATGCCGCCCTCTTCCTGAAGCGGAATCTGTTCAGTATCACGCAGATCGGTGTCCGGTTCGTATTCGACCACGGCTGGCTTGCCGTTTACGGTAGCCTCATACCGGCCGCGTAGTGGGTCAGCCTCAGTGCCTTTCTCGTGAATCTTCTTGATGACGGGCGGCGCGGTTTCGGTGCGCTCGGAACTTTCCTTCATCTTCTTGATCTCGGCGGCCTTGTAGGATCGGCTGGGGTCAATCCCTTCGAGCCGCAACGGCCGTTCGACCGTCACTTTCCAGTATCCGAACGCGGCGTTGTCGAAGATCTTACTTTGTTCGTTCTCCTCAAAGGCGAGAAACGTGTCGCACATGCGCTGGATGTCTTCCTCACCGAGTTCGCAGTTCTTCTTGCCCAGATTCTTGCGCAATGGCCGATACCACTCGGTGGCATCGATCAACTGCACCTTGCCCCGGCGATGCTCCGGCTTGCGGTTGGTGAGCACCCACACGTAGGTGGCGATGCCGGTGTTGTAAAACATATTGAGCGGCAGGGCGACGATCGCCTCCAGCCAGTCGTTCTCGATGATCCAGCGACGGATATTGCTCTCGCCCTGGCCGGCGTCGCCGGTAAACAGGGAACTGCCATTGTGTACCTCGGCGATGCGGCTGCCGCCCTCCTTCATCTTGGAGAGCTTGTTGGCCAGAAAGAGCAGCTGGCCGTCGCTGGACCGGGTAACGAGCGAATACTCGGGATCGTCCGCGTGCTCGATCACGAAGCGCGGGTCCCGCATTTCCTTCTTGCCGCCCATGCGTTCCAGATCGGTCTTCCAGCTCTTCCCGTAGGGCGGATTGGAGAGCATGAAGTCGAACTCGCGGGACGGAAAGGCATCGTTCGCCAGGGTGGAATGTTCGGGGCCGCCCACGATGTTGTCGGCGGCGTCCCCTTCGCCCTTCAGCAGCAGGTCGGCCTTGCAGATGGCGTAGGTCTCGGCGTTAATTTCCTGTCCGTACAGGTGGGTGGAGACCTGCTTGCCGCGCTTGGCGGCGAGTTGCTGAAGTACCTCCTCGGCCACGGTCAACATGCCGCCTGTACCGCATGCGCCGTCGTAGATCAGGTAGGTGCTGGATATTATCTCGTCAGCGACGGGGAGGAAAACCAGCTTCGCCATCAGCGTGACAGCGTCGCGCGGCGTCCAGTGTTCGCCCGCCTCCTCGTTGTTCTCCTCGTTGAAGCGCCGGATCAGTTCCTCAAAGATCGTACCCATGCCATGGTTGTCCAGGCCGGGGTGCCTAACCGATCCGTCCCCGTTGTGTACCGGGTCCGGGCTCAGGTTGACGTCCGGGGAGGTGAGCTTTTCGATGAGCGTGCCCAAGGCATCGGCCCTGGAAAGCCGTGTGACCTGGTTTCGGAACTCGAAATTCTCAAGAATATCCTGGACGTTTGGCGAGAACCCGTCCAGCCAGGCCCTGAAGTCGGCCTCGAGTTGCTGGCGGTTTGCGCGGGCGCGCAGGTCGCGAAGGGTGAACCTGGAAGTATTGTAGAAGTCCTGTCCCGCCGCCTGCCTCAATGGCTCGTCCTGGTCGACCAGGCCGATTTTGTCCAGGTTAGCCTGCATGTCCAGGACCGCCCGCTTGCTATCCTCCAGAACCGCGTCGAGCCGGCGCAGTACGGTCATCGGCAAAATCACGTCGCGGTACTTGCCGCGCACGTAAAGGTCGCGGAGGACGTCGTCTGCGATTCCCCAGATATAGTTCGCGATCCAGTTCAGATTGGCGTTGCTTGTCATCGGAATTCCTTACAGGGCGACCGGCCGGTCGCCCCTACGGGGGATCAAAATACCCGGTTGGCCTCTGCTCTAACGAAACAAAGGCGAATCACCCTTGAGGCGTCGCCTTGGTCGATGTCAATCTCCTCTTCCCTCACCCCCGGTTTCCTCCTCCCCATGCGGACGCGAACTGTTCGCCCTCGATGAATCTGGCGGGACGGAAGGGGTGCAGATCGAACGCGGGCGTGCGGCCGAGGATAACGTCGCTGAGCGAATCGGCAATGGGCGGGCCCAGCTTGAACCCGTGCCCGCTCCCGCCGAAGAAGGCATAGTAGCCCTCGAGCCCCGGCTCGGTTCCGACCAGGGGATGCCAGTCGTCCGTAATGGTATAGACGGACGCCCAGCCCTTCAGGTATTCTCCCTGCCTGAACGCCGGCACCCGTTTGAAGGTCCCGGACTCGATGCGCCGTCGCGTGGGTTCATCCAGGTCCGGATCGTACGCGTCCACGTCCACCGGCTCCACCTCTTTGGGAAAGCTCAGGCCGGCAAGCAGCCCGTTGTCGCCGTCGGGACGAAAATACACCCTGAGATTGGGATCGGAAACCACGGGAAACCTTCCGAATCCGTCCGGCAATCGCATTACCAGATCGCTCTCCCGGCTCCATCGCAGCGAATAGTTCAAACCCGCGGACAATCCCATCTGCCGGCCCCAGGGACCTGCCGCGTTGATCACCAGTTCCGTCCGGATTTCGCCGGCATCCGTCTCCACCCCGGTCACGCGATCGCCGGACAGGCGAATTCGCGTGGCCCCCACGCCCTCGTAACACACCAGGCCCCAGTCTGCGGCGCGCGTTACCAGGTTCCGGACCGTCCTGACGGGGTCCGCGTACCCCGACGCGGGCTCATAGATGCCCGAGACGATCCCGTCCGCGTTCACGCCGGGGACAAGCTCGCCAATCTCATCCATTTCCACCGCCACTGCCCGGGTGTGATTCCGCTGCTCCGCCTCCAGCACCGCCAGGCCCGCGGCGGCGGTATGCTCACCCAGAAGACAGATATAACCCGTATTGCGAAAGTCGCAGTCTCCCCCCAGCGCGTCCTCTCCATTGGCGAACATCTCCAGTGCCTTCACGGACAGCCGGATGGTGAGGTCGTTCGAGTAAAACGTGCGGATCACCGCGGCCGAATGCCCCGTACTCACGGCGGCCAGCGACCGTTTTTCCAAAAGCACGACAGCACCCAGTCCCTTTTTTGCGAGAAAATGGGCCACGCTGGCGCCCATGATTCCCCCGCCGATCACCACCGCGTCTGCAAACTTTACCATCTGCATGACTCCTGTACGACCGGTTGCTCCGGATCATCTGTCCGAATGGCGATCCCCGGCAAAAAGGGTCAGACCTTCACGAAGACCATCGTAACCTGCGATTCACCGATGCTGGAAGTCAATGTCAGCTCGTTCCCGCTGACGGCGGCGTTGGTTCCGACAAGACCCAGTGTCGCTGCTTCCTGGAACAGAATACTCGATCCTTCTATGGCGTACGTACCGTCGGAGTACCGATCCACCATCTGAAGCGATGGTACACTAAGGCTCATCGAAAAGTCGCCCGTTGTCGAGAGAACAAGCGTGCCGGTTGCTTCGGGAGGGCGGAGTGTCTGGGTTTGCGATCCGCCCGTCAGCTGAATCTCCCGTAGCGTGTAGGTGCCCGCCAGCGTATCGTAGTTCAGCGGATTGTCTTCGCCGCAAGACATCAAAAGCAGTGCCACGACAATCGAAATCGGTTTGACCCGTCTCATCGTCCACCTCCGGACCCGGTTGTAATGGAGAGAACACAAAGCAGCTTCTAACGAATGATGTCTTCCAGATACGCCTTGGCTGTAAGCAGCCCCTCCTGATTCAGGGCCGTGCTGCCCATATAACGATCGTCTTCCAGCTCGATTGCAAGCGGCCCGTCGTAGCCGAATTCTTCCAGCCGCGACACAATCCAGATCCAATCGGCGTCTCCCCATCCGGGGATGCAGTACCGCCACCAGCCTTCCCCGTGTCCATACCGCCTGCCGAAGCTCTGTCCGAGGCTGCCGTACAGGTACAGGCCGTCTGACAGCAATTCCGTATCTTTGGCATGCACGTGCCGGACGCGGTCACCGAATTCCATCAACAGGCGCTGATAATCCACACCGATCCGGATGAAGTGCGACGGATCGTAGCAGATCCCAAGATGCGGCGACGGCACAACCTCGAATACCGCGCGAAGCGTCTCCGGAGTGCAGCCCAGATTGCCATAGCCCGGTGCGCCACCCGGATAGGGTTCGATGGCGAGATGTACGTCCTGCTGTTCCGCATAATCCACCACGCCGGGATAAACGGCTTTGAAAATCTCGAAACTCTCGGCCCGGGACTGCATGCCGTCGTCCGGCGCCAGGCAGAGAAACACCACGCCTGAACCGTGGACGCCCGTATCGTGAATGCGCCGTTTCATGGCTGCGACCGCCCCCTGACGCACCTGATCGTCTTTACTCAACAGGGCGCCACCCACGCCCCAGTCGACGGTACCGATCGCCAGTCCCGCCCTGTCGAACATCCCGCGAACCCCCGCGTCGACTTCCGGCACATCCACAGACCCGAAGCCGCATTCGCTCGCCCACGCCACCACACCCTCGAGACCCAATTCCCTTCCCATGGGCGGTATCCGCATCCCAACGTGCATAACATCCTCCGTGATATACGTGACTGAATCAACCCGTTACGCCCGGCGCGGGACCCTGTTCTATATCGACCAGAGATCGCTGATATCGGAAAGAATCGCATCGAGTTCGGCGTGATCGTGCGCGTCCAGCGGTCCGGTCGCGGCGGTCCTTACGTGGGCCGATCGGATCACCCCGCGGCGGCGGAGCACCTCCTTGTATCCCTGAACGCTGTGCAGCATTTCGAAATTCAACAGCGGCAACAGGCGGTTGAACACCTCGCGGGCGCCGGACACGTCACCCGCCTGCCAGGCATTCCATACCGCGGCGTGCACCTCGGGAACGTCGCAGGCCGGCATCGTTCCGACCGCGCCCCGACTCATTTCGTCCAACATGAACCGACCGGCCGCGCCACCGAACACGCCCTCCACCGAATCTCCGCAGGCAGCGATGTCCGCCGAAACAGAATGCGTGACCGGAGGAACTTCCTCCTTGATGTAGTCCACGCGTTCGATTTCGTGCGCAAGCTGGCCCAGCAGTCCAGCGGACATCGGCACCCCGACGGGCAATGGATAGTTCTGGATGAAAATGGGGAGTTCCGTCGCCCCGGAAAGCGCCTGGTAATATGCCCTGACGCCGTCGGCCGGGGGCTTGGAAATATAAGGCGGCATGGCGATTACGGCATCGGCGCCGGCGTCGGCCGCATGTTTCGCCAGCCACACGGCCACCTGGGCGCTCACTCCGGACACGCCGGCGACGAATGGCAACCGGCCCCGCGCCATCCTGCCCACGACCTCGATCACGCGTAACCGCTCCGGGTCTGACAATGCGCTGAATTCGCTGGCATTTGCGGGCGAGACCAGACCGTGCGCGCCCGCCGCGATCGAAAACTCCACCACGTCCCGCAACCCGTCTTCATCCAGCGAACCATCGTCTGAAAATGGCGTTGCCAGGATAACGAACACCCCGCGAAACGGCCGCCACGCCATTCGTCTCCCTTTCGTTCCATATTGACGATCAACCCGATCCCCCATTCAATGGTAACGCCGGGGTGGCAGATGTCAAGCGGAAAATCCCCCCGATAAATCGATTGACTTACTCCCGAACCCGGCCTACCATATCCAATTCACAGGCTCGAACCCCCATTCGCCAGGTTGCCGATGCAGGTCCCTCCACGGGAATTTCAGGAACTGCACAGCTTCATGGACGCGCTCGAACCCGGTGGTCCACCGCGGGCGGCCTTTTTTCGGAGAGCTGCGAAGGGTCTCAACCGACCAGGCGGCCGCCTGACTGTGATGGATGCTTCCTTCAATCCCATGACCGTTGCCCACGAAGCCATGTTGAATCGGGCATCGGAAACGTGCCGGGCGGGCGAAGCGCTGCTCATGCTGTCTCACGCAAACGTTGACAAGCCCATCTACGGGGCGTCGCTGGCACAGCGCCTGGCCATGCTCGACCACTACGCAAAACCCTGTTCCAACGTCTCAGTCGCCGGCTGCAGCCACGCCAGATTCGTGGATAAAGCCAGCGCCCTGCGTCCCCTGTACCCCGAATCGACACGCCTGTACTTCGTGGTTGGATACGACACCCTTCTGAGAATATTCGATTCACGGTACTACGCCAACCTCGAACACGAACTTACCGCACTCTTCGGCGGCGCCCACGTCATCGCCGCCAACCGTGACAATATCGACCCCGAAGCTATGCGAAGGCTGGCGAAGAGCCCGGAATATGCCGCATTTTCAGACAGAATCCACTTCATCAGGCTGGACTGCGCTCATTCGCGGATTTCCTCAACGCAGGTTCGGGCGCTCAGAAAAAAAGGCGTCCCGGCACGTCACCTCGTTCCGTCCCGCATTGCGGACGCGATGGATGCATTGGACCTGTACCGCGTCTGACGGTTCAGCGGGCGCACCGCACCTGTGCAGGTAAACCCTGTTAACTGTTGACTCAGAGAATCGCACGAAAGTTCCACGGGAGGATCATGGATGAACGGCGCGGACCTGCTGGTGGCGGAACTTCAGAAAAAAGGCGTCGCCTTTATCGCTACCCTGTGCGGGCATGGCCTGGACGACCTGGACGACGCCTGCGACCGGGCGGGAATGCGGCTTGTGGACGTGCGCAATGAACAGGCCGCCGGATATATTGCAGAAGCCGTGGGACGCCTCAACCGCACCGTGGGCGTATGTGCCGCAAGCAGCGGCGTGGCGCACGTGAATGCCCTCACCGGCGTCTGCAACGCCCATTTCGACGGCGCGCCGATGCTGCTCATCACCGGCAGCGGACCTTCCGGCACCGCGGGACTCGGTCACTTTCAGGACCTGGACCAGGTTGCCATTGCGGCGCCGCTGTGCAAGTACGCGGAGACCATCCACCATCCGGGGCGAATCCCGCAGACGCTGCACGAGGCATTCGAAGCCGCAATGTCCGGCAGGCCCGGACCCGTACACCTGACGGTTCCCCAGGACGTCCTCGGCGCCGAAATTCATGCCGACGCCGTCGTGCGCGTTCACGACACCGGCCATCCCGCCCCCACCATCTCGCTGGGGCCTCCGGAAGCAATCGAGCGGATGGCGGATCTGATTTCACAGTCGGTCCGTCCCCTTCTGGTGGCCGGCAGCGGAACACATTATGCGGACGGCAGCGCGGCGCTGGCCGAGTTTACCCGCACCCTGGACGTTCCGGTGGTGGTGCCGATCTGGGACCGGGGCGCAATCACGAAGCCCATGGAAACCTTTATGGGCGTTGTCGGCGCGGCAAGCGGCGGCCCAAGGCTTCTCCCGGATGCAGACCTGGTTCTGCTGGCAGGCGCGGTCTGCGACTACCGGGTCGGCTACCTTCAACCGCCCGCCGTGCATCCCGATGCGACCCTTGTCCGCATTCACGCGGATGCCTTCCAGGTCAACCATGGCGCGGGCGGCCACCTTCGCGTTACGGCCGATCCGGGGTCGGCGCTGACCCAACTGACCGAAGCAGCGAAATCGCGAAAAACCGCACCCAGGACAGCCTGGCTCGAGGAAGCCGCCAGGCGCCGGGACGCGTATTTCCGGCAATGCGTGGCCGCCCGTAAGGGAAACGGCCTGCACGCGCTCGACATCATCCACGCTGTACAGGCCGTCCTGACCGACGACACCATGGTCATCATCGACGGGGGCAACATCGGGCAGTGGGCCCACCAGATCCTCTGCGACCGATATCCCGGCCACTGGCTCACCTGCGGGGCCAGCGGCGTTGTCGGCTACGGTATTCCTGCCGCGATGGCCGCGCGCCTGCTGTATCCGGACCGGCACGTCATCCTCATTTCGGGTGACGGCGCGCTGACGTTCACCGTTGCAGAACTCGAGGCCGCCGCCCGGCAGGGCCTGCCCTTTGTGGTCCTGCTCGCCGACGACGAAGCGTGGGGCATCACACTCACCGGGCATGAGGCGCGCTACGGCCGCGGGATTACCTCTGAGTTGGGGCCGATCGACTATGCCGGGATGGCGGAAGCCTTTGGCGCCAGGGGTACTCACATTGAACACGCCGGCCAGATCCTGCCCGCGCTGCGGGACAGCCTTGGCGCGAAACAGCCCACGCTCATTCACGTGCCGGTTGTCCGGAGCAGTCCCACCGACGGTTAGCCCCCGCAATCGGTCGGCGAGCCCCCCTGGCTTTCGTTGGATATCAGGGTGTCCGGTTCTACATCAGGCCGTACCAGCCGTACTGGTCGTCCGGTACCAGCACGAAATTGGACCGCGCCGCGGGATACCACGTGTCCGGATTCCGCTTCCGGTGATCGTCCACGGCGCGCACTTCCACAAAGTACATTCTGTTGGCCTCAGGCACCCTCCACACCACCGATGTGTCCCCGGTCGTTTCCGACATGACTTCCTCACGACACGCCCGCTCCGGAAAAACCCGCACGTCGTACTCAATCATGCCGCCGCCCATCTTTATCGACCGGGCCCAGTTCAATCGGACTTCCCGTCCGCCAATCCGCTGCGCCGGCAATGGAAGTGGAAACGTTGGCGGATGCGCCTTATCGGCTCCCAGATAGTACGAGTAATACGGCTCCGACCCCCAGATGCCGAATACGTAACCCAGAATCCAGAACCCGTCTTCGCTTTCGAGTAACTCGGGATCGTACGCGAAACATTCCTGCGCGAAGCCGTCGGCGAAATAAACATCCGCCTTCAGTTCGGCCACGGACAATACACGCCCCGCCTTGTGCGGCTGATTGGCGCCGAAAAACAGCGCGTCCACGATATGATCGCCGTCGTCGTAGGTGGCCTCCGCCACAACGTGGTGGGAGAGCCCCACCGTCCGCGTGGGAATGCCCAGTGCTTCCAGAATCGCCACCGTGACCGCAACGCCCTGCCCGCACCGCGCATCGTGTCCCTCCAGAATGGCCACCGGGTCCTGTGTGTCAGGAATCTGGACCGGATTGTAATACAGTGCCCGATTCACGTATCCCGCAACCGCTTTGACCGCTTCCGCGTCCGAAGCGGCGCCCTCAGTAATGGTTTCGGCAAGATGCCCGAGGTACTCCGACCGATCGGTTCTCGCGGCACGGCGGATCAGTTCGGCCTCCTTCCCCGGCGGATAATCCGTTGCCGGACCCTCCATATTCACGATGGGAGGCGTCCACGGCAGATGCGGCAGGAAGAGCGACCTTTCGGCGCCGTAGGTACGGCGGTACCGGTTCAGATGCGCGTCCCTGTCAAAGGCCGTGTCGGGATTGCCGAAACCCGGTTCCTGCGCCGCCGGTTCGCTCTGCAGTACAATCCAGGATCCGAATGCTTTTCCCGGTTTCCCGGGTTGCGCGTAGGGTATCGTCGTGCCCGTAATGGCGAACCGCTCGCCGTCCGTCCAGTGATAACACAGCAGTGGGACCCCGTCCGGCTGCTCAGGAGCCACCAGGTAATCAAAGGTTCCGGTATTCGGGTCGAATACCAGAAAGCGGTCCAGAAACCTGGGTGGTTCGCCGTCGATGGTCAGAGGCCCGTCGGGGATCACAATCCGGCCCGTTTTCGGATCGAGCCGGCTCGGATGCATATAGGTACTCAGGCAGATATATGCGCGCCCACGGAAACCGAACCCTCCGCCCATGAATCCGTATACCCTGCCGTGGTCCGGCGCGGGAATCGCTTCTTCCCACCGGCCGCGGACCGGATCCAGAGGCAGGATCCGGCCCTTTGCCACGTCCCACGCGTAGAGCAGACCCCGATGCATGAGGTGCCCGGATAGTGCGGCCTCAGGATAGGGACCGGGGCGCTCGTCCACGAATCGTTCCTCGCCCGGATCGAACCTGATCATTCTTGAAGGTTCGGTCACCGGCGAGTAAACCAGGTCCTCGACGCACCATCCGCCTGCCAGTTGCCCTTCAAACGGACAGTCCACGACACGCGGCTCCGCCATCGGACCATCCAGAACCAGAACACCGGATTCCGAGCGCTCGAAGAGCAACACCTTTCCACAAGGTGTCTTAAGTCCGTACCAGACGATGGGCCGGGCGCCCGGGATCTGCCGTCTCTCGCACGTCCGACGCGCCGGATCGAAAACCAGGTAGTACGGCAAGTCCCCCAGGGTGAGCAGCAGTCTATCTTCCCAGGCAATGACCTGTACGACAGATCGACCCGCCATATCGGGCACCGGAATTCGGACCGTCTCCGCGGTACGTAAATTATGGCCTGTCAATCGGTTGTGCCCACAACCCTCCCACAGCCAATCCGATCCGTCAACGTCAAATCCAAACGGTCTTCCGGTTTGAATCCCGTCGTGTCTGTACATCCACACCTGATTTTCCATCGGCTGTCCCTCGTTGGCGTCGTTACCCGCCGAATCATTCCTGTAACGCGGAATGCCTGGCCGCCCGCGGGTCGCACCGCGCTTAAACCGGTTGACAAATCAAAAATATTCACTAAGCTATGCCGATATTCAAATCCCGTCACGTTCCGCTCGATGCGGAGGCATTATACATGAGCGAGGCTCCCCATGGGTGTGATTACCGTTTCAAGAGAATACGGCAGCGACGGACGATCGGTCGCTCAGAAGGCGGCTGATCTGTTGGGTTATCTCTGTATGAACAAAGACCTGCTGGTGGAAGTGGCCAACGAAGCCCAGGTCCCGGTCTCAGAGGCCGAACGCTTCGACGAACGGCCCGAACATCCCGCCATGCGTGTAATTCGCAAGTTCCTCACGCCGGGACATCCGGAAGCCATTACCGGCCTGTCGGAGTATGAATGGTGGGCGACCGCCACGGTGCCCGAACTGACCGGACGAAGCGATACCCGTCTGCCCTTTCCTGACGAGGAGGCCTTTGTCAACGTTACACGCGAAGTTGTCACGCGCCTGGCAGATAGAGACAACGTGGTCCTGGTGGGCCGGGGCGGACAGGCACTGCTGAGAGATCGGCCGGACACGCTGCATCTTCGGGTGGTTGCCCCCGTTGACTATCGCATTCAGGTGGTCATGGCGCGGGAAGACCTGGAATCAGACACCGCGGCAAAACGCATCCGCAAGATGGACGACTACAGGAAACGCTATATCAAGCGACACTACGGTATCGCATGGGACGCCTCCGAAAACTATCACCTGACACTGAATACCCGACAGACCGGAATCGAAGGCGCCGCCAGCATCGTCGCCGAAGCCGTGCGGTATATGATGAAGGCAAGGCGAAACTGACGGCACGCGGCCAGGAGGAATTACAAAACGCACAAAGATGCCCCGGGGATCCCTCCGGGGCGTTTTGCCGTCTAATTCCAACCTGTGATGTTTATCCTTCTTCTCTGAGCATCTCCACCAGCATTTCCAGCGCCGCGATATATCCCCGCCACTTGAATCCGGCTACCTGCCCAACCACGATCGCCGAAAAGCAGGAATGCCTCCGGAACGCTTCCCTCGCGTGGATATTTGACAGATGCACCTCCACCGTGGGCAGCCGGCTGTCTTCAACGGCATCCCGCAGCGAGTAACCGAACCCCGTCAGACCCGCAGGATTCAGAATGATACCCTGGACGCGCTCCCGCGCCTCGTGGACCCTGTCGACAAGGACCCCCTCGTGGTTGGACTGCAGGCATTCCAGCTCGCAGCCCAACGCGCGTGCGCGTTCCTCGAGCCTGGCGTGGATCTCGTCCACCGTCACGAGACCATAATGGTCCGCCTTCCGCTTTCCAAGCATATTCAGGTTAGGTCCCTGGAGCACGAGTATTTTCATGTCGAGTTCTCCGTTTCCAATCCGAAACGCCGCGACTTCGGATTCGCTCGCCATACACGGAATTCAGCCCGTCAGACCCGCCGAACCGTAAGCATCGCCATAGACGTCGGGACCCGTTGGGACTAGAGATATCCGGCCCGGTCAGGCCGCAGTGCCGCGACAACGTCTCTCACGCGCTGCGCCCGGTCGCGCCGGCAGATCAACAGCGCGTCGGGCGTATCGACGACGACCAGACCCTCCACGTCCACAAGGGCGATCAGCTTGCCCTCGACGCCATAGGCCGTGTTGTCCCGCGAATTCAGATTCAACACCTCGCCGGAAACCAGATTGCCCTCGGCATCCACGGGAAGGACGTCCGTCAGTGCGCCCCAACTGCCGATATCGCTCCAGTCAATATCCGCTTCCAGGGTGGCCACCCTGGGCGCCCGTTCAATAATGGCATTGTCTATGGCCACCTCCGTCATCCGGGGATATTCCCGCGCAATGGCGGCCCGTTCCGACCCTGTGCCCACCGCGGCCTGTATGCGCATCAGAATACGGTGGAGTTCCGGTTCGAACTGCTCGAACAGCGCCAGGACCGTACGCGCCTTCCAGACGAACATGTTGCTGTTCCAGAGGAATTCACCGCTCTCCACGTATTGCCGCGCGGTCGGTTCATCGGGTTTCTCCCTGAACCGCGCCACGCTGTACACGGGCTCTCCGTTGACCCGTCCGGCAACGCTTCCCTTCTGGATGTAACCGTACCCCGTTTCCACGCGCGTGGGTTTCACCCCAAGCGTAAACAGGGCGTCGGGATCTTCCTCCGCGGCTTCTTCGGCCACATTGAGAAGCCGGCAGAACTCCTCGGGCCTGCCGATATGGTGGTCGGAGCCCAGGCTGGCCACCGTGCAGCCGGGGTACCGGCTTTCGAGCAGCACGCATTCGAGCCCAATGGCCGGCCCGGTATTCCGCAGCGCCGGTTCGACGATCATTCCGGCCCCGGGCAGTTCCGGGAGTTGCTCCCGAACCAGTGCGACCAGTTCGCTGCCCGTTGAGACATGGAGGTCGCGGACGCCGACCAGCGGCCGGATCCGGTGCACAGCCTCCTGCAGCATGGTGCGTTCTCCAACCATCCTGTGGAACTGCTTCGGCCGTGTCGTCCGGCTGTAAGGCCACAGGCGGGTACCGAAACCGCCGGCCCGAATGACGAATTTCATTGTGTTTCCCTTGTTCCGGGCGAATACCCGGATACCGGAGGATTCACCTTCACCGCACGGATCGCGCCGCCGCACCCAGCTTCTTCCACTGCAAGAAAAAGGCCCGGAAATGCGGATTCCTTTGCCTGGAGGGCCAGATTCAACGCATATCGGGCGTTTTCGACAAGGTCCAGATCATCCACTCGATCCACCTCGACCCACTGCAGCCGCCCTTCGTTACATTCATCCAGAGACTCACGATCGGTATACCCCGAGAAAAATACCACGGTCGTGAGGTCGCCGTCTTCAATCCGGGTCAGAACGATGCGAATCTCCAGATTCCGGATCTCTTCCGCTTCGATGCCGGTTTCCTCGCTGACCTCGCGGAACACCACCGCTTCCAGATCGTCCATCTCGCCGGGTTCCGCCCGGCCCCCAACCCCTGTCCAGCGGCCCGGCGCAAACCCCTTCCTGGACGCACGCTCAAGTAATAAAACACGGTTTTTCCGAAATAGAAAAACCGCCACGTACACGTTCATACCCGCACCCACGTCAGCCTCTCATGAGCTCGCCCCCCGGAAAACGGAACGGCGGGGCCTCAGGGATCCCGGCCGCGCGCCAACTCAAGCAGGGCCCGTGGTCATACCCGAACCTCCGCGCCGGATCGCGAGTTCAACAACAGTGAATACAGCCTGGCCAGCGTCTGCCGCATTTCATTGCGAGGTACGATCATGTCGACAAATCCGTGCTCAAGGACCTTTTCGGCGCGTTGCGCGCGACGTAGCGCCTCCAGTTCCTCCTCGCCCACCGAACTGCCGGTAATCCGCTCGCCCGTAAAGCCGATCAGCGCGTTGGGCTCCGCGATATTGACATCGCCGATCAGGGCATAGCTGGCGGACACACCGGCCGTTGTGGGATCCGTCAGTATGGAGATGAACAGCAGACCCTCGTCTGCAAACAGCGCCAGCCTGGCGTTAATTTTGGCGAGTTGCATCAGCGAGAGCGCGCTTTCCTGCATGCGGGCGCCCCCCGATCGGCAGATCAGGAGGAGGGGCAGGCGCTCGGAGATACACCGGTCGATCAGGCGGCAGAACCGCTCGCCCTCCGCCGAAGACAGCGTGCCCATGATAAACGCGGGTTCGTGAATCCCCACGCCGATGCGCCAACCATCGATCTTGCCGATACCCACGCTAACCGCCGCGTCCAGGCCCGTGGCCTTGCGACCCTCCCTGATCCGTTCGGCATAACGCTTGCGATCTTCAAAATGCAGTGGATCGGCGGACTTTACCTCCGTGGCAATTTCCTCGAAAGCGCCTTCATCGAGGATATGGTCCAGATACTCCCGGTACCCAATCCTGAAATGCGCGCCGCAGTGGGGACATATCCCAAACTCCTGTCGCAACTGCTTGCTATAAAGCGTCTGATGGCAGCGCTCGCACTTGATCCACAGATTGTCGGGCATCGTCCGCCGGACAAGCGTTTGTATTCCGGACTTCAATCGGTCAAACCAATTCACGATAACGTATCCTTTAAAAATCCCTTGCGTTTCCCTTTTCCCGCACTGCTGAAACCGGTTCAGGCGGAACGCGAAATATACCGCCATTGCCAGCCTGACACAAGAAAATTAATACATAGCAAGCAGTTAGACGGATGCCTTGCCCTGTCCCGCGGCTTCTTTCCGGCGCGCATGATGTCCGATTTACCCCTCGTCACTCCCCCGCGCTCACTGCCCGGTCCTATAGATTTTCTGTTGACATGCTTTCGCATATCTTATAGTATTCCTATCGTGACTTACCGTTTGGCGTGCCTGAATGACCGTCCGTTCGCGCGCCTGGAATCCCTCAGTTTTAAACGTCAATACGTACCGCCGTCACGTCCGGGAAACGACATCCACATCGAATTGGAAACCATTTCGTGCTGACAGAAAGCCTGAAGGTCTTTTGCGACCTTATAGAAACCCAGAGCTTCTCCAAGACTGCCCTGCTCAATGACGTCAGCCAATCGGCTGTCAGCCAGCAACTCAAGAGCATCGAAAAACGACAGGGTCGGCAGCTGGTGCAGCGGGAAAAAAGACGTCTTTCCCTTACCGCGGAAGGCGAAGTCTTCTACGGTTATGCACGGGAGATCGTCCGGCGCTTCGATGAAATGCAGCACCGCTTGCAGGCATTGAGCGGAGTGGTCTCCGGTACCGTACGACTTTCTGCCATTTACAGCGTGGGCATGATGGAACTGGCACCGTTTCTGAAAACGTACATCAAGGCCCACCCCAAAGTCAATCTGCGATTGTCGTATGCTCAGGCAAGGAATATTTACGACAACGTGGCAAGCGGTCAGATCGACCTGGGGGTCGTCGCCTTTCCCAGGTCACAGCGAAACGTGGACGCGGTTCCGTTTGCGGAAGACCCGATGGTGGTCATCTGCTCCGTGTCCAACCCGCTAAGCGTACAGCGGAATGTCAGCCCGGGTGACTTGGCCGAACAACCGCTCATCCTGTTCACACCTGAATTCCCTACCAGGACGGCCGTCGATCGTTACTTCAGGAAACTCGGCGTGACCCTCCGGCCGGTCATGGAACTGGACCACATCGCGACCGTGATCCACGCTGTCGAGGTCGATATCGGAATTTCTCTGGTGCCTTCATCGGCGTTGCGACAGGGTCGATTCAAAGATACCCTCAGGGCGCTTCCACTTCGCGGCAAGCCATTGATACGCACGCTGGGCGTCCTTCAACGCAAAGGCCGCAGTCACTCCATGGCCACCCGGAAATTGTTCGAAACGCTTACCCGCGCCACTCTGTAAACCGCCGCACGGACCCTTCATGTCGACAATCCGCAGACTTCCCGCCCCTATCGGCCCGTTGAAGAAGACCTTCCGGGCTGCGTGGCGCGGCGTTTGTAACACGTTTCGGACACCCTCGAAAACGCATTGAAGTCCTTCCGTGAAGTCAAACGGAAAGCCCTGGGCAACGGCCGTATGGCATAGCAAAGGAGCCCTGATGTCACTACCGAGCAGGGACGAAGCCTTTCAACTGTTGTGCGAACACACGAGGAATCCGAACCTGGTCAAGCATATGCTGGCCGTCGAAGCGGCAATGCGGGCTTACGCCCGCAAATTCGGACAGGATGCGGACCTGTGGGGCATTACCGGGCTGCTGCACGATTTCGATTACGAAAAACACCCCGATCCCGAAGAGCACCCGATGGTCGGCGTCCTCATCCTTACGGAAAAAGGATATCCCGCGGACATCATCCACGCCATCAAATCTCATGCCACGTACCTGGGCGTGCCCAGGGACAGCCTGCTCGACAAGGCCCTGTTCGCCGTGGATGAACTCACCGGGTTCATCGTGGCCGTGACGCTGATGCAGCCTTCCAGGAAACTGGCGGACCTGAAGACCTCGTCCGTCCGCAGGAAGATGAAACAGAAAGGATTCGCGCGGGCCGTCAGCCGGGAGGACATCCACACGGGGGCATCGGAACTCGGGGTGGACCTGGACGAACACATCGCATTCGTGCGGGATGCAATGGCCGGCATCGCCCGCGACCTGGATCTTTAGACGGGTTCCGAAATCGCGTATCCTGCAGGACGCCGATATGCCGGTCCCCGCACCGGCGGCGTCCGCCTACCGCTTCAGCACGTACAGAATCCCGTCTTCGGATGCCGCAGCAATCTCCGGAATACCGTCGCCGTCCACGTCCGCCGCTGACATTGTCAACAATGCGCCGCCGGTCCTGAAACGCGCCAGCGTCCGTCCATCACCGTTGCCAAGCAGATGCACGACGCCGTCCTCGGTCCCGGCTGCGACCTCCGGCCTGCCGTCGCCGTCGAAATCACCCACCGAAATACACCGCACAACCTCCCCGAGGTCCGCTCGCCATACAACGGTCCGCCCGTCGCCCTTGATCACGTACACGTTGAAACTCATCGAAGAGGCCACCACCTCGTCCTGCCCGTCGCCATCCATATCGGTGGTGACGACCTGCGTCACCTCGTCCCCCGTATTGAACTGCCAAAGGAGCCTGCCGTCTGCGCCAAGCGTGTGGATATGTGTATCCGCCCCCGCGAAGACCACTTCCTTCATGCCGTCCCCATCCAGATCGCCCGCCGCGGCGGCATTGGTCCGCGGGCCGGTCCTGGGATGGTAGGACCAGCGGATCGATCCGCTGCCGTCGATACAGTGCCAGCGGTGGTATTCCGTGCCGGCAATCACCTCGTCCCTGCCGTCACCATCGATATCCGCCGCGCAGCCGTGGGTGGATGAGTGCACGGTCATCTGGTACCAGAGCAGCTTTCCGTCGTGGGTGAACGCATAGTAGCGCCAGGACTCGGCTCCCGCGATCACCTCCAGTTTGCCGTCCCCGTTGATATCGCCGGCAAATACGGTCTTCAGCATTGGCTTTCGGTAGTACAGCGGGATTTCATAGTCCCACTTCACCTCTCCCCTTGCGCTGAGTACGTAGACCTTCGTATCGGCGGAACCCGCGATCACCCGTGTGGTGCCGTCCCCCGCCAGATCCGCGGCCCAGACGGATCTCACCTCGCCTCCCGTACGGAATCGCCAGAGCGCCGCACCCTCCCGCAGCGCACAGACCGACGCGCCCCGGCCGCCCGCCACGAGGACGTCCGATCCGTCCCGCATCAGGTCCGCCGCGTGCAACGAGAGAAACGGACCCTCGTCGCTGAACGTCCACAGTGCCTTCAACCGGCCCGCACGGCCCCGGCCCGGCTGGATCAATGCGGGTTGCGGCACATCCGGACGCACGGTACCGGTGGCGGCGCGGCGCAGAGACATC
Organism: Candidatus Latescibacterota bacterium; assembly: GCA_021295655.1. GTDB lineage: Bacteria > Latescibacterota > UBA2968 > UBA2968 > JAAXHE01. The sequence continues at coordinate 34,370 of JAGWBX010000005.1, forward strand.
ACGGCGTCCGGCACCACGCGAAATCGATGGTCGCCTCCGGGCAACGCAAAAGACACCATGCCGTTGGAAACGGACGCATCCACGGCCTTACCGTTGACCGTGACGCCCGGTCGGCCATCCGTCCACAGGCACAACGTGGTGCTCTGCCGCGCGGTTGCCCGACCCTCACCCCGAACCAGATCGTACTCTATAGACACCGGCTGTTCCGATCTCAACTGAACGCCGCCCCACGCAACCCGTGTGCCATCGACGACGGCGAACCGGGACGGAGAGATCATAAACTGCGCCGCGGCCACGGCGGGACCACCTGGAATCTCGACCGGATCTTTGGCATCCCCCACGCCGGCGTAGACGACCTCCTCGCCGCCGTCAACCCGGACGGCCCCATCCGCCAGCCGGGTCAACTTCAAACTCCGTGTGGCTGGTTCACCGCCGCTATAGAGAAGATTGAAGAACCGATAGGTCTCACGAGCCTTCAAACGCACGTTTACGATCTGCTGAAGGATCCTGACCACCGGTTCCGCGTGCGCATAGTCCGTCCAGTTCCTGCCCGTTTCCTCGTCGTCCTCCAGTTTCAGCGACGGTCCCTTCAATCCCTGGATAAAGAACCGCTCCCCGTCCTGCTCCACCGTCAGGCCGCCGCCGCGCAGTGCCACGTCGCCCAGCGTCTGCCAGATCGCTCTGAAACCGAAATCATCGTCCGACAGCGCTTCCATCTCATCGACAACCAGAAAGAACCTTCCCCGGCTCCAGAGGATGTTCCGGTGCCAGTCCACCCCGCTGTAGCTGCGCAGCGTGGTCTCGGAAAAGCCCGACCTGTCGAAGTTCGCGGCACGTTCAAGCTCCACGAACGGCGGGATCTCGGCGGACTGTCCGTTCCTGAAAACCAGCACGCCGTTGTGAAACTTGGGCAACGACTTGATGTAGTCGCAGTCGGCCAGCCAGATCCGCCGCCGCTGCGTAATGCGGGATATCGAATTCCCGTCGTAATGTTTGTGACCTCCGTTTGAGAGCCCGTCCAGAAACAGATACTGGGACATCGGGTCGTACCCGTCCCGGAACACCACCTTGTCGAAGGTCTTCTTCAATGGCAGATGGTCTTCACCCTGATTCGACGCGTAATACAGCGGGTCCACCGGGAACACCTGTGTGCCGTCCAGATCCGCCGGCGCTACAGGGGTTACCCGCCTGTGGTATTCGTACGCCGCGAATTGAGGCTCGACGGCCGTCTTCCTGTCGAGCATCCACTGGTATCGCCCGTCCCCCAGCACGAAAACGGCCGCCCGCAGATACGGCAGTTCGCTCCACCATCCGAAAGGCGAGGCATTGTCTCCATAGGGAAGCGCATATCCCAGATTGTCCGTTGTCAGTACGGCGTAGTCCGCCGCTTTCCGTGCGCACCCGTTCTCGAAGAACGTCATGTCTCCGCTGGAGAGCGAATACCTGGTCAGATGGTAATGGGTCAGCCACTGGTATCCGCTGCAATCTTCGTGGGGTTTGAATGCCCCGGCCTGAAACCGGAAACACGCGTCGGACAGTGCAAGCCATGCGTCCGCTTCAGGCATGCCGTAATATTTCCGGAAATAGACGCCGGCATAGTGCAGCCCCAATGCGGCAAACGTGGTGTGGTTGTGCCTCACGTGTGGCGTCTTCATATCGCCCACGTGTGACACGCAATCGCTGATGAACTCGAACAGGATCCGTGTAATCCGCAGCCGGTCGTCGTCGGAGATCACCGGGCTTTCCTCTACGAGGTCCCATCCCGGCATCACCTTGTACAGCGCGAAATCCGCGTCGAATCCCCAGATCCCGCCATAGTTGTCCGGATCGGACATCGCGTGCCGGTACATCCGATAGACGAGGCGCTTATATAGCTCGGCGTAGTCATCATTTCCCGTGAGCCCGAATAACAGCCCCTTTTCTCCAATCCTGCCCCAGAGGCCCGTATGTTCACCGCGGCGCAACGCCTCCTCCGCGGACGCCATCTCCATATCCACATCCGGCTCATGTTCAAGTTTCGGAATCTTCAACGCGTCCGGTCCGAACCGCACTTCGAAGAGAGGACCGGTTGAAAGCGTCTCATCTTTCGCAAATTTCCCCAGGAACAGGCCGACCGCCGCACGGACGCCTTCCAGGTCGCTTCCCAGCAGTCCCACCGCGTTCATTCCATTCCCCCACGGATCGTGAATCGTCTGAACGAGATGCCCCCCGCGCCCCGGATACAGGTCGTCCGCAGCGGTATAGTTGTATCCGTAGAGACGGCAGACCACGCGATTCGTATTCACGTTCCCGAGCAGAATGAGATGCCGGTCCGGAGGCGTTTTCGCGTCGGCGTCCGACACGAGGGGGACGTCCGCGCCGGTACGGTCCCGGATCGCTGCTCCCAATTCCGAGGCCAGTTCCCGGTAGGGCGCGTCGTCGGGGCAGACGATGGCCGACGCGGGACTGCCGCGGTTCACCAGCACCGTGTCCGGGTAACGTTGCTTCGGCCGTTGTAACTTCCCTGATGCCCTTTTCGTATCCGGCATGGGCTCGTCCTTTCGTATTGACCATCGATCGACCGGCGCGCCGGACCTTTGAAGTCCGCCGCGAACAGCAGTTAAATTTCCACGAACTTTTCAAACAGGAAAAGTCCGATCAGCAGAAAGACCAGACCGGAAAAAACCGTGTATGCCATCAATGCCGGTCCGGTCGGAAGACTCCCCAACAGACCGTTCACGAAATAACCCGCCATCGTCAGATAGATGATCGCGCACATCACAAACGAAGCGGCCGTCACCAGACCCCTCAGGCGCGGGGCCGTGTACCTGGCGCCTTCCGCGGCGCTAACGATGCCGAGGGACAGAAACGCGTAGGATCCCAGGAACCCGGCGGTATACGCTGAAACCGCACCAGGCGTGACGCCGAAGAAACCCAGAAGCTGAGATACGTCTTCCTCCGGAGCGCGTGCGACCACGGTATAGACGCCTGTACCGGAAACCGAGAACAGCATCAGGCCGACACTGAAAATCGCGGCGAATTTGCACAGGCACACGACAGCCGCCCGGACGGGGAGCGCGAACAGAAGATAGGTTGTATTGCCTCGCCATTCTCCGGTGAACGAGGAAGCCAGCAGGAATGGCAGGACGAACATGATCGCCCAGAGGGGCAATGATGAAAAAAACAGGGCGATCATCAGTGTTTCAACGGAAAGCAGGACCCAGCCCTGCAGCACCAGAGTGCCGATGGCAAGGATGCAGGATAGATTCCTTGCGTCCTTTAACTCCTTTAAATACAGAGCGATGAATATCTTCATTCGCCGTTGTCCTCGTGCGTCAGGCGACTGCCGTTTCAAAGATCTCAGACAGGGACTTCCCGTGTTCCTGTTGTAACTGTTCCTTCCGACCCGAGATACATATCTCACCGTCACGCAGAAACAACACATCTTCAATAAACGGATCCACTTCGGATACGAGGTGGGTTGATATCAGCACCGTCTGCTCAGGATGCCGAAACCCATTGAAGAGACTGTCCAGTATGCGCCTGCGTGATGGTGGATCGATACCCCCGAGGGGCTCGTCCATCAGCACCACTTCCGGGGACCAGGAGAATGCGGAGACGACCTTCAGCCGTGCCCGCTGCCCTCGCGACAGGGCGCCCACCTTGCGGTCCTCCGGCAGATTCATGAATTCCAGCAGCTGCCGCGCCCTTCCCGCGTCCCAGGTGGAATAGAAGGCCGAGAGGAAAGCCAGCTGTTCGCCAACCCTCATCCAGGAATAAAACGGATCGATCTCGGGCAGATAGGACACCACCGGCTTTGTGGCGTATCCCGTCCGGACCCCGCCGATCCGCGCCCGCCCCCGGGTGGGCCGCGTCACACCGGCCAGAATCCGGAACAACGTACTCTTCCCGCTTCCGTTTTCTCCCAGCACCCCCAGCACGCTGCCGCGCGCCACACTCAACGACACCCCCCTGAGCGCCCACGCGCCAGGGTATTTTTTCCACAGGTCTTCGACGTATACCATCCTTGCACAGCCCCGAATACCAAAAAGGCCGCCCCTGTATCCAATCCAGAAGCGGCCGAATTCAGATCGCCACCTGAAAAACTGCCTTAGAATCCCGGGCGGGATTCAGCGCATATCGCGATCGATCAGGAACAGCCCGTATCGATCGTCACCCACAAGTTCCAGCTTCTTCGCGATAGCGCGAAGCCTGGCCTCCTCCTCCACCTGTTCGTTCACGAACCACTGCAGGAACGTATTGGTCGCATGGGCGCGGTTCTTCATTGCCAGATCGACCAGATCGTTGATCCGGCCGCTGGATTCCTGTTCACGCCGATATGCCTCCGAAATGGCGTCCAGCGGAGAACGCCAGCCCGCGGGCGGTTCTGGAATCGACTTGAACGCGACCGGCGCTTCCCGTTCGTGCAGGAATTCGTAGACCTTCATTGCGTGCGTCAATTCGCGCTGCGCCTGCTTTTCCATCCACCTGGAAAATCCGTTCAGATTGACCGACTTGAAATAGGAGGACATGGCCAGATAGGTATACCAGGCGAGGAACTCACTGTTGATCTGTTCGTTCAGCGCCGACTGAATCTCCTTGCTAAACATCAACTCCCCCTCCGGCAGCGTACGGAGACCTGCCGGGCAGCCCAAACGACGGCAGCCGGGTTGAATGATTGCGACAAACCGCCAAATTTGCGCGTGTTTCCAAAACCGGAACCGGGAGGCCGGCCCCATGCAGGAACATTGACACGATTAGCACTCTGCGGCGCATCCGGCGCCTACTGCGACGGTGGAACCTTGCAGCAATCCGGCAGACTCGCGTAGGCGGTACTGTCCGCGGGAACCTGGTTCGCCTGGTAACCCACCCGCGCTATCGCCTGCTCCATCGCCGCAGTGTCCGTGCGTTTCGCATCGTAGGTTACGTTGACGACCCTGGTATCCATATCCACGTTGACTTCCTTCACGCCGTCGACGTTTTTCAAGGTCGTGTCAATCTTGTTCGCGCACATCATGCACTGTGCCGTGGGCACCTTGATTTTGGCCGTACGGGTCTCGGCCGTGGAACAGCCGCTGACGGCAACAAGGGCGAACGCGAACACGCTTGAAAGCACGATGCAAATGGTTTTGCGCATGGATCTGTCTCCTGTGATGAAAGGGAAAGCTCGGGGCTTTCCCGATACCTGACGCCTGCAACCTCGAATATATGACAACACCCATCGATAATCAACTGTCATCTTTTAAAGATCGACCCTTCCACAACGCGTATATTGCGGGTATCACGATAAGGGTCAGCAGTGCCGACGACGCCACACCGCCCACCATCGGCGCGGCAATGCGCTTCATCGTCTGCGACCCGATGCCGTGTCCCCACATGATGGGAAGCAACGCCAGCAGCGTGGTGAGTACAGTCATCATCTTCGGCCGGACGCGTTCCACGGCGCCGGCGATAACCGCTGTTCTCAGGTCCGAAGCGCTCATCTCGCCGCCTCGCGCCTTCCGAATGCGATCGTACGCGTGATCGAGGTAGACCAGCATGACCACGCCGGTCTCGGCCGCCAGACCGCCCAGCGCGATGAATCCGACGCCCACCGCAACACTCATGTTGTAATCCAGCAGGTACATCAACCAGATCCCGCCCACCATCGCGAACGGCAGGGACAGCATGACAATAAGGCTCTCCGAAATATTCCTGAAGTTGAGATACAACAAGAGGAATATGATGCCAAGGGTGAGAGGCACGACCAGTTTCAATCGTTTTTCCGCCCTCTGCATATACTCGTACTGCCCGCTCCAGGTGATCGAATAACCCGGCGGCACAGACACCTTCTCCAGCACCGCCTGCTGGGCGCGTGTCACGTAAGTACCCACGTCGATGCCCTGGATATCCACGTACACCCACGCGTTCATGCGCGCGTTCTCGCTCTTGATCCCCGGCGGCCCTTTCCGGATCCGAATGTCAGCGAGTTGCTGGATGGGAATCTGGGCGCCGGTGGGCGTTGGCACAAGCACGCGGCGCAGGGCGGGAAGGTTGTCGCGCAGTTCCCTGTCATAGCGCAGATTGACCGGATAACGTTCCAGACCTTCAACGGTGGTTGTGATATTCATCCCGCCGACCGCGAACATGATTACGTCCTGTACGTCTCCCGTCGTGAGACCGTAGCGCGCGGCTTCTTCCCTGTTGATTTCGAAATCGAGGTAGTTTCCGCCAACAACGCGTTCGGCAAACACGCTTAAAGTACCCGGCAGATCGCGGATCACCCCTTCGATCCGCTCGCCCAGGCGCTGTAACACCTCCAGATCCTCGCCCGCGACTTTCACACCAACCGGCGTCTTGATCCCGGTCGACAGCATGTCGATTCTTGTCTTGATGGGCATCGTCCACGAATTGGTCAGGCCGGGGAACTGGATCGCCCGGTTCAACCGGTCGATCAGTTTTTCGGGGGTCATGCCCGGGCGCCATTCGCTTTCCGGCTTCAGGGTAATCGTTGTCTCGATCATCGCCAGCGGCGCCGGATCGGTTGCGGTTTCGGCGCGTCCGATCTTCCCGAATACGTCCTGGACCTCCGGAAACGCCTTGATGATCTTGTCCGTCTGCTGCAGCAGTTCACGTGCTCGGGTCACCGAGATCCCGGGCAGGGTCGTGGGCATGTAGAGAAGGTCTCCCTCGTACAGGGGCGGCATGAATTCGGAACCGATCTTCTCCAGCGGAAACAGGCGGTCCAGCCTCAGAAGCGCGCGATACGCGACGCTGCGCGGCGCATCGGAAAACCGCTCGAGCACCATGCTCCTGAACGGAAAGAGCGTTACAAACATCACAGCCACCGCCAGCAAAACCGTGGCAATCCTGTGTCTCAGGACCCAGTCGATGGCCGGTCGGTAGATCCAGATGAAGAACCGGCTGCTGGGGTTTCGCGCCTCGGGCCGGATTCTGCCCCGGACGAAAATGCTCACGAGCACGGGAACGAGCGTGACGGCGAGCAACGCCGCCCCGCCCATCGCGTACGTTTTCGTATAGGCCAAAGGCTTGAACAAACGCCCCTCTTGCGCCTGAAGCGTGAACACGGGAAGGAACGACACCGTGATCAACAGAAGCGAATAAAAGAGGGCAGGGCCGACCTCCTTCGTCGCGCGAGCGACGATCTCGAGATGGCTTCGCTTCCCGTTACCCTGCTCCAGGTGCTTATGTGCGTTCTCGATCATCACGATCGACGCGTCGACCATCGCGCCTATGGCGACCGCAATTCCACCCAGCGACATGATATTGGAACTCACGCCCTGTGTGTACATCATCCCGAAAGAAACCAGCACGCCGGTTGAAAGTGCGAAGATCGCCACGAACGCGCTTCGAAAGTGCAGCAAGAACACGACGCAGACGAGCGCGACCACCGACATCTCCTCGAGGAGCTTGTTGCGCAGATTGTCGATCGCGCTGCGTATGAGCGCGGACCGGTCATATGCCGTCTTTATTTCAACGCCTTGTGGCAGACCGGGCTTGAGCGACTCGATTTTATCTTTGATCCGGTCTATTACAGCCAGCGCGTTTTCGCCGTAACGCATCACGACGATTCCGCCCACGACCTCGCCCTCACCGTTCCATTCCGCCAGGCCGCGGCGCAGTTCGGGACCCAGTTGTACCGTGGCGATATCACCAACTCTTATCGGGGTACCCCTTGCGTCCACCCCTACGGCGACGTTGCGGATATCCTCCGACGACCGCAGGTACCCCAGCCCGCGAACCATAAACTCCGTTTCCCCGAACTCCACGATACGCCCGCCCACGTCGTTGTTGCTCCGCCGGATTGCCGTCCGGACCTTCTGCAAGGGGATATTGTAGGCCAGCAGTCGGTTGGGATCCACGGTTACCTGGTACTGCTTCACGTATCCGCCCACTGCCGCCACCTCCGCGACTCCCTGCACGCTGCTGAGTTCGTAACGCAGATACCAGTCCTGAATGGACCGCAATTCCGATAGATCCCGGCGCCCCGTGCTGTCAATCAGCACGTATTCGTACACCCATCCGACCCCCGTGGCATCCGGCCCGAGCCGCGGCGCGACACCCGCCGGCAGCCGGTTCGAAACGGTGTCGAGCGCCTCCAGAACCCGGCTTCTGGCCCAGTAAATGTCCGTTCCATCCTCGAAAATCACATAGACGAACGACAACCCGAAGAAAGAATAACCCCGCACGACGCTTGCCTTCGGCACGGCCAACATCGCGGACGTGAGCGGGTAGGTCACCTGGTCCTCCACCACGCGCGGCGCCTGACCCTGAAAATCAGTCATTACGATCACCTGCACGTCCGACAGATCGGGAATCGCATCCAGGGGTGTATTCAACATGGCGTAGGTGCCCCAGGCAATTGCGAAAACCGTGGCCATAATGACCAGGACGCGATTTCTGAGACTGAGTTCGATTAGCTGACCAATCATACATTCAACTTTCGTTACGTGTTACGCGACAGTACCAGATCACGCAAACCGTTGTCAATGGCCATGGTGCATCGGCTGGGGTGCTTCGTGATGCCCGCCCATGGTCTGCAGCGCCGCCTTCAAGTTGCTCTCCGAGTCGATCAGAAACTGCGCAGATATGACGATTTCCTCGCCCCCGCTGAGCCCGTGAGTCACCTCGTAGACGTCGTCCGCCTCCACCCCGAGTTTCACTTCCCGCGGCGTGAAACGGCCTTCGCCGAGATCCAGTATCACCACGCTTCGCTCTCCAGACCGGATTACGGCCTGGACCGGAACGACCACAGACTCCTTCGCTTTCTCGGACCGGATTATCACCGTGGCGAACATTTCGGGCTTCAATTCCCGTTCCGGGTTGTCAATTATCATCCGTACTTTCGCGGTGCGGGTTTTTGGCTCCAGGAAGGGATAGACGTAGCTCACCACCCCTTCGAACACCCGACCCGGCGCATAGGAAAGCATAACCTCCGCCGGCTGTCCCTGCCTGATCCACGGCAACTCGTACTCGTAGATGTCCGCATGGATCCATACCCTTGAGAGGTCTGCGATGCGATAGAGGTGTTCTCCGGCCTTGATATGTGCTCCGTCGTATACGGCCCGGTGTACGACCACGCCCTCCTGGGGAGAATGGATCGTCATCGTCCGCTTTGCCTTCCGCGCCTGCTCCAGTGCCACGATCTGCGCTTCCGCGATATCCCAGTACATCAGACGTTGCCGGGCCGCGCCCAGGAGCGCCTTCGCTCCCTCGAGCGCCTCGGCGGACCCGCCGTCCTCCAGGCGCCGGACATAATCCAGCGCGGTGAGGTATTCCTCCTGAGCAGCCACGAGTTCGGGACTGTAGATTTCCAGCAGGGGCTGCCCCTTCTTTACTTCCTGTCCGGTAAAGTCCACATAAAGCCCTTCCACCCACCCGGTTACCTTGGTATTCACGTCGGTCATCCGGGTTTCGTCATAAACCACGCGGCCCATGGTGCGGACCGTCCTGCTTACGGGCATCCGCTCCACGGTTCGTGTTCTGACTCCCATATTCTGAACGGTGGACGGATCGATTCTGACCTCACCGGCTTCCTCTGCGTGGCCGTCCTCGTGTCCCGACCTGCTCGGCTGGTCCATCACAAGGTCCATGCCGCAAATCGGACAGCTTCCGGGCCTGTCCGACACCACCGTGGGATGCATCGGACACCGGTGCACGGCCGGTCCCGTTTCGCCGGGCGCCGTGCCCTCCCCACCGCCCAGCCATATTCCAAGGACAAATCCCGCGCCAAGCGCGAGAATCGCCACAATGAGATGCTTTGAATTCATGACTCAACCTTTCACTTTTCAACGCGCAGGGGCTCTGATTCGGACGTGCAGACAGAATTCTGTTTTAAAAAAGTCGTTTGCCGACAATCGCTTCCAGTTTCGCCAGCTCTTTTTCGCGTTCGATGACGTGCCTGTAGAATTCAATTTCAAACTGGAGTAGGGAGACCTGGTTATTCAATAGCGTCAGAAAGTCCACTTTATCAACCTGATATCCCGCCATTGCCGATTCCAGCGACTGCTGCGCCTGAGGCAGTATTGCACTGCGGAACAGTTCCGCTTCCTTCCAGTGCTGGTCGATTCTCAGACAGGTCTCCTGTACGCGAAACTGTATTTCCCGGCTGACGTCCTCCTTTTGCGCCTCGACCATTCTGATGTTGGCCTGCGCCTCGGCAATCCGATTGTCCCGTTTCCTTCCGTTGAAGATCGGGAGGTTCATGCTCACGCCGAACGACAGAAAGTCGCTGCCGCTCACGGGGTCCGGCGCCACGTGGGCGCGCTGCTGATAGCCGAAGCGAAAAGTCAGATCGGGCCGCCCCGACCGTTGAGCCGCCTGTTCCGTTGCCGCCCACCTGGAAATGGTGTGGTCGATTTCCTTCAGCAGCGGGCGGTGCGCCAGAGCCATACGCTGAACGTCCTCCACCGACAGGTCGAATGGCGTCGCCATCACCTCGCCGGGTACATTCACGGCGATCTCCATCGGCCGATTCAAGACCCGGTTGAGCCGTGCCTCCGCAAGCCTGCGCTCCGTATTCAGCGTGATCAGTCGATCCCGCAGCTCGGAAAGCGACACCTGGGCCTTCAGGACGTCCTGTTGAAGTCCGCGACCGACCACGTATTTCTTCTCTGCGATTCGAACCAGGTCCCTGAGGAGCGCCCGGTTCCTTTCCGTTACTTCAATGGCCCGGTCCAGAAATGCCAGCGCATAGTATCCCTGCTTCACAAGATTGACGATCGTTCCAGTCCGGTCCGCAAGGACTTCCCTGGCAGCGCCGGCGGCATATTCAGCCGCCTGCTCTTTCGCGCGCAACAGGCCTGGAAGCGGTATCCGCTGGCTGACCGTCAACTGCTTGCCGGACATATGCGTACTGTTGAAATCAAAGCTGCTTGTCGGCACGTTCCGCAGATCCAGTCCCAGCATGGGATCCTCAAGCGCGCCAGCCCGGGGCACCCGGGCTTCAGATGCGGCCAACCGGTGTTCAAGGGCCTTCAATCCGGAATTCTTCGCGAGCGCCGAGTCGATCAAACCCTCCAGGTCCGGCGCCCCGGCTCCGGCGGCATGGGGAAATTGGATCAGGCATATACCGATGAGTCTCAACAATCCCTTCAAAACCGTTCACCTCCGTTGCAGCAAGACGTGGCAATCCAAACACGAGACCACACACTCACCCGGACTCGAGTGGCTTCCTTGAGCGATTGAACTTCAGGCGATTATGACAGCGGGAATTTGAAGATGCACCGCGGAAGACGCGGACAAGGCGGGAAATCAGAACAGAAACGAGGTTTTCATCAGGTACAGCGAGGGTTGTGACTGCGCGGCAACGGGGAGCAACGTATTCCCTGGCGAGAGACGGGAAGCCCGAACGTCAGGCGACCGGACCGGTTCCCACGCGGCGTGGGATTCCGGACCCTGGATCCGGGGACCGGCGGACGCCAGGACCGGCGGAAGTTCAGCCGGAGCTTTGGATACATTGCCGTCGTTTCCGGCGCAACAACAGTTCGCCTCAACCGGCTGGACGTGGCACGCGTCGGCCGGAACCGGCATCCCGCACAGACATTGGACGGCAGCGAGTAAGAAGCCGAACGCCAGACTTGAAGTGGAGAAGACGCGAATCACTTCCTGCCTCACAAGTGGGTATGGCGTATCAGTAATGAACCCAACCTTATATACGTTTGTCAAGGCCGGCTGTTCGAAAAAAGTTCATTTCGGCGTCGATGCCACTCCGAATATCCGGTCTGTCCGGAACAACCGGAACAGCGCACGCCGGGCGTCCGCGGCGTCGACGCGCCTCGGGACGGACACCGATCCGGTATGCATCCGGAAAAACGGCGTTACGCCCGAAGAGGTCGCGACACCTCATTCCACGCGCTGAAAGGGTTCCCAGGCCTCGCCCGCAGCGGCTGCCTGTCGCTCCAACTCGCCGCGCCAGCCCACAACTTCCCCGGCCTTAATCCGGCGGATGTCATAAGCGGGGTACCGGTCTTCGAGCGTATCGCCGAGCTTCTGCGTTTCGGCCCATCGGTCCCATGCCGTTTTCATCCATTCGCAGGGCAACGCGTCCCGCACTGCGGGATCGAGCTGCCACGCGCTTCTGACGTCTGCGACGGAGGGCTCGCCCTCGAAGGGTCCGGACCACCTGGACCATCCGATCGACAGGGTGTTCCGCTCCCTGTCCGGGACGGTGTGACCCGTGTGGATGTTCGAGCCGATCCGTATGAGGGCTTCGCCCGCCTTCAGGCGGACCGCGACCTGGTCCGGCAACGGGTCGACGCCGTTCCAACTGGGTGTGTGCGGTACTCCCTTCTCCTTCATGGCCTTGGGAAGGAGGACGTCGTGCTCGAAGGGCGTGCGCCATCGATCGTGACTGCCGGGTATGAGTTCATGGCATTCGTCGTCAACCAGCGCGAGGAACATGCTCACCCCGTTCCGCTCTGCAATCGACCTGGCGTTGTTCGCGCGAATCTCCGCCCAGCGTTCGCGCTCGACCTCCTCCGTGTACGCTTCGGGACCCTCACCCCGGATCTCACGTTGCGCGAAATAGGGCTTTCCGGTTCCCCACCACGTCACGTCGCGGTGCCAGCCGAGGGCGTGTTCCGACGCTCGCGGATTGCACCACAACAGCAGACCGCCATAGGTGACATCCTCGGGGCCAAGACCCTTGCACCACGAGCGCACGAACTCCAGGAAATCGGGAGAACCGTGAAACTCGGCGAAACATGGTTCATTGAAAGCCGGATGAACCAGACCGCGAATCGCCCACGGTTCGTCCTTACCGGTCCGGTGGACGTAACCCCTGGAGCAGTCGATCCTGCTGTACCCGTTGGCCGGTGCACACGCCTCCGTAACCCGGCGTCCCGCTTCACGGAGAACCGAAATCCACGGATTGTCGACGAAGTCGTTGATGATGACGAAGCCGTGCGTTTCCAGGTGTGCCAGTCGCTCAGGCGTGGCGCCCGGCGCGCCCAACTCGGGCAGCGCGTCGGCGAACGCGGGCGCCCTGTAGATGGAGGATGTTGCGTCAGGTTTCATTTCTTCTCCCCATGATCATTTCTTGAGTGAATATCGCCGTTTCCGTCTCCGCTCAAATCCTCTCAACCCTTACATCCGGACAATCCTTATCCATGCATACGGTAAATCGCCGCCGTCGCTTTGTCAATAGCAAATTCCACGTGACGTACGAGCATGGAATTTGAAGACAGAATAGGATTTCTGGGCAATGAAATACAAAACGCTCGCCTATCGCGTGAATTGTCCCTATATTTGAATCTTGCGATCGCCGTATCCTGCGAACACGAAGCGGCACGTGCTCACCCCGCCGGCGGGTTCCACGTCTGGCTGAAAACGGCTTCGAACAGGTAGGAAAACCAGGGATTCGGGCATTTTCTCCTTGAGGAACCACGTGTGAATCGGATCGCTACAGCGTTCTGGCTTGTCCTCGTAACCCATCTCGCAGTCGCGCAACCGTCCAGCGCGCAGATCGGCCATGGGGAAATTGAAACCCGGTTCCGGAAAGCGCTTGGCCACTACACCAACGGCAACTATCGGGCGGCGGAAAAGGGCTTCCAGGCGCTGGCCGAAGCGTACCCCGCGCACCGGCGTTCGTCGGCTTCCCGGCTGATGCTGGCCAAATCGCTCTACAAACTCAAGAAGTACGACCTGGCGCTCAAAACGGCAACGGGAATCTACGATGCCTTCCCGCGCAGCCGGTATCTCCTCGAAGCGGACCTGATCGCCGGCGACTGCGAATTCCGGAAGGGACGGGTCTACAGCGCCGCATCCCGGTACGCCCGCGTGGCGTCGGGAAGGGGGGACCTCCGTCTGAGGGCCAGAGCAGCGGACCGGTTGGGGCAACTTGCGGGCGCCGGAAGAATCACGGATGGCGACGTCGTCCGTCTGCAAAACGACTTCGGAAAAGACATTGTCGCAGAGGCCGTGGCCTTCGGCCGGGCCCGGTGGCCGTTGAGGTTTTCCGGGACCGAACCATCCGGTCAGCAAATGGCCGGATTTGCGGATCGGTATCCCAATGGCACGTTCGTGGCGCTGGTACGGGAGAAACGCCCTGAGCCGGAACCCATTCAGGCCGCCGGGGCCGGTGTACAACGGACACTACCCGCGGAAGTTACCGAAGAACCGACCGACGCGCGCTTCACGATAGGCGTGATCGCGCCTTTGGCAAGCCCGCCGGGAAAGGACATGGTAGACGGCGTCCTGCTCGCCCGGGAATTGCATCAGCTGAAATCCGGCGAGCGGGTCGCACTGGTCTTCAAAGACTCGGAAGGCAGACCGGTACGCGCGATCAAGGCGGCTCAAAGTCTCATTGAAGATCACGGCGTGATTGCCATTATCGGCGCCCTTACAAGCGCTGAAACCCTTCCCGTCGCCGCGCTGGTCGGCCCTGCCGAAGTCCCGCTGATCGCGCCCACGGCCTCGGAGGACGGACTTGCGACCCTGAATCCCTACGTTTTTCAGGTAAACGCCACGCCGGGCGCACAGGGCCGCCGGATTGCCGACTACGCGGTCCGGGAATCGGGGCTGCGCACACTGGCGACGTTTTCGTCCCGGGACCCCTACGGAAAACGCATCGCCAGGGAATTCACGGCCCGTGCGGAAGAATCGGGTTCGGAAGTCATTGTACAAACATGGTACGAGCCTGGCACGACCGACTACAAGGGTCAGCTGGAACGCATCAGGGACGCAGGGCTGGCGCTCCACCCGCCCGAAATCCTGACGGACGAAATAGACTCGATGATCCTGGGAAGCATTCGGCTGGCGCCGCCGCCCCCGGTCGAAGTTGATCCCGATACGGTGCAGCCGGCGCCGGTGCATACGTTGGACGGCCTGCTTATTGCCGGGGGTAAGGACGACGTTATGTTGATCGCGCCGCAGATCGCCTTCCACCGCATTCACTCGCGGTTGCTGGGCAGCGACGGCTGGAACCACCATGAAGTCGCGAGAGACTCCTATACGGATAGCGCGGTCTTTGTCGCCAAGTACACCACACGCAGCGATCTGGTCTCCGTACATGAGTTCCTGGGCGCCTTCAGGCAACGGTTCAATCGCGACCAGGGCATTGCGGCTGCACTGGGATACGACGCAATGACGGCCGTCCTGACCGCCATCGAGCGGGGCGGCACGTCTCCGAGGCGGCTTCAGCACGCGCTGGAGAATCTCGGTGAAATACCGGGCGCCACCGGTAAAATATCCTTCAGTCCGGGCAATCGGGAAAACGCCTGGATGTACCTGCTGACCAACAGAAAAGGAAAGATCCAACTTCTCTCCATCGGCCGCGCGGACAAAACCGCGTCCGAACCCTGATCGCCTCCATTCGCATTCTTCCTCCGCGAAACACGAAGCGCTTCCCACTGGCATTTCAATTGCATTGGTTTCAACAAGCGACGGCCAGACGCAACGTCAATGGCAAATAAATCGCTTGTTACCAATTATTCGTATGCAATTTCGACGTCAGGGGGACCGTCCGTGATATGCGCTTTCTTTCAATCCGCCAATCGCAGAACGAAACTGACGTTCATCGCCCTGCTTCCACATATGCTGACCGGTTTCGAGCCCCTTGCGCAGGAATCCCTGAATCCTGAAACCGCGGAAACGTACCTGGCCGTTCTGCGGGATCTGGATGGGCAGGTCATCGACGTCAACAGGGCCAACTCGGGGGACCTGGAGGCTCTGCCCTGGTTCTCGCCGGAGTTGGCGCGCCAGGTCATCACCTATCGGAAACGGTTCGGACCCTTCTCGCGCCTCAGCGATCTTCTCAGGGTTCCCGGCGTCACGTCCGAGGTCCTCGCCGCCGTCCGTCCCTATCTGACGGTTTCTCCGCGGCAAGGTCCAAGCGTCCGGACGTCGCTCCGGATCACCCGCCCGACGAATCATTCTGACGCCTGGTCCAACCTGCGGCTCTACCAGCGAACCGTGATCGCCGTGCGCCGCGTGGAAGGCGTCTTCCTCACGGAACGCGATCCCCTGGAAGTACGACTTGCAGATTTCCTCACCGGATACGTGCGTGTCGCCTCTGTGCCGGGCCTGCGGCGCCTGCTCGCGGGCGACTTCCGGCCCGGATACGGACAGGGTCTTCTCTTCAGCCGACACAACCGATCCGCGACGGGCCTCGAGTGGGCAAGGCCGACCAGCGTTCGAACCGTGGGAAACCGCTCCGCAATCGAAGACGGCGCGCTCCGCGGCATTTTTGCGGAAGGCCGGTCCGGCCGCGTCACGTGGACGGCCATGGGTGCGCGCAACCGATGGGATGCCGCCATCGACAGCTCGGGCGTTGCCGCAATACGCACCGCCGACCTGCATGTCACGCAAACACAGCGAGAACGCAAAGGCAGATTGCGGGAAAACGTGGCGGCACTTCGATCCGGGGTCGAACTGCCGGCCGGCCGCATCGGCGCCACTTTCGTCCGTACCACGTTCACCCCTGCGCTGCAACGCGTTCGACGCCGGCATTCCGCCGGCATGGACTGGAACCTGCGCGGGAACAGGATGAATCTCTTCGGCGAAATCGCCGCATCGGGAGGAACAGCCGTCGCCTGGCTGACGGGCGCGCGCACCGGAATCGATCGCCTTAAACTGGTGATACTTGCCCGCAGGTACCCTCCCGGATTTTCAAGCCTGCGCGGCGGCCCGTTCTCCGCGTACAGCGGCGGGAACGAGTGGGGTCTGTTTGCCGGCGCCGTGTGGCGGGCGGGCAGGAAAACGCGGTTTCAGGCCACGCTGGACCGGCATGGCCGGGTAGCACCCGAAGGCAGATACACGCTGCCGCCGCGTGGAGAACGGTTTGCTTTCGAAATGAGGCGTCGCCTCGGCAATGCCCGGGTGCGGCTGACGCTGAACACGCGGCGGCAGACGGTTGCGACTTCGGGCATAACAGGAACGCGACACCAGAGACGCGCACGTCTTCGTATGTCCGTGCCCCGGTCATACGCACGCCTCAATCTCTGGGTGGAAGGCACGGGCGCCCGCTCCCCGGTCCGAAAAAGCAGCGGCCGCGCGGCGGGCATGGACCTTCGCGTCCAGCGCGGGGCAGGCCTGCGGGCCGACGCCTGGATGGCTCTGTTCGACGTGTCCCACTACGATGCCCGGATTTATACGTTCGAGCCAGACGTATGGGGTGGCAGCCGCATGCAACTCCTGTCCGGAAAGGGCCGTACGGCCGGAATCCGGATCACCTGCAAAGGATCACGCATCCGCGTTTTGGTACGGTACGCAATCAAGATTACCGGAAACGGTTCATCAAACACATGGGCGTCCCAGATCGAGTTCGGCACGAGGAAGTAACATCCCTGGACGCTTTCACGGACGCGCTCCGAAACGCGGTCATCGAGCTTACCTGCATTGCTTGTGGTGCTTGCCCTGAGCTTGTCGAAGTGGCCTGTCGAAGCAAACTTGTCGAAATGTCGAAACACGCCTGGCCGCCCTGATTTCGGAGATCGATTTCCGGATCTGGAACCGATGGCATTTTTCTCTTTCTGAGGTGCGGATTTTTCCATATCTTGCTTGTCAAGCGGTCCATACGGGCACCCACAACCTGAATACAATTGCCGGCAGGGACGAACGTGCGCCCGCCGGCAATTTGACTTCCATGAAGACCGTCTCCCAAAACGCCATGGCGAAGATCAGACCGGAACACTGGATATTCGGCGCCGCGCTGAGTATGGTGATGCTGGCCGGCTGCGGCCCCCGCCTGCCCGAGTCGGTCGGACCCGCACAGGAGATTCTGGTGCTGGTCGATCCGGCCGAACGGGAGCGCCTGGAACCGCATCTGAAAGAGGTATTCGAAAAAATCCTCTATACACCGCAGGAAGAGAAAGTCTTCCGGCTGCAGTTCGAAGATGTGGCCGATTTTGACCGGTACGAGAACAAGCGGCGCAAGAACATCCTGGTTATGGCCGAACTGGACGCTCCCCATCCCACCGCGGGCTTCCTGAGGAACATCCTGAGTCCGGACGTCCAAAACGCCGTGCGAGGGAACCGGTCCGCCGTCTTCTGGAAAGAGGACGTATGGGCAAAGGAACAACTCCTTATGGCGGTGACGGGGGCAGACAGCGCCGCGCTGGTGGACAACCTCCGGATGGAAGCGGACCGGCTCTACGAAAGGATCGAAGAAGCCCGTAACGAGCGGATTCAGCGGTTGATTTATCGGTATGGCGAACGGAAGGACGTCACCGAGCGCCTTGGGCGGGAATTCGGCTGGCAGGTGCGCGTGGCCTTCGGATACCGCGTCCTGGAGGCCTATCCGGACAGCGGCTTCGTGGTATTGACGAAGGAGGAACCGAACCGGTGGTTGTTTGTCTATTGGGAGGACGGTATTTCCCCCGACGAACTCTCGGAGGAATGGTGCATCCGAAAACGTAACGAAATTACGCGGCGGTTTTTCGACCGGGACCGGATTGTACCGGATCACCTCGAAATCGGCCAGGCTGAGTTCGTCGGAAAACTGGCGTTCGTCCTGCAGGGACTCTGGGAAAACAAAAAAAAATGGGCCGGGGGCCCATTCAAGAGTTACGCGTTCGTGGACGTGGAAACGGATCGGTTTTTCTACATCGACTGCGGGGTATATTCACCGAATAAACGTAAAGAACCCTATCTTCGCCAGATCGATCTTATGGCAAGGTCCTTTACCCAGGTGGAATCGACACCCTGAACCTTGCTTTTTATTCGTGAAGACGGTATAATTCGGAACGCTAATCTTCCCTGAAACGGTACGGCGCCCGCGGAGCAGAAGATCGATGGGAGAGCAGAATCGTATTTCGAGTCTGGGTAAACGAGCACGGATGAGCTTTCGCGGCACGCTTTTTGCGGGGATCGCGCTTCTGGTGCCCGTTGTGGTTACGTTCATCGTTCTGCAGATCATCTTTCAGTGGATCGACGGCCTGGCTCAGCCGCTGGTGAAGCGCATTTTTCAGACGAAAGACGATGTCATCGGGCTGGGGCTGGTCCTGACGCTTATCCTGATCTGGCTGGCCGGCCTGCTGGCCGGCAATGTATTCGGCAAACGCCTCATCGGTAAAGGCGACGGTCTGATTAA
Source organism: Candidatus Latescibacterota bacterium (assembly GCA_021295655.1). Taxonomy (GTDB): domain Bacteria; phylum Latescibacterota; class UBA2968; order UBA2968; genus JAAXHE01. The sequence goes on from JAGWBX010000005.1 coordinate 53,379, forward strand.
GCGCCTTCCGGTAATTGGCGCTATTTACGGTCCGGTAAAACAGTTCATGGAATCGGTTGTCTCACAGGACGAAAACAGGGGTTTCAACCGGGTCGTACTCGCTGAATATCCATCCGACGGGCTCTGGATCCTGGGCTTTGCAACGGGAGATATTCCGATGGACGAGGAGGGTCGGATCGGTCGTTGCGTGTTCATTCCAACCTCACCCAATCCCGCCACGGGCTGGACGGTCGTGTTTCCACCCGAAAAGGTGCGGAACGTCTCGCTCACCGTAGAAGAGGCGATGCAGATGATCGTCTCTGCGGGCGTTGTCATTCCTGATGCGCTGATAACCGCGCCTGAAGACAAGCCGGATGCTCCAGTGGCTAACGTGCCCAGGGTTGCAGGGCGATCCGACTAGAAACCGGGCGCCGGGATCCGGACGGATCTGTCAGGCCTCGAAATCTTCAACGTCCTCAAACGCCTCCAGGCCGTCGACGTCTTCCCGCACCAGCGCCAGAATGGAGTTGTGCGGAATAATCAGGTATTTCTCGCCCTCGAACTTGATCTCCATCGCCATTTTTTTCATGAACAGGGCATAGTCGCCAACCTGGGCCTGCATTGGCAGATACTTGGGTTCGTCCGGCACGCTCCGCCAGGGCTCGTCGTCCAGGTCGTGGGGCTGCGGCAGCGGCATCCCCGGACCCGTCAGCATAATCCGGCCGCCCTGTACCTCTTCCTTTTCAACAACCGTCTGCGGCAGGTACAGGCCCACCTCGGTGCGTTCCTGGAGTTCCTCCTGCTTGACCAGGACCCGATCCCCCACGATAATCAGTTCTTTGTTTCCCATTTTCATAGGACAATCCTCTTGGATTCGGCATCGTGTAAGTGCCGGAGGCCGGACTCGAACCGGCACGGGCGTATCGGCCCGGGGGATTTTAAGTCCCCTATGTCTACCAATTCCATCACTCCGGCACAGGAAACGAAAATAGCCAACCGCCGGTACATTGTCAAGCGGGATTATGCGTTTCTCCTACTTCCAAAAAAACAACGACTAATCTATATAAGACAGTCGCTTGTCCTTCCGTTTAATGGAGGCGGCGGGCGGATTCGAACCGCCGAATAGGGGCTTTGCAGGCCCTTGCCTTACCACTTGGCCACGCCGCCTCGCCTTATATTTGGAAAATACAACACCCGCGCGCCGTTGTCAAGCCTCTCGGACGGGATCGGTGAGATTCCGGGGCGGTTACCGGCTTGCCCACAGCATCCCCCGCCTCTGTATTTCGCGCGCCTCCGGCACGTCGAAGTCACGGGCCACGTGCCCCAGCGACGAGTAGAACACCCTTCCCTCGCCCCACGTCCGCTTCCAGACCACCGGCATTACGCAACCGTTCACCCACGGCGCCACGGTCGTCCGGAACGTGGTGGTCGCCAGCACGCGGTTGGATGGATCCACGTGCATGTAGTACTGCTCCGAGTGCATCCTGAAGTCCTGAATCCCACGGGTGATCGGGTCCTCGTGGTCCACGACGTTCACCTCGTAGTCGATGACGCCGCCGGGATGCGCCACCCACTGTCCGCCGACCATGAACTGGTACTCCGTGTGGTTCCGGAATGCATCCGCCATACCGCCGTGCCATCCCGCAATCCCCACACCGCTTCTGATGGCTTCCAGGAGACCCTTCTCCTGCTCACGTTCAATGGTCCCCATCGTCCAGACCGGAACGACCAGACTCAATTCCGCCATCCGATCCGCATCCAGATACACATCCATCGTATCCGAAAGCGTCACGTCGAAGCCCTCTTCACCGAGAATCGGCGCAAAGATATCCACACACTTACCGGGTTCGTGCCCCTCCCATCCGCCAAACACCATCAACGCCTTCTTCATCGCACGCCTCTCATTCCGGCATCTGAAAATGCCGCCTGCACAATAAATGGCTGATAATCGTCATCCGGCAAACCGGGGTTTCCGGCCGGGGCATCCAATGGCTTCCGGATCCATCAGGACCACCCGCGAACCATATACGCCTGCAGCGTGCCGCCCTCGTCTGAATTGAAGAACCCCGAATTTCCGTCCGGCGCCAGGAAAGGATGGATATGGGTGTCCTTTCGCCAGGAGGACCCGGGGCACGCGACTTTCCTTGCGTTCGACAATGCGCCATCACCCGCCCGGGGAAGATCGAACAGCCAGACCGAGCCGCCCCCGTCCCTGGGCCCTGCATCCGTAATCAACCGGCGTCCGGCGACGTCCGTGGCGAAATGGTAGAAGTCCGGTCCGTTGAAGCACCGCGACAGGTCGTTTCGCCATCCGTTGGGCGTCCCGTTTCCGCCGTGGCCTGCGTGCGCGGCCGCACGGCCGGAAATGAGCTGCCTTTCATCCGGCTCACGCGTGGACGTGCTGGTGATCGCAACGTCCGACCGCCCCTGCCAGCACTGGTGCCCCTGGCAGAATTCGTTCCCGTCCCGCCCCCAGGGAAAGTCCCGGAGCGAGGTCCCGTCGTCCCGGATCAGATGAATATCGGCGCCGCGTCCGCTGGTGAGCTTTTCGATCCTGCCATCGGGGGACGCGACGTTGCCGTGGTTCTCCTGGATCATTATGTCGTGCGAGGCGTCCAAATCGGTCTGCCGCGTGTATTGCGGGTGGATGTTGCACCAGGTGGGTCCGTGAAAGACCAGCCGCACGGATGGCTCGACTATTTCGAAGACAAGCAGTCCCCATGGCGCGCCTTCGGTACGGCCGTCGCCCAGGAATCCCGAAATGGCGATTCGCCTGCCGTCGGACGAAAGGGTCGAAAGCGGATACGGACGGCTGAGCCGGAAGTCCGTGCCGGGAACGGGATGATCCAGAACGTAGATCACCTCGCGGTCGAATCCGTCCATCCCCACGCGCTTCAGCGTGAGCGGCCCGGGGTTCGCCGGATCGGTTTCATCCACGAAATAGTAGAGCCACTTCCCGTCGGGCGAGATGGACGGCGCGGTCGTACCCGCTTCGGTCGTGAGGGGCGCCAGACGGCAGTGATCCTCCAGGTCGCAAATCATGTATCGGTGTTCCGGATCTTTCGGATCGGAGCCATGCGGATGCGCGGAGCGGTGGAGTACCAGCCGCCGCGAATCCGGCGTGAAAATCTGCGCTTCCATGTAAACGTGCGAAGACGGAATCGACTCATCCGTGAGCTGGACGACCTCCAGGTTGTCCCTCTCAGCCGCGGGAACGAGGTCCGGTCTGATTTTCAAAAGTCTACACCCCCATGGATCAGGAATTACAGGACGACTCCTCGGGCGTCCGGCCGCACGAAGATATCTGTTTTCCGGGCAGGCAGCCAACGTATATTACGGCACCCGAAAGCCACGTGGTGCACGTTTTCCTGAAAGGATTTTCGTATGAAAAAACGACCGTTCACCAGTTCCCGGGGGAACATCCCGAAATTCCCCTATTCGCAGGCCATTATATACGGCGATCTGATCTTCATCTCCGCCCAGCCGCCGGTGGACCCGGAAACGGGGGACGTGGATGGCGGCGACGTGAAGGCGCAGACCCGCCGTATCCTCACCAACGTATCCGGCATTCTCGAGGACGCGGGTACTTCGCTGGACAACGTGCTCAAGGTCACCGTCTTCCTGAGAGACCGGTCGCTGTTTTCCGATTTCAATGACGCCTACGCCGGTTTCTTCCCGGAAAACCCGCCGGCGCGGTCACCGGTCTTTACCGACACCGGCGACCATCTTGTGACGATGGATTTCATTGCCGGCATGGATTGAGCGCCGGGACGAACGCCGTCCGGCGGTCTATTCGCCGTCACCGGCATTCACGCGTTTCCTTACCTGCCAGACGCGCGCCCAGACGCAGTGTGCTGAGCATGTTGGCTTCATTCGCGACGCCCTTACAGGCGATATCGAACGCCGTTCCGTGGTCCACGGAGACCCGGACGATGGGCAATCCCAGCGTCACGTTCACCGCATCGTGGAACGCCACCAGCTTGACCGGCGCATGGCCCTGGTCGTGGTACATCGCCACCACCCCGTCGAAGCCGCCGTTGTACGCCTTCAGAAAGACCGTATCCGCGGGAAGCGGCCCGGTAACCCGCATGCCCCCGGCGTTCGCCTTCCGAATGGCCGGCTGGATCAGTTCCGTGTCTTCGCTGCCCAGTATTCCGGCCTCTCCAGCGTGCGGATTCAAGCCGCACACGGCAATGCGGGGATGCGGGCGTCCCATGTCCGACAGGGCGTCGTGCAGCAGTCTGATGGTGCCGAGAACCCGGGCTTCCGACAACCGCTCCGGCACCTGCCGCAGCGACACGTGTCCGGTAACGTGGGCCACGTTCAGGCGGTCGGAGGCCAGCATCAAACGAACATCCGATACGCCCAGACGTTCCGCCAGCAGTTCCGTATGACCCGCATACCGAAACCCGGCCCGGTTCATGGCCTCCTTGTTCAGCGGCGCCGTCACGATCCCGTCGATTCGCCCCGCCGCAGCCAGGTCCGCCGCCCGGACCACCCATTCCACGGCCGCCCGGCCCGCTTCGGCACAGACCCGTCCCGTCTCAATCTGCGCATGATCCAGGACGATCGGCGCCAACAGATCGATCTCTCCGAAACGGTATCCACCCGATTCGGGCGCATCCACGTTCCGTACCTCGAACCGGCGGCCAGAATGCGCCAGATTCGCAGCGAGAACGTCCGCGTCGCCGATCACCAGCGGCCGGCAGAACGCGTATACATCCTGATGGCTCAACGCCTTTACGATCACCTCCGGGCCGATGCCGCATACATCCCCCATCGTGATCCCCAGCAACGGACGCGGTGTCATCGTGTCACCCTTCGGCGGCTTGAATCGCAATCTACGACCGCCACTGCCTGCTTATACCGGAATGATTCCGCGGCCGCACCTATCCCTTTTCCGGCCCCGACGTCGCGTACACCTGCCGAGGAAGGCCCCCGCAGGGTTTCCCGCCAAGATACATTCGCGTAAATCCACGCTGTACGGAAAACCCGAATTCCTCGGCCAGACCCGTCCCGTGCGGATTCTCCAGCGGCACGTCGAAGAAAACCGGTTCGCCGGCCAGCCTGTCCAGCGTCCAGCAAAACAGCGACCTGCCCGCCCGTTCGTGGGCCGCCACCAGCGGTCCGATCTGAAAGGCGCTGCTGCCGGGCCTGACCATTACGTAACCCTGGATCGCGCTGCCGGCTCCAGGAAAGACGCCACACAATCCTCCTGAATCCCGGTACAGATACCGCAGGAGATCCTCCCGGCAAACGCCGAAGCGGGGCGTGTCAAAAGCAATCACGTCCGTCAGGTCCGAATCACGCATCGCGCGCACCGAAGTCCAGCGGCACGCCTGCCCGACCCCTTCCCGGCGCTCAAGCCCGTATTCATCCCGGAACCCGAGCGGCACGTACACCTGCCGGCCCATGGGCGTTGCGTCCAGCTTGACGGTATCCACGCCGCTGTCCTGCAGGTGGGCAATCCCGTGCCGCAGCATCGCCGTACCGATGCCCTGCCGCCGGCGCTCCGGCGGCACCAGCACCATCGCAACCCAACCGCAGACCCCACCGAACGTTACCGTTACCACCGTGCCGGCCGGTTCGTTCCCGATCTCGGCGACAAAACAGCCGCCGGGCGAAAGCGCCAGAAAGCGCTGCCAGTCCTGCTCCACCTGATTCCAGCCGGCCAGCGTCTTGAATCGCATTCCGGTGGCGACGTCGGCCGGCGTCATCGGCCGGATTCGCAGGCTTTTCTGGATATCGGACACACACCCTCCGGCGGACCGATGCCGCCCCACACCACCAGCTCAAATGCTTTGAACGAGGAAAAGTCCTGCCATTCACCCGTTGACACGCGGGCCCATACGCCTCATATTATCGCCACTTTCAGCCCTTTGCGCAACAGCAGGGCGTCGGTTCCGCGTGTGAATCGCCCGGTCAACACATCCTCAAAACCTCGCGCACGAGCCCGGATCCCACTTCATGGCGAATATTGTCAGCCGCCGGTCCATCCTCATCGGGCTTGCGCTTACGGTTGTCATCTGCCTCTTCGCAACGGACACCACCTACCGGCTTCGGGCCTCACGAGTCTCCCTGGGCCACCTGCCCATGTCCCTCTGGCTGCCGTTCCTGCTCCTCTTTCTGGTCAACCGGGTCCTGCAACATGCGCGTTCGGAGTGGTCCCTGAACGCCCGCGAACTGGGCCTGATACTCTGTATGGGATTCATCGGCGGGGCGTTTCCAACGAAAAACATCGCCGGCCGCCTTGTCGCCGTCCTCGCCACGCCGTACTACAAGGCCACGCCTGAAAACCGATGGGGTGAGTACGTCACCGAACACCTGCGGCCCTGGTCCGTCCCCGGAGACCGGAACGGCGCCATCACTCACCTGTGGGAGGGGCTGCCCAGGGGCCAGCCGGTTCCATGGGAGGTCTGGCTGGCGCCCCTGTTCTGGTGGTTCACCCTCCTGTTCGCGCTCTTTTTCGCCTGCCTCTGCATCGCCGTGATCCTCCGCAAACAGTGGGTTGAACACGAACGGATCGTGTTTCCCCTGGCCCGGCTGCCGCTGATGATGATATCCGATCCCGGGGCGGGCGCCATCCCGCTATTCAACAACCGCCGCTTCTGGGCCGGATTCGGAATCGGGATTTTCGTTCTCGCGTGGAACGTGCTTCCCCGCTTCTCTCACCGCATACCCTACATTCCACTCGGCCCTACGTATTCCAGCGCCCTGTCCTTCGGCCACGACTTCCCGCCGCTTCAGATCAAATTCAATTTCGTGGTCGCGGCGTTCGGCTATCTCACAAACCTGGAGGTGCTGCTATCCGTCTGGCTCTTTCACGTGCTTTCACTCGTCGAGATCGGCCTGACCAACCGCCTCGGCATCACCGTCAGCAGCGAGTACCACGGCGGCGTTCTGCTGCAACAGGCGGGCGGATTCGTCGCGCTCGTACTTCTGGGCCTCTTCATCGCCCGAAAGCACATTGCCGGCGTTTTCCGAAGCGCCTGGAGGAAGCAGCCGGGTATGGACGACGGGGACGAACTGCTGTCCTATCGCGCCGCCGTTGTCGGCCTGCTGGTTTCCCTGGCCTATTCGGTGGCCTGGCTCCACGCACTGGGCATTTCCCTCCTGGCAGTAACCGTTCAGCTTGGGCTGCTTCTCGTCTTTTTCCTCGGACTGTCCAAGATTGTGGCCGAAACCGGCCTGGTCTACATAGAAACGCCGCAGCGCACGCAGGCGCTGACCGCGGCAATACTGGGCACACAGGTACAAACCGCCGACCACGTGGGCCTGGCCCTGTCGGCCAATGTCGTTGAAAGCCACCGGCAATACATCCTGCCCTCACTCGTTCACGTTGCCCGAATCCAGCACAGCTTCCGCTGGAACCGGTTCCGCGTGACCGCTGCGCTCTGCGCGGCCTTCGTGGCCGGTTTCGCGGCGTCGATCGCCTACACCCTCAACCTCTGCTACAGCGCCACGGGCGCGGCGAATATCCGGCACGTCTACGTATTCGGGGGCTACGGCCTCCGGATGTTCAACCGCGTGGTTACATGGGCGGGCGCGCCACCCACCTTCACGGGAACGGAACTCGCGTTCATTGGCGCCGGCGTACTGGGCACGTTGCTCCTGGGAATGCTCCGTCTGCGCTTTCCCTGGTGGCCGCTGCACCCCGTCGGTTTCACGGTGGGCTACGCGTTCCCCGTGAGGGTCACGGCCTTTACCGTCTTTCTCGTATGGGCTTTCAAATCCCTCGTACTCCGGTTCGGCGGCATCGCGCTCTACCGGAGCTTTCAACCGTTTTTCGTGGGATTGCTGATCGGCTATACCCTGGGTGTGGGAATCTCCACCCTCACCGATGCGATCTGGTTTCCGGGCGATGGAAAGATGGTACACACCTGGTGATTCACGCTGCCCGCCGCGGTCTTCAAGGTGCACGCCGCCCGGGTCGCACCGCTTCATCGCCGAACATGAAAGAAAGCAGGGCGAACCGGCGCCCGGACGTCACCTCCGTGACCTCGTGCAGGTGCGAGCAGGAAAACACCACCGCTCCGCCGGCCCCCGGTCTGTAGAGGTGGGGGCCGAATTCCGGAAACCGCAGGTACCCGCCGGCATACCGGTCGTTCAGGTTCAGCGTCAGCGCGAACCGGCGGTGCGCGGTCGACGGGCTGAGATTGTCCCGGTGGGCGTGAAAAAAACCTCCGGACGCGGCGTCGTAGCAGGCAATTTTGAACCCTTCAAACCGGGTGGCGCGGTACGCAAATGCGCGCTGAAGTTCCGGAATCACCCTGCGGCCGATGGTGGACGAGAGCAGCCGGACCAGTTTTTCGTCCTCTACGATATGGTCTCTCCGGCTTTTTTGTTCCACGTCGACCCGCTCGCCCCGGACCGCACCCTGCGATTGTTCCACTCCGGTCTCCACGCTGCCCCTGTTTTCCCACACCTGCATCAGAAAATTACAGATCTCGGGGTCGAGCACGTTTGGAATCAGCAGAACCGGCGCCTGCGTGTCAACCACCCTGGGTTCGGCCTCGGCCCGGTTCGAATCCAGCACGTTTCGCACCTTGCGCGCGGCGTTCCGGGCTTCATCCAGCAATATTGACGCAAGCACACGCAGATTCGGATCCAGAACGAGCACGACGGATGGACCGGAATCCGGGATCCGGTACGCGGATCGCACCGCGCCTTTCGCATCCACGAAGACCGGGTGGGACCACTGCGGGTCCGGCGCCGTTCCGGAAGCCATCACCGCCAGGATGTCCACGTCCCGTCCGTCCAGTTCAGCCGAGAATTCCGCAAGGCGGTCCTCGTCCGCCCGGAGGAAAACCAGCAACGCGGGTGCGCCGCCCGCCCTTGAATAGAAACGGGTCTGCTTGCCGTCCGGCGCCAGCGGCAGCACGAAGTCCGTAGCTCGCTCGCCTCTTTCCAGTCCCTGTGTATCTGACTTCATCTCTCCGTCATCCGTTGTATTGAGGTTCGGTCATCGATGAAACCGGCATGCCCGCCGCCGCGTCCAACCCGAACACGGCGTCAACCGCCTGAGAAGCTACCTAAAATAACCTTGGAAACTACGAAACACGCGAAAAAAACGAAAAATCCGTGGCTGAATTCAATTGCCACAAAAGGCCTGTCTGCGTCCCCCTGCCTGCGGGTGTACGCAGACGGGCGCTGCAGGCAGGTCGGACAGGCAGCCCCGATGTAGCGCGGCGGGCAGGCGCACAGTTTCTGGCACCGGTTCGGGTTTTTAGGGGATCTTCCAGCCATATTTCGCGTACTTTCGCGACTTTCGTAGTTTATCAAACTCGTTTTTGGACAGGCCCGGTCCAGAACAGAAACCGATATCGGAGAGGTGTGATTCAGCCTCATCGTCTTCGGAATCGCATGGGGTCAAAAGATACTTTCAGCGGCGTGCGCGTCAAGACACAAAAATCCGCGCCCGGTGCGAACCGCGCCTGAAAGGCCACAATTGTCCGGAATTCAAGCGTCGCCCGACGCGTTCCGGGTGCTTGACAACGGCGGCGCCGGCGGGTGCGCCCTCCTTCGAAATCCCTTGCAGGCAGCCGCATAAGGCGCATATAATAGCACAGTTATTGCGAATGCCTAACAGCTGATACGGCTGGACGCGCGCCGTCGATTACGGACCCCTATGAACGCCAACCCGCGAATCCTCTTTATTGCCCGGCGTTATCCACCTTCGGTCGGCGGCATTCAGACCTACGCGAAAGAACTCTATTCCAGGCTCTGTCAACATTGTCCGGTGACGCTCGTGGCCCTTGGCAGGGACCCGCTTTTTCACCTGGCCTGGTTCATGCCCTACGCGTTCTGCGCCGCCGTTTTTCACATTCTCCGCCGCCGTCCCGACGTGGTTTTCTTTATGGACGGGGTTTCGGCCGCCCTGGCCCCGTTTCTGCGCCCCTTCACACCGGCCCGATTCACCGTCACCATCCACGGCGCCGAACTGACGTTCCGGCGCGCATTCTTCAGCCACCTCATGCGGGCCGGCGCCCGCGCGTGCGACCGGACCGTTATGGTCAGCCGCGCCACGTCGGCGCTCGCCGCCCGAAACGGATTGCCTGCGGGAAAAACGCGCGTCATTTACCAGGGGATCCATGCGGTCATCCCGGCCGACGGCGAGCATCGACGCCTGAGAGGCCGGTTCGAGGAAGCGTACGGCCTCCACCTCCGGGAAAATCCCGTTCTCCTGAATTACGGGCGACAGGTCGCCCGGAAGGGCGTCGTCGAGTTCATCAGGACGGGCGTCCCTCTGATGAGAGCGGACGTCCGTCTGCTCATCAGCGGCAGCGGACCCGTGCAGGACGATATCCGGGCCGCCGCAGAATCCCTGGACCTGGGAGACCGCGTCTTCGTACTCGGCCGGCTGGACGATCCCACATTGGCCATGCTTCGCCGGGAGGCCCAACTCTTTCTGATGCCCAATATCCACCTTCGCCACGACGCGGAAGGATTCGGCATTGCTCCGCTCGAGTGTTTGTACGCCGGCCTGCCCGTGGTCTATTTCAACGTGGATGCCCTTGGCGAAAGCCTGCGCGACGGCGGCCTCGGCGTCCCGCCCGGCAACTATCCCGCCTTTGTCGAACGGATCCACAGGTACCTGGACCTGTCAGACGAAGACAAGGAACGCGAGAGGAAGCGCGTCCGGGCATTTGTGCGGGCCGAATACTCCTGGGAGAAAACCACCGCGCAATATCTGGACGTGTTAACGGGAAGGGATTGAGCGGCCGTCCGTCAATCCCCTACGGTTTTCTCGCGACCGACGGCATCCTGTCAATCTGCAATAAGAGTCTGCAATGAACAAAAGCCTGCTGACAAACCTCATATCGCTGGCGCTCGTGGGCGCCGGCGCAATCAGCCCGGTATATCGGGACCAGATCCTGACGGTAGGCCTGTTCGCGACGTCGGGCGCCTTCACGAACTGGCTGGCCGTACACATGCTTTTCGAAAAAATACCCGGCCTGTACGGATCCGGGGTGGTACCAGCGCGCTTTGAGGAGTTCAAGGCTGGCATTCGAAGGCTCATCATGGAGCAGTTCTTCACGCGGGAGAAGGTGGAGGAATTCCTCTCCACGGAATCCCCGCACGACGGCGAGCCTTTCAACCCGGACCCGGTCGTCGACGCCGTTGACTACGATCGCATCTACGCCGGCTTCGTCGACGTCGTACTCGCCTCGCCATTTGGCGGCATGCTCGGAATCGTGGGAGGAGCCAGAGCGCTCGAACCGCTGCGGGACCCCTTCAAGACCAAGATGAAGGAGGAACTCCGCGAAATGCTGCTTTCCCGTACGTTCAAAGACGCCATCATCGCCGGACTGCAAAGCACTCACGCCGGCGAAGCCCTGGTGGCCAGGGCAGACACGATTGTGACCCGCCGGCTGGAGGAACTCACACCCGAAATGGTCAAGCGGATCGTTCAGGATATGATCCGCGAACACCTTGGCTGGCTTGTGGTCTGGGGCGGCGTATTCGGCGGTTTCCTCGGGCTCATCGCCAGTTTCGTCCGGTAATCCGATGCTTGTTTACGACGGCAACTGCGGCTTCTGCACGCGTTGGGTGGACCGCATTCGCGCCATCACCGGCGATCGGGTCCAGTACGCGCCGTCGCAGGAGGTCGGCCACCGGTTCCCGCGAATATCCCCCGAGCAATTTGAAAACGCCGTCCAGTGGATCGGTCCGGACGGCGAAGTTTACAGCGGCGCCAAAGCCGCGCTACGCGTACTCGCGTTCACCGGGCCGGCGGGTACGCTGCTGTGGTGGGCCTACCGCCGCCTGTCCTGGTTTGCAGCCGCGGCGGAAGCGGCTTACCGGTTGGTCGCCCGCAACCGGAAAACCGTGTCGACGGTTTGCCGATGGCTCTGGGGACATGACCTGCGCCGGCCCGCGTACCGGACTTCCTCAGTCCTGTTCCTGCGCGCCCTGGCCGTAATCTACCTGACTGCTTTCCTGTCGTTCTGGGTGCAGGCGCACGGCCTCATCGGCGCACAGGGCATCCTGCCGATTGAGGAATCCGTTCGACTGGCCGCGGAAAAGAGCAGCCCGCTCCGTTTCCCCACCCTGTTCTGGTTCGATCAGAGCGACACGTTCATCCACGTCCTCTGCGGCGCCGGAACCCTGCTTGCCGTCGCGGCCGCGCTCGTTCCGGCTTGCGGCCTGTTCTTTCTGCTGATGTGGATGGGATATCTTTCCATTGTCACGGCCGGCGGGCCCTTTCTCTCCTTCCAATGGGACGTCCTGCTCCTTGAAGCCGGTCTCCTGGCCGTGTTTCTCGCACCCTGGAAACTTCCGACAAGCCGGGGGGCCGTTGCGCCATCGCGACTCGTCGCCTGGCTCTATCGCTGGCTGCTGTTTCGCTTCATGTTCGCCTCCGGTGTGGTCAAACTCACCAGCGGCGACGCGACCTGGCGGGACCTGAGCGCGCTCACCTACCACTACCAGACACAACCCCTTCCCAATCCTCTGGCCTGGTACGCCCATCATCTGCCGGATGGCATCCACGTTGTGTCGGTGGCCGCGATGTTCGCCATCGAACTGGCGGCGCCCTTCTTTATCTTCGCGCCTCGACGCCTCCGGATTGCGGCCTGTACGCTGCTTGCCGGCCTGCAGGTCGGGATCGCGCTTACCGGCAACTATACGTTCTTCAATCTGCTTGCAGCGGCGCTGTGCCTGTGGCTTATCGACGACTCAACGTGGCCGAAACGGCTCAGATTATCGCCCAGGCGCGAAAGAGGAAACTCAGCGTCCATGCAAAGGCTGGCAGCCGTGCCCCTTGCCGCCGTCGTTGTGATCCTGAGTCTGGTGTATCTCTGCAGCTTCAGCCTGCGCATGAACGTGCCCTGGCCCCGTCCCGTGGTCGCTCTCAATCGGGCCGTTGCCCCCTACAACATTGTGAACACCTACGGGCTCTTCCAGGTGATGACCACGCGTCGGCCGGAAATCATCCTGGAAGGCAGCAGGGACGGCAGGACCTGGCTGCCGTACGAATTTCGCTACAAACCGGGCGCTCCTGAAAGACGACCCCCGCTTGTTGCGCCGCACCAGCCCCGCCTGGACTGGCAGATGTGGTTCGCCGCCCTCGGCCACTACCGGCAGAGTCCCTGGGTCGTCCACTTTTGTCGACGGCTCCTCGAAGGATCACCGCCGGTTACCGGCCTGCTTGCCCGGAACCCCTTCCCGGACAAGCCCCCGCGATACCTCCGGGGACAATTGTTCGACTACCGCTTCACAACCCCGGACGAAAAACGCCGGACGGGCGACTGGTGGAAGCGAGACTATCTGAGCGAATTCCTGCCGAAGATTCAGAGGAGAAGACCGGACGGGGACCGGCAGAACCCGCAACCGCCGTAGCCGGTTTCCGGGCGTCCGGACGTTGGCGGAACCCGCGCGGTTCCCGCATCCGGGCGTGCCTGCCGATCAGGTTCACGTCCCCAGCGCGTCTTTGACCACGGCCGCAATTTCGGGATGGTGACGCGGCGTTTCGAGGTTGCACAGGACGACGTGTCCGTCGGCGTACCTGGCGGCGACCTCGAACTCCGCCCGCACACGGTCGGGAGAACGCACAAGGTACGGATCGGAATAGAGCCCGATGAACGGCACGAACGTGTTCCGCTTCACGTCTTCGAGCCGCTTCATCTCCGCGGTCTCGAACTCAACGCGCTCCAGGCTCCAGTGCGGCGGATAGAACCAGGAAATCGTCTGCGTACAGAAGTCCAGGCGCAGCCTGTTTCCATAATATTCGTTGGGGTAGAACGGCGGCCAGACGTGGTTGGTCACAACGGCATCCCGTTGGATCGCCTTCGCGTGTTCGTACAGGACGTCGGATACTGCGACCAGACTCGTTTCGGACATCCGCGCAAGCAGATCCGGTTCGTGCGCCTCGGGCTGCCCCGCGGCCATCGACGTCCGGACGTCCGTGCATCGATCGCAGAAACACGCATAGTGGTTCCTGAAGCCGAACCCGTCGAAGGCTACGCCGTCCGCGATTTCCAGCGCCCTGCTCACCCGCTCCTTCAGGAACGACCGTGAAGCCTCGTGCTCGAAGCACAGTGTCGCACCGTCCTGCACGATGGAAAACCACCGGTGCGACAACAGCTGGAAGTTGGCGGGGGTACCCTCGTGCCCGGCGCGTGCGATCTCGTCCTCCGCGGGAAGCAGCCGCTGCAGACACTCCGGATGCGACCCGGCGAACGCGTCTGAAGGCCGTGCGTACACGATCGCGACGATCCTGACGCCCAGTTCCGCGCCCCGCCGCGCCATTACCTCCGAGGGATCCCGAACGATCAGGGTGTCGAAACCCAGATCGCATGCAAATTCGACGATCTCCTGCTGCTGCGATCCGGTCTCCACCGGCAGATGCCAGTCCCACGCCGCCTTCATGTCTCCTCCTCAGCCAGACCCGTCAGCCGCTTTCCTGATTGCCTCCGCCATCTTTCGAACCCGGGCCTGCGTGTTGTCCGGATGCATCGGAATCAGCACGGCCCGGCTCATTATGTCGAGGGAATCGCTGCACATATCCATTGTGTACGTCACGTTCAGCTTCTGGTTCGCCGGGAAGTTGTAGGGATTCATATCGGGGTGGTGCGCCCCCTGTTTTCTCATGATCGGGTCCCACCGGGTGTAGACGTGCCGCCCCGTATCGATGGGCAGAAATCCGCGGGCGCCATTCCCGCTCAGACCGTCCGCGAAAGCCCTCGCCGATTCCTCGTCCGGGAAAATGAACCCCAGATTGCTGCCGCACTCGTCCGACAGGCTGTTGTTGACGATGGAGGTCAGCCCCGCGGCCCGGCCTGCCTCCAGCAACTGCCGTTTGTGGGCGCCCATCTTCTCCAGCATTCCGTCGAGCCGCCGCAACTGGGCGTTCAGAATGGCGCCCGAGACTTCAGGCGCCCTGAAATTCAGTCCCGCGAACTGCTCGTCCTCCTTCGTCTGATCCGGATTCCAGTAGAACGAACAGCAATCCGAAGCGACGGAGGCGCGTCCGAAAACCGCCTTGTTGCTGGTGACGAATGCCCCGCCCTCGCCGCTTGAGATATTCTTGTAGAAGTTGAAGCTGAAGGCGCCCGCGTGTCCGATCGAACCCAGCATCCTGCCCTCGTACGCGCCGCCCACCGCCTGGCATGCGTCCTCCAGCACGAGCAGTTTGTGCCTGCGCGCAACACGCATCAGCGCCTTCATGTTGCACGGCAGACCCCACATATGCACGGGAATGATCGCCTTTGTGTGAGGCGAGAGCCGGCGCTCCACGTCATCTGCACAGAGCGTGATCGACTCGTCCACGTCGGCTACGACGGGTATCGCGCCTGCCGCCAGAACCGCCAGCGCGGTGGCCATATACGTACAGGCAGGGACGATGACTTCGTCGCCGGGGCCCACCTTCAGTCCCACGAGCGCGCAATATAACGCGGACGTCCCGCTCGTGGTCATCATGGCGTACTTCACACCCAGATGCTTCGCCCAGCGGTCTTCGAAACGTTCGCATTCGCCCGTACGTCCGTACCGAAAGAGGCCTCCGTCGTTGAACAATCTCTCAACACGCTTCAATTCCAGGTCGCCGATACGGTACATGGCACCTCCCTTTTCCGGTTATACGCCGGACACGTTCATTTGATCGGCACGCGATCCCGCCAATTGAAGCTGTTTGAACACGTACGCACGTGACACCAGCGTCACCGGCACGGTAAGGAACAGGCCCACCAGAAGACAGAGTGCGCCGCCGATATTGATCAGAACCGTCAATAGTCCAAAGAGAAACAGGCGCCACCTTTCGCCCCTGGTCAACGCGGCGCTTCGGCGCAGCGCGGCCACCGCGCCCGCGCCTTCGTCCACGATGGGATAGGCGTAAAACTGAAACAACACCATCAGGAAAACTCCCGGGACGATAAGCAGAGCCAGGCCGACAACCACCAACAGTGCGGCAATGAGGGTCGCGATAAAGTAGGCTGGCGCAAACGGATAGTGGATGAAGAGGTCCTCGACGCCCGCCCTTCGACCGTCGCTGAAACGCAAGGAGATTACAGTCAACCCAACGTCCATCACGATGCCCGCGACAAATGCAACGATCGCGAGGAGGAACGCCCAGCCCTCCGAGTATGCGTTCATCTTGAAAACAACGCCGTTCAGACCCGCAATGATGACCACGTACAGAATGCCAATGCCGAGGAAATACCCCAGATTGTCCAGTGTTGTCCGCCAGCCGAACCGGAGCGCCTCTGCGATGGAAAACCTGTGCGTATTCAACGTCGCCATTTGCCTCACCGATCGGAGGGTTCGTGTCGTCTCAGGCATGCTGCGAGACGGAGTGATCCGGAAAAATACCCGTGTCACGTTTGCGGGACGGACACGAAATGTCAGGCGCGATTCTGAGCCCAGTTGCCGTACACGTCCACGTCCACGCCGTCCACCTTCGGCCGGACGCCCTTGACGATAAAGCCGGGCCGCCCCATGCCCTGCCCGCCTTCCTGCCGGTTGCGGGGGTCTCTGAATCCGAGCCGCACCAGGCGCCGCCAGTTTCCGCTGTGATTGACCGCCGATCCGTGGATGGTCCACAGGTAGAACAGAACCACGTCCCCGGCCCTGGCCGGGACCGAAACGGCATCCTGAAGCCGGTAGCGGTCCGTGGGCAGGTGGGGCGCGGTGCCGGCGCCCGTAATATGCTCCAGCTTGCCGAGGCGGTGCGATCCCTTGAGGAACTTGATGCATCCGCTGGTCTCGTCGGCATCGTCCAGGTGCACCAGGCAATCGGCGTACCTTCCGTCTTCGTGCGGGAAGAATGGCAGGTCCTGATGCATGGGAAAAGGCGCCCCCTTGTCCGGCGGCTTCGCGTGCAGTGTGACATGGTGCAATTCAACGGCATCCGATCCGAGGAGATCGCCAACCGAGGCGCCCAATTCCCGCTTCGTGATCGCGCGGGACCAGGCCGCGGAATAATGCTGCAACTCATGGATGGCCACCAGCGTTGCCGCCGCGTCCTCCTCTTCGTCCATATACTCCTTCCGCCATGGCCCTTTCCACGCGGAATCCCAGTTCGCGAACGCCTCCATGACGTAGTCCAGCTCGTCGCCCATCTCGCGGACTTCCCCTGGAGAGAACATGCCTTCGAGACGGATGTATCCGTTTTCACGAAAAGAGGCGACCTGTGCTTCGCTCAGCGTTTCCATATCCGGGAATCTCCCATTTGATTGTGTCCTCCCTCGTCTATCTGCCGCCGATAACGATGAGGAACGCGCTGTCTTCCGCGGCCTTCACGGCGTGGCGGAGGTTTGCCGTGAACGAAACCGCTGAACCGGATTCCAGCGTCGCCTCTTCGGCTCCTGCCGATACCCGGATTCGTCCACTCAGAAGAATCACCGTGGCAGGGCCCGGGGCCCGGTGTTCGTGCAAAGCCGCGCCCTCCTTCATCACGGTAAGGACCACGGTCATCTCATCCCCGCGAACCAGCGAAAGCGCGTTCCGGCCTGATTCAGCAAAGGCGTCTTCTCCCTTAAGCTGTTCGGCCATGGCGTGTAACGGAAAGGACTCGATCCACGTCTCGTTTACTTTCAAGGGTCGGTAGGGTCGCGTAAAGGCCTTCTCCATGCCATGAGCTCCTGTCTAATGCAGCAAGTATCGGGTATTCGTGCGTCCGGTACGAATGGCGGATTACGGTCCGGTTGTCGTGTTCTCGTTAAACCAGCCTTTCAGACTCGGATACAGGCCGCGGTACCGCTGAAACTGCTTCTCGTAATCGGTCGCGCGCTTGCCGTTGCACCGGACGGCTTCGCCCAGGCCCACCGCGCGTTCGCAGGCCGCTTCAAAATCGGGAAACACGCCCACGCCCACGCCGGCGATCACGGCCGCACCCAGCGCCGACGCATCCTGCACCTCCAGCACCCGTGCGTCCCGTCCGAACACGTCCACCTGGATCTGACGCCAGAGCGCTGACCTCGCGCCGCCCTCACCGATTCGCAAGTCCGAGATTGGCAGCCCGATGTCCTCGAAACACTCCAGAGAGCGCCTCAGGTCAAACGCAACGCCCTCCATCACCGAGCGCACCAGGTGCGCTTTCGTATGGCGAAGCGTCAACCCGATCCAGCCGCCCCGGGCGTGCGCGTCCGGGTGGGGCGTTGCGGCCCCCTCCAGCCAGGGAAGAAAGAAAAGGCCTTCGCAGCCGGCCGGCGCATCCTCGGCCCGGCTGGTGAGGGATGAGATGTCTTCGCCAAACTGGCCGCTCAACCATGACAGCCTCGCCCCGGACGTATACGAACACCCCAGCCAGAAAAAGGCGCCCGGAACCGAATGGCACATCGGCCAGAGCCTGTTGTATGCCGCGGGATCCAATCTCTCCGCGAACGCCAGCGCGTGCCCCGCAGTGCCGATACCCACGTTGACGATGCCGGGTCTGATTACCCCGCTGCCCACCGCGAGACAGGAAACGTCGCCGCCGCCGGCGCAGACGGGTGTGTTCGCCGGCAGTCCCATCTCACGGGAAGCCCCGCCTGTCAGTCCTCCGATCACTTCCGGAGACTCGGAAATATCGGGAAAAAGACTGCGGCGTACCTCCAGCGCCTCAAGAGTCTCGCCGCACCAATCCCTCGCCCGAACATCCGCCGCCGCGGATACAGAGGCGTCGGACACGTCGGTCCCGAACGTTCCCGTCATCCGGAACCGCACCCAGTCCTTTGGAATCAGCACGTGCCGCGCGTCCCGGTAGACATCGGGCTCGTGGGCCCGGACCCACAGCACCTTCGCCAGCGTGTTGATGGGATTCAGCACGAGCATGGCGCGGGTCCGCAGGAGGCCGCCCGCGCGCGCGTTCGCCGCATCGCATTCCGCCTGCGAACGCCGGTCGAGCCATAGAATGGGCGCCCTGAGCGGATTGCCGGCCCCGTCCACGAACACAGCCCCGTTCATGTGCCCCGAGGTCGACACGCCCCGGACTTCATCCACGGACCGCCCCTGTTTACCCAGTTCCACGGCAACCGCGCGGGTTGTCTTGCAGATTGCCGACCACCAATCGCCCGCGTGCTGCTCAACCCAGCCCGGCTTCGGCGTCTGCATGTCATAACTCGCACTGGCAGCGGCCAATACGACGCCGCTTTCATCCAGTGCAATTGTCTTTGTGCCGGAAGTCCCCAGGTCGATTCCGATTACCAGTGGCATGGGCCGGACCGAAGGTTGATGGTGGCGTTATTCGCCGGCGAGAAAACGCCGCGGGTTGTTCGCCAGCAAGTCCCGGATTGCGGCATCGGATACCCCTTCGTCCCGCAGCCTGGGTACGAACCGGGTCAACACGAAGTCCAGACCGGGACCGCCTCCGTAGCTTCGCCAGTAACTGGGCCGGCCCAGATCGTTGCCCAGCAGAATCCTTTCGCTCAGCCCGGCGTCGATCATCCGCTTGAGTACGGCAATGCGCATTTCGTCAGGTCCGTACTTCACTTTGCCCGGGCAGTCGTAACCCAGATAAGCGCCGGTTTCCGCAATTCGCCTGTGCTCCCAGAAATCCGGATTCCTGTCCATGTGGCTCAGACAAACCCGGTCCGGCGGTACGCCCCGCGCGGCCAGGAACGAAATCTGTTCGTAACCCATCGTGCCGGCTTCCGTGTGCGTTATCACGGGCACGCCCGTTTCCGTGTGCACCTTTGCCGCGATGCGCATGAGCTTCCCGTCGGCCTCCTGAAACGTATTGTATCCGCTGCCTCCCTTGACGATACCGGCCTTCACGCCGGTGCCGTCGATGCCTGTCTCGATGTCCCGGATACAATTCCGGATCATTGTGTCTTCGTCCTGATTCAGGATCGCGCGGTCGCAGAAATAGGGCTTGTTATATCCCGTGATGACAATCACGTGCACGTCGGGCACCAGGTCGGCTATCCTTGCCACCTGCCGCACGTTGCGACCGAAGTCGATCGCCGACATCTCGACGAGTGTCCTGCCGCCCGCGCGCGCCCAGGACCGAAGTTCCTCGGCGGACCGCTCCACGCAGTTCAGCCGGAAATCCCCATCTTCTCTCAGCAGCCAGTCCGGGGCGTCGAAATAGAGGTGTTCGTGGTAATCCACGATGCCCAGGTCTTCACCGTCGATCTCGCCTCGAACGGTCATCACCGTTCCCATCCCGCCCCCCTACTCGTCGTCCGACACGGACAGGAAATCCGTCCACACCCGCACAATACGCGCGACGCAATCGTGAAACCATCGCCCGCCCTTTTCCGCGGAAGCGACCGTGGCATCGCCGAACACGCCAGATCGGGACAGACTGCCCAGAGGGAGCGTGGACATCTCGTACTCCGTGGAGCGCGGCGGATACTCCCGTACGGCCAGGTCCATTCTGACCCGTTCCGGCTTCAGGTAGAGCATCAATGAGGTTTCGAATTCCTCGGCGTGAAAATTCATCGGCGCCCATTGCGGCGACTGTGCATCGGCCATCACTTCATCCAGGCCCGGATAGAAGACGTTCAAGACCTTCAGATCCAGTTCATCCACAAGCTCTCTGGCGGTCATCCTCAGCGGGCCGGGGTTCGCGCCGTGTCCCGAGAGCGTCATCAGCGCGCGACAGCCGCCGCGGTGCGCACTGCGGGCGAGGTCCTTCACAACGTCGCGAAACGTGTCGAACGAGAACGTGAGCGTGCCGGGATAGTCGCGCCAGCTCCAGGAGTACCCCACCGGGACCGCCGGCAGCACGAGGCCGGAACTCTTTTTTGCGACCTCGATTGCCAGCGCCTCCGCAAGAACGGTATCCGTGTTCTGCGGCAGGTGGGGGCCGTGTTGTTCGGTTGCGCCCAGCGGCAGGATTGCAGCGGGCGTGTCCGCCCAGAAATCCCTGCACTCCGGCCAGGTTGCGCTCGCCGCGTCCAGCCAGTTGGAATCAGTCACATCAAATTCTCCGGAAGAAGCGGGGAGACGGTAGATGAAAGACCTTAAAGCGGGGAGAGGGTAGAGGTGAGAAGGTAGATGACGTCCTTGCCCGATTGACTCTTCCTTTAATGCCTCCGGCAAGAAATGAAACCGAACGGGCATTCATATCATCTCCCGTCTCCCGTCTTGCGCCTACCCGTTCTTCGGCACTCACTTCATCTCCCGACTCACGTCTTACGTCTCACCATGCGTTTTTTTTTGGCTTTATATAGACTTTCAGTCGGAATATCCGTGATCATCGCGTGGCCGGGCGTGTAGGACAGCGCGAGCGGAAGCCGGGCCTGCTGTGCCGGCCGCCAATAGTATGCTGTAAGTCATTCATATAGAACGACGCAATTGATATCCTCTGGTAGGACTTCCCTTGTTGATTCCCACTTTCCGACCGAGAATTTACGGGTCTCCGGAAGGTCGCCATGGACGAATCCGGGCAAGGCGCCGGATCGTCACAGCCGCGAAAACGCGCCGACCGCGCATGAGTATGCGCCTCCAGATGCAACTTCGGTGCGTCCGCATCGTGGGCGCCGACCACCACGGCGAGCATCGCCCTGAGGCAACCCCTCTCTTCGCTGCTGTTGAGTCGGTGCAGACCGGACAGAAGGTAGCGATATAGCTAATGCCATTCGTGCGCCATAAAGGGTGCTGGATTCAAAGTACATAGGCGAGACTGATTCCCACGAGGAGGGAGACGGTGAGCTTGCCGCGATCGTGGCTGTGGAAATGAATCTCCGGTAACAGGTCGCCCAAGGCAATGCACAAGAACGCGCCCGC
>JAGWBX010000045.1:0-24955 GCA_021295655.1 Candidatus Latescibacterota bacterium
AGGAGTCTTCATGTCGCAGCACTTTGACACCGTAAAGGGCTATCTTCAGGACCTCGAACTGGTCATTGAAGAAGAGGATTCCGGCGAGGAACTGGTGGTCGTCACCGACGAAGACCGGGGCATTCACCGACTCATCGTCGACTGCGAAGATCCCATTCTCATCCTGGAACAGGCCATCATGCCGATCCCAAAGCATCCGGGCGACCTCTACAAGCGCCTGCTGGAGATAAACCGCACGCTGATCCATGGCGCTTTCGCGCTCGACGAGGAGACCCAGACGATTCTATTCCGCGATACCCTTCGCCTGGATACGCTGGACAGGGCGGAAATCGAGGGCACCGTTAACGCCCTGGGCTTTGCATTGGGCGAAAACGCCGAAGAACTGTTAAGTTACAGCAGACAATAGTCAGAGCAGGGGTCGGAGCCTCGGAAATCAAGCCGTCGCGTGTCCCGGCCTCCAGACATTGAATCCCGCATCAGATAGGAGCATGCCATGGGCGTCTTTCAACGCATCTTTCGCGTGGGCCAGGCCGAAGTTCACTCTGCCATCGACAAACTCGAAGATCCGATCCGCCTGACGGAACAGGGCATCCGGGATCTCAAGAAAGATCTGAGCAACGCCATGACCAGCCTCGCCGAGGTCAAGGGGCAGGGCATCCGGCTGCGCAAACAGGCATCCGACAGCAAGAAGGCGGCGGAGGACTACGAACGGAAAGCCATGGCGCTGCTTCAGAGGGCCCAGAAGAACAACATCGACCCCGCAGAAGCCGACCGTTTGGCGGGCGAAGCGCTGGCCCGCAAAGAGGAGAACGTGGACAGGGCGGCCACGCTCAGCCAGAACGCCAAACAGCAGGAGGAAATGGCCGCTCAGTTGCAGACCCAGGTGGACAAACTCAAGTCTTCCATTGCCGGTTACGAAAACGACCTGGTAACGCTGCGCGCCCGGGCTCGAACGGCCGCGGCAACGAAGAAAATCAACAAACAACTCGCGAAAGTCGACTCTAACGGCACGCTTGCCATGCTTGAACGAATGAAGGAGCGTGTGGAGGAAGACGAGTCCCTGTCGCAGGCCTACGGCGAAGTGGCGGACGCCTCCAAGAGCGTGGACGAAGAGATCGACGCGGCGCTTCAGGAAAAGAATCCGGGCGCGGACAAGCTGGCCGAACTCAAGAGCAAGATGGGAATCCAGGCGTAGCGCCGGCACGGCGCAACAGGGGCGATCCCATGAACTGGAATCCGTTCAAGAAGAAGACCGATGAAGTCGACCCCGTGATCGACTTCACGCTGTCCGACCTCAAGCCCGGTTACGTGGTCGACTACGACCTGAAAACCTGGAAGGTGACGGCGCAGAACCATTACGATTATGACGGAGACCGCGTGGACGAATGGGAATTGACCTGCGCCGATGAAGTGATGTACCTGGATCGCGAGGAAGATGACGGGCTTTCCTGGACCATTTCGCGCAAGATTCCTGTGTCCCGGATCGACGGCGCCCCGAGATCGCACATCGTCGAAAACGAAGACCCGCCTGAAGAGGTAACCTGCAACGGCGTGACCTATTACGCGGAATCTTCCGATGCGGGTGAATTCTACAAGAACGGCGAGGAACCCCCGCGGGAACTGATCACGTGGGAGTACCTGGACGATTCCGAACGAAAAACCCTTTCAATCGAACAGTGGGGCGAGGACGACTTCGAAGCCTCGCTCGGAGAAATTGTCGAAGAATACCAGTTCAGCGACATCCTGCCCACGGGATAGACGTTTTTTTTAAGAAACAACAGGGCGGACGACGATTTGTCGTCCGCCCTGTTTTGGTGTCATACACTCTCGTCATACCAGAAACTTCAATTTGCTCTCCTGGCCGGCGCGTATCTTTCCGCAGTGTTCGTCCAGGTTCAGCATCTCGACAAGGCTCACGCCTTTATCCATCTCCGCAAGCAGGCGCGCCTCTTTCCTCTGTACCTCTTCCGCGACGGGAATCACCTCTGCAATCTCATCCTCGGCAGCTACGATCAACCCGTCGTCGTCTCCGAAGACGATCTCGCCCGGGTGCACCGTAACGCCGCCGCAGGAAACCGGGACCTGCGTCTCGAAGATCCTGTCCGTCGCGCCCGCAACGGGGTTGACGGACCGGGCGTAATAGGGCAGCTGTTGTTGGCGGATCGCGGCCGTATCCCTGCAGGGCCCGTCGTTCACGATGCCCGCCAGCCCCTTTCGTCTCGCCTCGGTTGGAAACAATTCCCCGGTGAGCGCCTTCCGGCTTCCCTGAGAGTCTATCACCAGAACTTCCCCGGGCAAGGCATCGCGAAGGGCGACAATCACGGTCAGAAAGTCCTCGTGGCAGGTCAGCGTATGCGCGCGCCCGATCAGCCTCAGGCCGGACGTGACTGGACGTATGGCGGGGTCTACGGCCCTGACGGATCTTTCAAGCGCTTTATACCCATCGCAGACACACGCCGTATCCAATCGTGAAAGCCGGCGTCTGATTTCGTCGAAGTCCATGGTTAGAAACCCTTCAAAATCAATTAAGAGCCATCAGCTATCAGCGGTCAGCGGTCAGCTACACCAGGCAGACGATACGGCAATGGTGATATCAAATCGCGGATCCCTCGTTTTTGTAGGGGCGGTTCGCGAACCGCCCGCCAGTCNNNGATGCGAATCACAGCGCGACAATGTGGGCACCGAGACCTCTCCCTCCGGCCGCCTCACACAAAGCCATCAGCGATCAGCGGTCAGCTGTCAGCTAAAAGCAAAAGTCAAGAGCGAGATCCACATCTCCCCGCTCTTCGATTCACCATCCCCACTCTCCCTCGCGATAGTACCTGTCCACCACGGGCGCGAGTTCCGTATTCACGTCCACGTCTTTGACCCCCTTGAACATGCCCTTCCAGAAGTGCAACATACCCACCATCGCCTCTCCGTTGAGGAAGACCGTTTCGACGTCCGAAAAGCTCAGCGTCATCGCCCGGCGTTTCAGGTCCGGCTCCGAAATCACCTCTTCCTTCATGCCCAGGTGCCAACCCCAATCTCCCATCGTCGGGATCGCGTTATGGTACGGAACGACCTCGAACCCTGCCGCCTTAAGGGTCCTGTAAACGCAAAGAAACGCGCGTCTGGCGTGGAGCGGACTCGAACTCTGCGTCGCGAGTGTCCCGTGCTGCGAGAGATGCCGTTTGCACGCCGTGTAGAATTCCCGTGAATACAGCCGGGCGAGATCCGGACCTTTCGGATCCGGCAAATCAATCAGGATGACATCGTAGATTCCCGCGTCATCTGCCAGAAACCGGCCCGCGTCCCGGGTGACCACGTCCACGCGTTCATCCTCCAGCGCCTCCTCATTCGCTTCCACGAAAACAGGATGGGTCCGCGCCAGCCGGATCATCTCAGGGTCCAGATCCACCAGCGTGACCCGTTTCACGTCGTCGTATTTCAATACTTCCCGCAGCGCCAGTCCATCGCCGCCGCCCAGAATCAGCACCCGCTCTCTGGATGCGGCCAGTCCCATTGCCGGATGCACGAGCGGCTCGTGGTATCGTTTCTCGTCGTACGTGCTGAACTGCATGCCGCCGTTCAGATACAGCCAGTGGTACCCTTTCCACTGCGTCATCACGATTCGCTGGTATGGGGTCTGCGCCTCAAAGATCACGCGGTCTCGATACCGGCTCTGTTCGCCGAACCGCACGATGGGCTTCATGAACGCGCCCAGCGCAACAAGCCCTGCCGCGGTAATCCAGAACGCGGCAATCATCGCGCCCGGCCGCGCCAGCAGGCTCCGGTATCGCCACAGGAGCGCGGATGCAACCGCGAAGTTGACCGTCCCCAGCGCGATGGGCGTATAGGTCAACCCCAGCTTCGGCAGCGCGATAAACGCAAAAAGCAGCCCGCCCGCCAACGCACCGAAATAGTCCTTTTCCATGACCGACGCGATATTGGTTCGCAACTCCTCATACGCGTCGTTCATGCGCGTCACCAGAGGAATCTCAAGTCCGATCAGAAAACCGATCGCGCCCGCATAACCATAAATAATGGCGCTCGCCGCCTGGACGAACGCCGTTCCCCAATAGGCCGCTGCGGCGGACGTCGCACACAGCACCGAGAGGAGAAATTCAACCGCGATGAACCGGTCCAGCAACCGCTCCGTAAGATGTCGGCTCAGCCGGCTTCCGAGCCCCATCGTAAAGAACATCATCGACAATACCAGCGTCCACTGCAATGTCGGGTTTCCGAGCAGGTAGCTGGCCAGCGTGGAAAGCACGAATTCCGCGACGATTCCCGCCAGTCCGGTCGCAAACAGACACGCCTTCAACAGACGGCCGCTTCCCGGACCTCCCGTCGATACGGGAGGCGGCGCTCCCTTGCCTCCATGGTCTTCGGGGACGGAGTCTCTTGCGGCCATACCCTCATCTTCTGTCGCGCGCTACACCACCTTGCAAGTCAACCCGCCATCCACAACGAGTTCGGCGCCGGTGACGTATTTCGCCTCGTCCGAAGCCAGATACAGGGCGGCATAAGCCACGTCCCACGCATCGCCCATCCTGCCCATCGGACACTGGTTGTCACGAATCTGAACCATCTTCTCCACGTCGCCCTGTGCGTAGAATTCGGCCAGGGACTTCGCCACCATGGGCGTATTCATGAATCCGGGCAGTATGGAGTTGGCGCGGATATTCTTCCTGGCATACTGCATCGCAATACTCTGAGTGAGCTGATTCACCCCACCCTTGGTTGCGCTGTAGGAGACATAGGGCACGCCCAGCCAGCGGATCGAGGTGATCGAAGAGATATTCACGATCGCTCCCCCGCCCTGACGTTCCATGTGGGGAAGTACGTGCTTGCACGTCAGAAACATACTCTTGAGATTCACGTCAACCACGCGGTCCCACGTTTCCTCGCTGAGTTCAACGCATCCGCCCACCTGGAGAATGCCGACGTTATTGTGCAGAATATCAACACGACCGCAGGTATCAAGGCACCGTGCAACGAGGGCTTCCACGTCTTCGGACCGCGACACATCCGCCGTGTGGGCCGTACAGTCCCCTCCCTCGCGCGCGATGATGTCCCGGGTCTCCTCCGCGGACTCCGGACTGATGTCCACGGCAAAAACGCGGGCGCCTTCTCGCGCAAAGAGTACGGCCGCCGCCTTGCCGTTACCCCATCCGGGCCCGACCGAACCGGCCCCCGTCACGATCGCGATCTTATCTTTGAGGCGATTTCCCATTTTTGTGACTTCCTAAAGGGCCCACACAATCAGCAGCGACGCAGCCACGTACGAAGATGCTTCGATAAATCCGGCGCCCAGATGCGGTTTCTCGGGGTCCGAAATCTCCGCTGCCAGGTTCAAGCCCGGTAACAGGATCTTGTCGGTGGCAATCCGTACCACGAGCAGCAGGACGAGCCCGATGACCACCTCGAGCGCGAAGTCCTGCAGGCTTGTCGTCCAGGAGATAAAGTCTCCAGCCACCGCGTGCCGCACCACAATGCCGATACCCACCAGCGCGCCTGCGAATGCCACGCCGGCAGCGACGTTGTCCCTTTCAATTTCCGTATGCAGATCGTATGGCGTTGCCCAATTGTAGACAATGCCTGCCAGCACCAGCGCCGCCTGTCCCAGCACCCAGAACGCGACGGTCGTGCCCAGGCCGCCGAGTTCGCCGGACACGGCCCCGAAGATTACCAGGCCCGTTGCAATGTACGATGCGCAAACCACGGCGCCGGTACCCGTATTCTGGTCACGCACGATTTCGTCCCGGATTGAAAACTGGTGCAGGATCAGCCGGTCATTGATGACCCGCGAGAGATTCATCAATACGATCGACAGCGGGCCATAGATGAGTACGTCAACCAGGTCGACCTCCAACCCATGCGAGGGACCGGAAATCACCCCTCCGATGGCCATTACCAGACCCAGAAAGTACCCCACCATTGCCACCGACAAGGCCGTGTTGTCCTTCTCCACTAGCTCTTCCTTCACTCGGTAGCTCGGCGTGGTCCAGTCATATGCAAGTTTGCCAATCCAGAACAAAACGTACGCGCACACCAGGTAAATCCCGGTTTCCAGCAAGCTGTCCCACATCATTTTCCAAACCTCCCTCTGCTGCGGCTGCCAAAGCCCGACCTGTTGCGGCCGGACCGGTCCCTGACCCTCTGGGAAAAGGACCGCTGCCTGTTTGCAATGGCCTGTTGCCGGCGCTGATAAAACGCCGGCCTTTGCTTCTTTGTGACCGACCCTTCGGTACCGTACTGGCGGTTACGCCCAAAGTACGGCCGGCGCCGATCCCGGTTGTTGCGATAGTCGTTGTAGTCGTTCCTGTAGATCTGCCCCCCGTAGCCTCCACCCATTAAACTCCGCATCATCGCGTATTGACCATAAAACACCCAGAAACTTCCGCCGCCGCCCCAATGCCCGTACTGCGGGTTTCCTACGTAGTGGTATCCGGGCGGATGAGGCGTACCGTTCACCCCCTTGTCCGACTTGGCGACCAATGCCATGCCGAGAAAGGCCGCGTACCGCCGATAGACTTCTTCCGTGACCTCAATCCATTCGGTAGTGCCCCGCCGCTCTCCCTGTACGACCGTATATCTGTGATAGTAATTGGTAAAAAAAGAACCATCCTCCCGCATGTCCTCCAGTATGATCATATACTCGGGCGCCTTCGCCAGGCTCTTCTGCATTTCCTGGACGGGATCCCGTGTGCCGCACCCGGCAACGCAGAGTGTGACGAATGCAATAAACGGCCATCGCAACTGTGGCATAAGCATCTCCTTGGCTCAACGTGCACGCTTCGACATTTCGACAAGCTTGCTTCGACTGGCTCAGCACAAGCAATGCACGCAATGCACGCAGGCTCAATGCAAGCAAGCTTGATTCGACGGGCCGCTTCGGCAATCTCAGTACACGCAATGCAGGCATGTTCAGCGTAAATCGCGTGCTTGCTTCAGCTGTAGAAAGATAGCCCGGCGCCAACGGCATGTCAAGGTGCTTGCCCGTGGACCGGAGGGGTAGCTATATTGTGCCGGAAATGTCGTTAGTACGGGAAAATTCTGATCTGCCGCGGAGCCCGACACATGGCCTTTGCCGTTGACACGTCGCCTCAGCCGGACCGCCACCCTCCGATCACGCCTGTTGACGGTTCCATTGCGATCCAGAACCCCCCGGCCATGATCTGGCGCACGGACGACCGGGCCGACGCATACATCGTGGAGATCTGCAGGCATTCCGGCTTCCGGAAGGCGGTATTCCGATGTGAGGGTATCGACATGCCATTCTACAACCCGTCGGTCAAACTCGACCTGGGAACGTGGTACTGGCGATACTTCGCAGTGACGTCCAGGGGTGAACGGTCCCAACCCGGTCCTGTTCGGAGTTTTCACATCACGCCCGAATCCGTGCCGCTTCCCGTTCCCCCGACGGAGCGGATTCTCGATTGCATGCCGGACCATCCCCGTATCTTTGTAACACCAGACACCCTTGAAGACTTCCGCGCCCGCAGGCATGGCGCCGGCCGTGAAGCCTGGCGTCACCTCAGACAGCGGGCGGATGCCACGGTTCATGGCGAACTGCCCGAGTTGAACCTGCAATCCGTGCCGGCGAACCTGTCGGAACGGCGCGGTCAGGTCTTTCATCTGAAAGACGGCCGTATCACGTTCCCGGTAAACTTCCGGATCGGCGACCTCAAGCGATGCGCCGATAACGTCAACGCGCTCTCGTTTGCTTATCTGATTTCGGGCAAGAGACAGTACGCCGAGGCCGCGCGGCGTTGGATGATCTTCATCTCGAACTTCCGCGTCGACGTCCACCAGGAAGACCGGGGGCAGCACGACACCGTCGTCTACTGCTACGAATACGGACTGAAGGGCGTGGCTCTCGCGTACGATCGACTCTACGGTCTGCTTACGCCCCGGGAACGTTCAAGAGTAATGGAACACATCGAGTTTCATTGCGAAGCGGCCTATAAGTGGATCCGGGAAGGGCTTCAGATCCACCTGAATTATCAGAATTCCCACGGTCAACAGTGCATGCATGCGCTTCTGCCCACGGTTCTGGCCGTCGCGACCGAGTCCGCCCGGACCCGGGAATGGGCCGACTACGTCATCCGCCAGTACGTGAACAGGGTCGCCTGGGGAAGCAGCGATGGCGGGTACACCGAAGGCCAGAAATACGGCCACAAGGTTCAATTCATCCTGGAGGCCCTGGCTGCCCTCAAGACCGCAACGGGTCTGGACGTCTTCAGGGAACCCCGGTGGCAGAATACCGGCGCGTTCTGGCTCTACTGCATGTCCCTCAATTACTGGTGGAACCACTGGGGTGACTGCTATTCCCTGTTCGACCCCAATTTCGGCAGCGACGCCGATACGTACGTCTCCGCGTTTCTTGCGTCGATGACGGACAACCCCTGCGTCAAGTGGTGGAGCGATACACGGATCTGCAACCCGGTCCACCTTCCGCTTCAGTATCTCTCCGGCAGCGGCGTAAAGCCCAGGCCGCCGGTGGATATCGCGCAGGCCCGCCTGTTTCCCGACGTCGGCCAACTCGCAGCTTACAACCGGTTCTACGATCACGGAAGCAGCCGCATCTTCTTCCGCAGCAGCCCCTGGGGCGATCACAGCCACGCACACCAGGACCAGAACGGATTCGTCATCCACGCGGGAGGTGAGATCCTCTGCTGCGACGCGGGGTATTACACCTATTACGGAGACACGTACCACGCCCAATGGACCCGGACCACACAGGCGCACAATACCATCCTCGTGGACGGCGAAAACCAGCGCCGGGGGATCGCCCACAAAGGAGAGATAACGGCCTTTTTCAATACGCCCGACGTCTGTTTCTTCACCGGAGACGCTTCAGGCGCGTACGGGGAACTGCTCGAAGGGTTTCACCGCCACGTCCTCTTCATCCGACCGGACGTATTCATCGTCTGTGACGACCTGGATGCGCCCGAACCGCGGGAATACACCTGGACGCTCAACACGTTCGAAAGCGCGGATATTGACGAAAGCAATCAATCCATGACCGTCCGGCAGCGGGACCAGCGCCTTCTGGTCCGCCACCTGGCAAACGGTAAGTTGAAGTACTCGCAGAACAACGACCGGCCCTTTCCCCTGAAAACGCGGGACTGGTGCCGCGTTACCGAAGCCTTCCCCCAGCAGTGGCATATCCGGGTTACAACTGAACAGCGCGCCAGTGCGCAACTCATGGCGGTGTTGCATACGTACAGGGATACGGACGGACCGCGAGTTGATCATGTCCGCCGCGTGGAGGCGGATGGCGCAGAAGGCGTCTGTTTTCAGTCCGGAAACGGATCCGAGTGCGTCCTGTTCCGGACCCGGTGGGGCGGCACGATCGAAGGCGCGGGTATCCAGTCGGACGCTCGGGTGGTCAATGTCAGTCACGGCGGAGACGGACTTCAACGCTGGCTGCTGCAAGGGGGCTCCCGGCTAAGCCTGGATGGGGAGATTCTTCTGGCAGCAAACGCGGATTGCGACGCGGCGGCGAATTACGACTCGCGCAGCGTTGCAGCGCAAGTCCACGTCCGGCATCAGACGCCAGTGAGCCTCTCCATCCACTTGCCCGAAGAACCGAAATCCGTGTTTATTTCGCCGCCGGACCGTCCTGACAAGGCGGAACCGGTCGATTTTACGTGGCGTGAACGGAAGGTAAGAATCGAGTTGAGCGGCGCAGGCGAGGCCGTCCTTTGGATTGACCCTGTCGCCGATTTTGCGACAATCCCGGAACCGCTTCATTTGACGCTTGTGGACGGTGATGGCCGGCAGACGTTAGGTTTGCAGACTGCCATCGCGGATAATGGGGACATCATCGCCTTTGCCGAATTTTCGCCGCGCGAGCCAGGCGTCTATAAAGTCGTCGCGGAAGGCGCGGAATTGCTCGTTCAGGACCGGTGGGACCCGGACGTGAGCGTGCGCGGGAAAGGGCGCGCCACCGGCTGCCTGAGAGAAGGCACGGAATTCTTCGTTCGCTATCCGCGGGCGGCTCGACCGCGTCTGAGTGCAACCCTTGTAGAGAGCCACGAGGGCAGGCTTGTCAACCTGCTTTGCAACGGCGGTTTTGAAGCCGGTATTGTGGATTACCCGCCCCGCCACTGGAACGTCCAACACCCCCGTACCCATGATCTTGGCTGGCCGGCGTGGAGTACGGAGGATGCCGATGAAGGCGGCGCGTGTCTCAAGTTTACGAGGCCCGGGGACCCCATGTCGCTGAAGAGCCGCCCGATGCGTCTTCGCACCGCCGGACGCTACCACCTTCGGTTCAAAGCCAGGGGTTCCGCCACCCATGCGCAGGTTTGCGTGTCCGGCCAGCAGGACACCCACCTCATCGTCCCCATCCAATCCGGCCAGGCATGGACGGAATACCGGGCGGAACTGGACGTCCAACCGGGCTACACAACCGTGTCCATCGCGTTCAATGGAGGGGGAGAACCCGACCAGGTCCTGTGGGTGGACGATATGGAGTTCGGATATATCGGGTAGGGCCTTGTCCCGTCCCAACCAACAGGTCTCGGCCCGGACTGCGGCGGATCGACCACGTCACGGACGGAGGTGCAAATTGAATACGCCATTGTTGTTTGAAATCTGCGTGGGATCCGCACAGGGCGCCATCTCCGCGCAGGAGGCCGGCGTAAATCGCGTAGAGTTGTGCGACAACCTGATAGAAGGCGGCACAACCCCCAGCGCGGGGGCCGTTCAGGTTGCCCGCCAGCATATTGACATCGGTCTCAACGTCATCGTCCGGCCGCGAGGAGGAGACTTCTGTTATTCCAACGTGGAGTTCGAAACGATGTTGAGGGACGTCGAAATTGCCGCCGAATCGGGCGTTGACGGGATAGTGATCGGCATCCTGAATCCGAACGGATCGATCGACGTGGAGCGTACGGGCGCTCTCATCGAACGAATCCGCCCGCTTCCGGTAACGTTCCACCGCGCGTTCGACATGACCGCCGATCCACACCGCGCGCTGGAAGACCTGATTTCACTGGGCGTGGACAGGGTACTCACTTCGGGCCGGGAAGTATCTGCGCTGGAAGGGATCGATCTTATCGCCGGGTTGATCGAGAAGGCCGCCGGCCGGATCGTGGTCATGCCCGGCGGCGGAATTACCGAACGCAACGTCGCGAAGGTCGTCGCCGGCACAGGCGCCCGCGAAATCCACGTTGCCGCCGCGAGCAGCGTTCCCGGCCGGATGACGTACCGCAACCCGAACGCCTTTATGGGCGGCGAGTTACGCCCGCCTGAATTCTCACACGACGTTACCGATGTCAACCGCGTCAAGGCATTCATTCAAGCCGTCACCACGCCCATCCAGCCCAACCGTGGGAAGACGGGAGAGGTGAGGCGTTAGAAGAGGAAAAACGCGAAAGACAATTGGGGTCGGATCGGGTTCTCTGACGTCTTGCGTCTACAGTCTCGCCGAGAAAAAAGCAGCAACAAGCCGTTAGCGTTCAGCGTACAGCTGAAAGCAATCGTCGAAAATCAACAAGCGTCGACATTCCGTCTCTCGGGACAGTCCACGGATCGCCCGCGGACGTTCACCTAATCGAGGAGAACTTACCATGCGCATCATCGCAATCGGTTGTGAGTACACCGGTAAAACAACGCTCTTTGACGGCCTGATGCAGTGGGGTCGGGATCGGGGCATCGTCCATCATCTTGACGACCACTTCAGCATTCCCGACTGCCAGATGCTCAATACGGAAGGCGACCAGCGGATCATGCTGGGTCTGCCGGAAGCCATCAAGGAACGATACCAGCGCTTTCAGCTTGCGTACCACGTCCGGCTGATCAACAAGTACGAACACATTCTGCTGGGCGGATTTCACATCGAGGAAGACATCTACGGCCCCCGTTACTACTACCCCGCCATAGGCCGCCTCTCCGAAACGCCAAGGTCATGGGAAGCCGAAATGCCGAAGGACACTATTCTGGTCCATCTCAAAGCCCGCGCCGACGTCATCGAAAAACGTATTGAGGAAAACCGCCACACCTATCACATCGTCCCTAAGGAGGACGTCCTGGAGATCCTTGACGAATTCCAGGCGGAGTTCAGGGCCTGCTGGATCATGCGCAAGTTCGAAATCGATACGTCCGACCTCACGCCGGAAGGCCTCCTCCAGGCGTTTCTGGACGGGTCCGTCCCCTACCTCAACGACCGCGATATGCTTACCCGGATGAATACTTAGCGGCAACCTGCGGTGTCAGGTACGGGCGACTTCAATGCGAAGAGGATAAAATGTTACCCGATCTACAAAGCCATGAGGACCGGCGCGGAATCCACATCGATCAGGTGGGCGTCTCAAACGTGCGCTATCCACTGACCCTTCCCCTTCGTGCCGGCGGCGAATTCAATACAGTCGCGAACCTTTCTATGACCGTGAGCCTTCCTCACTATCTGAAGGGCACCCATATGTCCAGGTTCATGATTGCCCTCAACGAACGCAAACATCAGTTCAGGCCCGACACGGTGCATATGGTGCTTAAGGAACTTCTCGACCTGCTTGAGGCCGAAGAAGCATTCGTAGATATGGAGTTTCCTATATTCCTTGCACGCAAGGCTCCGGTAAGCCGTGAACAGGGCCTGATCGACTTTAATTTTGTCTTCCGCAGCATGTCGTCAACTTCAGGCACTAACGACAAGAATGTCGGGGTCAAGGCGAACGTAACCACACTATGTCCCTGCAGCAAAGAAATCAGCGCCCGCGGCGCCCACAACCAGCGATCCGAAATCACGATCGACGTGCGTCCTGCCAGCGACGAATTCGTCTGGTTCGAGGATTTAATAGACATTGCAGAGAGGAACGCCTCGTGTGAACTCTATCCGATCCTCAAGAGGTCCGACGAGAAAGCAGTGACCGAGCGTGCTTATGACAATCCACGATTCGTCGAGGACATGGTCAGGGACATTGGAAAGGACCTTTTGGGCCTCTTGCATGCAGGCAAAATCCTCTGGTTATACGTCGCTAGCAGAAACTTCGAGAGTATACACAACCACGATGCGTTCGCCAGGATCGAGCGCGGTGTGCGTGGTCCCCTTCTGAATCCAAGGGAAGGGGTTGACGTAGCAATCACCGCGTAACAGGAGAAAGGCTGCGCGAGCATCACGAAATGCAACTGCGATGGCCTGGCGATTGGCTGCAGCCGGAACGCCGAGTGAAACGAATCTGCTGCTGCTGCAATTGAGACCTCCCACGTTCCTTGACACTGCATGGGGGTTTGCGTAGTTTTTACGGATGCGCGATCTGTACTGTTTGGGCTGGCGGATTGCGCTACGAGAATCAGATCCAATCCTGGAGTACGGGAATTGCAATCATTCGGGCATCGCCTGGTCGTTCGCCAGTGGCTCTAATGGCTATTGATGTTGTATGTGCGAGAAAGGGCGCATATCGCATATTCCTCGCAACCGGAGGAGGCCGTAATATGAACAATCGCATTATCATTGATTCCGCCATACGGCATGGCAAACCGGTCATCAAGGGAACGAGAGTACCTGTGCATAGAGTCATTGGGAGTCTCGCGGGCGGGTCTGATCCGGACGAGGTCTGTGAGGAATATGCTATCACAGACGAAGACCTGAGAGCGGCGCTTGCATATGCCGAGGAGTTGATCGAGCACGAAGAGACACATTCTCTACCACGGTCCTGATCGACGTGCGATTTATTGTTGATGCGGATCTTCCGCGATCTGTTTCTCAAGTGATTGCCCAGTACGGCCACGAAGCCGTGGATGTGCGTGATATTGGCATGATGAGCGCGAGCGATGAGGAGATCGTCCAATACGCACGCGATGAGAGACTCTGCTTGTTGAGTGGCGACCTTGGGTTTGCCGACGTTCGCCGCTATCTACCGTCGAAGTATCATGGCATCGTCATCATGCGTTTGCCTCGGCACGCGACGTCGTCATTCATCGAGCGCCTTTTATCTTCGTTCCTTGAACAATTGCAGAACTTTCCTTTACTTCGTGGGAAGTTAGCGATTGTAGAGTCAGGGCGAGTACGGATTCGCACCAGGTAAATCCATTCAAGGGATATTCTTCGCCTGCCTCCATTGCAAACCCAAGTTGCGCCGTCAACGTACGTTGAATCTCGGCATCTTGAAGTTGGAGTGAACCCATGGCAGATACATCTATATTAGAGGAAATCCTTGAAGAGGCACATAAGCTGGATACGCCGAAACAGGAACGCGTGCTGGCATTCGCACGTTCATTGGCGAATGACCAACTGACGGGCCTGCCGGGGAAACACCTGCTAAGGTTTGCAGGAAAAATCGACAGGGACGACCTGAGCGAGATCGCTCGTGCGATTGAGAATGGTTGCGAACGTGTGGGTCATAGTGAACGACATATGAGATAGATCCCATAATTCTCACAAGTTGGTAGAACTGGAAAACTCGTTTGTAGCACAGAAAGGAATCCATGTGGACCTGACTCGCCAGCCGCCTCGCCGTCCGTCCAATGTCTCGATAGCCGGAATCGTCAACCTCGCCCGTATGACGGACAAGGCCCGCGCATACAACAAGCGGACGCTGGGTGAATTTCTGTACGGCGACGATTCGGGTCTGGATAAAATCCTGTTGGATTTTCTGGGCGTCTCACACGACGGCTTCGCCGACGCCGCCGGACGCCACGGTGACGAGGACCTGGGGCGCTGGATCCGGGAGGTTTCCGACCGGACGGACGCTGAGATCGACACCTTCAATCGGCATCATCTCCAGCGCGAACCCGACGATGAAGCCGGTAAACAGCGTCTTAAGGATCGTATCGAGAAATACGCGCCCGGTCGAACCGACATCGTCACCGTATTCCAGTCCATCGAACTGGACGACTGGGCCGGCTTCAGAGACGTGGACCTCTCGCAAAGAGCTCCCCGGTCACCCTACCGCAGGGACGTCGCGGGGATCTTCGGCCTCGCCCGAATGGCGGACAAGGCCCGTGCGGACAGGGCCGGGACCCCCGGCGAGTATATCTACAACTGCCCGATCGACCAGGCCATCATCGACTTCGTCGGCTTTACGGCGGAGGACTTCAAGGAAGCCGCGTACCTCAATCCGAACGACCTGGAACTCGGCGACTGGGTTCAGGAACACACCAGCGCACACTCAGGCGAGATTTCGCAATTCAACCATCGAATCTCCAATAAGGGTCCGGAAGACATCAAGGAGTGTGCGATCTTCAAGGCGGCGCTCGCGAACGCCGCGCCAAACCGGACCGACATCACCACGTGGTTCGACTTGCTCGACGTGGACGACGAAGCGTCGTTCGGTGTTGTGGATCTCACTCGCCATCCGCCAAGAAGTCCCTATGACGTTTCCGTGGGCGGTCTTTTCGGCCTGGCCCGGATGATCGACAAGGGCAGGGCGGCAATCCACCATCTGCTGGGCCAGTACAAGTACGCGGAAGAATCCGGACTGGACAAGAAGATCGCGGAGTTTTTCGGGTTTTCCATGGGCGACTTTACCGATCTTATCAGGGCGGGACGTGCCGATGAAGAGATACTTGCGTGGCTTGAAAAGAACCACGGCAGGTCCGGTTCCGAGATCAGCAATTTCAACCGCGATATCGCTACGATCGAGCCCTGGAACGAGAAGCGGCGCACCTGGTTCCGCGGCGTAATCGCGAGTCTGGATTCATCCCGCACAGACGTCACGACCTATCTGGCGCTCATAGTACTGGATGACACCATCCACTTTGCCCGGCTCAAGACAGGGGTCTGAACCCGATTTCACTTTCCGGATGGTGCATACGCCCCATCTCCGTTCTACGCGGAACCTTTTTCCATAGTCGTTTTATTGCGGTGCGCAGGCGGCGGTACACCGAAGCGTGAACAGCAGACCAGGTTCGAAAAGGAGATTTGATATGCCCAACCAGGAAGTCGCCGTTGCCAAATTCACCCGCAGGG
This sequence comes from Candidatus Latescibacterota bacterium, assembly GCA_021295655.1. Classification (GTDB taxonomy): domain Bacteria; phylum Latescibacterota; class UBA2968; order UBA2968; genus JAAXHE01. The sequence goes on from JAGWBX010000045.1 coordinate 15,905, forward strand.
AATTCCGGGAAGCCCTGGAAGCCGGTCGATTCGGGACCGCCATCATCCCTACGGGGAGCAATGAACAGCACCTCGAGCACTTGGCCATGGAATACGATATCCGAGCGGCGACCTACGTGGCCACCGAAGCCGCCAGACGGCTCTACCCCAATGTTGTCGTGAACGTGCCGATGGCGGTTGGTATCTCCGAACATCATATGATCCACAAGGGAACGGTTACCGCCAAGCCCGGTAGCTGGCTGGCGGTACTTTTCGACGCCGTGGAGAGCATGGTGCGCCATGGCGTCAATAACGTGCTCATCCTCAACGGACACGGCGGTAACGAGGCACCCATGATGGGCATCCTCCGGCAGTGGCAACTGTTCTTTCAACTCACCGCGCCGGAAGCCAACGTGCAGTTTCATTCCTACTGGAACCTGAGTCGTGAAATCGCCGAGCAACACTGCACAAGCAGGGTCCCCGGCCACGCGGGCGAGTACGAAACCGCCATGGCCATGGTCATCTGTCCGGAGAACATCCGGCACGATGCCATGCAGAACCAGGAAGCCCGGGAGCCTATGAAAGCGACCGAAGAACTGGGGAAGATACTGGTTGAAGCCGCGATTCAGAAAACCGTCGAATACGTCCAGGGGATGATCGACGCCACGAACGGCGAAATACAACCCCACGTCTTTTCGAAGGAAATGCACGCCGCGCAGAAGAAGTAGCCCTCAACTGCCGGAAAGGATTGACGATGACCGTCGAACGTGCAAGATACGGCGCGGACGCCGCCGCGGGGTTGGCCGGCACGTTGCCCCAGCCCTTTCCGCGCACCATCGGACCCAATGCGACGTCCTATCTCCACGAGGTGGTCGAATCGGGTCTGACGTGCAACATGATCGGGAGGTTTGAAGACGCATTCGCCGAAGAAATGGGCGTGGAACACTGCATTGCAACGCCCGGCTGTACGCCCGCCCTGGCCGTTCTGGCCTGCGCGCTGGACTTCAATCCGGGCGATGAGATCATCGTCAGTTCGGTAACGGACTATGGCACCGTGCAGGGCATCATCAGGGAGAACTACATACCCGTTTTTGCGGATACGGACGCCGGTACCGTGGTCAGCAGCGCCGAAACCATCGCGCCGTGCATCACGGACCGTACGCGCGCCATTCTCGTTGTGCACATGACCGGGACCATCTGCGATATGGATCCCATTGTCGAACTGGCGGAAAAACACGGTCTCATCGTTTATGAGGACGCCTGTCAGGCCGTCTTCGGTGAATACAACGGGAGGTTCGCGGGGTCGCTTTCCAATGCCGGCGCCTTCTCTTTCGACTCAGAGAAAACCATGGGATCGGATATCGGTGGCTGTGTGGTTACAGCCGACGGCGACCTGGCCGAGCGCATGCGCTTCATCGGCCACAGCCGCGGCGGACAGATGCTCGAGGGATTCGGGCGGCAGCACGTTGTGCCCGGATTCGCGCACCGTATGCCCCAATGCACCGCCGCCGTCTCCCTGGCACAGCTTGAGATCATCCGTCCGAACGTGGAACAGCGCGACCGGATGATCCGTCTGCTGGCCGAAAAACTGGAAGAAATCCCGGGCATCACCCCGCTTCCGATTCCTGATTATATGAATGTCTACTCCTGCTGGATGGCCGGATTCAGTGTCGATCCGGACGCGTTCACATGTACCCCGGACGCGTTTGCGCAACAGGTCGCGGAAGGCGGTATCCCCGGCGCGGGCACGGGACGTTATTACCTGATGCCGCCGGCCCTGCCCTTCCTTCACGAAAAAGCGGAAAAGAAGCTGTATCCCTATTCGATGCCACCGGCTTCCAGGGACTATTCGTACAACGGGGATACCTGCCCCAATGCACAGCGCTTCCTGGAATCCTTCGTTCGCTGGTCGTCGTTCTGCGAACGCTATCAACCCGAACACTGCGAACTCGCCGCGCACGTCGTGAAGGAAGTGGCCGATCGAAATCGCGCGTAGACGCTGCACCTCGAAAAGAGGCAACAGCAGCTTTCAGCCATCAGTTTTTAGCCGTCAGCCAAAAAGCAAACGACGAAGTGCGGTACACGCACAAAACCGAGCGTTGGTCCTTCTTTTAAAGGCGGTGAGACGTGAGACGGTAGAGGACCACGCTTCACCCGGCCGCCTGACCACCGGGTGAGACGTAAGACGGGAGAGGGGAGAGATTGCCTGCCTCGTGAGGTTTCTTCTCGTGCCGGAGGCAAGGATGAATAACAAACCGGGCAAGGATTTCTTCTACCGTCTTCCGTCTCCCCTCTACCCGCCTTCAGGGTCCGAGGAGGTCCCAATGTCAAACACACGTTACCGTGAGATCGAAGTCGCCGGTTCGGCGTTTGAGATGGGGCGCCAGATCGGCGAGGCCGCCCGCGAGGAAATACGGGGCTTTGCGGAAATCGCCCTTGAACGTGTGAACAAGAGCGTCAGCGTCTCCGTTGAGCGGGCGATGGCCGTCGCCAGAGACTGTATCCCGTACGTTGAGGGATACGCGCCCCACATGCTCGACGAGATGCGCGGCGCGTCCGAGTCCTCCGGTGTCTCGCTGGACGATCTCATGATGCTTCAGGTCCGCAATCAGCTTCAGGCGGAAGCGGATTCCGGCTGCACTTCATTTTCTCTCAACGCCCCAGCAGGGAGCGGCGATATTGTGGGCCAGAACTGGGACAACGACCCGGGGCTGAACCCCTATACCATTGTCCTCACCCGCCGACCAACGGGAAAGCCCGCCATCCTGAACGTCACCCAGGCCGGCATCATCGCCTACATCGGCCTGAACAGCGAGGGTATCGGGCTTTGCCTGAATACCCTGCCCGCGCCCGCTCGTCCTGTGGGTGTGCCGCACTACTTCACGGTCCAGGGTATTTACGAGACCGCCACTCTGGAAGACGCCGTGCATGCGGTGCGAAGGGCGAGGCGGGCCATCCCCGCCAACATCATCCTCTCAACGCCGCAGGGGCCGGCGGACCTGGAAGTGACGCTGGAAAACGTGCACGTGATCCGGGACGACGGCGTGGGCCTGGTGACCCATACCAACCACTGCGAACATCCGGAGCTGGCGCACAACAACGACGTCTTCCCCGAACTCATCCAGTCCGGCGGCCGCAAAATCCGGATCCAGAAACTCTTCAGTGAAATGGAACGTCCCTTTGCTATCGAGAGCCTGAAGGCCGCCCTGAGCGATCACGAAGACCACCCCACGTCCATCTGTCGCCATCCCAACGATCATCCCACGACAGGGTACTGGGCAACCACGTTCTCCGTGATTATCGAAACCGATGCAGGCCGCATGCACGTGAGCAAGAACAACCCCTGTCAGAACCCGTACGAGACCTATTCGCTGAACTGACCGGCACGCGCGCCGGAACCCCTTGCGCCCGGCCTTCCGGGAACCCAGTCCATGTCTCTCGCGCCCAACCAGATCGCATACGCGCTTTCGCGCAATCTCCTGCGCAACCGGCATACCCGCATCATGATGGACTATTACGCGGAAAAGCTGCCGCGCTTGAAAATGCCGGCGTCTCCCGAGGAGTGGCATAAGCGAACCGCCAGGATCCGCCGGGAACTCCTCAAGAAAGTCTACCTGACCGGACTCGACCCGGACGTCAACGATCGCCCGCCGGACGTCCGCTGGAAGGGCGTTCTCAAGGGCAGCGGCTACCGCATTCGGAAATGCCATTACGAAGGCTATCCGGGCATGCGGATCCCCGCGCTGCTGTACGAGCCCGAGAATCTTCGAGGAAAGATACCGGTCGTGCTCAACCCCAACGGACACCATCGGGGCGGCAAGGCCATGGACTACAAGCAGGCGCGGTGCGTCAACCTGGCCAAACGCGGCATGCTCGCGCTGAATTTCGAATTCATTGGCATGGGCGAACTTCAAGGTTCGCTCAACCACATGCACCAGGCCCACGTCGACCTGTGCGGCGTAGCCGGCGTCAGCGCCATGTACCTGGCCATGAAACGGGGCCTGGACGTTCTGCTGGCCCACGAACACGCCGACCCTGACAGGGTGGCCATGACCGGTCTTTCGGGCGGCGGGTGGCAGACGGCCGTGCTCACCGCACTGGACGAACGCATCGGCGTCTCCGTGCCGGTCTCCGGGCATTCCCCGATCTGGCACCGTGCGACCAGGCGATGGCAGGACCACGGCGACCTGGAACAGACGCCGGTGGATCTGTGCACCGTGGCCGACTACGATACGCTCACCGCCATGTTCGCGCCCCGTCCAGCGCTGCTCGTACACAGCGTCAATGACGGTATTTTCCGCCCGGAATTCATGCGCCCGGCCCTGTATACGCCCGCACGACGGGTTTACGAACGGCTCGGCGCGCCGGATCGCATCGGATTCTACGCCAACGAAGATCCGGGCACCCATAACTACGAGAAGGATATCCGCGAGCAACTCTACGAATTTCTGAAGAAATCATGGGACCTGGATATCTGCACCGAGGATCTACCTTGCGACGACGAAATACGCTCCGAGTGGGAACTCAACGTGGGGCTGCCGCCGGACAACCCCACGTTCCTCTCGATCGCCGCCGAACTCGCAGGGCGCCTGCCCGTGAAACGATCGACCACGGGTACAAAACAGCAGGACCGACGACGCCTCGCCAGCGTGTTACGGCTTCCGTCCGCATACGCCGTCGCCGCACGTTCCGTGCGCAAAGCCCGAACGGTTGCCGGAGTTCAGATCTCGCACCATCTCCTGGAGATGGAAAGCTGGAATGTGCCCGTCACGGAATTCCGCCCGCAGGGTTCGAACGGCGTTCTTCTCATTCTCCCGGAAAGCGGCCGGGCGGGCGCTGCCAGGGCTGTTGAAAGAGCGCTTGATGCGAACAAACGCGTATTCGTTGCCGACTTGCTGGCTTTCGGCGAACAGGTTATCGCGGACGGCGCCTACCATTACCTGTTTATGGAATGCATCTCCGCGGCCGGCGACCGCCCCCTGGGCATCTGTACCGCCCAGTTGCTGGCGCTCCGGCGCTGGATCGAATCGTACACCGGCAGGAAAAGGCTGAATATTACCGCCCAGGGCCTCTCCACAAGCCTGATTGCCATCTGCGCGGCAGCGCTGCGACCCGGCGGCATCGACGCACTGAGCGCCAATCTGCCTGATACGCTCCGGCGTCTCATCGATTGGAGCGTGGACTACACGCAGGAGCCCGTCCCGTTCTGTTTCGGCCTGCTCGAGCAGTTTGATATCGAAGACCTGGTCCTCCTCTCCCACCCCGTAGACATAATGATCGAGGGCCGCGGACCGATGCGTTGAGACACGGAACACGCGGTGCAATCCGTTCGATCCTCCTCCGTGGTACTCGTTTCCGTGAGGCATTTGCAATGTCCGATTCCGCAACCATCCAGCTGGACGCACGCTATTACCGCGCTCTGCCGATTGACAACCCCGGTTACGAGTCGGTCACGTTCGAGTTACCCATCCGACGAACGGCCCTGATCGGCATGCATTGCTGGAATATCGGCTGCCCCGATGGCCCACCCCTGAACATGGACTATTGCGTGGACCTGGGCTGGCCGGAGGCCACAGCCGAGGGATACCGCATTATGTGCGAGGTGATGCGCCCGGCCATGGACGCGTCACGGGCGATCGGTCTTCCCGTGGTACACGTTGAAGCCGACTGGATGGACGAACAATACCCGCACAAACCGTCCAGGCGGGACAAGAAGAACGACTGGCAGCCCACCCGCAGCCAGAAGGAACTGATGGACCGCGCCCACGGCCCCGACTATATGAAGCACTCCCCGCTCGCGAAGATGCGACGGTCCGAAATCGTGTCTCCCGTCGGTGACGAGCCCATGGTCTTTTACACCGACACCCTGGACGCATATCTGAAAGACAATGACATCGACACCCTCATCTACACGGGTTTCGCGGCGGATATGTGCGTTCTGGGCTCCGAGGGCGGCGGGCAGGCGATGCTCTCACGCGGGTACCGCTGTATTTTGATGCGCGACGGGACTGTGGGCGTGGAACGTCCGGATACCTTTGACGAGCGCCTTGCCACGCGCTACGGCATCCACATATTCGAATGGAAGATCGGGTTCAGCACCACCTTCGAGGCATTCATGGAGGCCGTGAAACCGGAACGCAATTGATAGGCTCGACATCGGCGTGGTTGCAGGATGGAGAAAGCGATGAAGAATCCCTGTATCGCAGCGTGAACGGATCAGGGGCGTGCATGTCGTCAGATAAAAGGCGAAGAAAGGAAGATTCAATGGCGCTCAGAATCTGTGACTGGAAACACGGAAAGAAATGGGTCTACTCCATTACGTACGACGAAGCCCTGATCGAACTCCACGAACGCGCCGTGCCGATCCATGAAGCGTTCGGTATACCGGGACACATGGAGGCGGTCGCGGGCCATATTGGCGAAATCCGGCAACTCGGCGCATCCAGCTACAACGGTTTCCGGCATATGACCGGAGAGGAAATGAAGGAGATGGTCGACCGCGGCTGGGGTGTGGGCAACCACTCATGGAGCCACGAAGTGATCCGGCCGGATATGGTGGACCGGGAGTTGCGGAAAGCCAGGCAGGTACTGGAGGACGCCATCGATGGACCGGTGAACCTCTACTGTTCGCCCGGGAACAATACGAACATGGCCGATCATGTCCTGGATGCCTGCCGCGAATACGGCTACCTGGGCGCGATGAGCCTGACGGATGCGCTCAATCGCCCCGGAGACGAACTCTTCTGGCTGAACCGCACGGCCTTGCATGACCAGTTCTACGAGCCCTTCTACAGCGAGTTCGATCCGTACAGAAACATACGCCATGCGCAGGCGGACAGCGGATGGATCATCGACTATTGTCACTGCCCGCTGGATGAGGTGGTCCATCGGAACAAGGACTGTACCTCGGACCAGCTTCGGCGCCGTTTTGAAGCCGTCGTCGAGGAAGGCGGTGAAGACGTGTGGTGCGCCGTGCCCGAGGAAGCCATCTACTACCATCTCACCCGACGCCATACCACAGTCACAGCCCTCGCAGATTCCTCTGATGAAAAGCGCTTTCGCCTGAATCTGGAGGGGTTGTCCGACCGGGTGACGTGCCGCGCGCTCACCCTGGACGCGGACGTACCCGCGGCGTGGTGCCGGTATCCCCGGGTTCGCGTCAACAACCAACCCATGTCCGCCTCCGTTGTCCGACCGGGCGTTCTGCGCGTGACCGTGGACGTTGAAGACGGGATGGAAATGGCGTTTTCGGCTACGGATTGAGACTCCGCACGGACCGCGAGATCAGAGAAAGATTCAATCATGAGAATGGATAATTTTGCGGGTCACAACCTTCATCTGGAAACAGCGCGGCTGAGGCTGCGGCCGTTTGAGGAAGCGGACTTTGATCTGGCGGTTCCGTTCTATCAGGACCCCGATTTCCTGACCGCAATGGAAGTGGACCCGCCGGACGAACCGGTCACGAGCGACTATCTCAAAGGCGCGGCCCGGGCGATGGCGGAACAGGGATTTCTGTTTGCCATTGTCGAGAAAGCGAGCGGCCGCACCATCGGCGAAACGTGTCTTCAGTGGATGAACCTGAAGCGGGGGGAAGTCCCGGGCGAGAAGGTGATGCGCATGCCGATCGGGATCTGGGACAAGTCGTTGTGGGGTCGGGGGTACGGCAAGGAGGCGGTGCGTTGTCTGATGGCGTATGCGTTTGAAGAGTTGAGGATCGACCGCTTCTGTCCGATGGACGTGCGCACCGGCAACGCGAGATCGGCAGCGCTGTGGCGGTCGCTGGGATTGACTGTCGCGCGGGAGGTCGACGGCGGGAAGGTGCTGGACTTCGAGATTACTCGTGAGGACTATGGGCGGATGGGGTGAGGGAATCGACAAACCTCTTCTCACACAAAGACACAAAGACACGGAGAAATGCAAGAAGGGTCAGAGGACGTTGCTGGTGAGATGGCCAAGGGGACACACGGCGCATTTAACCAGTACAAATGGTCTAAATCGATGGCGGTCTACGTTATGGTGCCGTTGATAATTCGGGCGATGCCCTCTCTCATGGTTGCAGCGCCAAAGTTCAGAATAAAGCCGAGCTTCATACCGGTCAACTTGAGGTAGGTCAGGACTTGCTTCCTGTGTGCCCTCGTGATCTTCTCAACCGATTTTAGCTCCAGGATGACGCGGCCCTCGACGATTATATCCGCGCGAAATGCTTCGGAGAATCGCATCCGTTCGAACTCAATTGGTATTGGCGCCTGCACTTTAACTTTCAGGCCAGCCGTCTGAAGCTGCTTTGCCAGAATCACTTCGTAGACCGATTCAAGCAAGCCTGGGCCAAGATCTCTATGGAGGCGGACCGCACAATTCACGACCATTGCACCTATTTCGTTTTCATTCATCTATCTTACTGTTTCCTCTCCCATATTGTCTATAGTCCGTGGTTTCCTTTGTGTCTTCGTGTCTTTGTGTGAGGAGATTCAGCCCACGTCTCCGAGTGTCGTGATTTGATGTCGCGATACCGTATCGATGATCTATGGATCGAGTTGAGGTTCTCTACCGTCTTCCGTCTCACCTTCCTTTGCGTCTTCGTGTCTTTGTGTGAGGAGATTCAGCCCATATCTCCGCGCGTCACGATTGTCGGTACAACGTATTCGTCCCCGGGATTGACCAGGTACGTGTACCCGCTGGCGAGATCGGCGCCGTCTCTGAGTCCCCTGACGATCGTAATGTCTCCTGTCGAGACCCCGTTGTGTGTTACGGCCGCGATCCTGTAGCTCGTGTCCATCGGCAGATTGTTGATGAAATGGATCGTGCGACCGGCCAGGTTGGGACCGGCCGGCAGGGGGGGATCCAGGACAACCAGATTGTTCGCGGGGTCGGACGCGTCGGTCTTCGCCACCCTCCCGCGCCATGCGGCCCGTTCCGCGGTCAGCGTCACGTCACCGAGCGCCAGGAGTGTGCCGCCGATCACGCGCATCAATCGTACCTCATCGCCCACCCGGCGGATCATTCCGAACATCCCGTTGAATCTGATGCCGCCTTCCACCTCGACTTCCATCGTCTCCTCGCAACTGATCAGGA
>JAGWBX010000045.1:25002-27997 GCA_021295655.1 Candidatus Latescibacterota bacterium
ACCTCCAGTTCGCTTACCCGAACGATAAACGGATTGGTATCGTAGGGTTCCAGGACGTTGACAAACCGGCTCTGCAACTCCTCGCCCAGCCTGCTCTGGATGAGATATCTGGGCCGCTGCAGCCGGCGTGGCGAATCTCCCGTCGCCAGCGCGACCTCGTCACAGGGCGTGAGCGCGTGAAGGCGAAGGTGAGGTTCGCCGCCTTCAGGAATCCGCCCCCGGATATCTTCGATCTTCCAGTCGACGCCGTACGGAGTCTGCACGGACCCGGCGGAGCGGGCCACGTCGTAAAGGTACGTGAAGCCGCTCTCCTTGTAGAAGTCGGCGTCTTCGCCGTCCAGTTTCGCGAACGGGACATCGGGACCCGCCAGAGTGCCGCCTTTCTGTTCGCAAAGTTCGATGCCGGTGGTCTGCGCCGTTTCCGCCGCTCCGTGCCAGGACAGGCGGTGATTGGTCCCGCCCCGGGCACGGAACACGTCCAGCACGTAGCTGTTGTCCTTGTCCACGTCGACCAGGGCAACGGTGCGCCGGTAGGTCTGCAAGCCCTCATAGGCGTCTGGCGCATCCACCTGTATCGCGTGCAACGGGGGTTCAACGGCGAAGTACTCGATCTGCCCGCCCGGACTGTATGCAGACCTGGTATCTCCCACCAGCAGCGTATTGTGACTGACCGTGTTGGCCGTCCACGCGTGCCGTTTCGGCCATGTACCCGTATATTCGGGATAGCCGAGATCCGGAATCATCGCCACGTTTTTCGCCAGCAGTCCCAGGTTGAGGGAATCGTGGTGAGAGTGACCCTTTTCCTGCCCGTAGTGGATGAACACCGCGCGACCGTTGTGCGGACTTCCCGTCTGTAATTGCGCCTGCCCGTACCGGCCGAAGTGCTCGCTGGTCAGGCTGCCCATCTCCTGTTGTCCGGTTTCTTCAATCTCTCGGATCAGTGCATCCGGGTCCTCCCGGTATATGTCGTCATCCAGACGCAGTGAGGACCCGTGAGCGGCATGCTCGTGCCACGCCAGGGCCGCGAAACGCGGATCCCCGTACAGCCTGTACGCCCGGACATAGGTCGCGGCATCTCCCTGCCTGCCCCATGCGCCAACGGCGCCGCTGTCGCCCGTATTGGGCATCATTCCGTCCAGCACGTTCAGCCGTGACTCCACGAGAAAAGCCTGTTTGAGCTTGGGGTAGTCCGCAACAAGATTGTGTTTCGTATACTCAGGCCAGGCGGACAGAATCTGCGCCAGTTCCCGCATGTGCCGGGTCCAGATAAGTCCGTAGCCGCCGCACTCGCCGCCCATGCCGTCTCTGTCGAGCCCCTCGGTCAACACCCAGGTCACCGGGTCATTCCGGGCGGCGTGTTCCCCTGGAAAACCCGGATGGAACAGCCAGTCCAGCCACTGCGGCGTTAACTCCGGGTCGTCCAACGCGATTGCAGCGGTTGCCAGGGAGGAGTGGTTCATGCCCGTATTGCCGCTGATCCGGCCATCCTTTACCGATGCGAGCGCTTCCAGCAACAGATGGTTGTGGACGTGGCCACAGATTGCGCCAATGCTGCTCTTGTCCCCCAGGGCGAATCGTCCGGCTTTGTCCGAGCAGAACGCCACCAGGTCATCGTCGTCCTGTATGCCGTCAAAAATGAGATCGTAGCTTCGGACGAGGCCCTGCGCAACGAAGGTCTCCCAGATACAGCCCTCGATGCGGCCTCTGCCAGAGCCGCCCTGGCTGTGCTGAAATCCCAGTTCGTGCAGCGGCATATAATCCATTTCGGGGTAGACGTCGGCGATCCGGTCCAACAGCACGCCCGCCTTATGGGCGTATCGTCTGTCCCCGGTCAGCGAGTACGCGTCGGCCAGTGCGGCAACGCCTCGCTGTATCCGTCGCCACACGGCTTCGAAATTGTAGTATGCGATCACGTCGTGCCGGTTTCCCTGTTCATCGAACATCCCGTATCCGTCGTCGACGTAGCGTTCGTGCAGGGGGTCCGACGGATTTGGATGATCGGCATTGAAGAGCAGCGACCGGTCGCCCAACTCCCGCCGGAACATCCCGTGCGCGTCCAGGGCCGTCCGGTAAAACGCCCCGAAGTCGTTCTTCGGATAGACTTCCTTGCAGTGCTCGCACCAGATCTTCCACGGCCTGGCGTCGTCGAATTCCCACCACTCACGCCCCGACTTCGCCGGCGCCTCCTCCCCGCAGCCGGGGCAGTATGGCTGCTGGCCTTTATAGGTCACGCCTTCGTTCGTATAGATCGTCCGCGGTAACTCCTGTGCCGTAACCATTTCCCACAACGCATCGTCCGTACGGCCCACCCACGCTTCGGCGGCCGCAACCGCGCGTTCCTGCTGTTCGCGCGCCCAGTTACACTTCGCTGCATTCGCTACCGCGTTCGACCGCATCGCCGCGCTGACAAATCGGCTTCGCTGTTTCCCGATTGACATTCCGTTCACCCCTTTCATTTCGCATGGCAGATTCGCATACCGGGCCGGGTCCACGAGTCCCCCATTTTGCCGAAACATCCTGTCTTCCGCAACCCGTAAACGGGCCGGTAGACGGATGCCCTGGCGCGGTATACGGGTTGAAATATATGCCACAGAGATTATATTAGGCGGGATTTCTGCGTTGCCGGCTACGGGGAAGCAGCCTTGATTCGCGAGGAACACATTCGGAGGAGAGCACGATGGACGAATCCAGGGTTCAAGAGAACGTCGAAAGCGCGGAGGAAATGGGTATAGGCGGGCGCACGGTCCCGCGCCGATCATGCGTCGTCGTCGCCTGACGGCGGGTTCAGGGGGATACCCAGGATCCCGGAGGCTTTTTTTTGGTCCGCCCAATATAGGACATTAAACCCGGAGGGTGAGTTGTCTCACTATATATTTACACGTAGGGGGTCATTGATCTACAATCAGTCCGGATTGGGTGGAAAATATAGGGCAATGCCATATGGGTTATACAATCCCGTGGTGAAGAGGTTTTCCACGTCGCTGCCATCCAAATC
>JAGWBX010000046.1:0-3082 GCA_021295655.1 Candidatus Latescibacterota bacterium
TGGAGCGCGCCAGGCGGAACGCGGAGCGGCTGGATTGGGCACGTGACATGGTGGACGAAATCGTGAGGGATGCGGACTTCTGGGCGGCGTTCCGCAACGAGACGCTCTATGCGATGGTGCCCACGCAGCATCCCCTCGCATTGACCGTGGCCCAGTACGACGGGTGTCCGATTCACGGGGGCAACCGGTCCACGCTCGAGGGCGATCTCCTGCATCCATACCAGTGGCGGTGCAACCTGGGGGGCGAGTGGTGGTACCAGGGCATCGAAGTCGTCAATCCGGGGACGGGAGAGCCCATTCGGGTATTGGACGAAGGATCCGGATGGGTGGCCCCCCCGGGGTTTCCGAACGCTGGCGTCACGTACTACTTCGTTGGGGCGTATCGATGCTATCTGCTCTACCGGCTCTTCTCGAATCCCTACGCTCCGCAGACGGGCGACGGGCACCAGGGACGCCCCGCCTCACAGGCGCTGGCGCTGGCCTACGCTTTTACGGGTGAGCGAAAATATGCGCACAAGGCCGGGCTCCTGTTGAACCGTCTGGCCGACGTGTACGGGAGGTTGCGGGGCATCAAGGAGGGATACGAGGCCTACGACAGGAGCAAGGACTCGATCCGGGGCTACGTGGGGGAGGCGTCGGGACGGGAGCAGTCCTTCCTGACCAACGTGGCGCTCACCTACGATCTGGTCTTCGACGCGATTCTGGAGGACAGGGAACTCGTCGGGTTCTTCGAGGCCAGGCGTGAAGGAGACGGACCGGCGACAACGGAGGATCTCATATTTAATATCCACCGGAACCTGTTCGCGTATGCGTACGAGTTTCTGGAACGGACACTGCCCCTCGCCGGCGGCGATTTCCTGACGTCGTCGCTCTACTGTCTGCTGGAGGTGGGGGCTTGCATGCAGAACGGGGTGATGATCAGGCAGGCACTGGAAGCGCCCACCGGGCTCTACAACGTGATGTCCAACAGTTTCTTCCGGGACGGGAAGTTCTGGTACGACTCGATCGGCTACGGCGCGGGCAACGTACGGGGGGCGCTGCATGCCGCCGAATGGACCCTCGGGTTTGAAGATGGAGACCGCTTTACGTCTCCGGTTGACCTGTATCGCGACCCGAGGTTCCGGCTTCGGGAGATGATGGAATTCGCGAACGCGGTGGACTGCGACGGACGTGTGCCCCTGATCGGAGACACGGGCGGCGGGCGGAACCGCGTGTTGCGCACGCCGTATTCGCTGGAGGACGAGATCGGTTACCTGAGGCTGCCGGAGGCGCGGGACCTTTATGCGCGCCGGATTCTGGCGGGTACCGGCGGGGATCCGGATTCCGCGCGGAAGGATGGCGACCTCTATGTGTTGTTCCACGGGGAGCCGTGGAATGAGACCGTGCAGGCGGGAGGGGAATCGTCCGGGAGCAACGTGTTGCACGACTCGGGCTTCTGCATCCTTCGCGCGGGAAGCGAACAGGCCAGCCGCCGGCACGTGGTGCTGAACTACGGAAAGGGGAACCGGGGCCACGGGCATATGGACAAGCTGGCGGTGAATATCATCGCGTACGGTTACGATCTGTCCGCGGACCTGGGATATCCGCCAAGCTGGGTGGCGCCCAAAAAGGACGGATGGGAGACGCACACGGCCAGTCACTGTACCGCGCTGATGGATGGCAGGAACCAGGTTTTCGCAACGGGCAGCCTGAATCTGTTGGTGGACGGGCCGTGGGTGCGCCTGGCCGATGCGTCCGCAGAGCGGGCGTATCCTGATCTTGCGAACCTGTACCGGCGGGCTGTGGCGCTGGTTCCGGTGGACGACAAGCGGGCCTACGTGGTCGATCTGTTTCGCATGTCCGGGGGCGCCGAACACGACTACAGTTTCCACAGCTGGGCCGGGGAGAACGCGGAACGGTTCGATATCGCGCTGTCCGGGGGCGCATCCTTCGAGACGCAGAGTGAAGGCACCCTCGCCGGCCCCCACGTCCGGTTTGGAGAAGCGCCCGGATACGGGTTTGTGAAGGACGTGTCGCGGGCCGGAACGGAAGCCGGGCTGACGGCAACCTGGCGGGCGGAAGAAGACGGCGCCGGAATCCGGTTGCATATGACTGGCGAGGCGGGTACGACGGTGATCACCGGACTCGCCGAGGGGACGGGGCTGCAGGGCCACAGCCCATGGGACCGGTACGTGATTGTGCGGCGATCGGGACTGGATGGAAAGGAAAACAGGTTTGCGGGGGTTTTGGAGCCGTTTTCGGGGACCTCTTATATTGACGCGGTCACGGCGCTGGCGGTGGGTGGACGCGCCGCGGGCGTGAGGGTTGAGATTGGCAGACGGGTCCATTACGTCCTGCACGGCCTGGACGGGGTCATGGAGGGCGAGGCAGACGGCCTGCCGTTCCTGTTCAACGGAGAATGGGCATTTGTGGAGCGCGAGGGCGACGCGATCCGGCGGGCACAGGTGGTGAATGGAAAGGCGTTCCGGTTCGGTGACGTCGAGATGGAAGGGACGGGAGAATGGTCGGGAGAGGTGGATGCAGTGGATATCGGGGGCCGCGAGATTGTCGTTTCGTCGCGGGTCCCGCTCCCGGTGGACGGTTCACTGACGGGTCGGACGGTGGTTCTCGCGCATCCGGACTACGTCTGTAACGTTTCGTACGAAGTTGCGGGCGTGGAGGATGCCGGGCAGGGCCGTTATCTGATTGCGCTGGAGGAGATGGACCTGCTGTTGAGCGAGGGACGGATCGGGAAGGTGGAAGGCGCAACGTTGCTGACGGACACGCCGATGTTGAAGCTGGAGGTGGTGCGCGATCTATTCGATGGCAAGGCGATTTCGCCCACCCGTGGACAGACCGGACCTCGATTGAAAACGGCTGAGAAGGGCAGGCTCACGCTCGCCGATGCCAGCCAGGCGCAGGCGTTTTCCGGAAAATCGTTCTATATCTACGACGTCGCACCCGGGGACACCTGGCGGATACCGGATGTGTGGAACCATTGAAATCTGCGGGGACCTACCCCCACTCCCCTTCCTGAAGGAAGGGGGAACCGGGATCCTGTTTCGTGACCCGCTTTTCCCTTTCCTTCAGGAAAGGGTGCCTG
>JAGWBX010000046.1:3391-25540 GCA_021295655.1 Candidatus Latescibacterota bacterium
CTCCCCTTCCTGAAGGAAGGGGGAACCGGGATCCTGTTTCGTGACCCGCTTTTCCCTTTCCTTCAGGAAAGGGTGCCTGTCGCCAGGCAGGCGGGATAGGTTCTGCGAGGGTCCGGGTGGAGGGGTTGCTCTTGACGTTGCCTTTCACCGTTGCTTTTAGCTGACGGCTGATAGCTTTCCTTTGCGTCTTTGTGTGAACTGATTATTGAAAGGATTTTTTTATGGATGCCATCGATTTTCGCCGGTTTCCCTCGGCCTCGGAGGTATACCTCTGCAGGGACCGCGGCTATTTTCCCGTGCTGACAAGCCTGCGCGGCGAGGAAGTCCTGGCCGTTATCCGCGCCGGCGCCGGTCACGTGGGCGTTACCGGCCGCCTGGAGGCAATCCGTTCGCCGGACGGCGGGCGTACGTGGGAGGCGCCGGTCGTGATGGTCGACTCTGGCGCGGACGACCGGAATCCGGCGGTGGGCGTGGCGCCCGACGGGTCTGTTGTGCTGGCGTACCACGTCCAGGGGTCCTATGGCGAAGACGGGAGCTGGATGCCTCAGTTGCGCCGGGTGGAGATGCGCGTCACCCGGTCTCGCGATGGGGGGAGAAGCTGGGAAGACAATCGGCCTCTCGGATTCCCGGCGATGCAAAAGCACTCCCCGTTCGGCCGCATTGTCAACCTTCCCGGCGGGACGATGCTGCTGCCTGTCTACGGTTCCGATATCCACTCAACGGAAAAGACGGGCGATTGCGCTTATATTCTGCGTTCCGACGACGGCGGCCGGATGTGGGACC
The DNA here is from genome assembly GCA_021295655.1 of Candidatus Latescibacterota bacterium. GTDB lineage: Bacteria > Latescibacterota > UBA2968 > UBA2968 > JAAXHE01. The sequence continues at coordinate 4,175 of JAGWBX010000046.1, forward strand.
GCCCGTCGCTGATCGCCGAAGGGTATAACGAAACGGCCTTGCTCCTGACCTCCCACGGCGTGCTTCTGGCAGCGATGCGTTCGGCCGATCGGGGCGGTCTGGTCTCGGTGTCCCGATCGACCGATGGCGGGTACACCTGGGACGCGCCTTCAGAGGTCACCAGGGAGCGGGAACACCCGGCGGACCTCACGCTGCTGTCCAACGACTGGATTCTGATGGTGTATGGCGTCCGCCGCGAACCCTTCGGCGTCCAGGCCCGGGTGAGCAAGGACACGGGAAGGACCTGGAGCGGTCCAATGATTGTGTGCGACGATCTGGGGGACGGCGACCTGGGCTATCCCTCCACAGTCAGGCTGGAGGAGCGGCTCGTAACGGCCTGTTACAGTGCGCCCGGTGTGTGGAACGCGCCCGACTACCTTGGGGAAGGCGCTTTTGCGCGGGCGCTTCTCTACAGCGAGGTCGACCTGATCCATGCATTGAGCCGAGAATCCAATTAGACGGGAAAACGCTATGGATTATGTGCGCAAAGTCGCGGAACTCGATTCGCTGATTGAGAAGCATACGGCGTTTCGGGAAAGCTGCCTGAATCTGATCGCGTCGGAGACCCGGCCGAGCCCGCTGGTGGAGCGGCTGATCGTAAACGACCTCGATCACAGGTACGGGTCCTATACCGGTATCGATCCGCGAAACAGGGTGTATCCCGGAAACGCGTATCTCGCCGGGATCGAGGAGACGGCGCAGGATCTGGCGAAGCAGCTCTTCGGGGCGGCCTACGTGGATCTGCGTCCGTTGTCGGGGAATATCGCAGGCCTGATCGCATTGTTCGCACTTGCCCGTCCTGGAGATACCGTGCTGGAGGTGCATAACGGGCACATGTACGCCGCAAAGCTGGCGAACTCGGTATTGCAGGTTGAACTGAAGTCGATTCCCATCCCGTGGGACGAAATGAACGCGAATATCGATCCGGACCGAACGGTTTCGCTGATCCGCGAGCATCGCCCCGGGATCGTCAGCATCGGATCGGCGCATTTCCTCTTTCCCCAGCCCGTGCGGGAACTACGGGATGCGATGGACCGGTACAGTCCCGGTTCATTCCTCGTTTACGATGCGGCCCACGTGATGGGTCTCATCGCCGGCGGGCGGTTTCAGTCTCCACTCAAGGAAGGCGCGGACGTGATCATCACCAGCACGCACAAGACGCTGGCCGGTCCCCAGGGGGGTATGATCCTGACCAACGACAGGGACGTTGCGGAACGGATTGCGAAGGCGATTTCGCCGCTGATGATTGCCAACCATCACCTCAGCCGCCTGCCGTCGCTGGCGGGCACGTTCCTCGAATGGATGGCGTGCGGAGCGGCGCACGCGGATGCCATCGTCGGCAACGCCAAAGCGCTGGGCCGGGCGTTCCAGGAACAGGGTGTGCCGGTGGTGGCCGCCGACCGGGGTTATACGGAATCGCACACGATCGTTCCAGTTGTGGATGCGTTCGGCGCGAGCGGTGCGCTGGTCAGACAGTTGGAAGCCTGTCATATTCTGGTCAACGCGGCCGGCGCGCCCCGGGAGTTGGGCAAGCACGGCCTGCGCATCGGCGTGCAGGAAGTGACCCGATACGGCATGACGGAGGCGGAGGCCCCTGAAATCGCCAGCTGCATTCTGGACGTGGTGAGTGGAAGGGATCCGGACGGCGCGAGAGAACGCGCGACGGCGATGGCCCGGCGGTTCGATACGGCGCGGTTTACCCTGCCTGAGGTATGATTTTGAGAAGAAAGACGAATGATGGGTCATGTTTCTGACTTTGCCTTTCGCCTCTGATTCTTCTCCCGGCTTACGTCTCCTCGGTTTGGGGGAGAGGTCTGCGCCCAATTCGGTCGCCCACGTCGTGGGGCTGACGTCACGTGTGTCGGTTTTTGGTTCTAGCTGAGAGCTGATAGCTGACAGCTGATTTATCTTAAGGAGGGACCGATGTCTTCAAGACGAATTCTGGACCGGCTCGAAAGCGGCGACGTTCTGCTCCTGGACGGTGGAACGGGGTCCGAACTCCAGCGACGGGGAGTCGACGTGCTGAAAGGCGCATCGGCGGAGGGCGGCCTCCAGGCCTGGTCGGCCACGGCCAATATGGACGAGCCGGAAGCGGTGAGGGAGGTTCACGGGGACTACCTGCGCGCGGGCGCCGATATCATCATCAGCAACAACTTCTGGACGAGCCCCACGCGGTTGGAACCCGTTGGACTGGGCGACAGGTGGGAAGGGTACGCGCGAGCCGCGGGGGAAAACGCGATAACCGCGCGCGACGCCGTGAATCCGGATGCGTTCGTGGCCGGCGGTATCGCGCCGCCGTGCGTCCAGAGGCGGGTTGGCGGCGTCGCGTCCGACGTTGACATCCTGGGAGAGGAAGCGTACCGGAAGGAAATTCGCGACCACGCAAAGCTGCTTGCCGGAGTGGGCGTGGACGCGGTCTGGGTGGAGTACGTCGGATATATTGCCGACTGCGCGGCGGCGGCGGACGCGTGTGCGGAAACAGGCTTGCCGGTGTTTCTGGGCGTCCGGCATATTCGGGAAGACGGTAAGATGCAATACGAGGAACGCCTCGAGGATCTCGCCGCGGCCCTGGACGGCCGCGGCGTCGCCGGGGTTTTGATTATGTGCACGGCGCCGGCAGAGGTCTCAGCCGGACTTCCGCGCCTCAGAGACGCGTTCAATGGGTGCGTTGGCGCGTACCCGAACATCGGATACCGTCCGCTTGCGCCGCTGGGACCCGCGGAGGGCGAAGAATCGCCCGATGAGCCGGGCGAGATCCTGCAGCGGGGCGACAACACGCCCGAGAGCCTTGCCGACTTCGCAGGGGCGTGGAAGGCCATGGGCGCCCGGATCATCGGCGGCTGCTGCGCGACCGGACCGGAGCACATTGAGGCCATGAAACCGGTGGTAAAAACCGGGTAGAGGTAAGAGGCGAGTCGGTAGAGGGCTTGGAAACTTTGTCATATGACACTCCCGGCCCCGGTCTGTCACTAACGGGCAATTGGAAATGGATTATGAAAGAGGGCGCCAAACCGGTGACGGTGTCTTCTCCCGGTTTTGGGGAGCGGTCTGCGCCGACGTTGCATTTGTAGGGGCGACCGGCCGCCCATATAGTGGCGCTGACCTCACCTGATTCAGTTCTCGCTTTTGGCTGACGTCTGATAGCTGACAGCTTTCTCTGAGGGTTTGCTCTTGCCTTTCGTTTTTACTCTTCCTCTCCCTGCCCTTGTTTCCCTTTGTGCCCGTTGTGTCTTCGTGTGAGTCGATTTTTGTGTGCCGGGGGGAGAGGTCTGCGTGGAGGTGGGGCGATGTGGATTTTGACTTTGTCTTTGCTCTTGGTTGCCTTTGACTCTTGCCTTGTTTCTAGCTGACAGCTGATGGCTGACTGCTGACAGCTTCATTTGACAAACGCCTCCTTTTGTCCTACTTTTAGTAAAACAATTATACTACTTTTTCACCTCCAATCGGGGAGGACGTTTTGAAGATAAAGACATCCATTACCCTGTCCGAAGGGCTGGTCAGGGAAATGGACAGCCTGCTGAAGGCGCCAGATACGCCGAAGAACCGTTCTGCGTTCCTGGAAGCGGCATTGCGGCAATACGTCGCTTTGTTGCGGCGGCGGGCCCGGGATTCTCGCGACACGGAGATTCTGGACCGGAAGGCATCGGAATTGAACGATGAAGCGAATGACGTGCTTGCCTATCAGATCGGCCTGTGACGCGTGGTGAACTCTACAGGGTCTACAGGGGGTCACGCGAGGACCCGCGGAACTATCGGGTGTTCGTGGTCGTCAGCCGACAGGCCCTTATTGATTCCAGGTTCTCGACCGTTGTCTGCGCGCCTATCTTTTCCTCCTTCGACGGACTTTCCACGCAGGTCCCCGTGGGGGTGGACGAAGGCCTCAAGCACAACAGCAGCATTTTCTGCGACCAGTTGGTGAGCATTTCCAAGTCGGCGTTGACGCATTTTATCGGAACCCTGTCGCCTCAGAGGATCGAGTCGCTGGACCATGCGCTTGCCGTTGCGCTTGACCTCGAGCATTGACCCGCTTTTCCCTTTCCTTCAGGAAAGGGTGCCTGCCGCCAGGCAGGCGGGATAGGTTCTGCGAGGAGTCGGGGGGAGGGGTTGCTCTTGACGTTGCCTTTCGCCGTTGCTTTTGGCTGACGGCTGATAGCTGACCGCTGCTCTTGAGAGGTCTGCGCCCTTTGCGTCTTTGTGTCTTCGTGTGATCCCGATTTTCGTGTTTCTCCTTTTGGCTTTTAGCTGACTGCTGACGGCTAATGGGTGATAGCCAATAGCTGAGAGCGCCAAAAAAGAGGCCGACGGTTTTCCCGCCGGCCTCTTTTCTGTTGGCGCTATATGTCACGCGATCTCGATCGCCTTCGGCGTGGCCGCCTTCACCTTCGGAAGGGTCAGCGTGAGCACGCCGTTCTCGAATCCGGCCTTGATCTTCTCCGCTTCCACTTCGGACGGGAGCGTGAACGACCGCGCGAAGCGTCCGTAGGTCCGCTCCGACACGTGGAACCGGTTCTCCTTCTCCTCGGACGCATGCTGCTTCTCGCCCTGGACGGTCAGGACGCCGTTGTCCATGTTGACCTTGATGTCCTTCTTGGACAGGCCGGGAAGCTCAACGTGAACCAACAGTTCCGTGTCGGTCTCCTGCACGTCGGTCGCCGGACGCCACGTGGACAGCACCGGGAGATCGTGTTGCGGGCCTCTCCAGAAGCTGTCGAGGAAGGTATCGATCTCGGGAACGAGCCCGAAGCGCCGCCTGGGTTGCCACCGGGTGAGTGTCATGGTTGCATCCTCCTTTTGATTGAAGATTTCCCCGACGATTGACTGTTTATTTCGGGTCTCGAGAGCTGCCTGCCCGCCCTCGAGCCTGTGCCAATACCCATTCGCAAGCCCCGTGCCAATTCCGTCGGACCCAATCTGTAATTCCTATAAACGGATAAATTATATATAGTTATAAAGATTCCACCGGCAGAATCAAACCACCTGAGCGATGTAACAGGCGAAACTTACAGGGCGATATATGCCATAATGACATATATTCATACGTAATATGCCATTTTGACATATTGTGGCGGCCGATCTGGCACGTCGTATGGATACATACAGGGGAAATCTGAGACAGTCGGAAAACCAGCCGCGGACTGGCTCGCATAAAAAATCCCGGACCCACTTGGGAATCCGGGGGCTCCAGAAAACTCCACCTGGAGCGAGGATATCAACAAGGAAACAATACTGTTGAATGTTGTCAATAAAATCTACAAAAAGTCCCTAGCGCGGATCTGCTCCAGCCATCGCCTGATCAGTGCCGCTTGTGGATGGTTCGGCTCGAGTTCCAGGGTCTTCTCGAAATGCGCCGTGGCCTGGTCACCGTATTTCAGGGCTCTATAGGACAGCCCAGGAGCAGATGTGCGTTGGCGTGGTTGGGGTTCAGCTGAATGGCCGTCTGGTAGTGAGGGATTGCCTTTTCGTGTTGCCCCATGTCGTAATACGTGTCGCCGAGGTTCAGGTGAGACTGCAGGTCGCCGCGGCCGGTCTGAAGCTCAAGCGCCTTCTCGAAATGCTCAATGGCATCGGGGTACCGGATCTGAGCTTTGTAGATCAGGCCGAGATTCCTGTAAGTCTCGGGATTGTCCGGCTGAAGTTCAAGGGCACGTTTCAGGTTTCGGATGCCGGTCTTGTACTGGCCAATCCTGCCGTAGACGGCGCCGAGGTTCACGTAGGCCGGGACAAGTCCTGGCCTTAGGGTTACAACCCTTTCCAGGAGTTCGATTGCCCGTTCGTTCTGCCCCGCGTCGCTGCAGACGACGGCCAGGTTTACCAGCGTGGAAGTATGGTCGGGCCGCAACGCGTGGGCCTTTTCGAGGTGTCTTATTGCTCTCGCGTTCTGCCCCATTGAACGGTAGGCCATGCCAAGGTGCCCGTGTATGGCGCCGTCGTTCGGTCGCAGCGCGGAAGCTTTTTCAAGGTGTTGGATGGCTTTGTCATGTTGAGCGGTTTTCCTGTAAATGGCGCCGAGGTTCAGGTGGGCGGAAGCCAGATCGGGATCGAGCGCGATGGCCTTTCGGGTAAATTCAATGGCTTTATCGAACTGCCGCATATCGCTGTATGCTGCGCCGAGGTTCATGTACGGCATCGCGTCGTCAGGATTGAGCTCGACGGCTTTATTAAAGTATCCGATCGCACTCGTGTACTGACCGGTCTTGCGGGAAAAGTTCCCGGCGGTCAACCATCGATTGGGATTCGTCGGATCGGCTTCAATCGAGCGTCTGAATGCTTCATGAGCCGCCGCTCTGTTGCCTTGTTGCCCATGGAATCTACCCATGGTTAACCACCCGTTCACGCTTGCGCCGCCCTTAAGCCTGTCAAGTTGATCGACAAATCTGTCTTCAGCCGTACCGGCGTTCGCATTTAACCCGATCCAGAGTACGCCATGCAATGCCCCCGCCCCACATATCATGAACGCGCCGCGAAACAAATCCTCCCGGTGGCGCATTCCCTGTAAAAGCGCGGATGCAGCCCAAAGCGTGAGTGGTAGTGCCGGCAGTGCCATCACGTCCCAGTCTCTGAAAGCTCCGATCTCCGGGTTGGCGAGGAACGTGAAAAATAAGGGAACAACAGCGCATAAGGTGAGGAATGGTTGACCGGTAAACGACTTCCTTCTGACCAGAAAGAGCGACAAACACACCGCTGGGGCCGCAAGCAGTTGCAGATTGAAAAAATCCAGGACATGCGCCAGCGAGAGGATTCGGTATTGCGAAAGGTACCCAGGTTCCGAAAACAGGGGCAGGAAATTCCTGCCGCCCAGCCGGCTTATGTATGCGTCGAAGCCGATGCCGCTAATGAACACAAACAGCGCGGCGGTAACAGGAACACAACACAGTGCCCCGATATTCGTGAGTACATCTTTCCAGGCTGGCCTGGCATCCTGGCGTTGGCGAACGGCGCGATAGGCAAGGAAGACCAGCGACGGTCCGAAGACAGTGAAGGCTTGATGAAGAGCGATTAATAGGCCCAGCACGCACGCGGGGACAAACAGGGTCGCGCGTTGTTTTACGGCATGCAGGCCCGCGAGGAGGTAGAGAAGGAGAGTCGGCATAAACACGGGATAATGCTCCACGTATCCGAAGAACAGTTGAATGTATCCTGCGGTGAGGAGAAAGGCAAATACGATGGATTTGTCCCTGTTTGTCTTCCCGATGGCGGCCGCAACCGGGAAGGTGAGCAGCACATAGAGAACGCCGGAGGCGTAACTGTAGAAGCGGTAGGTGTTCTCGGCGGTCTCCCAGTGGGGCTGGCCAATGTCGTGGAGCGCAAGGATAAGCGCCCAGCTGAGTGGCGCCCGGTGGGATTCGCTCCAGATTCCCGCGTCCAGCTTTTCCAACAGCGGATAGCCGTCGCCCAGGAAGTGGCGGGCGGTGGAAAGCAGGAAAAACCCGGCGAGGGCGATCAGGACGACAAGGGTTCGGGTCAACCAGACGCGTCGACCCTCACCCCATAGCGCGAAGGGAAGGGACGTCGCACAGGTTCGGCAAAGACGTTGAATTCTCGGAACAAAGAGAAGAACAGCCAGAAGGACAAAAGCGACTTGTACCGGCGCCGGCATATAGTAAAGAAAGTCCACGCCCCACGACGGATTGGGTCGCCAAACCAGCGGAATCATGTGAAGTAAAAGGAATACGGCGGCGATGATGGCCGGTCGTGAAAACACGCGCCCCTCAGGCTGGTTCGATTCCGGCGTTCGTTTCCTGTTCAAGTCCGGTTCCTCGCGTTATGCGATATGCTCAGGTATGGCTGGCTGAGTACAAAACGCCCTGTCTCATTTGATTGCACATGCTGAGCGGACAGGGATTCATACACCGCCTGTTTGACAACGTGCACCGTATCGTGATATATTCTTGCGGCGTCAAGGTCCGGAACCGCCATTTCAACCGGAGAAACCAGGATCCATGAAGATCGCGATCACCGTTGAGGCGTTAAGGGACAGACATTTCGCGGGCGTGCAGCAGTATATTCACAATCTTATCCACCCGCTTGCGGAGTGCGTGGACCTGGACCTGACGCTGATCGCGTCGTCCCAACCTCCTCGTTCGCTCTTTCCGGACCAGGCCGGCCTGATTTACCACACGCCGCCTATGGTATTTGGAAGCGGCCTTTTCTCGGCTGTTTTCGCGCCGCCCCGCGGTCTCTCAGGATTCGATCTGATCCACTGTCCCACCGTGACCGCCCCGTTTTTCTTTCGTCCCAACGCAAAGGTTGTGATGACCGTGCATGACCTCGTCCCGCTTCTCTTCCCCGAGTGGCAGACCCGCAGGCGGGTTCTCTACTTCAAATACATCCTGAAGCACAGATTCCGGTTCGTCGACAGGTTCATCGCCGTAAGCCACAGCACCAGAAGGGACCTCATCCACCACTTTCACATTCCGGAAGACAAGATCGACGTCATCCACGAGGGCGTTTCCGGGCAGTTCAAACCGGCCTCGGCATCGAGGGAAGCATTCATCCTGGCGGTAAGCACCCTGGAGCCCAGGAAGAATTTCAAGAGGATCATCGAAGCCTTCGTCTCCCTTCGCAAAAAAGAAAAAACCAGGGACAGACTGGTTATTGTTGGAAAAGAGGGATGGCTCTTCGACGAGATAATCCGCGTCCCGGCAGCGTTTCAGGATGACGTCGTCTTCACCGGCTACGTATCCGAAGCAGAGCTGATTCACCTGTATCAAACGGCGCGCTGTTTTGTGTACCCCTCAATGTACGAAGGCTTCGGCCTGCCCGTTCTGGAGGCAATGGCGTGCGGGTGTCCCGTAATCACAAGCAATACATCGAGCATGCCGGAAGTTGCGGGCGATGCGGCGCTGTTGGTGGACCCCTGCGTGGTCGACGATATAGAGGATGCCATCTGCAGGCTGACGAATGACCCGGCGTTGTGCGCTGAACTGAGCGCGAAGGGGATTCAGAGGGCGTCCGGATTCTCATGGCGCCGGACAGCTCAACAGACGCTCGATGTGTACAGGAAAATTGTTACAGAAGACGACGCCTGATGATTGACCGGATACCGTGCGGTGTCCGGCGCCAGACCTTCTCCATGCAAGGGCGGACCACGTCGTTTCTGACAATGCGTCCCAGCAGGCTCGCCTTAAACACCCTGGGATCGATGATATTCAGGAAGATTTCCCGCTGAAAGGCATCTGCCAGTTCGCGGTTTTTTTTATGTCTGCTGCGACTGTATGAAGGGTACAGGGATCGGATCATCTTTCTCGCCTGTCTGTCACGGACGCCGTGGCTGAAGAGGCAGAATCGGATACATCGGTAGAGCATGAAGTCAATCGAGATTTCAGATTCGGTCTGCCACTCTTCATCGATAAAGTGCCATCTGCCGTCTTCGTCCTGAATGATGTTCGCGAAAACCGCATCCAGAGATCCGGAACTGAGCAGGGGAAAGCCTTCCGGGTCACGCTCGCCCGTTCCATAATGCGATTTGAGCTCTCCGTGATATCTGTCGATCAATCTGGCGAGGTAATCCGGGAAATCTTTACCCAGGGCCGCCCGTTCTATCTCGAATGAGAGCAGGTTGCCCGGCTTCCAGCCGGCATCCTCCGTAAACAGCCTTACCCGTTCAAATCGAGTATCCGGGGAGTTACCGGGTGACGGGTGAAGCGGCTTCTTCTCCACACGGGGTTCCGGATGCGCGTACAGCGTGGTGACGATTCGGAAGGGCCGCCGCCGTTTCATACTGTATTTTCTGGCAACCCACTTCGCTGCAGGGACTGGATGGCCGCCTGCTACAACAAGAAACGAGTTGGCAAACTCCCTGAGCAGTCCGGACTCGCCCAGCGTCTTCGCCGCGAGGGGTTTATTGAACGTCCGCCTTTTTGTATTCCCAGGTGAATCAAGAGAAAAACCGGCCCAGTTGTGGAGGTAGTAATCTCTTTCCGCACCGGTTGGATTGAGGATGGTTGAGGCGTAGTGGTAATCCGGAAAACAAGAGTAGAAGGCCGTGTGGGCAAATCCCGCATCGGCGAGGAGTTCCTTCAATTCGGTCCGGGTGAACGTGATCGGGGATCCGGCATTCGGGTAATCGTGAACACCGTCGTACGGTTTTCCCGTGTGGTTCTCCGGAGCGCCGGCCCAGTAGTCCAGACCGATCCGGTTTTCTATGGCCAGCACCAGGTTGCCGTTCTCGTTTAATGCGCTTCGGGCCAGTTTCAGGAACCTAAGACAGGCATCTCGCGGCGCATCTTCGGGGTAAATGAAGACAGGGGCGTATTCCAGGACGCCGATGATTACGACCACGTCGTATTCGGAATCGAAGTGCTCATTCCTCGCATCAGTACATGAAATCGAGACGTTTTCGAGGTCCCTGCACCGCTCACGCGCGATCTCCGCGCGGATAGGACTTGGCTCTATTGCGTGTACTGAAGTAAAGGATTCGCCAAGGTACCTGGTGATGGCCCCGCACCCGGCGCCCAGTTCCAGCACCTTGCTGTCAACCGGAAGTTCCAGGCATCTCAATATCGTCGACCTGCCGATCCCAAGATGATAGTACGAGGCAATATCCTTCACCTTTCCCATCAATTCCTCGGATTCGAGGCTTACATCCGCGCTACTCCTGAGTGCGGCGAGAATATCCCTCTCGGCGGCTTCGCCGTCGCTGTATCTAGCCTGCTGGTCTGATGCCTGACTCATGTAATACGCTCCGGTAATCCCCATTCCTTCGCGTTCGTGCAAACCGCTGGACTGCCCGCGAACGAACGCATCCAACCCGATCGTCGCGGACAGCTCCTCTCGCGCGAATTGGCCGTTCAGCTTCCTCTCATACCGTCACGATGCGGTCCGAATTGAGGAACACGATGAGCCCGTTCTTTGCGCCCGTGGCCTCCAGGTAATCGCGGACCTGGCCGCGGTACACCGAGACCTGATTCTCCCGGACAACCGTATCGCTCTTCCAGTCCACCACCACGTCGATGCGGCCTTCCTCGTCAACGGCGACGGCATCGGCGATACCCGCCGTGATTGACGTCTCCTGCCCGTTTTCGGCGATGCCGTAGACCCAGCATTCGGGCACCAGCCGCGGGCGCAGCGCCGCGATCTCCGGGCGCTTGAGGGTCCGGACGACCAGGGCCGCCATCCGGATGCTGGAAATATCGGAACGCGCATCTACGGCGTCCTCGAGGCCCTGCTGGTCGATGAGTTCCGCGGCGCGAGCCTGTAACGGCCGTTCCTCATCCGGCGTTTCTCCGGTGAGGACTTCCTCCATCAGCTTGTGCAGGATCAGGCCTCTCTTTAGCCGGTCGGGTGCAAATGTACTCCCTTGAGGCTCGTCGGTGGCTTCATCGGCGGTCTCGATGTCGGAAGATACGGTCGCAGTGTCAATTTCGTGCTGCCCTGCGTCTTCATGTCGACTGGGTCTGACCCAGGAAATCTTGCGACGTCTTTCGGCAATGAACGCTTTCTCCCTTTCCCACGTTGCCGCGTCTTGAGGGTTTGGCGCGGGGGCGTGGGGAATCACTTCGCCGCCGCTGAACCGTCCGGTATCGAATGCCGGAAGCGAATCCACGTCAACGTCAATCAGGCTCCACCAGTCCGAGTTGCTGCGTTCACTCTGCCTGGGGAGCAGCAGCAGGTCGCGTGCGCGGGTCAGCGCGACGTACCATAGCCGTACCCGTTCCCGGTCCTGTTCCTCCAATTCCTCGCGCCTGGCGTTCGCATGCTCGCTGTCTGCATAGCCGAATATCTTGAAATGGACGCTGTCGTCCCGCCGCCTATACAGGAACCTTTCCGCGTGATGACGCCCGGTGGCTGAATTGATGGGTATCACAATCGGCCACTCCAGTCCCTTGGCCGAATGCATGGTGATGATCGAAACGGCATCGGTCGCAGCGTCGTGACGGCCTTCCACCTGGGCTTCCTCGTCTTCCCACCTCTGCCAGAGCGCGCGCGCGAAGTCTCCGATGCCTCTCGCCGCGTAGTGCCGTGCCATTTCCAGAATCAGCTCGACGTTGGCAAGCGCACGCTCGGCGCCCCCCCGATGTCGCGCCCTTAGAATCGGACGCACGTGAAGCAACTCGATCGCCTCCGCCATGATCTGGTAGGGCGTTGCCCGGAGTCGTTTCTCGCGCAGGCTTTGCAGGACTTCCAGCGTGTGCCGCAGGACCGGGCACCCGACAGTCGATGGATCGGTTCTGACGTCGAGATGGACGGCGCGTTCCGATTCGACAGGCAATGCGTGGATCTCGTCGGCGATCTGCTCCTCTGACAGACCCACCAGAGGTCCACGGATCAATGCGCCGAACGCCAGCGTGTCACCGGAGTTCGAGATCGCCCGGGCAACCGCGATCAGGTCCTGGACTTCCTGCCGTCGGAAGAAACCCTTGCCCGCCTGCGTGGCGATGGGAATGCCCCGATCTTCGAAGGCTCGCTCGTAGATCCAGAGACCGGCGCCCGTGGGGGCGAGCAGCGCGACGTCGATTGGCCGCGCTGGCCTGGAGGCGCCCTCTTCCTTATCGACGACGGAAAAAGAGCCGATCAAATCCTCGACATGTTCGGCGACGACGCTGGCTTCTTCCTCACGTACTCGACCTGCAAGCAGCCGCCCTTTTTCGCTCTTATGGTCCTCCCCGAGTTCAATATCGAAAACCGCGACAGCCGCTTCGTCGCCGGCATTGCGTGTTGCGGACAGAGGCGTAAAGCCGGGTTGACCCCTTGACGGATCGAGCATGCCCTTGAAGTGGGTATTGGCGTAGTCCAGAATGGGCGCGCGCGACCGGAAGTTGGCAGTGATATTGATGACTGAAGTGGGGTCGTGTTCGTCCAGCACTTCACGGGCTGTGAGATACGTCTGCACGTCTGCGCCGCGAAACCTGTAGATCGCCTGTTTCGGATCTCCAACGAGAAACAGCGCGCCAGGACGAATGACGCGCTCCTGCCATGGCGTTCCTGGATGCCCATCTCCGGCCAGCCGCCAGATGATCTCGGCCTGCAGGGGGTCCGTGTCCTGAAACTCATCTACAAGAATGTGCGAATAACGCGCTGCCAGAGCTTCGCGGACGGGTTCGTGGTCCCGGAGGAGGTCCCGCGCCTGGTATATCAGATCGTCGAAATCGAGCAGGGCCGCGTCGCGCTTGTAGTCCCGGTACAACTTCCTGATCGCGTCGAATTCGGCGATGAAGCTCTTGAACCCGGTACTGCCAAGACTGTTGCAGAATGCGACGTACGCCTCGCCACACGCTCCGTACAGCGCCAGTCCGTTTGCGTAACGCTCTTCTCCGCTCGCCACGCTCAACCCGGCGGCCTTCGCGGCTGTTTTCCACTTTCCCCGAGCCTGCCATTTTCTGAATTCCGTCACGCCTTTCTTGCAGGCCGTTGGACGTTGATGATGCAGCAGCCGGGCGAGGCGTTCACTCGACACTGGACCGGCGTCCGGTTCGCCCAATGCGTTGACAACGTCCAGGAGATCGTCAACGATTGCCGCGGCGCCGGGCTCTTCGATGCCGGATTCGTGGTACCACGAGGCGAAATCGCGGACGGCACTCACGAACTGCCCATGGGCTTCCTGGTCGACTCTTGAAACGGCGGCTCCGGCTGTCCGGTGGGCCTTGAGAAAATGGGCGGTGTCCCTGATCAGCGTCAGGGTCTGGTCCGGCGACTTCAGCATCAGCGCGGCGAAGAGATCCTCCCCATCCCCGCTCGCAGGTTTTATGGGTGGCGTACGTCCCAGGCCGTCGCGGCGCGGATCCCGACCGAACCGTGCCGAAAGCCAGGCGTCCACAAGATCTTCGAAGACGAGATCCGCCGCCCGGGGATCCAGGATGGTTGCGCCGGGGTCCTGGCCCGCCTCCACCGGGTACGGGGCGATCAGTTTCTGGCAGAAGCCGTGGATGGTTGTGCAGGTCAGCTCGTCGAGCGTATCTGCACCTTTTTTCAGGTTGGCACGTCGTGCCTCGCTCAGTCCCTCCGGCAGGGCCGGCTCGAGTTCGGGGAGCTTTTTGCCGGACAGGAGTTCCTTCACGATGCGTTCAATCCGCTCAAGAAGTTCGGCGGCGGCAGCTTCGGTAAAGGTGATGGCGGCGATGTGCCTCGGCGCGATGCCGTCGGCCACGAGCAGCGCTGCCCGCCCGGCCATAAGCGCCGTCTTGCCGCTGCCCGCGCCCGCCTCGACGAGCAGGGTGCGGTGGTGGTGCGTCAGCGCCTGGATGCGGGCCTCTACGTCGGCAGGAGCCGCCTGTTGCTGCTCACACGGCATCTCAGGGAGCCTCCCACAGTATAGGCAGCGGGGCCAGCACCCGGCCGGCCGAGGATCGTTTGGTTTTCAGATAGTTCTCCTTTGCGCCCGCGGGAAGCGCGAAGTAAAGGTCGTACCACCGATCTTCAGCGGCAGGACCCGATAACGTCTTTCCTTTGACAAAATGGGTGTTCGCCGCTTGAAGAAACGCCGCAAGTTCCTTGAGTGTTTCCTGTGTGTCGTCGAGGACCATCGCCTGGTCGCCGCCGCGCGGATAGACCAGGCGCGCTTCCACTTCGGGACGCGTTCGGATAAGGGACCTGACCGCGAAGCCGTAAAGGCATCTTTGCAATTCCGCGCCGCCGTTCATCTGGATCGGTTTGTTGGGAGCCCGTCCCGATTTGTAGTCCGTAACGCGCGCCAGGCTTCCGTCCTCCGACAGATCCAGCCGGTCGATGAATCCGCCGATGCGAATCTGCGTACCGTCAATGTGGACCGGCGTCGACGGGTCCCACGGCAGGCTGGCAGGGCCGTCTCCGTCGGGAGATTTCGCGCGGCCGCCACTGCCGAACGGAATTTCCGACCACGTGCGCTGCCCGGGCAGCGGGGTTTCGTCTCGAGTCAATGCGATTACGGCCAGTTCCCGCGCCTCTTCACACTTTCTCTGCCAGATGACGGGCGGCGGCACAGGGCGCGAGGCGCTCCATCGTTCCGAAACCGAGAATGCTGCCTTCTCTACAGCCTGTATTATCCTGTCCCTGGATGCGCCTGCGATTCCTCCGGATTCGGCGTCCTCCATTCTGGTTACCGTCTCCCGGAGGAACTCGTGCAGCAACTCGCCGAACGCCAGTGCGTCCAGCGTCATCGGCGCTTCCGTTTCCGAAACAGCCTTCCAGCGGAACCCATAGGTCCACAGATATCCCAGGGGATCGCGAAGCAGCCTCACCAGCGAACTGGCGGACTGTGTGCGGTGGAGGGCTCGAAGCAGAACGGGGTGGCCCGGCCTGATCAGACCGTCGTGAGCGGTGAGGTCCTCGCTCCGCCAGTCGATCCAGGTCCGGGTGGCGGACCGGGCCAGCGCGAGCGCGGCAAAGTCCGCGGGCCGGGCCATCAAGCGATCGCTCTGGCTTGCGGCATGTTCCGGGACGCGGCTCTGACCGAGGGACTCCTCTGTGACTCCTTGCGGATATAGCGGCGAAACGCCGTTGAGGCGTCCCTCACTGTCCCGACGGGCCCGCGAACAGACGACCTGCCGGTCCGTCATGCTGCAGATGGAGTGGAAATCGCGGCGGTCGGACTCATGGATGGGAAGCGGGTCAAGGTGTTTCTGCGGTATGACGTGATTGGGGAGGAGCGGGTCCTCGCTGGCGCGCCTGGGCCAGGAGCGCGACGTCAGGCCGACCAGCCAGCAGAATGGACGGGGCGCCGCTGCGATGGCCGATGCCGGCCCCCAGACAATGGCCCCGCCCGGTTCTTCGTCGTCCTGAACTCGGAGGCCCGCAAGCGTCACGTCCAGGGCGGCGGGCGGACCGTCCTCGAGCGCCTTTTGCCAGATCTCCAGCGTCTTTAGCGTGTCTTCAGGTGTTTCCTGACGGAAGAGATCCTCGCCTGTCTCCGCCGCGCCGTTCAGCCCGGGTTGCAGGGCCTCGATGATATCCAACAGCATGGGTCGGCGGTCCACACCGTCGGCGAAGGACTCCGGGGGCAATCCGGCGATGGCGTCCTTCCAACGGGCGCTTGACAGCAGTGGGGCTTCCGGCGGCAGGTGACGCCACCACTTGCTTTCCAACGGGCGAAAGCGCTCGCGGAGCGAACTCAGCAACCGAACGAAACGGACCATTCGAGAACGGGACAGCCCGCGCAGGAGGACCTCGGCGAGCGCCGCGGCAAGCTGTCCGTCCCGGGTCGTAAGTGCCGGCTTGCCGTGAATGAAGTGGACCGGCAGCTTCGCGGCCTCCGTCATGGCCAGTACGTGATCGTCCCACGTCGCTGGAGACGCCGCGGCAATTGCAATCCGGTGTGCTGGAACGCCTTCCGTGAGATGTTTTCGCGCCCACCGCAGGGCTTCCTGGATTTCGTGACGGGGAGTGGCGCAGGATACCGCACGGATCCGGGGTTTCGCGGCCGTTGACGTTACCACTTCGATATCCGATCCGGCCAGCCAGTCCGGCGTTGTCCTTGCGCCCGACGTCCAGACCACGTCCGTTTCCCGGCTGAGCCGTATCAGTAATCTTCTCCACACCGGCGACAACTCGGTGCGCCCGCGGATCTCGATACGGCCGAACAGGATGGGGGCGTAGTGTGCCCGCTCCAACGCGGCGTTCGCCAGTTCGTCCGCCGGCAGCTGGTTTTTCGGCAGCCGGGAACGCACTTCCCGTTCCAGGATCTCCAGCGAACCGGCGCCCGGCGTCCCTTTCCCATCCAACGTGAGTCCGGCCCGCCACACCTTGGACAGGCTGGCTGCGGCAGCGCGCTGAAAACCGGGCAGGTCCCTGATTCGGTCAAGTGCGCCCAGCGATCCGGCGGCCGTGGCCTCCCGCACGCTGATCTTAAGCGAGTCCGTACGAATGGACCGGAGGAATCCACCGGCAAGACGGGCCGCAAGCTCCTCTATCGAAATAACCAGCACGCCCTGCTCGCCATCGGTGGCCGCTTGTGTCTGGTGCCATCGTCGCGCGTACCGGCTTTCCACCACCACGGTCCTGCGCAACTTCGTATGCAGCTTCATATCAGGTTCTGTAACCGGCATAACCGCTCTCTATTCTCCGCCTGCCGACTGCACTTCACGCCAGCGCAAATTCCCGATCACACGCTTTCCTGTCAATGACTTATCCGGACCCGGCGGTCGCGAGACCCGCTTTGAGGGTGGGGCAGACATTCCTGTCTGCCTGCATGACGTGAAGGTCGTCAGGCAAAAGAAATCTCCGCGCATATGGTTTGGTGAAGGCTTCCACTGCACGTCAAGACGAGAAGACGGGGGATTCTTCGCTGCGCTCAGAATGACATGCTTTGCAATAGCCCAAGGCGAAGTGTGTCTGTTACGTATCAGCACTAACTGTCATCCTGAGGAGGCCGTTGTGAGGGTGGGGCAGACATTCTTGTCTGCCTGCCTCGCTGTCCTGCGGTGGGTGGCGTCACCGGTGTACGTACGTCTCTCGAAATAGCACGATCTCCTTCAGGTCCAGATCGGCCTCTCCGTCGTACTGCAGCAGCACGTGAACGTCCTGGGGCTCGTCCAGAACAAACCTCAACTCGTAGACCTCCTCGCCGGCGAAGGGGATGGACAGCCACCAGGGAGGGTGAGCGCCTTGCGTAAATGGGCGTGCGGGGGGCGGGAGGGTATAGACGGCGGTCCTGATTGGGGCGGGGTGGCGCTCGAAGAAGCTGGAAAAAGTCGAGCCCGCAAGGTCGTATCGGACCCTGTAGTTCCCCGGTGGCAGGTCCGGAAACCGGTGGACCGCTCGGATGGGTCGGTCACGGGCCGCATGAGATACGCGTTCAACCTCCGATATTTCCGGCTCAGGCAGATACGGAAGTGGAATGTAGGTGGCGCGGATCCCGTCCAGCGCCAGTTCGCCGGTTCCCGTGTAGGTGGTGTAGACGTCACAGAAGAGTGGCCGATCGATGCGGAAGATAAGCGAGTGATCTCCATCCATCCGGCCGCCAATGAGCGGAAGGTTCGTCGACGTGCGCCAATTGGAAACGACCTTAACTGTGTAGCGTCGTGACCGGGTGAGGTGGCCTGCAATCCGGTCACGTGGCGCATCGACGTGCAGACCATGAAAATGCAGCCGATAGATGCCGGGATAGGGTGCGCGCAGCAACGGTGTAAACAGCCGGGATTCGTCTACCTTCCCTGCTTTGGTATGCCCGGGCCGCGCCCGCAGCCTTCCTTCCGCATCCGCGGCGCTTTCGTCGACCGCCTCCCGTGGGACGTTAAATTTGAAAACCATCGGCGCAACCTGGGTCGAAAGATCGGACATATACGGCGACCGGCACGATTTCCAGCGGGAAGCCGCCACATTTGATTGACTCCATAAGAGCGGGACAAGGGCTGCCGCCGCGATGGCAGCCGCACGGACGCCGATACGCTTCGGCCGGAGGTATAAAGCCCCTGCCAGCACACCCCAGAAGACCAGATCCAACATCGACAGGTCCGGCTGGCCTTTGCCCAGGAAGTGCAACTGAAGCGGATAGAAGCGGTTGATGGAACGGCCAAGGAGGTTATTGCCGTTGTACCCGATTTCCGGCAGCACGAGAGTCTGTATAACGCTCTCCAGGCTTATCGTCAGGGCGATCGCCAGGAAAAAACCGGTCGTTGCTCTGCGCATCAACACGGGCAGAGCCCAGGCCAGCCCTATGGCAAGCGGAGCGAGCGCCATCATCATAAAGCGACCTGGAAGGTCGTGACCAACGCTCCACAGCGTGTGAAGTCCGAATATACCTGCTGTGGCGGCATATAAAATTGTGGCGATGAGTACGCGCCGGTCGCGCAACCTGGCGAGGGTAAGAAGCCCGAACAGTGAGAAGAAATAGATGGGCGACGTCAAAAGAATGCCCGTGCCGGCATGTAACCAGTGGCCGGGAAGGGAGATGCGCCACGTGTCCATGGCGAATGGATTTTCACTCCAGGGACCCCTGCCGGGGCGGAGCGGCCCCATCCAATCCTCGCTGAAAGTGTAGTGATACGCGATGATGGCGCACAGTCCCGCGACTACGATAAGGAAAATCACGCTGAGAGCGGATCGGCGTTTTTCGCTGTGCCAGGCCTGTAGCAGCACGATACTACCGCAGCAGAGCCCAAGGGGCCCCAGTCGCGGGTGGATGATGGGTAAGCAGCACAGCAACAAGGTCAGGAGTCCGATCTTAAGTGTCTCCCAGCGCCCCATCGATCGGTACGCGCCTCTTGGTGTCTGCCAGTGAGCCAGAGAAAGCAGGACAACCAGAACGATCAGCAGTGCAGGGATTTCGGGAAAGATCTGGTTGGTGTAATAGAAAAACGGCCCCGTAACCGCGATCAAGCCCGTAGCCATTAGCGCCGCCGAGGGTTCCACGCCAAGCCGTGTCATGTAAAGAAAGAGCAAGGGGACGCAGATGCCGCCAAGTAGCGCGATAAACAGTGCAGCGCCGAGCCGCGGATTCTCCCAGACTTCCAACCCCCACGAATAGGCTGGCACGAGGGCAATGGAGAGTCCGATGGGATGCCTCGAGTAAATCTTACCCTCAGGTGCTGACGGGGTACTGTTAAGTCCAAAGTCCATGACGTGGAACTCTCGTACGTTTTCGAATCCAAGGTTGTTGGCAAGGTCCATGTCTCCGTCGTGGACAAGGCTCTGCGTTACCCGCAAGTACTGACCCTGGTCACCATGGAGCATGGTGACCTGGCAGAAGTAGAGCGTGTAGAGCACATATAGCGGCAGGCATACGGCGAGCAGCGCGCCGGCGACGTAACCGGTGCGGAGGGATTTCTGCGTTCCCAGTGACGGCAGGTGTACATACCCGAGAAAGACCAGCGCCAGGGCCCACAGCGCGTGGGGGGACCACAGGATGGTCAGGAAGGGGAAGATATAGACGAGCGGATCGAAGAGGGCGAGGAGACGGAGGGCGAGCAGCGTACCGGCCAGCAATGTCGCGCGTTGGAGACGCTCCTGGAGGTCGCTCCCCGCGCCGAGGAAGTGATGGCGAATCAACGACAGGATCAGGCCCGCGATGCCGATGGCCGCGGGTCCCAGGGGCGGCCATTGAGGCCGGTACGGACCGTTTCTAACAGCCAGGCGCAACTCGTCCATCGCCGCCGCGACCACAGGCGAAAAGCCGCACAGCGCGAGCCATGCGCCGAAGAATCCGGCCGCGAGTCCCAGGTCAACCCGAAACGACCGGGAGGCCGGCGGCTTGATGTGGCGCTTCCGGATTACAATGAGATTGCGAGCGGCGGACATAATAGCGCTTCCGTTGTCAGTTTTTCCTCGTGACACCGCATTGAGGGTGGGGCAGACATTCCTGTCTGCCCGCGTCAACCGGCATTCACACTCTCACCCGCAACAACCATCGGACGCTTCCAGACCGTCGATTCATCCCGCACAGACGCATCCCGATAGGTGGAAATGAAGCTCCAGCGGTCCGCGCCCGCGGTGTTCGGATAGGAACTGTGCAGAGTCTGGTCGTGAAAGAAAACCGCGTCGCCCCGGTTCACCGCCAACGTGGTCTCGGGAAGCCCGGCGATCTCCTCGTTTCCGATACGCCACCCGAAGCCGTTCTGCGCCTTTACCTGTTTCACCTTGAAACGCTTGAAGTGGCTGCCTGCGATCATCTTCAGGCAGCCGTTCTCGGGCGTGGCGTCGTCCAGCGCGATCCACACTGAAATCTTGGTCGCGCCCTTCCAGTAGTACCAGTCCTGGTGCCAGGGCGATCCGAACCGGGTAAACTTGTTCTTGTAGACCGACTTTACGCTCAGAAACTCCACGTTCGAACCGATGATCCGGTTGAGAACGGAAACCACGCAAGCATCTTGCATCCGTTCCCTGAAAAACGGGTCCAGCACGTCCGGCATGAATACGTGGACGCCGCTTCCCTTCGGGTCGTTGCTGATGTGACCGCCCGCTTCGAGGATGCTGAAAACGCGCGCCTTCCAGTCCAGCATCTCTTCTTGACCGTAGAGACCCCTGGCGATCAGGAATCCATCGCGATTGAACACCTCGGCGACGTCTTCTGCGGAATCCGAAACCGGTTGATTGGAAACCATCCCGCTTCTCCTGACTATGGTTGACATGTGTTGATACCCTCGCTCCAACCTCCGCACCTGCGGCGGGAACTGACGCAAAATGCGACACTGAAAATCCGATCGAGTGGAATACAGGTATGATAAACCAAATCCCTACCGTGTCCAACACAACGCAGGGGCGGTTCGCGAACCGCCCCTGCAGAATCCAGGCATCCGTAAATTCAACATCGCACGGTTTTCCTCCCCCTCTCCCCTGGGAGAGGGGGTTGGGGGGTGAGGTCTGCGTGGGAGGGCGGACGTGTTGCTTTTGACTTTGCCTTTCGCTTTTGGCTGACGGCTGCCCGTTTTTCTTTGTGTCTTCGTGTCTCCGTGTGAGTGAATTCTGGTTTCGTCTTTG
>JAGWBX010000046.1:25670-49431 GCA_021295655.1 Candidatus Latescibacterota bacterium
CTTCGTGTCTCCGTGTGAGTGAATTCTGGTTTCGTCTTTGATCTTAGCTGACAGCTGTAAACTGATTGCTGATGGCTTTATCTGAGGGCTTTGGGCGGAGGGGAAAGGTCGCCTAACGGCGGGAAGAGGGTAGAGGTGAGACGGTAGATGACGTCCTTGCCCGATTGACTCTTCCTTTATGCCACAGGCAAAAATGTAACTGCATGGGGCAGGCAATCTCTCCCGTCTCCCCGATTTTGGGGTGAGGGTCTTGGGCCGGGGGGAGAGGTCCCGCGCCGTCGTTGCAACTGCAGGGGCGACCGGCCGGTCGCCCCCGTTGCGGCGTGCATATCGTGGATTGGCATCGCCAGGCCCATATTGCTACCCTCCCCCTTTCCTTTAGGAGAGGGGGCCGGGGGGAGAGGTTTTTCGCTTTTGGCTGACGGCTGCCCGTTTTTCTTTGTGTCTTCGTGTCTCCGTGTGAGTGAATTCTGGTTTCGTCTTTGTGATTGCTGATGGCTTTGTCTGAGGGCTTTGGGGCCGTGGGAAGCGGTGCGCGCATATCGCTGTCCGACATCGCCAGGCCACATCGATATCCTGTAGACGCGGTGTCATCATCTCCCGTCTTCCCTCTCACGTCTCACCGGTTTCTCTTCTCAATTCCTTCAACAACGCAATGTCTTCCCGTGTCACACCCTTGAAGAGCAGGATCAGCGCGCCGTAGACGAGAAGCCCCGCCACGGCCGCGACCAGGAGATGATCCGTGATGAGCGTGACGCAAAGCATCGTCAGAGCGGTTGCCAGCAGCGGCCTGGCGGCTGCTGCGCCGAGCAAGGCGGCGTATTTCCGCAGCGGAGCGAAGAAAAGCCCCGCAACCGGATACGCGATGGACCCGATCAGGACGGCCGTGGCCGATCCGAGGATATGGTGCGCGGGGATCAGGGTGATGTTCAGCACAATGCCGAGCAGCGCCGCCGCGCCAAGACAAACCAGCCGGCGTTTCTCCTGGCTCACGGCCACAATCAGAAAACTGAATGCAGTGCCCATGTATTTGAAGACCATGGCCCAGATGAGCAGGACGAGCGTCCGGCTGGCGTGGCCGAACATGGCTTCGGGAATCCGGCTGGGAAAGAGCAGGTTCAGGATATCATGGGAGGCGAGCGTGCAGAACCCGGCAATGGGGACAATGAAGAGTAACAGGTAGCGTGCGCTTCGGCGGTAGATTCTGTCGAACGCCACCGGATCGGTCTTCCGGTGTCTGACCATGACGGGGAAGACGGTGCCGATGAATATCGTGGCGAGAAAGGGCAGGCTGTCCGGAATTCGCGCCGCCATGTTGTAGAGGCCCACGGCCTCCTTGCTCTTGATGAACTCGAGCAGCATGATGCCGATCTTGTCGTGGACGGTGGCGCATATCGCAGCCAGCATGAGCGGGATGCTCTGCCGCAGAAGAGACCTGAGGATCTGCGGGTCGAAACGGAACCGGGGCAGCTTGAACAGACGGCGGTGCGTGAGGCACAGACCGGCAAACGAGAGGGACTCGGCAGCGATCAGCGCGCAGAAGATGGCGGCAAGAAGGCCCTTGTTGAGGACAACGGCGACCAGCAGGCCAGCCATGAGCAGGTGGGAGGCGGTGTTCCACGCCACCACGTATTGCATTCTGAGTTCGGACTGAAACCGGACCTGGAACATCCTGCGAAAGGCGTTCAGCCGGGGGGATACGAACAGCGTGAGCGAGGCAATGAGCGCGGGTACGAGGGTTTCCGGGCCCTGGCCTGAAAAATAAAGATACGCGTTTGAGGTGAGAATGGCGGCAATGGACCCGAAAAGCCCGATGGTTAGCGCGTTTCCCAGAAGCCGGTCGGCGTTCGCTTTGCCGGCGGCTTCCCGGATCAGGACGTTATACGTCCCCGCGTCCGCGAGAACCCCCCACAACATCAGGTTGGTCAGGATGAACGTATAGGCGCCGAACGCCTTCAGGTCCAGGTAGTGGACGAGGAACAGGAAGATCGCGAACTCGATGGCTCGTCCGAATACCTGGACCGCGGTGTTGCCCGCAATCCGTCTGACCGGTGACTTGCCGCCCATGGATTACTCCGCGGCGGCGGCGGCCGGTTTCCCGGAGCGCTGCCGCCAGTACCACGCGGCGGCGAAGGCAATGGCGAAGAGGGTGGAAACGAGGGTAATCCAGCGACAGGCGGTGGCAATGGGATCGTGGAAGCGAAGGACCACGCTGTGTTCGCCCGCGGGCACGACAACCGCCTTCCAGGCGTAGTTGGCCCTCAGCAGCGGCCGCTCTTCACCGTCCACCCGGGCATGCCAGAAGGGGTGATAATTCTCGGAGATTACGAGGAGGCGGGGGCCGCCGGCATTGACCTTTAGTTCGATATGTCCGCTGCGTTCGTCATACGCGACCTTCTCCACGCGGTCCTGGGCACGCGTGTCCTCATGATCGGCCGAAAAACCCTCCGGCGCGGCCTCGAGGATAACGGTTTCATCGGGCTTGAACCCGGGCCCCGAAAGCAGTTCCAGGATTCGGTCTTCGTCGGTCTCGAGCCGGTAGCCGGGCGCCAGGTAGAACCAGGGCAGCGCGAAGTCGTTCCTGTAGATATGCAGGCCGTTGGTGACAAATGAAGCAGGCGCGTCCGGAAAGGGTTCCCGGGTTACGACGTAGCGGGTGTTCAGCAGGTTCAGGATGGGAAAATGACGTAGGTATTCGGGTTCGGTGAGCCGGTCGTAGCGCAGCATCGTAAAGGGTTCATGAACGTCCACCCGCACCCTGTCGATAATCGTTCGCTTGCCCGCGCCCATGTGCGGCGGGGGCACGGAGAGTTGCGATACGAACAGCACGCGGTACAGGTCGGGGTCCTGCTCGAAGTGGCGCAGTACGCCGCCGTACACCCGTTCGGGCGGGGGCTGCAGGTCCGGGTCGAAATACCGGAGGAACTGCCGGTCGATTCGCCAGGTGTCGAACAGCATCAGCGGAACAAGCAGGCATGCGTAGACGGCGGGGGAGATGCGTCCGCCCAGGCGCTTCCAGGTCAGAACGGCCAGGACCGATACGAGCAGGGCGACAAATATCGCGCCCCGGCTGAGGTTGGGCGCATTCGCCTGCGCGACGCGAACGGCTGAGTCCGGAATATCGGACCAGAAGAGTCCGGTCCACGCGTTTACGGCGCTCTGGGGCGCCAGGGCAACACCCAGCAGCAGGACGACGGCGACCCCCGCACCGATGGCGATATTCAGCCGCATTCGGGGCGAGACCCCAGTCGGGTAGAGGACACGTTGCAATCCGATGGCGGCAAGAACGCAGGCGGGGAACGCGAACAGAAACGCGATCATGCCCGGCGCACGGAGCACCTTCATCCCGGGAATATAGCGGTACGCGTATCCATGGAGAAAGGTATGGGGGCCGAGAGCGAATGCGACGGCGAAAAGAAAGAGCAGAAGAAAGATCCGGATTCTCGGGTCGCGGCGGATGCGCCCCAGGGCGAGCGCGGCGAAGAAGAGTACGGCGATGCCGAAGTATTCGGAATTGAGTTTGAAGAGATTGCGGCCCCAGTAGTTTCGTTGTCTTCGGTCCGGGTCGTCGAAGTGCGCGAACTCCGGGACCACCAGCGATGCGATTTCCTCCGGGTGCAACGACCACGTCTGCGCGTATTCGAGGCCCTTGCCCTCGCCGTTCTCCAATGCCCGCCTGGATTCCGTTCGGGTGTACCAATATTGCGGAAACACGCCCATCGCGCCAATGCCCAGGCCCAGGCATACCGCGCCGGCGCTGAGAAGGCTTCGGCGCAGGGCTCCCAGGACGTCTCTCTCGCCGTACAGGGACTGTGCGAGCCTGGCGGCGAACACGATGCCCAGGCCGCAGAGGGCGTAGTACAGCATCTGAAGGTGCGGCGTGTAAATGCCCGCGCCGATGCCGACCGCCAGAACGAGGAAGTAGATAAGCCGGCCGGTTTCCAGGCCGCGGTACAGGCCCCAGACCATGAGCGGGAAAAGGCCGATAACCAGCATTTTGGCTTCATGGCCGGCGTAGATGAAGGTGAGCAGGGCCGGCGCGGAGGCGTAGGCGATGCCGGAAAGCCAGGCGGTGAGCGGCTTCATGCCGAAACCGCGGATACAGAGATACATGAAATAGCCGGCCATGAACATGGCGAAGAAATACCGCCAGCCCAGAAGCCGGTGCCGGGTGGTAAACAGGGCGATGATTTCCAGCGGGAAATAGTCCGACGTCCGTTGTCCGGTCACCGGCGTGCCGCCGAGGTACCGCGTCCAGTTGGCGGGGGCCAGGTTGGCCAGTTTTTCCAGGAAAGGCTCCCGCCCCTTGTGAAATTCCCTTCCCGTGTCCTGCCCGAGAATGACATGGTCGGTAAAAACGAACCCGGCGAAGTACACCACGCTCAGGAGCAGGAAGAAAACGACAGGGGCCCATGGCGAGGCGAGCCAGGGAGCGAAACGGTCGGAGAGGGTTTTCGAGGCCGCCGGCCGCGGCGCCGCGGGACGTCGGGCGGATCTTTTTCTGCGCTTGCTCACGTTTCGGCTCCAGGGTTCAGGGCGGGCATCGGGATATCTCGTTTCCGGGGACGGTTTCGGGACCCCGGCCAAGATACGTGGTTGCGAAGGCGTAGACGAACCAGCGCAGGTATTCCGGCAGCCAGCGGATGACTTTGAAACGGCTTCGGCCTGAGGTCCTTTCGTGCCACGCAGCGGGGACCTCCGCGATTTTCCAGTCCAGCCGGTGGCACTTGACCAGCAGTTCGATACCGTAAGCGAAACCCGCCGAGGATTCGATCCTCGCACGGTCCAGCAGTCGCCTCGAGAACAGGCGCAGCCCGTTGCTGGCGTCCCGGGCGGGAAGCCGCGCCAGATAATAAAGGGTGAAGGCGGAACTTCTGACAAGCAGAGATTTCAGCCAGGGCGCGCCCACCATGCAACCGCCCCGGATGAACCGGCTCGCGCCAACCACGTGGCAACCGTTCCGGTATTCCCGGTACATCGTATCGATGATGCCCGCGTTGTAGGTATCGTCGGCCGGCCACATGATCGCCGCGGGTGCGTCGCCTTCACCGAAGCCCGTGACCACGGCCCCGTGGGCCCCCCGCCCGCGGTTCCGGACGGTTACGATCTCGCATCGGGTATCCTCGAAATCCTTCAGGGCTTCCAGCGTGTCATCGGACTCATCGTCATAACAGATCAGCACCCGGAAGGGCGTGCTTGTGGCACGGCACAGCGCGTTGAGGACGTTCAGGATGTTGTCGCCCTCGTTGTACACGGGGATGACGATGTCGAGATCGGGCATGGTCCGCGTTTGCGCTTTCGGATTGACAGAACCTTCGTAAGGTCGTTCACCCCGCCACGATTCGGGGAGACGGAAGCGGGACGATGTATTTCCCCCTGAAACCCTTACGCGTGAGTCTGGGCATGAGTTCCCCGGCGATATGCCAGGAGAAGAGCAGCGCGTATTCGGGCTGTTCGCTGAACAGCGCGGACTCTTCGAGTACGGGGATGCGGGTGCCCGGCATGTATTTGCCGATTTTGTACGAACCCTGGATTTCAAGGACGCAGTCGATCATCTCATGGTCCAGTCCGGTATAGGCAATGAGGGTGCTGGCGCGGGAGGGAGCGCCGATACCGCAGATGCGGCCGCCGAGGGCCTTGACGTCTCGCAGCAGACCCAGGAGGTCGAGTTTGCTCTGAAAAACGTCCGCGGCGAAGCGGCGGTAGGTCTCGGGGTCGAGCAGGCCGGCCCTTCGTTCCTCTTCCAGCTGATTCAAAACGGACGGATCCACCGGATATTGCCCCCTGCGGGCGGCAAAAACGCGGACGGAACCGCCGTGCGTGGGGATGCGTTCAACGTGGAAGATCTCCATCCCATGTTTTTCCAGGAGAAATCTCAGGCTGTGCAGGGAATAATACCTGAGGTGCTCGTGGTAGACGGTGTCGTACTGCAGCGTTCGGATCAGGTCCAGCAGGTAGTGGGACTCGGAGACGAAAACGCCGGCTTTGCCCAGGACGTCCAGAATCCCGGCCACGACCTCGTCAACGTCGGGCATGTGCGCGAATACGTTGGTTGCGGTCACGAGGCTGGCAGGGCCGTATTCGGCGGCAACCGTCCGCGCGGCCTTCCGTGTGAAAAAAGCCTGGAGGCTGGAGATGCCCCTCTCGTTTGCAAGCCGCGCCCTGTCCGTGGGATCAATGCCCAGGACCCTGCAGCCCCCGGCCTTGAAATTGGCCAGCAGCGTGC
The DNA here is from genome assembly GCA_021295655.1 of Candidatus Latescibacterota bacterium. GTDB lineage: Bacteria > Latescibacterota > UBA2968 > UBA2968 > JAAXHE01. Next base: position 31,897 of record JAGWBX010000046.1, read on the forward strand.
CGTCGTTGGAGCCAACGTCGATGACGAATGAAGAGGCGTCAACGCCCAGCCGGTCCCTGCACCGTTCGAACAGATCCGCGAAATTCTCGCGGAGAATGCGCGTGGTGCCGCTGGTGTAGGGATATTCCGGCGGAAACAGGATTTCCGGGTCCACCTGGCAGCCGATCTGCACCAGGTGCGAATCCGGGCAGTATAGAAGTTCCAGGGGGTACATCGGGCGTTCGACGGGCCGTGTGCCCACCGGTTGCATGTCGTTCACCGGGGGAACGAAACCCAGGAAGAGAACGGACTGAAGATTCGTGGATTGGCTGATCTGGCAGCGGGTGACGTTTCGGGAGGTTGTGGGCGGCACGCGTGCGCCTCCTGCTCAATGTCGCGGGTTTATCAACGGTCCGTCAGGTACCAGTCGATCGTGCATGCCAGACCGCCGCGGAGTGAGACGCGGGGGCGGTATCCGAGGGCCCTGAGTTTGTCAATGCCGGGGCGTCTTCTATTGGGGCTGCCCGGGGTCAGCGCTCCCGGGATGATATCGAAATCCCTGCCGATGCGTTCGAAAATCAGCTCCACAAGGCGCCGGACGGGGACTTCGTCATCATTGCCGATATGGTAGATATTGAGATGCGCGCCCTTTTCCAGGACAATGGCGAGCCCGTCGGTGAAGTCGTCGATATACATGAAGGATCGGGTCTGGGTACCGCCACCCTGTATCGGAAACGGTACCGCGCCGCGAGGGTGTTCGGCTGCGAGTGCGGCCGCCCTCAGAACAAGCTGAGGGATGACGTGCTCCCGGCCCATATCGGGGCCGTATACGTTGTGCGGGCGGACAACGAGGACGCGCTCCAGGCGCCTCCGGCCGTAATTCAGGGCCATGAGTTCGCTGATGATTTTGCTGCCGCCATAGGAGAAGCGGGGATTCAGGGGGTCCGGAACGGAAAGTGGCGCGCCTTCGTCCGTGGGAATGGTTGGCGGGGTCTGGTACACTTCGGAACTGGAGGCCAGGACGTATTCGGGCACGTCGTGCTCCAGGCAGGCGTCGATGGTGTTCACAACGCCCTTCACACCCACGTCGAGGACGATTTCAGGCTTGCTGTAGAACCATTCGGTGCCGTTCACCGCGGCCAGGTGGCACAGGCTTTCTACGCCCCGGGCCGCCCTCCGGACGGCATCCGCATCCCGGACGTCCGCTTCGATGAATTCCACGTGGGAACGTATGTCCGACAGGCGGCCGGCGCTTCCTCTGGACAGATTGTCCAGAACCCGTACCCGGTGGCCGTCGCGAAGCAGGCGCCGTACCAGGGGGGAACCGATGAATCCGGCGCCGCCCGTGACCAGGTAGAGCTTACTCACGGTTCAGAAACCCCCAGATATCCACCACGGGTTTGTTCTTGAGGTCCAGCCGCCGGTATGCCGCGTGCGGCACGCACAGGACCAGCAGGTCGCTCCGTTCCATAACCTCCCGGACGGGCAGCAGGTTCGGGTCCGTGGTCACGTACGGGTCCGTGGTCATCACCTCCCTGGCCCGGAACGCCAGGATGTCCTTCATCTTGTAGCTCAGCGAAAACCGGGTGTCGTCGCTGTCCGCCTTGAAGGCCATGCCCAGGAGGCCGACGCGGAGACGGCGCAGGTCGCCGTACCGGTTGCGAATCTCCTCGACGAGGTCGTTCGCCAGGCCCTGGTTGACGTTCATGGCCGCCTGTCCCAGAGTGAAACCGTCGCTGGCGAAGGCGGCCAGTTGCATGGTGTCCTTCAGCAGGCACGGACCCGCCGCGAATCCGGCGGAGGGGATGTCCCGGGCGCGCGGATAGTCTTTCTTCATGCCTTCAAGCACCCGGCTGTAGTCCACGCCCGCGGCGTTTGCGATCGTATAGAACTGGTTCGCGGTTGCAAACTGGATGTACCGGTATGCGTTGCTGAACAGTTTCGCGAATTCGGCTTCGATGGGCGTCAGGTGGACGATCCCCGGAGAGATCCGCCTGAAGAGGGCGGCGGCTTCCCGTTCCGCTTCGGCCGTGGTGCCGCTGACGATCTGTGTGAGCAGCGGGATCTCCTCGATGGCCTGTCCCTGAACGATGCGCTCGGGGCAGAAGGAGACCTTGGGGTTCCTGCCGTTCGCCCGCAGGTAGTCGTACAGCCAGTCCGTCGTGCCGGGGGCAACCGTGGACCGGAGTACGACAAGCTGATCGTCGGATAAATGCGGCAGCATATCGTCTGCGAGACGCTTGAACGTCGAGAGAATCGGCTTCGAGAGTTCGTCCGCTGGCGTGCCGATGGTCACGATCACGGTGGCCGCATGGGCCACGGAGGATGTTTCGGACGAGACGCTCAGCCGGTCTTCCGCGAGCGCATTGGCGAGCAACGCTCCGGCGTCCTTCTCCGCAAACGGCATCTGCCCGTCGCCGATCAACTCGAGAGACGCTTCGTTGATGTCGCAGACGATAACACGAAAGCCCTTGTCGGCGAGAGTCAGCGCCAGCGGCAGACCCACGCGTCCGGCGCCGCCCACAATGCAGATGTCATTTGCGTATCCGGTGGACATTTACGTGCGACCCTGGTGAATTCACTTCCGAAGGGGGCAGACATTCCTGTCTGCCGAAGCCTGTCCGCGTCTCCCGGAAGGCATCCGGAAGAAAGGACGGTGATGTGTCGTTGTTTTTAAGGTGGGGCAGACATTCCTGTCTGCCGAAGCCTATCTATGACTCCCGGAAGGCCGCCGAAAGGAGGGCCGTCGTTGCATCGTTGTATTTCCGGACACAGGATACCTGGATTGGTTTTGAAGAATGTGAGCAGACAGGAATGTCTGCTCCACCCTGTCAAGGGTTCGATGGATGCACAACGCCACAGCCCATGCGGCTGTTTGGTATACCGATAAATCAACGCCATCCCGGCATTAAGGCGAATCCGGCCGATGATGTCGTTCGTTTTAGGGTGGGGCAGGGATACCTGTGTGCGCTTCTCATTGTCCTTCGAGCGAACGGACGTACACGCGTTCCTGTTCCCGGGCAATCCGGTCCCAGGAAAAGTTGGCAGCCCATGCCCTTCCGTTTTTGCCCAGGTCCGCGCGCATCCGGGCATTCAGGAGCAGGCGATCCATGGCGCCCGCCAGGGCCTCCGGGTCCTCCGCCGGCACCAGCAGCCCGGTCCGGCCGGGCCGGATGGCATCCACGAGCCCGGGGATCTCCGTGCCGATCACCGCTTTCCCGGCGGCGCCGGATTCGATGGCGGCAATACCCCATCCCTCGTATCGGGACGGCTGACAGGTGAACAGCGCGCCGGCGTAGAGGTACCACTTTTCGGCTTCCGAGACAGGCCCGGTGAGTTCCACGCCATCCGATATGCCCAGAGAGCGGGAGATGGACGTCAGTTCGTTCAGCCGCGCTTCGGTACCCCGTCCGGCCAGGACCAGGCGGACGCCCGGATGCGCCGGTTTCAGCCTGGCGAATGCCGGGAGCAGGACGTCGATGCCCTTGTTGTAGGTGTCCATGCGCCCGAAGAAGAGAATATAGTCCTCTTCGCGAGTCTCTGCCAACGGCGGGTGACTCACGCCGTTGCAAACCGTATGGATGGGTGTGTTCGGGCGTGCGCGTCTTTTCAGGTGAAGGGCGGTACTCGGAGACACGGCGATGATCCGGCGGTGCAGCCGCGTGTGGAGGCCTTCGGCGGCGGCCGCCAGCAGGCCGATCCCGGGATATTTCCGCGTGGCGTGTGCGGATACGGGATGGTGGAAGACCATCACCGAACGGGCCTGCCGGGATGGAAACGCGTACACGGGCGAGAAAGCGGAAAAGTCGTACACCCAGAGGTCGAAGGGCCACGTGGCCAGCGCGCGGGAAGCCAGCGCCGAGAAGCTCAGCCGGCTCAACAGATAGTTCCGGCCGGTCCCCACCCTGCGGATGCGGATGCCGTCGCGATGTTCCTCCCGGGCGGCGCCGGGAAAGTGACCCGTCAGGAGGGTGATCTCGTGCTTCCGGGCGAGGCGGCGGTTGATTTCCATGGCCCTCACCGCGCCTCCTCCTCCGCACCAGGGATTGTCCACGTCGTCGTAAATGGTGTGGAGGATCTTCATAGCGTGTCCGTAGAAATGAGCGTTTCAACACCTGTGAGGCAGATCCTTGGGGCGACCCTTGTGGTCGCCCGCTTTTTCGGTTACCGGTTTTCCCTTCGTGTCTCCGTGTGAGTCCGGTTTTCCAGGTCTTGCTCCCCCTTTCCTTCAGGAGAGGGGGCCGGGGGGAGAGGTCGCTTTTGCTTCAAGCTGATTGCTAACGGCTGACAGCTTTTTCCGAGGGGCCGGGGGGAGAGGTCCCGCCTTTGAGGATGCGTTCGATGATGGCGGTTGTGGAAGTCCCGAAGGCCGTGGAAACGGTTACCGCCTTTCCCCCCGCGCGTTCCACCACTTCGCGGGCGACGATCTGATCCGGCGAATAGTCCCCGCCCTTAACGAGGACGTCGGGCAGCAGAATTCGAAGGATATGGTGCGGGGTGTCTTCGTCGAACACGCAGATATGGTCGACGGCTTCCAGGCCGGACAGCACGCCGATCCGTTCCTCAATCGACAGAATCGGGCGGCCGCTGCCCTTGATGCGCCGGACGGAGTCGTCGCTGTTGAGCGCCACGAGGAGCACATCGCCCAGGGAGCGCGCCCGCTGAAGAAAAGCCACGTGGCCGGGATGGATCAGGTCGAAGCAGCCGTTGGTGAAGACCAGCCTTGCGCGGGCTCGCCTGAGGCGCCGCCGGACCCCCAGAGCCTGGTCCAGCGTAAGGACCTTTCTGCCGGCGGCATCGGGATCGAATCGTGTGTCGGGAGTCATGCCGGACCCTACAACACGCCTTTGGTGGAAGGAATCCCCACAACGCCGGGGTCCTGTCCGCATGCCTGGCAAAGCGCCCGGCCCACGGCCTTGAAAATCGCTTCGGTGGCGTGGTGGGCGTTTGTCCCGCGAATCAGGTCGATGTGTGCGTTCAGACGCCCGTGGTCCGTGAGCGACCGGAAGAACTCCGGGCTCATCACTGTGGGGTACGCGCCCACCATCTCGTCGTGCAGGTCGGCATTGTAGACCAGGTACGGCCGGCCCGAGAGGTCAACGGCCGCGCGCGCGAGAGCTTCGTCCATGGGCACGAAACTGTGTCCGAAACGCGTGATACCGGCCTTGTCGCCCAGCGCATCCGAAAATGCCCTGCCCAGACAGATGCCCACGTCTTCCACCGTATGGTGCGCGTCCACGTCCAGGTCCCCCCGGCAGGCCACGTCCAGGTCGAAGCCTCCGTGCCTGGCGAACGCGTTGAGCATATGGTCGAAAAAACCGATGCCGGTTTCGAGCCGGCAGTCGCCACGCCCGTCCAGGTTCAGTGTGAGGTCAATGTCGGTTTCCGATGTCTTGCGTTGTATGCGGGCGGTGCGAAGGACCGGCATGGGGGCTTACCTTCCCGTATGGTCTCTCTCCAGGCGGCTGAGCCTGCGGAAGAACGTCGGCGAGTCTCCAGGGCAGGGTCAACGATGTGTATTATACACACGTATCCTTGAGTATCCCTTCGAGTGCGTCCAGAAAGAGGGTGTTTTCCTCGGCCTTGCCAATACTCACGCGCAGGGCGTTCTCGAGCAGAGGATACGAGGTCACGTTGCGGATGAGGATGCCCCTCTCGATGAGCCCTTCGAAAACCCGGGCCGGGTTGCTGACTTCGAAAAGGATGAAGTTGGCATGCGATGGCCAGGGGCGGACGCCGTCGATTTTCTGTAGCGCGGCGAACACGCGCTCGCGTTCGCCCCGGATCGTCCCAACGCGTTCCCGGATCAGGCCGTCGTGTTTCAGAATGTGCAGCGCCGCTGAATGAGAGAAGACGTTGATGTCGAACGGCACTTTGGCTTTCAGGATCTCCCTCGCGATTTCGGGATGCGCCATCAGGTAGCCGATACGGATACCGGCTGCGCCGAGGGCCTTTGAAAAGGTCTTCAACACGATGAGATTGGAATATTCCCCAATCAGGTCGCGGGCCGTCTCGTCGCTGAACTCCGCATAGGCTTCGTCCACCATCACCAGCGCGTCGGTTTGCTCGAGCAGCGCTTTCAGGTCCGCATTGGAAACAACGCAGCCCGTTGGGTTGTTGGGAGAACCGAAGATGACCATGTTGGCCGATTCCCGCCGGACGGCTTCCCGGATACCGGGCAGGTCGAAGGTGTGGTCCGCCGCGAGGTGCACCGGGACCACCCGTCCCCCGAAGAAGCCGGCGTAGAGCCCGTACAGCGAGAAACTGGGCGAGGGGATGACCACCGGCGCGCCGGGACGGGTGCAGACGGCCAGAACGAGCTGAACGAGGGTGTTGGAGCCGTTGCACACGATCAGCGCGTCCGGACGCCAGCCGGCGAAGTCGGCCAGGGCTTCCACCAGGTCCATCTCCATCGGCTGTGGATAGCGGAACCAGGGCCGTGTCCGGACGTCTGCCAGGATCTCGTTCTTGAGATCGTCCGGAACGTCGAACGGGCTTTCGTTCTGATTCAGCTTTACCGGGCAGTCGTAGTGCGTCAGGTGGTACCCGTCCGCGGACCGGACTTCCGGCCTGATGCGTTTCAGCGGCGGATCGATCATCGGAGACGATCCAAAATGAGAACGCCACGTCCTCGACGTCGCCGGAGTACGGCGGTTGCGCGGGCGGGCGGTTGTGAGTGTGCCGGCGTTATTCCTGCCGGACACGGATGGCGTTGGCGTGCGCGTCCAGACCCTCCGCTTCCGCCAGGGCGATGATGTCGCCGGCCGTTTTTTTCAGCCGGCGGTCCGTGTAGGAGACGATACTCGAGCTTTTCAGAAAGGTATCCACGCCCACCGGCGAGGCGAATCGCGCGGCGCCGGCGGTGGGTAGAATGTGGTTCACGCCGGCGTAGTAGTCGCCAACGGGTTCGGACGACGCAGCGCCCAGAAAGACCGCGCCCGCGTTTCTGACCTCGTTCAGGCGGGCCCACGGGTCACGCACCAGCAGTTCGATGTGTTCCGGGGCGATCCGGTTGGCCAGCCGGATGCCTTCGTCCACGTCCCTTACCACCACAACCGCGCCGAAGTTGCGCAGGGCCTTGCGGACGGCTTCCCGGCGGTCCAGACGGGCGGCCTGCCGCTCGACTTCGTCCGCGACCTTCCTGGCGAGGTCTGAACTGGGCGTGATGCAAACCACGGCTTCGAAGCCGCTCCCATGTTCGGCCTGCGACAGCAGGTCGGCGGCGACGTGTCTGGGGTTTGCCTCCTCGTCGGCCAGTACCACGATTTCGCTGGGGCCCGCAACCATGTCGATGTCCACGGTTCCGAAGACCAGCTTCTTGGCGATCTGGACGGACGGGTGGCCGGGGCCCACCAGCTTGTCCACTCCCGGGATGGAGGCGGTGCCGTAGGCCAGGGCGGCAACGGCCTGCGCGCCAAAAACCCGGTAGATTTCATTAACGCCCACAATGTGGGCTGCCGCCAGTACGGAGGGATGCACGGTGCCGTCCGGTCGCGGGGGCGTGGCCATGCAGAGTCGCGTCACGCCGGCGATACGGGCGGGAATGGCGGCCATCAGCAGCGTTGAGAAAAGCGGGGCGCTGGCGCCGGGAATGAGAATGCCAACCCGCTCGATCGGGAGCACCCGCCTGCCGAGTACAACGCCGTCTCCGTCTTCGATGAACCAGGAGGTCTGTTTCTGCGCACAGTGAAACCGCCGGATGTTGTCCGCCGCGGCCCTGATGGATCTGATCAGTTCCGGGTCCGCTTCGCGGTAAGCGGCCTGGATGTCCTTCCCGGGCACGCGCATCCCGTCCGCCGCGAGGTCCACGCCGTCCAATTGCCGGGTGTATTCCAGGACCGCGTCGTCGCCGCGTTCCCGCACGGCGCGGACAATTTCCTGCGCGGAGGCCAGCAGGCCCGGCTCGAAATCGGTGGTCCGGGAAAGAATGGCCTGGAGTCGCGGGGGCGGATTCTCCACATCGTAGGTGACAACGTCAATCATCAGTAGATCACTTTGTTCAACGGGTATTCGATAATGCCTTCGGCGCCTTTGTTCTTCAGCAGGGGCACGGTGACGCGTACGACACGTTCGTCAACCACGACTTCCACGGCCACCCAGTCGCCGTCCAGCAGATTCGAGATGGTGGGGTTGTTCAGCGCCGGAAGCAGCCCCACAACCGCATCCAGGTCTCTCCGCCGTACGTTCATCTTGAGGCCCACCTTGTCTTCGGCCTGGAACGCGCCCACGAGCAGCGTGGCGATATTCTGAGCTTTCTCCCGTTTCCACGGGTCGTCCCATGCGCTTCTGTTGGCAATAAGCCGCGGGGTGGTCTCGAGCAGGTCTTCCACAATCCGGAGCTTGTTGGCGCGGATCGAAGATCCGGTTTCCGTGAGTTCCACAATGGCGTCCACCAGACCGGGTTCGTACGCCCCGCCGTCACCTGCCCGCTTTGACGAGCCTGCCGTCCGGACCTTGGCCTCCGTGGACCCCCACGAGAACTCCACCTCGGCCTGTACGCCCTGCTCTTCAAGGTATTTCCGGGTAACATTGACCAGTTCGGTTGCGATACGCTTGCCCTGCAGGTCTTTCACGGCGCGGACCGGGGATTCCTCCGGTACGGCGATAACCCAGCGCGCAGGCCGGGCGGTGGATTTGCTGTAAGGCAGTTCCGCAACCTCATGGACGTCGGCGTCGTTTTCCAGGATCCAGTCCTTGCCCGTCAGGCCCACGTCGAGTACGCCCCGCTCCACGTAATGGGCGATTTCCTGCGCGCGCAGGAACAGGCCCTCCAGGTCCGGATCGTCGATTGAAGGGATGTAGGACCTGTGGTTGGCGAGAATGCGATAGCCGGCGTTCGCGAACAGATTGAGCGTGGACTCCTGAAGGCTGCCCGACGGCAGCGCGATTTTCAGAACCGGCATTGAAATTTCCTCTTTAACGGCGGTCGGGACGACTTCCGCGCCGCCCCGACTCCCGCCCGTGTGATGGACGGTTTCAAAATTCACACAATCTATCATACTTGTCAACATAAACCTATATGAAACGCGTCCGGCGCACGGGCGCTGGTGGCCGGTCGCCCGTCCGTGGCGGTGCAGGATCGTGTAGCGCAAATTGCCAATTTGCGTTACGGCGCGGACGGGCTGGAAGCCGGTGTGAAAATGGGGCGGACATTCCTGTCTGTCGGTTCGCTGTATTTCTATCGGAAAAGCGTCGCCGCTTGGAGGTGCTCGATTCAGTGCCGCAAAGTGCCAATTTGCGGTACGGCGCGGCCGCCCGAGGGCTCCAGCCCATCGGTTGACAAAACAGCGGGAGGGACGTAAGTTTGTCTTGATTCCCGCGGCCCCTGGCGCCGCGCCCGTTTCGAGTCAAAAAACGGTTTCCGTAACCCGCAAACGAACGGATGGTTCATATGGCTCACGCGCATCTGGTGGGACTGATCGCGGACACGCACGACAACCGGGCTTCGGTGGAAAAATCGGTGGCGTTGTTCAACCGGAAAGAGGTGGGGCTCGTGGTGCACGCGGGGGACTTCATCGCGCCCTTCAACGCCAGGTGGATGGCGGACCTGAATGCGCCCATGGTGGGCGTTTTTGGCAATAACGACGGCGAGCGGTTCGGTCTTCGCGCCCAGTTCGAGTCGCTGGGGCCCATACACCGGGCGCCCCATGCGTTCGATTGCGAGGGCAGGCGGCTGCTGGTGATGCACGAGCCCGACGAAGTGGACGCGCTTGCCGAAAGCGGCGCCTACGACGTGATCGTGTACGGCCATACCCACGAGATCGACGTCCGTCACGGCGATACCCTGGTGGTGAATCCCGGAGAAGCGGGCGGCTGGGTCACCGGCAGGTGCACGGTGGGGTTGCTGGATCTGGAAAACCTGCAGATTGAGATTGTGGACATTTAACCGCGGGAACAAGTCGTTGATGCGCCACCCGTGAAGAGAAGGAAGATGATGAATTCGGGATCCCCGGAAAGTAACGCCGCACCGGCCGGACCGAGCCGTAAGGCCGTGCGCAGGCGCCTCAATGAGATTGTGTCTCATATGCCGCGGGAACCCGGTGTGTATATGATGAAGGATGAACAGGGGCGCATCATATATATAGGAAAGGCAAAGTGCCTGCGAAGCCGGGCGCAATCCTACATCCGGTCCAATGCGTACGACGGACGGCGTCAGTTCCGGGCGCTCGTACGTAACGCGCGGGACCTGGAATACATCGTGGCGGATACCGAGGTGGATGCCCTGATCCTGGAATCCAATCTGATCAAGGAGCATAAGCCCCGGTACAATATCAATCTGAAGGACGACAAGAAGTACCCGTTTGTCCGAATTACCAATGAGCCGTTTCCCAGAATTCTGTTCACGCGCGACGTGGTCAAGGACGGTTCGCGTTATCTGGGTCCCTATACGGACGTCAAGGCCTTGCGCCGGACCCTCGAAACCATGCACCGGCTGTTCCGTATACGGAGTTGCGATTACGCGTTGCCGGCCTCGAACGTCCGTCTCTGTCTCGACTATGAGATCAAACGTTGCGACGGCCCATGCGAAGGGCTTATCCCGGCGGCGGAGTACCGCAAGATCGTGCGTGAGGCCGTACTGTTCCTGACGGGGCGCCATACGCAGGTGGTGGCCGCACTGAAGGAAAGGATGCGGAACGCGGCTGTCGAACAGCGATTCGAGGAGGCCGCGGTCTACCGGGATCGACTGCGTGATCTGGAACAGACGACCAACCGCCAGAGAGTGGTGTCCGCGGAACAGAAAGACTGGGACACGATCGCGGTGGCCAGGGAAGACGACGAAGCCTGCTGCGTGGTAATGGAAGTACGCGAGGGAAGGCTGATCGGCAGGCAGCACTATTTCCTGGGCGGCGTGCTGGACGCGCCGATCGAAGAGGTGGTCGGCTCCTTCGTTCAGTTGCTCTATCTGACGGCATCCTTCGTGCCGGAGGAGATCTGCCTGCCGTGCGATATTGAGTCGCGCGAGACCGTGCTGGACTGGCTGCGGGGGCGGGCGGGGGGTCTTGTGGAAATCCGCGTGCCCCAGCGGGGCGACAAGGCGCGGCTGGTAAAGATGGCCGAAAACAACGCCGCGCTGCTGCTCAGCGAGCGCCGGTTGAGACGGGAAAACAGGAGGTCACAGGCGCCCGCCGCCGTCGCCGCGCTGCAGCGCGACCTGCACCTCGAGCGCCCACCGAAGCGGATCGAGGCGATGGACATTTCGAATTTTCAGGGATCGGACCCGGTGGCGTCGCTTGTGTGTTTTGTTGACGGCCGGCCCCGGAAGTCCGAGTACAGGCACTTCAGGATTACGGGAATCGAGGGCCCCGACGACTTCGCGATGATGCGGCAGGTGGTGACGCGGCGTTTCAAACGGCTGATGGAGGAGGGGCGGACGTTTCCCGATCTGCTGCTGATCGACGGCGGAAAGGGGCAACTCTCCAGCGCGGTGGCGGCGTTGAATGAAGTCGGCGTCCGGGATCAGCCCGTCATCGGCCTTGCGAAGCGCCTCGAGGAAGTCTTCCTGCCGGCTCACCCGGACCCTCAGAATATCCCCAAGGCGTCCGCGGCGCTCAAGCTGTTGCAGGGCGTCCGTGATGAATCGCACCGGTTTGCCGTCACCTATCACCGGAAGCTGAGGCAGAAACGAACGCTGGCTTCCCGGCTGGATGATCTGGATGGGGTGGGTCCGTCCCGGCGGAAAGCGCTGCTGGCGCACTTTGGATCCATGAAAAAGATCCGCGAGGCGGCCGCATCGGAACTCGCGGCCGTGGAGGGCATCGGACCGAAGCTCGCCGAACAGATCGCGGAACAGTTGGAAACGGAGAAAGGATGATGAAAATCGGAAATCACACCGCGTCAAACTTGCAGGCCGCCGTCCTGAAGACGGGGCTCGGTCGGGTGGAGGTGACCTGGGATGGCGGCAGGCTGGCGTCAGTCCGGCTGGGGCCCTTCGGGCGGGTGGATATCGCCCGTCCCGCGCTGGTTGAGGGCAATCCTCCTGACCCGGCGGGGCAGTGCCTCATCAACGCGCTGTCGGATTACTTTTCGGGCGAGCCCGTGGGGTTTCCCGATCATCCGGACCTGCCCGGCTATACGGCGTTCCAGGGCATGGTCTGGCGGGCGACCCGGGAGATTCCGTATGGCGGGCGCCGGTCTTACGGCGACGTTGCGAATGCCGTCGGTCGCCCGAAAGCCGCCCGCGCGGTGGGCGCAGCGCTTGGGAAGAACCCCTGTGTGATCGTGGTGCCATGCCATCGGGTTGTCGGGGCGTCCGGGGCCTTGACGGGTTTCGCCTACGGCGGGGAATGGAAAGCCGCCCTGCTGGCGCTGGAGGGTAACGGGTGACACGGGAGAACGCGCGAATGGCGGTCGTGACCGATTTTGACACGGGCGAGCAGCGCCTGACGGCGGAATGGCGCGATGCGCTGCGCGGGTTTATGGACTACGTGCACCTGGAGCAGGGTTTGGCCGAGAATACCGTATCGGCCTATGCCCGGGACCTGGACCGGTACGCCACCGTGCTGGAGGCACGGGGCGTAACAACGCCCGTCCTCGTGTCGCAGGCGGACGTATCCGCGCTTCTGCAATTGCTGGGAGAGCTTGGCCTGGAAGCGTCCAGCGTGGCGCGAAACCTGACGGCCGTCCGGATGTTTCATCGGTACCTGCAGGCGGAAGGGAGGATCGAAAACGACCCCACCGAACACATGAAGTCGCCTAAACTGGGCCGCAAACTGCCCTCGGTGTTGAATATCTACGAGGTGGAACGCCTGATGGTGGAGCCGGACGTGGAGACGCCGCTGGGTCTTCGGGACCGCGCGCTGCTCGAGATGTTGTACGGAGCGGGTCTCCGGGTTTCGGAACTGATCGGCCTGGAACGCATGCACCTCCTGTTCGACCTGAAGGTGGTCCGCGTGATCGGCAAAGGCAGCCGGGAGCGGGTTGTGCCCATCGGATCGGAAGCCGTGGCGTGGGTCAATCGCTATCTGACGGGCGCACGTGAGGAACTGAGCGGCCCGGCATCGGGAAATACGGTTTTTCTGAATTTCCGCGGCGGGGCCATGTCGCGGATGGGCATATGGAAGGTATTGCGGGGTTACGTCAGGAACTCAGGCATCGACAAGGCGGTCAGCCCGCACACCATGCGCCATTCGTTCGCAACCCACCTGCTGGAGGGCGGCGCGGACCTCCGTGCCGTTCAGGAAATGCTGGGTCACGTGGATATTTCCACAACGCAGATCTACACCCACGTGGACCGGGAATACCTGAAAGAGGTGCATCGCAGCTTTCATCCAAGGGCATGATGCGGGTAGAGGTGAGAGGGAAGACGGTAGAAGAAATCATCGCCCGGATATTTTGTCCCTCCTTGCCTCCGGCACGAGAAGAAACATCACAAGGCAGGCAATCTCTCCCCTCTCCCGCTTTTCAGACCTGCACCTTAATCGCCTTCCCGGGAGGAAGGGGGTACAGGAACGGGTCTATTGGCTGGGTTTTCCGGTGTAGCACGAACAGCTTTGTCTCATCGAACAGAGTATTTTTAGATGGTCGGCACGCGAATCCTGTTTTTTCTCCCTCTCTCCCGCGGGAGAGAGGTCTGCGGGGGAGGGCGGAGGGGTTGCTTTAGACTTTGCCTTTTGTTTCTAGCTTACGGCTGAGAGCTGATGGCTGACAGCTGCCTTCAACTGTCCCCGGAGCGAGGGCATCCTGCCCTCGGTGCGCCGTTTTTGCATATCTGTAGGGGTGACCCTTGTGGTCGCTCTCATTGAGCTCAAATAGACGTTTACAACTATGCAAGAAGCATTCACCGATCTCAGCGAACACCTCCAGAAGATCGAAATCCTGTCTTCCGCGCCCTGCCGGCTGGACGTTGGCGGAACGTGGGACCTCAAGTGTTTCGCTTTGCCCTACGCCAGGCTGAGTCCCGCCACCACCAATATTGCCATTTCCGCGCGCACCGGCATCCGCCTCAGAGCGTACAGGCCGGGCTTTGTCCGGATTCAGGACGAATTTCATCGCGAGACGTTTCCCGCGGACGCGCCGGATATGACGGGCCATTTCGGACTCCTGTTCGCGATTGCGGCGCATTTCGCGCTGGGCGGCGTTGAAATCGAAATCTCGTACGGTTGCCCGCCCCGGAGCGGCGTGGGCGGGTCCGGGACGCTCTCCGTGGCCCTGGCCGGGGCGCTCGCCAGCGCAAGAGAACGGGTTGGCGGCGAGCGTCTTTCGCCGGAGGAAATCGTCGAGATCGTTTACAACATTGAAGACGGTCTGCGGTTTTCGTATACCGGCCTGCAGGACCAGTGCGCCGCCGCGTACGGGGGCGTCAACACATGGCGGTGGACCTACGGCAACCCGGGTGGAAAGTTTCGCAGGACGTCGATCATCCCGCGAGAGCATTACAGTGCCCTCGGCGACCGGCTTCTGGTGGCCTATATTGGCAAACCGCATGATTCCAATGACGTCAACAGCCGGCAGGTAGAGGACTTTCTGGCGGGTCGGCATCGCGGCCGCTGGTTCCGCATCAATGAAATTGCCACGGAATTCGCCGGGGCGCTGAATCGGGCGGACTGGGAGGCCGCGGGCAGCCTGATGGACGAGGAAACCGCGATTCGCTGCGCGATCGTGCCGGCCCGGATGACCGTGCTCGGAGAAAAGCTTCAGGCCGTCTGCGCGGAATTCGGAGCGGGGTTCGCCACCGCGGGCAGCGGTAACGGCGGGTGCGTCTGGGCGCTTGCGGCGAAAGCCGATATCGTACCCGGGCTCTCCTCCGCCTGGCGCGAGGTACTCTCCGCCGTCCCCTCGGCAAGAATACTTCCCGCAACGGTCGATGCCGCCGGCCTTCAGGTCAGGCAGGTTGCGCCGTGAAGCGCCACGTGAGCGCAACTTCGAAACCGTCCTCCCGGGAATACCTGCTGTCCATCATGATTCCCGTTTACAACGAGGCGAATACCCTTGCCGCCGTGATCGACCGCGTCAGGGCCGTACCGGTGCAAATCATCGTGGTGGATGACGGATCCACCGACGGGACCGAAGCCATTCTGGATCGCCTGGACGATCAGGGTATCAGAGTCGTGCGTCATCCCCGAAACAGGGGAAAGGGCGCGGCGGTCCGGACGGCCCTGGCGCATGCGACGGGAGACTGGGTCCTCATTCAGGATGCCGACCTGGAATACGCGCCCGAAGACTATCCCGAGCTGATTGCCCCCTTTCTGCGGGACCCTTCGATCGCCGTAGTTTTCGGTTCGCGCTTCCTGGGCCGGATCGAGGACATGAAGCTGCCGAACTTTGTCGCGAACAAGCTGCTCACCTGGTTTACGAATTTCCTCTTTAATTCCCGTATTACCGACCTGTGCACCGGGTACAAACTCTACCGGACGGAAACCGTTCGTGAGATTCCACTGGTGCGTGACGGCTTCGACCTGGAACACGAACTCACGGCCAAGCTCCTGAAACGAGGCTGCAGGATCGTTGACGTTCCGATTACGTACATGGGGCGGGACGTGAGCGCCGGCAAGAAGGTGCGCTGGACCGACTTCTTCCTCAATATCAGGACACTCCTCAAATACCGATTCTCCGGAATATGACCGCGCGATATCTAAGCCTTGTCTTTCCGTACAGCCTCGTGGTTCTTCTGGCCTTTCAATGTTTTTACGGCCTGAACCTTGCCAGCCTCGCATCCACGATGGCCTGTATGGTTGTCATCCTGTGCGTTGCCGCTCTGGCGGCTTTCGGATGGATTCCCGATCGCCGGTTTGTGACGGCCGGCGTCATCGGCAGCGTCGCCGTCACCGGTCTGTATCTGCTCACGTGCAATGAATGGGTAAGCATCATCGGCGACAATACCGTGTACATCAGGGACGCCAGGCGGTTGGCCTCGGGCGAAAGCGTTCTGGACAGCCAGTACGGCCTGGGCGTTAAGACAATGCTGATTCCGGCCGTTGTCCTGTTTCCCGACAGTGTAACCGCGCTCAAGGCAACCGTCGCCCTCTCCGGTTTTCTCTTTCCCCTCTGTACATTTCTGGTTCTCCGTGAATTTGTAGACGATAGCCGGGCCTTGCTGATCGCGTTGATTTCGGGCGCGTTCTGGATTGCGGTGGAATACGCCAACGTCGTCACGGCGGATATCCCCTTCCCGGTTTTCTCACTGCTCGCCCTGTGGGTTATCCTTCAATACATCAGGTGCCCTGGCATCTCGTGGAAGTGGCTGATCGCGGCGGCCACCGCCGTGGGGTGGGCCTACCACGTGAAATCTCCTTCCATCTATCTTGTGATTGCGGCCGTGATATATCTGGTGCTTCACAAGGAGGTGAAGAAGCCGCTGCTTCTGGTCGCCCTTGTCTCCGTCTGGGTCCTTCCGTGGGTGTTGTATCTAAAGGTCAACTTTCCCGAGTCCCAGGGCTACCTGGGAATGATCAACCAGATCGCCATGGGAGCTTATATTCCGGAGGGCGAAGCGGGTTCCTTCTGGCAGAATTTCCTCTATTATCTCTTCCACAAAAACCCGGCCGGCTATCTGAAAAATCTGGAATACTTCCTTCTCCCCAGAGAGTACATGAGGCAGTTGCCGATTTCCGCGGAATGGCGCCCTATCGGCTGGCTCCTTCTGACACTGATCGCCATCGGGTTCGTATCCGGGAGAAGACCCGCGAACAAAAAGCCGCTGTCTCTCCTGCGGAGCCTGGAGGTCCACGACTGGTATGTTTTGGGTTACATTGCAACTCTGTTCATCCTGCCCGGTTCGCCAAACCGATACCTGCTCCCCATCCTGCCGTTCATCGTCTTCTATATCTTCACGGGCGCCGAATTCATCTGCAACCGCTTTCCGTGTTCCATCGAACCTGCTAAACGGTTTCCACGCTACCTGCCGCTGGAAAAAGTCACGGCCGTCCTTCAACAACCCATCCTGGTCAGGTGCAGTCCTGTATTGCTTGCGTGTGTGTTCCTCCTGCCTTCGCTGTTTATGGATTTCGCAATTATACGGGACAGGCGGATGATGCCGGGCTACCATCGATACTGGAAGACGTACCACGAGGCCAGTGTCTGGATGAGGGACAATATCCCTCCACAAAGCCGGGTCACCACGCGAAAGCCGGGGCTGGTGTGGTTCTGGTCCCGGCGGGAAACCGATGGCTACCCGCGGGTCGAAAATCCTGACGAAGCACTGCAGGCGTTGGGGAAGTTCGACTTCATCCTGCTGGAGAATATCCCGTTTTTCAGGGAAAAATCGAAGTATATCATGCCCGCAATAAATGCATATCCGGAACGCTTCGTGGTGTCACACAAGACGGGACCTCCCGAGACCTACGTTATCAGAATCTTAAAAAACGGCCCGTTTTCGCGAGGCCGCGGACCTGCCCCCTGACTCCCTTTCTGAAGGAAGGGGGAACCGGGATCCTGTTTCGTGACCCGTTTTTCCCTTTCCTTCAGGAAAGGGTGCCTGCCACCAGGCAGGCGGGATAGGTCTGCGTAAGCCGGGGGGAGAGGTCTACGTTCCCGGTTTTTTTCCCCACCCCCATAACGTCCCCTGTTCCCTTGCCCTTTTTCTTGCTGCGCCCAAGAAAAAGGGCGAAAAAGAAGGGC
>JAGWBX010000047.1:0-26605 GCA_021295655.1 Candidatus Latescibacterota bacterium
TCCACGTACGCATCGCCCATACTGAACAGGATAAGGCCAATCGTTGTGTACAGAAAGATATTCCGTTCAGGTGATGTGTCGACCGGCGGGCGATTATTCAACTGGTTACGGCGAACGAAAAACCCCACCGTGGAACTCACCTGCGCGGCGGCGATCAAGCTTCCCTTTATGGGCCGGCGGTTATAAAACTGCCCCCATCCCGGTAATGCCAGCGACCGCAACATCGCTCCTCTCGCGGGCCGGACCTCCCGGACACTGTCCGCGGACGTCGAATCGGGGCTTTCCGCGGCTGCCGGAACGACCCACGCGAGAATGGCCATTCCCGCTGCGAACGCGAGCATTTTTGCGGCAGAACACCCACGGCCGGGATTCTCGGTTCTCCGGTTCCGGATATTGCGCTTCACGAATCATGCTCCAATAGCCAATTTTGCCGCACCCAGAATCCCCGCGTCGTCTCCCAGCGTGCCCGCCAGGATTTGCACCCGTTCCTTGACCCCGACCGTACCACGCTCCTTAAAGGTCCTCCTGACAGGCGCAAAAAGCCGCTCCCCCGCCCGCGCGAGCCCGCCGCACAGCGCCACCACTTCCACGTTGGTAACACTTACCAGACTCACCAGCCCGATTCCCAGCAGCGTACCGGTCTCTTCGAACATGGCGCGGGCAAACGCGTCTCCCGCCTCGGCCGCTTCGAAAATCGCCCGCGTGGTCAGTCCATCTGCGGTCAGCACCGTCCGGGGAGATTCATTTTCCATGCGCTCGCGGGTCCGCCTCACCATCGCGGTTGCCGAGACGTAGAGCTCGAGACAGCCACGATTCCCGCAGGGGCAGCGTGGTCCGTTCCAGTCGATGGTGATGTGGCCCACCTCTGCAGCATTGCCGTTGAACCCATGCATCAATTCGCCGTTGCATACCCAGCCGCCGCCCACGCCCGTACCCAGCGTCACACACAAAAAATGAGGCGCCTTCCTGCCGGCGCCCTGCCACTGCTCGCCAAATGCCGCGAGATTCGCATCGTTGTCCACGGCCACCGGCATTTCGAGCGATGACTCCAGCCGGTCTTTCAGACGCACGCCGTGCATGCACGGCATGTTCTCGGGAGAAATGATGACGCCATTGAAGGGGTCCAGCGGACCCGGGGCACCCACGCCCACGCCGCGCACTTCCGCTCCGCCGGCTTCCCGAATCACCTGCCTGACGCACGTCGCGATTCCCGAAATAACACGATCGCTGCCCAGGTCGGGCCGTGTGGGGCATCTGAACCGGGCGACGATCTCGCCCGTGTCCGTCACCAGCCCCGCGCGGGTATTGGTTCCACCCAGGTCGACGCCAACCGTCAGTGCGCTCACATCCCGGCCCGCGCCTGTTTCACGGCATCCACAAAGGCGCGGGCGGTTGCGGTTAACGCGGGCCAGTCCTTCTCCGCCACCGCCCGTTTATCCACCATCGCGCTTCCGGCCCCCACCGCGCAGGCGCCCGCCTTGATGAACTCCGGGGTCGTGGTGGCGTCAACGCCGCCCGTGGGCATCAGGCGTACCTGGGGAAGCGGCCCTTTAACATCTTTGAAATAGGAAGGACCGCCCACGCCGGCAGGAAAGACCTTGACAACGTCCGCGCCCGCCTGCCATGCCGCAAGAATCTCCGTAGGCGTGAACCCCGCGGGCATCACCACTTTTCCGTAACGTTTGGCCATTGTGATCACGTCCGGATTCAGCGTGGGTCCCACGACGTACTCTGCACCTGCCAGAATGGCCGCGCGCGCCGTCTCCGGATCCAGGACGGACCCGACGCCGACAATGGTATCCTCCATTTTCGCGGACGCCTCCTCAATGACCTTGAGCGCCCCCGGCACGGTCATTGTCACTTCAATGGCTACCACGCCGCCTTCCCGCAGTGCCCGGGATACATCCATCAGTTCCGTGGGCGAGTCCGCCCTCAGAACGGCCCACACCCCGCAGTCAATGATTCGATCCAGCACACCGGCCATACGATATTCTCCTCTGTCTGTGCGATCGCGAGCCGCTCGTCCGGCGATCTCAGCAGTCCGATGACTAAGTCGCTCCTTAGTATTTCGACCGCAAGGGCTGATTGTAACCCGGATGGACTCTTTCAACGGGCTGTTAGCGCCGGATTCTTGCTGCGGCCCCTTTCATGGCGGATTCCGCCTCCGCCCGCGTCGCCCAGTTTACGTCGCCCAGGAAGGTATGTGCAAGGGCCGAATACGCGCCCGCGAAATCCACCGCCGACTGGGGATCCACCCCCTCGATCAGGCTGGATATCAACCCGGCCGAGAAACTGTCCCCGCCTCCAACGCGGTCGACCATTTCAAGGTCTTCGTAGATTCGAGACAGGTAGAATGCTTCGCCGTCGAACAAGAGCGTACGCCAGTCGTTCAGCAGTCCCGTCTTTGCAACCCGCAGCGTCGTGCCCACGTAGTCCACGTTTGGATAGGATGCGATTGCCCGCCGCGCCACGTCCTTGTAGCTTTCGGGGTCCAGTTGACTGTAGTCTTCTCTCGAACCCTCCGCCTTCAACCCCAGGACCTTTTCAAAGTCCTCTTCGTTGCCGATCAGGACCTTGACCAGAGGAACAATCCTGCTGCTGGTTTCCTGGGCTTTTTCCGAACGCCACAGCTTCGAGCGGAAATTCAGATCATAACTCGTTGTCACCCCGGCCTCGCTGGCCGCTTCGAGGGCTTCAAGCGTCGTATCCGCAGCGCTGTCGGAAAGCGCAGGCGTGATGCCGCTCACGTGAAACCATTTCGCGCCCTCGAAAACGGACTTCCAGTCCACCATACCCGGCTCGATGTTTGATATCGCGGAATTCGCCCGGTCGTACGTTACCGCGCTGGCCCGCGGCCCGACGCCCAGTTCGACGTGGTAAAACCCGTTCCGTTCAAAACCGACCCCGTCAAAATCCACCCATTGAATATTGGACATGTCCACGCCGTGTTCCCGGCCCTTGTTCCGGATAATCCACCCCGTCCAATTGTCCACCAGCCGGGATACCCACGCCGTATTCAGCCCCAGATGTGCGCAGGCTACCGCCACGTTGTATTCGCCTCCGCCTATCTCGACGTCGAGACGGGTGGCATTCTCCAATCGTCGGTATTCCGGCGACGACAATCGAATCATCGCCTCCCCGAAGGTTACCACGTCGTACATTGCTCCCCTCCTCGAATAATACAATGGCACTCAGGCTATTGTGCGGACTCACCGGTATTCATTCATCGCTTCCGCCCAGAAGGCCGGAAAGGATCAACATCCGGAACAGGGAAAGCACCGCCACCAGTGCCGACGCAACATACGTCCAGGCCGCCGCATTCAGTACCTTTCGGGCCGCGGGAATCTCTTCACGGGTCAGATATCCGCCTTCCTGGAGAATGGCAATTGCCCTGCTGCTGGCATTGAACTCCACCGGCAGCGTGACGAGCCCGAACAGGACGGCGAACGAAAAGAATACGATGCCAAGTTGAAGCATCAGTCCGGATTGAAAGAAAAACCCGATAAAAAACAGGGGCATACCCACCCAGGAACCGAAATTGGCCACCGGAACGATATTCGTCCGCAGGCTCAAGGGAAAGTACCCGTGCGCATGCTGAAACGCGTGGCCTGCCTCGTGCGCGGCCACGCCGATAGCCGCGAGCGACCGAGAACCGTATGTGCTGTCCGACAGACGCAACGTTCGGTCCCGCGGATCGTAGTGGTCGGTCAGGTTGCCGCTCACGTTCTCCACCTGCACTGAAACGCGGCCCCGCCGCAGAATGTCGCGGGCAACCTGGTCCGCGGTCCATCCGCTTCGGGAACCGAATTCATCAAATCTGGCGAATGTGCGCTTGACCTTGAACTGCGCCCAAAGCGCCAGGATGAACCCCGGAATCACCAGAATCAGCGTCGGGTCCCAAAAGAGAGGAAACATAAACGCAACACCTCCTTCGAGAATGTTAACTGCCTTTTCTTGAAATGACGTCCTCTATTCCCGGTTCCAGGCGGCGTCACCGAAGATCTCGCCGGTTTCAAGCCGATACCCGCGCACAAGTTCGGCGCCGCTCAACCGTCTCTTGCCCGCCGGTTGCACTTCTTCAAGCGCGACGGTTCCGTCGCCGGCGGCGATCACACATCCCTTCCTCCCGTCCGCCACGACCACCTCCCCGGGCAGCCCGCCGCCGCGGGCGATCGCCGCCCGATGCACCTTCAGATATTCGCCTCTCCAGGTCGTAAACGCCCCGGGAAACGGGTTGGTTCCGCGAACCAGATTGCGGATCGACGCCGCGCTGCCGGTCCAGTCGATCCGGCCGTCCTCCTTCGCCAGCCTGGGCGCACGAGTGACCCCCGCGTTGGGTTGCGGCTCCGATGTCAACTCGTCTCTTTCCAGCCCATTGACGACGGCTGCAAGCGCATTGGCCCCCAATATCCTTAACCGGTCCGAGAGCTCTCCCGCCGTTTCGTCCGGTCCGATCCCCACAGGCTGCTGAAACAGAAGATCTCCCGCGTCCACCCGCTTGGCCAGGCGGAATACGCTGATGCCGGTTTCAGTTTCTCCACGGATAATCGCCCAGTTGATCGGGGCCGCCCCACGATACTTCGGCAACAGAGACGGATGCAGGTTAACCGAGCCAAACGCCGGAATCTTCAACACAGCCCGCGGCAATATGACAAATGCGACCACGACGAAGAGATCCGCGTTGACGCGCCGAAGCCGATCCAGAAAGTCCGTGGCTTCCAGAGAGCACGGTTGCATTACCGGAAGCCCCAACCGGTGGGCGGCCGTCTTCACTGGAGGCGGCGCCAACTTCCGCCCTCGCCCCTGCGGCCGGTCCGGCCGGGTCACGACCGCGGCGATTTCGTGGCCGCAAGCCGCCAGACGCTCCAGGGACGGCACAGCGAAATCGGGCGTCCCCATAAACACCAGCTTCACATCCGTCTCCAATCACGGATCCGCATTCGCCGAAATACGCGGAACGCATCCGGATTCACTCCCCGGTCACTTTTCCTCCAAAACCCGGGAAACCGATCCCTTTGAAACCTCAACGCGGACTTCCTTGGCGACCTGAACGACCAGGATCCCGGCCTCCTCCTTAATGCCCACGATCGTTCCGTGAATCCCCCCGGACGTCACGATTTTATCGCCCTTCGTCAGTGCATCGATCATCGCCTGCTGCGCCTTCTGCTTCTTGATCTGCGGGCGAAAGATCAAGAGGTAAACGACGATGACCATTAACAGCAATGGGAAAATCTGCACGAGAAATCCCGGCTGGGACCCATCGGTCGACTGGCCGCCCATAGCGAATGCTTCGCTTATGCCAAACAAAGTTAGCCCTCCTCGAAGGAATCAGATAATATGAATTGAACGGGAGAATTGCATCACTTGCGGATATCGAAATGCGGACGCTTCGTCGTGTTCAGGAACGCTTCTTTCCACGAGGTAAACCGCCCCTCCAGAATGGCGGTACGCATCTCACGCATTGACGAAAGATAGAAGTGGAGGCTGTGAAGGGTCAACAGTCGCAGGCCCAGAATCTCCTTCGAATGCACCAGATGTCGCAGGTAGGCCCGCGAATAGTTCCTGCAGGTATAACAGGCGCATTCGGCGTCGAGCGGCGCAAGGTCGCGCGCGAACTTCGCGTTGCGCAGATTCATCCGGCCCCACCGGGTAAACGCCGTACCGTTCCTGGCGTTCCGGGTCGGCAGCACGCAGTCGAACATGTCGATGCCGCGGCTTACACCCTGTACGAGGTCCTCCGGGGTTCCGTGGCCCATCAGGTAACGGGGCGACGCCTCCGGAAGACGCTGCACAACGGCTTCGACGGCGAGCCAGGTGTCGGCGCCGGGTTCGCCCATGCCCGTGCCACCGACCGCGTACCCCCAGAATCCCAATGCCACCGTCTCATCCGTAAACCGTGCTCTCAGATCGGAATAGATACTTCCCTGAACGATGCCGAACAGCGCCTGTTCGCGCCCGGCCGCACTCAGACCTCCCGATGCTGAAAACGCGTCCAGGCACCGGGCGCCCCAGTGCAAACTGCGCTCTCCCGCCGCTCTCGCATCGTCATAAGCGCAGGGATAGGCCGTACACTCATCGAACATCATGATGACGTCGGCGCCGATCGTCCGTTCGATCTCGATCACCCGCTCGGGCGTGAACAGATGACGGGACCCGTCGACGTGGGACCGGAAGCGTACGCCTTCGTCCGAAATCCTGTTCAGGTCCGCCAGGCTGCTGAGCTGATAGCCGCCGCTGTCGGTGAGGATTGCCCGTTCCCAGTTCATGAAACCGTGCAGGCCGCCTGCCTCGGAAATCAGATCCGCACCGGGTCTCAAATACAGATGATAGGCATTGCCCAGGATAATCCTGGCGTCCAGATCTCTCAGGTCCTGCTGTCCCAGCGTCTTCACCGTGCCGCAGGTGCCAACAGGCATAAAAACCGGGGTCTCCACAACCCCGTGCGGCGTATGAAGTACCCCTGCTCGTGCGCTCTGGTCTGTGGCCAACACCTCAAACCGGAAGCCTGTGTTATCGATTTCGCACCTCCGCCAACAGGAACCCGGATCCATCAACCAGAACAAACGAGTCTTCGGTTAATATGCCGAAGACTTCGCTACGCGTTTGCCGCAGTGCGGATGTCCCGGTTCTCAGCCCGAGCGCAGCCCAAATATACCAAGCGTTTCAGCGCAAGTCAACGGGTATTGGGTTTCTTGCAGGGTAGGATTCACACCGCGCACGCAGCATTAATTGTCGCCAATTGCTCACCTGACGGCTTCTCTGGCGCTGACGAATTCGATTCCCCGCTTTTCGAGTTTCGGCAGCACGCGTTCAAGCGCAGCCAGCGTGGCCGGCCTCGCGTTTGCAATACCAATTACCGTTCCGGAAATACCGGCCATTTCCGCCAGGGCCTCAACGGATTGTTCCACCGACTCCTGTGTTTCCTTTCGATCCAGGAACATCGCGTTCCGGCCGGTCGGTATCCCCATCTCCTCCGCGACAGACCGGGCAATTGAACGCGGACTGGTGAAGCTGTCCACGAAGAAGAGACCATGGCGGTCGATTGCTTCCAACACCCTGCCGATTGCCTTGCGATCCTCTGTCAAACGCGACCCCATATGGTTGTTCAATCCCGTTGCCTGAGGCAGGTTCCCTCGCGCCATCCGAATCAGCGTCCTGATTTTCTCCGGCGGGTGATCCACCAACACCGCGTTTGGACCCGGGTTGTGGCGGGGATAGCCCAGGGGTTCCATCGACAGATATACCATGACGCCATGCCCTGCCGCGGCCGCCTGTTCCGCAATCCAGGCGGTTTTTTCCCGATCCGGAAAGACAGAGAACGTAATCGTCTGTTTCAGCGCGCAGAATCCACGAATCAACGCCTCGTTCTGATTTCCGAAATCGACCACTACAATGGCGACCCGGCCCTGCAGTCGATCCAGCCTGGTGTTTCGCTTCAATGTGATCCGATTCGTGCGGACCCCATCCATGCCCACGTACATAGACAGCCTGGCGCCGTTGCGGTCTTCCACGGCTTCAACGACGTCGCCGCCCAGACGCCGGGCCAGCCGGGTCAGTTGCAGATTGCAGACGGCCAATGGCAGCCCGTCCGGTACGTCGGAGGTCATCACCCAGCGGACGGTACTGTCGGTCGTCGCCGGCGAACGCCTGATGGACGCGACCCCTTCCGGCACGCCAAGCCCCTTCAGCACCGCGGGCGCCTGTGACGCCACGGAATCCGCAAACGCCGACGGGCCCGCCGGAAGCGTCCGCCATTGCGCCGGTTGACTCAACGCGATATCCTGTTCGTAAGGGGGGGCTTCGGCGTTGCGCCAACGCATCCACCCGGCCAGACCCGCCGCCGACGCCAGCACAAGTGCCAGCGTCCAGAGGCGTAGTGACATTCGTCGACGCCTGCGGGCCATCTTCATTCGGCGGGAACGCCTGTTGGAAGACTTTGACATAGCAGCATGAAGAATCGCGATACCGGTCGGGCCGAAGGAAACACCATTCGGCATGGGCAAGCCGGGCCGAATTCGCCTCGGGATCAACCGGAGCGGGGAAGATAGATAAATTCAATCGGGGGAGGAAGGTCGAGCCCGAATTCCGGAGCAGGGGAGACGAAGCGCGTCCGGGGAAAATTCAGGGCGCCAAAAAACTGATAGGCCGCGGCACAAAACAAAGTACGAAGATGACGAGTGAAAGATATCCCATCCGTTTTCGAGACGGATCGAGGTTCAAATCGGGGTCGCCAGTCGGGGAATGCCTGCGCCCCAGCGCCAACGCGATGAGTATCCAGATGAGCCATCCCGGCCACCGGGTATTGAGCCAGGTTGAGACGCCTTCCTGGACGAACAGCCAGTCATACGGCGGCCCCAGCGCCCACAGGCCTCCAAGAACGACCAGCGCCGCCCTGGAAACCAGCGCGTGGATGCGTGCACCTCCGAATGCATAGACAATGTGCCCGCCGTCGAACTGTCCCACCGGCATGAGATTCAGTGCGGTCACGAAGAGACCCAGCCAGCCGGCAACGAAGATGGGATGATCGTAAATCGCAAATCCTTCGGGTAGATCTCCGATAATCTGATCTGTCAGCCACCCGCCCAGAATGGAATTGCCGAGTGAAATCCCGCCTTCGGCAAAGGTTGAGACGGGCACGATTCTGGAAAGATGCAATCCGACGATCAGTGCAAGCAGGGCAACGACGAAACCGGCAAGCGGCCCGGATGCCCCGATGTCCATCAGCGCGCGCCGATTCGGAATGCGGGACTTGATCTTGATTACCGCACCTAACGTACCGATAAATGACGGAAAGGGAATGAAATACGGCAGGGTTGCGCGCACGTTCCAGCGGCGTGAGGTGAGATAGTGCCCCATCTCGTGGATACCCAGAATCAATAGCAGGGTTCCGGAGAACGGAAGCCCGAGAATCAGATATTTCGGATTCCACAACAGCTCCGTCGAAAGGAAATCCCGCGGTAAAGGTCCCGGTGTAACCGCCATCTGCATGCCCACCGCCATCTGCACACCCGCCGCCGTTGTTGTGTACGCCGTCAGGACGAACAACACGACGTTGAGCCAGATGCGGTCTGTAGTGTCCCGTACCGGACCACCAGGGGATTCCACGTGTACCTGGCGATGAATCGCCGCTCCCGATTCGTCCTCGCGCCGACCGCCGTCGTTCACATCGCCAGCCAATCTGCAGCCTCCGGACAGTATCGCCTCAATTACCGGGTCGTTCAGTCAGATTGCGCAGTCGACCCTCGGCGGTTGTGGATTCCATGACGGCTACCTGATGCCGAACTCCAGCCGATGCGAGCCGTCGAGCCCCAATGCGGCGGGCACATAGGCGTATTCCATCCGCCAACTGCCCGGCTGAATTCCGAATCCGAATGACCAGTCGCGGATATCGTTCCCCGTTCGGTACCCGGCACGCAGACACAACGCCCCTTTTACGCGCAGTTCCAGGCCGGTATGCACACCCACCGAGCCGTGTCTGGGCGCGCCCAGATCAAGAGAACCGGTAATCCACTTCGCCCGCCAGGCGATTCCGGCTCGAAACGTACCGGGCAGAGGCGTCCTCTGCGTATCCATCACCTCCATCCGTCCCAGGTTCCGATAGCTGGCGCCGGCGGTCAGACCCTTCGTCCTGAAACGGTATAGCAGACCGAGATCCACGCTGAATCCCGAAGCCTGCTCGGGGCCGATGGATTCGTGCAATGCGCGCACGGTTGCGCCGGCGAAAAACCCCGTCTTGATCCGCTTTGCGTAGGTGAGCCCCGCGATGATTTCGTAGATGCCGAATGTGCCCTGAGGTTGTGCGGACGGCCCGGTCCGCGCTTCAATTCCGCCTACCGAATAGATACCCAGGCTCAGGGCGACGCCGGACCGGCCATTGCCATATGCCCATCCGCCATAGATCTGTTGAATTTCCTGGAACGAACTGTGATGCGTCACCAGGAAGTCCTTACCCTTCAGGGCGCCGATGCCCGCCGGGTTCCACGCCGCCGCCGTCTGATCGTGCGCGACCGCCGTGTAAGCGCCGCCCATCGCTTCCGCGCGGGCCCCTACGCCCTCCCGAAGCAGCACAAATCCCGCGCCCTTTCCGGACGCCTCTTCACTGCCCGCCGACCCCAGAATCAACACAATAACGAAGGTCGACAATATTCGTCTTAAGGACCTCACGACCAGCTCCCTCTACACTTGAAACCCGTCGAGATTCGAACTATCAAACTTTAAACAATGCCGCCTGAAGAGTCAATAACCAAAGGCGGGCGAACACTAGTGTCCCGTCCCAGAAATACCTCACCATTCTTCCGCCGATTCATCCCGTCTCGCTACGTTGCCTTCGCTCGAGGTGCCTTGCGAGCCGGGCGACTCGACGGCCGAATTTAGGCAACTTATTTCTGGGACAGAACACTAGCGCAACGCCACGTCGTGTGTATTCTCATCCGCCGCTTTCTGAATCCTCAGCACCGTTCCGGCGGCGCGAATCACCGATTCGGTGCACCGTTCGCCCTCCTCGGACCCGCCACGGATATCCTCCAGGAATGCCTGAAGGTACCCTCCGGACCGATCTTCCGGTATCGATTGCGATTCCACCCGCTCCGAATCCTTCCACGCAACCTGAATGGTATCCTGCGTCGTACCTGCCTCGAGCACGCCATCCCGCCCCCAGAACGTGTACCGCCAGTAGAGCGGCAGTGAATATCCCGCCTTGTCGGGCATGAAGTACGACACGTCGCCAAGCACACCGCAACCGTTGTCCATTGTCAGCATCATCTGAGCACCGTCTCGAAAGTGCGGAAACTCCGGCGCGAAGGCATTCCAGCACCTGGCGGCGTTGACCGACTCGAATTCCAGGCCGGTTATCCACGGAAGACAGTCAATCGCATGGATGGCAAGGTCGTTAATGGTCCCGCCGTGCTTGCCTTCTTCAAAGTACCAACCCGGCCTTGACCCCAGCAGCAGCGGATGCTGTCCGCCAAATGAAATCGCGTGGACCTCCCCGATCGCACCCTCCCGAATCATGTTCCTGGCGCCGATGGTCTGTCCATGATCCCGCATGGACAACATGCATCCCACCCTCAGATTCCGCTGGCCGGCGATTCGTTCGATTTCGTCGAGTTCATCGAGGCTGGTGCACAGTGGTTTATCGACGATGACATGCTTTCCCGCGTTTAAAGCGTGAATGGCCGCACTGCCGCGCCTGGCGAAATACTCCCCGATGGCCACGACGTCGCAATCCACTTCGCACAACATCCTGTCGGGATCCGAATGCGTGACGTTTACACCGGCTGCCGCCGCCGCCGCCCGCGCGGCATCGTCTACTTCACAGGCAGCCACGACCTCCACGTCGTTGCGTCCGTTCGCACGTTTGTAGAGGTCGTGAATATGACCATGACGAAATCCAACAAAAGCAAACCGAACCGACATAACACCTCCCCGTTAATTCAGTAGCGGGATTTTACATGGATGGACAGGATCGACGGGATAAATGCCAAGAGCAGGACAAATGCTCATTTTTCCGTGCCATAGCGATGAATCCGTACGCCTGCAGGCCGCGCGGGACCACGCTGGCCGATCCAATTTCACGTCCTTAAAAAGCCGCCGTTCCATTCTACGTTGAAATTATCGAGAAACAACCGATTATACGACAATCCGCATGTGATTTCGACAAAAATTCGTATTATATTATGAACCGGGTTTTTCACAACCGTATTCATCCAACAGAGGTGCCCATATGCCGAAACGACTCACCCGGCAGCAACTCGCGTTTTTCGACACGTTCGGATATCTGCGCCTGGCGGGGCTGATGTCCGATGTTATTGACGACGTTATAGACGCCTTCGAGCAGGTCTGGACGGACCGCGGGGGCGGCCACCATGGAAATCCGCACGACGGAGAACGGCGGTCCTGCATCGTGCCGTTTATCGACCAGCACGAACGCCTCTGCGCTCTCCTGGACGATTCCCGTATCAACGGGCTGCTTATCGATCTGCTCGGCGCCGATTACAACTACGTTGGTTCCGACGGGAACTATTACGCGGGCGATACCGTGTGGCATTCCGACGGCTGGGGCAAGACCGTTCGTTTTGTAAAAATCGCCTTCTACCTGGATCCCCTGACCCGGAACGCCGGCTGCCTGCGCGTTATCCCCGGAAGCCATGTCCTGGACGATCGCTTTGCCGGGGCCGTCCAGGATCAGATCCGGGAATCCGAGCGAAACTGGGGCGTCCGGGGCGAAGATCTGCTTCCTGGTGTCGCTTTGGAAACCCGACCGGGCGATATCGCCGTGTTCAACCACAACCTCAAGCACGCCGCTTTCGGCGGCAGCGCCCGAAGACGCATGTTCACCATCAACTGTTCACAGCGCTTTCCCGAAGAAAGAATCGAAGATTTCAAGAACTACATTTCCGGTCACGCCCGCTTTTGGATCCACCGTCTCTATGGCGAGACCATGGTCGCAACCGCCGGCCCGGAACGCCGCATCCACCTCGAGCAGGGCCTGGCGCATGACAGCCACCTCGCCGGACTGGCTGCGACGGCCCGAAAGGAGATGCTCGAGCCTTCCCGGGGATGATCGCCGCGGGCGGAGGTGGTGTCAGCGGCTTGAGCGGCCAATTCGGTCTTGCCGGGAAACGGGCCCCGTCCATTCGTAAGCAGCCATCAACAAAAGATACCCACTTGTCCCTTGTTTGAAAAGAAACTTGATCATTCATGCACGTCAGTTTCGCAGGAATCTTCTGGAAATGACATGCCGTACGTGCCGTGAGACCTGTTATTCGATATATCCAAGATTTCTCAATCTTGCCGCCAGAATGTCCGCTTCGGCATGAGTGGTCTCCTGCGCCTGGAGGTGCTTGTAATTCGACCCGCCCATTATCTCGTTCCGGACGCCCCTGTAGAGACCCGGATCTCCGCACTGCATCTGCGCGCCGCGGAACACGTCCCGAAGCACGTATTCCTCACCGTCAATGCGTTCTCTGTAAAAGACCCGTCCGTCCGTTACCGACCACATGCGCAGACCACGCTCGTCCCGCTTCAGTTCCGCGCCGTCCATCGCCACGCGTGAAGTCACCCGATTGCGGTCCGTCTGCAGATTGCCCGGGTTCAGGAATCCGACGCCGTAGAGGTTGTCGAGTTCCGTATACACCCATCGACCTCGAAGGGAACCCCCGTTGTCACGCAGGTCACGGCCATATCCATTATAGTCTACCGTAAGCCCGGCGAGACTGGTGATGGTTGGAAACAGGTCAATCGTGGACAGGGGCCCGTGCGGCAACTTCAGTCCATCGTGTCCGGGAAGGGATACCAGCAGCGGAACGTGAATCACGTTCTCGTGCAGGAGATCCCCGTGCGCGAGCCCCTCACTGCAGAACCCTTCCCCATGATCGCCCAGAATAAACACCGCCCAGTCTTCGGGATTTACGCGCTTCAGAATCTCCACGAGCAGGAATTCCTGCACGTGCGTTACCGCCGCGTAGTAAAACCGTAGCGCCTCCTGCGCCTTGCCGGCATCCACCAGCGCCTTAAGATCCGGCGTTCCCGGAATTCCCCTCGCCCCGTATCCGCCATGCGTATACCAGAAATGCAGGAAACAGAACCGCGGCCGGTCCTCGCCTTCGAATGCCGAATGCAACAGGTCTTCCAATGAACCGAGGTGCTGATCCGTCGCATTGGGATCCATGGGTCCGATATAACGCTCGTAGTCCAGAAAACGGAACACGTCCATCCGCTCGGAGCGGCCATGGATTTCAAAGCCCGCGTCGGAGAACAACTGAAACAGATTCGGAATCCCTGCCCGCACAGTCCGTGCTCAAACGGGTACAGCCCTGTAAACATGGAGGTGTGAGACGGACGCGTTGCGGGAGCCGTTACGAAAAACCGCTCGGCGAACGCACAATCCCTTGTCAACAGGTCGAATTTGGGCGTATTCAGCCGGCGATTGACCCGGCTTACCGCATCGTACCGCAGGCAGTCGATGGAAATCAGCAGGAATTTATCGACCTGACGGGTCATAGGCGCTTTGCAAAATTCCTGAACTTACATGGATGAACAGGATCAACAGGATGGAAACCAGATAGCCCGAAGACACCAATTAAGTCCGGAATTCGCCTTTTGGCAAGTACATCAATTCCGATTTATTCATAAGTTGACATCCGCCGGATCGCGTTTATCATGTTGCAGGCCCCTCATTCACGATGACCAATATGAACTCGACAAAGTCCGGCTTTGACCTGCGCGGCACCCTCGAATGCGGATGGAACCTCTTTTTTCGAAAGGGATATTCAAACCATCCCCGGGACATATCTGTCAACCAGACCCACGTAGACCACCTCGCCGAGTCCGGCCTGAATCGGCTCGTGGTTTTCTGGACCAACGCACGGGGCTTCAACGACGCCTGGCACGAAGCGGTCGAGTACGCCCATAACGTAGGTCTCAAGCTTATTCGCGCGATGTACGGGTTCAGCGGAGGCGGTTCCGAGTACACCATGGCGGAACCGGACGCGCCGCCGCACCTGCTCAAACGCAGCGCCAAAGGACCGGATACGGCTCTGTGTCCCAACGACGCCGAGACTCGCGCCTGGATGGGCCGCATTGTGGCCGAACGCCTCGCGCCGGGCGTGGACGGCATCGACATCGAGCCCGCGAGGGAAATCGGCCGCAACTGTATCTGCGAGCATTGTCGGGCCCTCCGCCCCTTTCAATGGGACGCGCTTGCGGTGGATATTCTCACGGAACGCATCAAGGCCCTCAAGCCGGACGCCGAAATCCTCCTGCACCTGAACATGCCGCCCGACAAGCCCGGAAAACTGCAGATGTCCCGCGACCTCCGGTGTCTGCCGGAATCCATCCGCCACATCTTCGCGTGGGGCGCAGACGAGGAAACAAGCCTTGTCGACTGGCTGGACGCGGATACCAGATTCGAACACTTCGCCAAACTCGGTCGCGTCCTCCTTTTTCCGGATGGCACGACTGCCGCAATTCCCGTACACGATCGTGTCGCCCGCGCCTTTCGCTGGTGCAGGATGGCAGCGCAACGAGGCAAGACCGGGTACATGTTCGATTACCGCATCTTCGGCGGAAGAGAATGGCAGGGGCACGAAACCGATGTCCCGCACACGCGCCATACCGGCAAACGGCCTGCATCCATAGCCCTCATGGGTGAGGCCACGAGGCGTCCGTGCCTGGATGAGGACGACCGGCGCGAACTCATTGCCCGGCTGAAGGTCGAATGCGACTGGGACCTCGAAGATCCCGCCCGCTTTTACAAATCACCCGCCGCATAAACGTTCCCCTTTATCTCAATGCCAGCAATGTCCAATCCTCTCTCCGCCTCCCGGGCTGCACCGGCACCGTTGCCGGCGGTGCGGGGCGTTTCGCTCCGATCGATCCTTCTGGCCATGCTCGTCTCCGTGGCCGCGTGCGTCTGGGTCAACTACATCGAGTACGTCATCCACGCCTCCCGCATGACCCTCAGCCACTTCCCGATGGGTTCGCTGATGGTCTACCTCACCCTTGCCCTGATCCTCAATCCGCTGTGCAAGAAACTGGCCGCGAGATATGCGCTCTCGCCCACGGAACTCAAGGTAATCCTGGCCGGCGGCCTGGTTGGCGGCGCCATCCCTTCGGTTGGCCTGACGGGCTATTTCCTGGGCGCCATCGCCGCGCCGTTTTATTTCGCAACACCGGAAAACCAGTGGGGTGAGTTCTTCCACCCCTACATTCCCCAATGGCTGGCGCCACGCAACGTAAACCATGCGCTGGACCACCTGTTTGAAGGCGGCCCGCCCGGCATGGACATTCCCTGGGAGGTCTGGTACATCCCCCTGGCCGCATGGATGGCGTTGATTACGGCCCTCTTTGTGGCCTCCACCAGCCTTTCCGTCATACTCCGACGCCAATGGGTGGAGAGTGAACGGCTGAGTTATCCAATCCTGCGCCCGGTTCTGGACCTCACCGACAGGGAGAAGCCCGGATTTTCCAGGCGTTTCTGGATCGGTTTCGCCATTGCCATGGGAATCATCAGCTGGAACATGATCCACTACTTTGTACCCGGATTTCCGCAGATTCCCAATATCCGCTGGGGACCCTGGGTGCTTTTCGAACGATACTTCCCGGGTATCTGGACCCGCGTCAATATGTTCACCATCTCCTTTGCCTACTTCGCCAACATCGACGTTCTCTTCAGCCTGTGGTTCTTCTGTGTCCTCTTCATCCTGCGCAGCGGCGTCCTCAATCGATACGGCTACAACGCCAGCAGCATCTATACGACGTCGGGAGAGTTTGCATGGCTGCAACTCGGCGGATTCGTCACGCTGGTTGGCTGGGGCCTGTGGATCGCGCGACACCACCTGAGATCCGTGATGAGGGTCGCCATCGGCAGGAGCGCGCCTCTGGACGATGCCGACGAAATGATGAGATACCGAACGGCTGTACTGGGTTTCATTCTGAGTACCCTCTTTGCCGTCTTCTGGTTCTGGCGGGCGGGCATGGGGTTCGGTGTTGCCTGTCTTTCCGTCCTGGCAACCCTGGTCATCTTTCTTGGCGTATCCAGAATCGTGGCCGAGGTGGGCCTGGTCTTTGTCTGCACGCCGATCGGTCAGCAGGAAATCGTTACCCGGCTGATCGGGCCGAGGAATCTCTCCGGGCCGAGCCTCACTGTGCTGGCTTTTTCGAACGCGCTTACCTCGTTCGGAAAGGGCCTGTTCATGCCCTCCGTCGTTCACGCCACAAAAATCGCCGACCTCTGCCCTCGCGAGCACCGTCCCCGCGTGCTGACCGCAATCTTCCTGGCGTTTGCCGCGGGCGTGGCCGCATCCATCGCGTACACCCTTTATCTGGGCTACACCCACGGCGCCTACAATTTCAACGACTTCCCGTTCACCCGATACAGCCGGAGCGGCTTTGCGAATGCGCTGTCGAAAATGAAGGATCCGGCGGTTGAGACAAGCATCCGCCCGATGCTGCTGGGCATCGGTGCGGCGGTGATGTCCCTCCTTACGTTCATGAAATACCGCTTCCCCTGGTGGCCGCTTCATCCGGTCGGCTTCGCCATCGCCGGCATCTCTTACGTTCACTTTTCCACCTTTTCGGTGTTCATCGCCTGGTGTATCAAATTCATCATCCTTCGCATCGGCGCCGCGGCGCTGTACAGGCGCTATATCCCGTTTTTTCTGGGGGTATTGACGGGTTATACGGCCGGCGTGGGGCTTTCCCTTGTCGTGGACATCATCTGGTTCCCCAGCGCCGGCCATTCGATTCACGGATATTGACTGTGATTTACTGTGACAGAAGCTGACCAAAACCGAATGTGACGGGCTGTCGTACATCCTGATGAAACCCGGAGCGACTGGTGGCCGGGCGCCCACAAGGGACGCCCCTACAAGGTGGGAAGGAGTTGCTCAGGGCGGAAGGTCCAGCGACCGTACGGCAAATTGGCAATTTGTGGTACATGCTACGAGCGGGAATCCGGGAGAAACCACTATGGTTGACATCCATCAGTCTTTCAACTGGCACGATATCCACGGGAACCAGGACTACGTTTTCGGCGAAGACGGGTACCTGAAGATGGACGGATCCAGGACACCCGTCCAGTGTTTTCGTCAACTTAAAGAGAGGGTCACCGGCCGTGCCGGCTCGCTTGAGCTGGCCATGCGGGTTGTACTTGACGAGCCGGAGTACCACACGCTCTACACCCTTCGACTGTATGACAGCGCGGACCGACCGGCCATCGTATGTCATATCCGGAGGGACGGCTGTCTGCAGTTCCAGGGCAGGCATGAACGGATGGATTCCGGTAGCGTGCTCACGTTCCAGGGCAACTGTCGCTTCAACGATCGCGCCAGGCGTAAATGGTACGTCGTCGAATCCGACGAACACGTCTACACATTCGAAGACTTCGACTTTTCAAAACAGACTGCCGTCTTTCTTCTGGACGGCGAACGACCCGTCACCGTACCCTTCACCAACCGGGTGCGGGACATCGCAAGACTGGAACTCCAGACAGGCGGTATCGGAATCGGCCGTTATATCCGCGTAAAACATGTCAAACAGTTCGCCGGCGGCGAACAGATCGACGGGGAAGACCACCCGCTTTACTGGAGACCGATCCCGCCGCCCAGGGACGGGGAACCGGACGACAATATTTGCGAGAGCAAGCTCAGACCCGTTCAGAATCGCTGGCTGGAGCTCACCACCCGGTACGGGTTTGTGACCACAACCTTTCCCGTCATTCCCAGGGGCACGCTGGAATTCGACGTCAAATCCCCGGATGTATCCGCGGAAGCCTGCATCCTGCTGGGCGAGTACGACGGGTCCATCAAATGTTTCCGAAAGATCCAGACGGGTATCCTGACAAACCGGATGACCGTTGCCACCGGGCATCCCGGGCCGGGTTTCAATACATTTGACAACTCCGTTGTTCCCGAAAACGACCGGGCGTACCGGTTCAAAATCGCGTGGGACGCGCGAACCAATAAGCAGCAGATCTGGATAGATGACGTCCCGCAGCGATACCAGGGCGAGACGGAAATCGAGATCGACGGGCTCTGGGGTAAAGAAAACCGCATGACCCGCGGCATCGACACCATCTCCCTACATCCCGGGCTGCTTGGTACGGCTCGCCTCACTTCGATCCAGAAAGCCGAAGGCCGAACACTCGAGAATCAACCGGACCCCCTGCGGACCTGGTGGGGAAATTTCAGGCTGCGCGCCCTTGACTAACTGCCAGTCTGCCGCACAGGGACGCTGGCGGTCAAAAAAGAGGTTGATATGCAAACCCATCGATATCCATGCACGATGTACAAGCCCGATGACCTTGCCCGCGCCAGGGAGAATATAGACCGACACGCGTGGGCAAGGAAACTCTACGGGCAGATCAAATCGCGGGCCGCTTACTATCTGACAATGGACCGGGACCGGATGCGGTCCTTCATCAGCGACCAGACGCCGCTCGTGACCGTCGTATGTCCCAACTGCGGCTGCGGACCCTGGTACGCCTACAGGCTGATCAACCAGGGCGACACCCTTCAATGCACGGACTGCAAAACGACGTGGGACTGGCAACCGGAGGACACGTCCGAAACCTGGAATATCCAGGCGGTGGTCCGTACGTATCGCCTGAAGTACATCCTTGGCGGCCTGGAGAGCGCCGGCATTGCGTACGGTATCGAAGGCGACGTGCGATACGCCGAAAAAGCCGCCATTCTGGTTGAACGTTTCGCGGAAGTCTTCGAGAACTACCGGCTGAACCAGGTCAACAAAAACGTCTGGCACGATCAGAACGATCCTTTATACGGCAAGGTCGACGGCTGGAAACAGCGGGATGCATGGTGCGCCCGAAACGTGCTGATCGCCTATGACCTCATCCGCGGCTCAGGCGCACTTAACGGCGAACAGCAACGGCTCATCGATGCCTTTGTGGAATACGTGCGGGACTATTTCGTGGCGTCCTTCAACAACCCGGGATCCTCGACGCTCGAGGGATATCAATATACCGATGACCTCTCACCCTACCTCTCCCACTTCTCCATTCAGGACCATGGAGGCCCGTGGTGGTGCATCGCGGCTTCCGCCGCGCTGGCGGGCGACCGGGAAATCCTGCAATCCGTGGTCACGCTTTACGAGGACATGCTGAAGCCCGAGGCCGGCGTCTTCTTCCAGGATGGCGCGTTTTACGAATGCACGGCGGACTACACCCTGGGACTGCTCCAGACCACCACCGGCATTCCGGAAATCATCCGCGGCAACCTGGACACCGACGTGTACGCAAATCCCCGATGCGCCCTTCTGGAGAAGTGTTACACCTGGTTCCTGGATGCCGCTTTTCCGAACGACACCAACCCGGCGATCAATGATTCGCACGTCGGCAGTCCGCTGCGTCCTTTCTGTTCGGAAATCGCCTATATTGTCTACAATAACCAGAAGGCGCTGCGTCATCTCAAGACCGTCTGGGGTGCGGAACTGAACGGCGGTACCGAATACTCACTCTTCTACAGAGATCCGGAGGCCGCGGTCGACAGCGACGGAGAACCCTACGCTGCGGCGAGCGTCCACCTGCCCGATATCGGACTCATGATTCTTCGTCACGGCGACGACAAGCCGTCGCGGACCATGGCATTCATCGACTACGGTCCCTATATTCCGGCCGCTCACAAGCAGAAAGACTATCTCAATTTCGTCCTCTGGTCGTGCGGACAGGAACTGGTGACTGAAATGGGATACAACTGGAATCCGGAATGGGCGCGCCTGTGGGAACGCGGCCCGCTATCGCACAATACCGTCCTGGAATGCGCGGAACAGGGCGAGGGCGGAAAACCGCTCCTGTGGTGCGTGACCCCGGGTCCAAAGCTGGCCGAGGCAGGCCTGCCGCCGGCCAACGCGCGCCTGATCGCGCTGCTGCCTCGACGTTCGGGCGAACCCCTCATTGCCGACGTCTTCCGCGTCTCTGGAGACAGCAGATCGTACACGTGGATGCTACACGCCCGATCCGGAGACCTGAAGGTTGCGGGTCTGGGCGACCTTTCGCCCACAGACGTCCCCAAACCCCTGCGTTCGGGCCGGTCGGCCCGCGCGATAGACGACGTTACCGCCACGTGGACCATGGACCGCTGCGGTTTGCGGACGACCATCCCGAAAATCCGCGACACCGCGGTTACGATCTCCGAGTGTCCTCCTGAAGAGGACGCAATCGATGACCTGCACGCCGATGGCGGCACCCTGAAACCAGGCGCCGTTCTTCCGTACCGAGGCTACCTCCAGGTCTCCCGGTCCGGTCCGGACGCAATATTCGCAGCCGTTCACGCGCCGTTCCGTGACAGCCCGCCCGCGGTAGACGTTTCATGCCGCATCCTTTCCAACAACACGCTTGCGCTTGGAATGACCACGGAGCAGGAACACTTTCTCCTCTTGCATAGCCTCACGCAGGACGAGGCGCACGTGGACGGGCTTACCCTGAAAGGACGCGCCGCTGTCGTGACGCTGAAAAACGGTGTGCTACAATCGCTATGCCTCGCCGGGGGCACATGTCTGGCTTACGGGGAAACCGAAATCCACCTTGAGAAAGCCGGAAACGCATACGCCGAACGGTCCGGAGACACGGTCAAGAGGCTGGAGCTATAGGTATTGGCTCCTTATATTGTGCCCTGGTGTTCCGGGACGGAGCACCGGGTTGCGCGTAGACTTCAATCCAGGAGATTCGCATGCCGTCCAACTTTCTCGACCGGGTCACCGAGGGCCACGTGCTCTGCGATGGCGGTTACTATCTCGAATTCGAACGCCGTTGCCTTGGCAGCTATGCCTCGAAAATCCCCATGGGCGTGCTGGATTATCCCGAAGGCGTCCTCGAACTCCATAAGGAATTCGCGCGAGCGGGCGCCGAAGTTCTACAGGCCATGGTCTGGGGCGTACGACCCATGGAACGTGAGGAAGAACTCCACAGGAAGGCCGTGGAACTCGCGCGCGAAGCGGCCGGGCCGGACCGGTTTGTGGCAGGCACCCTCAGCCCCTACGTTTATTCGGGCCGCTCCAAATGGGACCCCATGACCGAAGAGGACAGGACCCGGGCGAGGGCATTCTTCGAGCGGCGCGTCGACCAGCAGACCTCGGCCGGCGTGGACCTCTTCATTGTCGAAACCTTCTATTCGGTGGACGAAGTCAGCCTGGCCATTCCCTTTGTGAAACAGGCGGGGATTCCCGTTGTCGTGACGATGACCTATCGCGACGCGGAATTTACCCGCGAAGGATACCGCCCCGGTGAAGCCGCCAAACGCCTCGTGGACGCGGGCGCCGACGTGGTGGGCATCAACTGCATGCGCCCCTGGACCACCATGCGCC
The DNA here is from genome assembly GCA_021295655.1 of Candidatus Latescibacterota bacterium. GTDB lineage: Bacteria > Latescibacterota > UBA2968 > UBA2968 > JAAXHE01. Next base: position 21,820 of record JAGWBX010000047.1, read on the forward strand.
CGCTGATGTACGAAGTCAGGGAAGCCGTTTCCGTACCCCTGTGCGCCCAGCCCACCGGATATGAACTTGAACCGGGCGAGACTTTCAACCGTCCCCTGAGTGTTGCCAACCTCTGGACGCAGGTTGAGCCCCGCGTTGTCACGCGTTTTTCCATGGCTGAGTATACCGCGGAAGCCAGGCACATGGGTATCGGCCTGATCGGCTCATGCTGCGGCGCCTTGCCGTTCCACGTCCGTGCCATGGCGGAGGCGCTCGACATAGCCACGGACCTGCCCGACGTTGACCGGGGTTACCGCGGGCTTGCGGGGTGAAACGCGGTCACGTGATTCAGGCCGCTCACCAACCGGGCCACGCCAACGGGAGGAATCCATTAATGCTGAATGAAATTACCGGCTGCCTTGAGAAGGGGTTCGAACTCGGCGTCCGGTGGACGGATGAGAATGGCGTCCTCAATGACGCCTACGAAAGCAATCGGCCGGAGAATTTCGCGCCGGCCTGCTGGGCCGTCGTCGGCGCATCGCTCTACCGGCTCACAGGCGAGGACGTTTATCTGGACTGGACCGATCGGTGGATGAAACGCACGGCCGGGATAATGGAAGGCGCCAGGAATTCGCCCGGTTTCAGGGAATACGTGATGGGGTACGGCGTGATGGTTTTTCCCATACTCTCCGACGTCGTGGACAGAGAAATCCTGGAACGCTGGGGAGCCGACCTTACGGCTTCCTATACGGATGACGCAGGATTGTCCGATTGCCACGTCTCCGCCGCGTCTTTGCTGTGCGACCTGTTCCTGGATGATGGGCGGGAAGAAAAAGCCCGGAAGCGGTCCGGAGAATTCATCGCCGCGTTTAACAGGAGGCTGACATCCGGGGGTTACCTGCGCGACGACGACGTGAACGGGCACTCCGTCGCGCACGTCTACCTCACCGGCACCTTCCTGGCCGCTGTGCTTCTCAACAGCGAGTCAGATTTCTCCAGGCTTTCCGATGACGACCGGCGTCAAATCCGGCAACTTCTCGAGACCATGTGCACGTGGTTGAAGAAGGCCAACGGTCAATTCCATCTTCCGTTTCTGGCCAGCCGCAGCATCTATCAGATGTACGTCTACCCGATGGTCGCGCTTCTGTCGTACATAGGAGAGGGTGAAGCCGCCAGGGAAAGAATCCTCGCGCTCCTGGCCTTCTGCCAGTCCTTCAATCCCGACAAGGGCGTGTTCTCCCATACGCCCAACCATCTGTCGCCATTTGCCCTCGCCGGTCTGGAATGGACCTACAATCGACTGAACACCGACCTGGGCGCGGGCCTCGTTGCCTGGGCGCTGCTCGCGCTCCTGATCGATCAGAAGTGGCCCGGGTTCGACCCGGTCGCCGCCACCCCGGTGGAAGACGTGGTCGATACCGAAGCGGGGTACGCGATTCTGCACGGCGGGAAGTCCCGCGTAGCCCTGGCCCTGTGCAACCACGACTGGGGGTATCATCTTCCGCTCCAGCCGCTTTCGGTCAAACTCGGCAATACGCCAATGATCGAGCCCATCGTAGACGCCAAGCGGGACGGCGTCAAACATGCCTTTTACCAACAGGTCGCCGAGCCAGACAAGGCCGATCCGCTGCAGGAGCCATACTTCGGGATTCTTGTCAGCGAGGCAGGCGGCGCCTACCGCATCATGGAAGGCAACGCGGAGGTGCTGGCCCCGGACGAATACAGACTTACCGGTCCGCTCTCGCTGAACCTTAAACTCGATCTGGAAAACGAACTCATCCGGCTGACGTACCGGGCCACGGACCTCAAGGACGACGACCAGGCCATTTTCTCCCTGCCCATCCTCCTGTGGGACGGTAAGGAGGAACTGACCTACAGTATCGACAACGGTACGATGGTCCTGGGCTGGAGCGGCGCGGCCTATCGCATATCGATAACCGGCAACAGCGGCCCCTGGGATTTGCACATGGCGCGCTATCTGCACGCGGGGTACGGTGTTACCGCGAACATGACCATTCCCGTGTCCCGCGGCTCGTCTCAACTCCACACCCGGGTCACGATCGAACGGACGGCTTAACGAATACCCGTCCGACGGGGCAGCCATGAACCTCGGATTCATCGGTCTGGGCAACTACGCTGTAAACCACCAGCGGGCCGTCCAGGAGAATCCGGACCTGGTCCTGGTATCCGTCTATGACATCGTGCCCGAACGCGCAGATAAGGCAGCCCGGGAGTTCGGCGCAAAACGGGCGTCAAGTATCGAAGAACTGGCTGGCAATTCCAACGTGGACGGTGTGGTCATCACCACACCCAACCCGCGCCATTACGACGACTTCAGGATCTGCGCGGTCCACGGGAAGCATATTTTCGTCAACGTGCCGGTTACGACGAGCCGTGCGCAGGCCGCGGAAATGATGCGGCTTGCGCACGAAAAAGACCTCACCTACATGGCCGGCCATAACCTCCGCAGGAACCCGGCCATTTCCCACCTTAAGAAGCGACTGGACGCCGGAGATATTGGCACGCTGCACTCCGTCCAGGCATCGGTTGGCGGCGCCTCCGCGTACAGTCTCACGCCGGACAACTGGCGGTATCACATCAGAAACGCGCCCCTGCTGCCCTTTGAGCAGATGGCCGTTGTCTTCATCGACCTGATACTGCACATCATGGGCGCACCCGAAAGAGTCGCCGCCTTCATGTCCAAGCGAGACGGGGCTGGTGAGTCTCCGGACCTGGGCGCCGTTCTCGGCCGCTACGCCGATGGACGCCTTTCCTGCATCGGGGCGTCGTACGTTTCTCAACTGGGCTACGAAATCACATTCGCGGGCAGCGACGCCAGAATCACGTGGGACAGCCACGACGAAAACGCCGTCACCCTCATCGGCCCCGAGAGCCGCCACAGGGAGGCCTTCGACCGGATCGACGAACAGTACGAGGAACTCGCCGAATTCGCGCGCTGCGTCGAAACCGGCGCCACCCCCTCTGTGAACGGCCTGGACGCCTTCAACGTTGCCGCCTACTTCGAAGCCATTGCAGAATCCATCCACACCGTGCGGGCCGTTCAATTCAGGTCGTTCGATAAATAGGAAAAGCCCAGGAGAACGCGTCTCCAGGGCCATGGTCGACTCAATTCGGCGACCATCATTGTAATACAGAGGCAGCAGGATTTCGAATCTGCGCATGAGATTTCTCTACCTCGTCTTCCGAGGCCCGTCGATATGAAATATCCTGTTCATCCAGAATCGACAATGCTTGAACGGGCACGATGTATACACGATTCGGCAAGCTGGTCACCGTCGCATGGGTAGCCAGTTCGTAATAGCCCTTAACCTGATGTTTGCGACTATTGAACTTTATATAAACGGTATTCATGCCTGCCCCCGCTGCACAATGCGTCCGTAATCGACGAAAAATCGTCTAACAGGTTAATTTTAGCAATTCACCCGAATCATGTCAACCCCGGAGGGAACGCGTCCGGGCTTCGACTCACGTGTCGACCCCCGTTTTTAACGATAGTTCCACGGCGGCGCCCAGGGGCAATTCGTTCGCTCCGATGGTCAGACGGGCGTGGCTTCAATATGCTTTCTGTCCTTTCCGGACAGCGTCTTTCACGTGCCCGGTCAGCGCGTCGATTGCGACGTTATTTCTTTCCTGCTCGTTTCTCATTTTTACCTCCACCTCACCTCTTGCCAGCCCCCTGGAACCCACCGTAATCCGAATTGGGATGCCGATCAGGTCCGCATCGTTGAACTTCACGCCGGCCCGCTCGTCCCGGTCATCCAGAAGCACCTCGATCTTCTCCGCTTCGAGATCCCGGCAGATCTGCTCGGCTGCCTCCAACTCTCCCTTCGGTCGATTGCCCGACAGCACAACGATATGGACGTGGAACGGCGCGACCGAAATCGGCCAGACGATGCCCTGATCGTCGTGGTGTTCCTCGATCACGCAGGCCAGCAGGCGCCCGACGCCGATCCCGTAGGAACCCATCACCAGCGGACGGGCCTTGCCGTTTTCATCCAGGTAGTTCGCGCCCAGTTTCTCGCTGTACCTCGTGCCCAGCTTGAAGATATTCCCCACCTCGACCCCGCGCGCCGACTGCAGCAAAGCGCCGCATGAAGCGCATGGCATCCCCGCTTCCACCGCCACCAGATCGGCGACCAGGTCCGCTTCGAAATCCCTGCCCACGTTCACGTTCAGGCAGTGATAATCCACCTTGTTTGCCCCGGACACCAGGTTGCTCGATGCCGCCACCCGTTCGTCCACAATGACCATCGTATCCTCCGCGACGCCGATCGGGGATCCGTATCCTGGCTCAGCGCCGATCGCCCGGATTTCGTCCTCGGTCGCGGGCCGCATCTCAACGGCCCCGGCCGCGTTGGCCAACTTCGTTTCACTCAGCTCATGGTCTCCCCGCACCAGCGCGAAGATAAACCGTTCCTCTCCCTGTATGGAACCTGTCATAAACACCGCCTTGGCCGTTCGACTGGCGGGAACGTCAAGGAACCGTGCCAGATCTTCAATGGTCGTGCATCCCGGCGTAGCCACTTCACGGAGCGGTTCCGGTGTCTCCTTAGTCGCGTCGTCTTTTCTACACACGGCAATCTGCCGGTTGGCGCGGTACCCGCACCCGTTGCAGATCAGCAGCGTATCCTCACCCACGGGATTCAGATACATAAACTCGTGCGCCCCGGTTCCGCCCATCATGCCCGTGTCGCTCTCCACTGACACGACCTGGGCCGCCAGCCCCACGCGCCGGAATATATCCTCATAGGCTCGGTACATGTCCTTATAGACCGACTCCAGGCCG
>JAGWBX010000047.1:26688-96417 GCA_021295655.1 Candidatus Latescibacterota bacterium
ACGCACATCGGCACCTGCCGATAGCTTCTGATCACGTGCCGCGCCAGGTCCGTTACCGCCTCTTCGTGGGTCATGGCCAGGCACATGTCCCGCTGCGACCGGTCGTGCATCCGTAGCATTTCCGGACCCACCTCGTTCCACCGCCCGCTCTCAAGCCACAACTCCGCGGGCTGCACAATCGGCATCAGCAGTTCCACGCAGTTAATCGCCGCCATCTCCTCGCGAAATATCGCCTCGATTTTCCGCGCGACCCGGAGTCCCAGCGGCAGCGCGCTGAAAATGCCCGCCGCCAGGGGACGGATCAGCCCCGCCCGAAGGGCGAGTTGGTGGCTGACCAGCTCCGCGTCGGCCGGCGCTTCACGAAGCGTCTGCGTAAACAGGCTGCTATACCGCATCCAGACTCCTTTCAATGCCTTTCGATCATCACCACCCGCGCCGCGTATTCTAGAAACTGAAGAGCCTCAGGGCGGTGCGGCCCATGATCCAATCAAGCTCGTTTTCGGACAGAAACGTCCAGCGGCGGGGCATCTTTACCGCCATCTCGCAGGTCTCATGAAGACTCACGGGGGGGAAATCGCTCCCCCACATCATCCTCTCGGCGCCGAACCGCTCCAGCGCCCGTTGGATGAACGGCGTCGCTTCGTCGTAGGGATACCCCTTCCCGAATCCGTAGAATCCCGAAAGCATGAAGACGGTGTTTTCGTAGCTCGCGTATCCCATCAGGCGCTCGTAGGCCGGCTCGTCCGGGGTCTTCTCCACGTCCGGGAACCATCCCATATGTTCGATCCGAAACATCGCGTTCGGATACCGCTGAATCCGTTCCTCCATCCGCGGACGAAGCATGCCAGCCATGCCTCCGCTCAGACTGGCCATGATACCGAGTTCGCCAACGGTGTCCCAGACCGCCTCATTATCGACAGAAGCCGGTATCCGCAGGCCCGCGAGACCGAACTCGGCCACTTCGCGCCGGATACGGTCGGCCGCGTCTGCGGCGTCATAGTCCACCGCGCCCAGAGACGCGAACCGGCCCGGATAGCGGTTCATACAGTCTTTCAGATAGGCGTTATCGTGACATCCGCCGTACTGCACAAGCAGGGCTTTGTCGATTCCGGCTGAATCCATCTGCGCCAGCAACACTTCAACAGCGACGTACTTGGTCAACCCCACGTGCACATGGCCGTCGACAATGATCATTCCGTCCCTCCTCGCCGGTTCATTAGAGATTCCCTCTGTCTGCCGCTCGTTGCGGCCGAAGACGTTCATCCAATCTCAACAACCAGCCCGTCCTCCGCCACGAGCACCTCGCCGCCGAAGACGCCCCTGATCTGTTCCGCCATCTGGTAGGGGGAGGATGGGTCTCCCGTAATGTCTTCAATCACCAGGTGTTTGATCATAACGCGTTTCACCTCCGCCTTCCGCGCGATATCGGCAATATCCGCCGGCGTAATGTGCCAGGCGCCCCACGGCTGCGTCTCCAGGAATTCCGGCGTTCCGGAACACTCGATGGCGAGGAGGTCCGCGCCCTTGCAGAATGCCGGAAAGTCCTCATCGGGGGTGCCGTCTCCGGTTATGATGACCCGACGATCGCCCGCATCCACCCGGTAGGCCAGGGTCGGAATATTCCCGTGGTCGGTAAAAACGGCGGAAATCCGGTAGTCTTCCCGCTCCAGAAAACAGTGATTTCCATCCACTTCGATCACCTCGGGATCGAGCGGATGAATGTCCTTTCCGTGACTCAGCCGGCTGCTGATGTCCTGTTGAAAGGGCGGCCGGATGATACGCTCCACGAAATCCCGTGTACCATCGGGTCCATAGATTTTCAGTCGACGATTCCGCACCTTTACCCATCCTGCGAAAACCAGATAGGGCACATCCACAATGTGATCGAAATGCAGATGCGTCAGAAACAAACGGTCGACCTCCTCGCAGCCCACACCCGCGCGCGCCAGATTCGTAGAGGCGCTCCGCCCGCAGTCGAACATCAACACCTCGCTGCCGATCCGGAGCATCTGCGCCGGGCCGCCCCGCCCCGGGTTGTCCCGGACCGCGCCGCTGCCCAGCATCACGAACGTCATTTCGGCCATGTCTTCTGCTTTCTAACGAAAACAGGAACTTACATGGATGGACAGGATGAACAGGAAAAAGACACGAATGCCGTAAGTATGTTCACCTGGTACACAGGAAGCGACGGCCCCGCGAATGGAACGCAAACTGCCAGTTTGCGGCACGAAAACCGGTTAATCAGGCGTGCGGGGTTCATGTTGATACGCCTCCAGGGTCTTTTCCGCAATTGACGCCCACGATAACGCCTTCGCCCGCTGAAACGCGCTTTCCGAGCAGGCCGACATGTCGCGCTCCCGGATTTCCTCCATGGCCCGCTCCAGACCATTTCTGTTACTTGCGTCGTATATGATCCCGGAGTTTTCGTCCAGCAGTTCCGGAAGGCAGCCGATGCCGGGGGCAATAACCGGCCGCGCGAAAGACATCGCCGTGATCGCCGAACCGGAAGTCAGCATATCCACGAAAGGCAGCACCATGACGTCTGCCGCGTTAAAGAAAAGCTGAAGCTCCTCGTCAGGGAAAAATTCGGCCGTATGCATAAGAATCCTTGGATCGCCGGCCTGCGCCCGGGCGACCACGTCCGCGCTGTATTCGCTGTTCACCTTGGCGGCGAGGAGCAATCTCAGATGTTCACCCTGCAGCCGTGAAAAAACCTCGAGCAGCCTCTCAACGCCCTTATACCGTTTCACGTTTCCGAAAAACAGATACACGAATCCGTCGGGGGCGATCCCCAATTCTCTCCTGGCGGCAACGCGCGATACCCTGTTCTCGTACACGTCTATGAAGTGGCCGTGTGGAACTGTAAATATGCCGTGTGTCCGGTGAAAGTGTTTCAACACCTGCACGCGTCCGTACTCGCAGTGCACGATCAGGGCCGTTGCAAGCTGCGTTATCGCGAGGCGCGCAAGGCGGTCCAGGCCCGGATGGGGGCGTTCGTGAGGATACAGGTTGTGGACGGTCCACACAACCCGGTATCCCAGGAACCGGGCAAGGGTCAGATGGCCGATGAGTTCCGCGCACTTCTTGACGCTCTGGCCGGCATCGTCCGTGTTGTACATATAGGAGGGCCAGTTCAGGTGCAAGACGTCCACGCGGCTCCGGTTTTCCATCAACCACGATTCGCTCAGATCCTCGTCGTATCCGGCCTCCAGCGCCACCCCGATCCCCGCCATCGCCCGGGCGAGCAAGGGGCCGTAGGGGTTGTTCTTTTCGAAACCGAGCCCCGCCTTGCCCCAGTAGAATACCGCCCGCATACATGTCTCCCGGTGTCCTGTCCCGGAATTTGCAGCGTCGTTGAGAACCGGACGCCACGCCCCTACAACAACAGTCTCTTAACGGTCCGGCTCCACCGTTTCTGAAAGTACAGGTCTCCGTTCAAATATACGTTCAGTCCCAGGTTCATCACAAAACAATCCGCGTCGCTCGTGAGTGATCCGGTCGCTTCGGACCGCACTTCGCACCCCGGCCACGCCACCAACGCCGTCTTTTTCGAACGGGTCCAGGCCTCCGCGGGCGTTCGGTTGGACACCCCCATCTCGCCTTCGCCGCCGAACAGAACCAGGCGGTACCGGTCTTCCAGAACGTCGTGGACCACCTGCCAGGGCGTGTCGCCGGACCCGGTCGGCCTCGCGGCATGCGGTGACGGGAGGTACGAATATTCCGGATCGCGCCCCCCGTTCCAAACCGGCAATGTGATCTTCGACGGGAATGCCGGTCCCCAGTGAACCGTAATTTGACCCGACCGCGGCGTGGGCCATACGTTGGGGAAATCCGATCCGTTGATGCTGATCCCGATCCGGTGTCCCTTCGTGAATCTCCACGCCGTTGCTTCCATATGAAACGCGACCGGAGAAACTTCGCCCGGAGCCATGGGAACAGCCCGGTCCATTCCCTCCCGCCGGGTCGCGTTCAATATTCCCTTTGTCACGAGTACGCTGGTTCCGTCCGGCGCAATCTCCAATAGCCGGACGGCCACCGGGATCACCTCCGCGTCGGAACTGATACAGAGGCTGAACGCCGGCGTTCCCAGGATCGACATCGGCTCCGCAAGCGGCGGTGAAACAAAATTGATCGCCCGCGCCGAATCCTCCCGCTGGTCTCCCGGCAGCGTGAAGGGCGTCCCGCCGTCCCACAGTCCGCCGTGCCGGCATGCGGCCGGCAGATATGCTGCTGAAGCTGCGCCCACGTCTTCCGCCGGACCTCCCGCCACGTCTTCGCCGTGAAGAAAGAACGTCTCCGGCGCCTGCCGGGGAAGGTCTTCTGCCATTCGCCATCCACCCGCTATCATGGTGCGATCCGTCACCGGTTCTTCATGTTCGCGCTGGTATATCTGCACGGAAGGTTCTTCCGCAACGCCGTTGTCCATCTCCTTCAGCCAGCAGTCCCACCAGCGCAGCAATTCATAGAAGACGTCGATTCGGGGACCGCAGTGCGACTGGTCTCCGTACGAATGCGACCATGGCCCAATCAGAAGACGTCTGGGCGACCCAAGCGCCCGGTACACGCGCAACGGCGGCGTGGGGTACCCGTCGTGCCAGCCGCCAATCAACAGGGCCGCCGCGGAAATTCGATTGTAATGCCCGGAAATCGATCCCACCGCCCAATAGTCATCCTCCACCTGATGGGAAATCCACTTCAGCAGATAGGGCTCGTTCTCCTCGAGCCGCTGTTGCCACAGTTCGCTCCACCGCTCGCCCACGGCTTCCCGGAACGGAGGCAGCCCGTTGCGGGCCACCATATTCAGACCGTAGGTCAACATGTCATAAAAGCCACGAAGGCAACCGCCCTTGTAGTGGCAGTCATCCGTGTATCTTCTGTCCGTAAAATAAGCCGGCGCGATCGCTTTCAGCGCAGGCGGCGCCATGGCGGCAACCTGCAGCGTCGTGAAACCGCTATAGGACGTACCCAGCATCCCCACCCGGCCGCTGCACCACGGCTGATCCGCCAGCCAGGCGATGGCGTCGTATCCATCCCGCGTTTCCTCCACCATATACTCGTCCCTGCTCACCCCTTCCGAGTTTCCCGTCCCACGTGCGTTCAAATAGACAAACGCGTACCCCCGCTCGGCGAAATAACGCGCAATGGGCGACGTGGATCCGTCCGAGCCCCCGCGGTACGGGTCGTACCACACCAGCGCGGGAATCGCTTCATCGGCCAACGGCCGGGATATTGTCGCGCCCAGGGAGATTCCGTCACGCGTCAGGATGCGATATTGATTGCTCGTCTCGAACCCGTAATCAGCCGCGGAACAGATTTGCCGCTTCGAGATGTCCACCGGTATTCCCTCACCTTTGTGTTGACAGGGCAATATGGATTGTTTACTTAAAAACACCGTGTATGAGTCTGTCAAAGCAGTCAGAGCAAGTGTTAACAGAGATTACAATCGTTAACGCGCCTTCGTCAGTTCCAGCCGGGGCTTCGACAGGCCTGCTTCGGCGGTCAGGGCGTTACTTGCGGTATCCCGCGACGATTGATCCGCCGATCCGCTACAGTCGGGGAGACGATGCGTTACAGGAGCATGCGCCACTGTGTCCAGGACCTGGAGAAAAACGGCCACCTCGTGCGGATCCGGGACGAAGTTGATCCGGACCTTGAAATGGCCGAGATTCACCGCCGCGTTTACCAGGCCCGCGGTCCGGCCCTTTTTTACGAAAACGTCAAGGGCAGCGCTTTTCCGGCCGTGTCGAACCTGTTCGGCACCCTGGAACGATCCCGCTTCATCTTCCGTTCCACGCTGAAGTGGGTGAGGCGTCTGATTGAAATCAAGGCCGACCCGCCGGCCTATCTGAAAGCGCCCTGGAAAGCCGCGGGCATCGCCAGCATTGCCCTGAACATCCCGCCCCGAAGGGTCACCTCCGGTCCCGTTCTTGGAGATACGACCACGATTGACCGGCTACCGCAGATCAAGTGCTGGCCGGACGACGGCGGCGCGTTCATCCTGCTCCCACAGGTCTACACCGAAGATCCTCTGAATCCCGGAATCCTCAGTTCCAACCTCGGGATGTACCGCATTCAAATGTCGGGCAATCAATACGAGCCCGACAGAGCAGTCGGGCTGCATTACCAGATCCGGCGGGATATCGGCATCCACCATACGAATGCCATCGAGAGTGGCGAGCCCCTGCAGGTGAGCGTTTTCGTTGGCGGGCCGCCCGCGCACACGTTCGCCGCGGTTATGCCGCTTCCCGAAGGCCTGCCCGAAGTCGCATTCGCGGGCGGGCTGGCCGGCCGACGCTTCCGATATGCATCAAAAAACGGCTTCATGATATCCGCCGAAGCCGATTTCTGTATCACGGGGGAAGTCAACCCGGGCGAAACCCTTCCCGAAGGACCCTTCGGCGACCACCTGGGATATTACAGCCTGGCGCACGAGTTTCCCGTGCTGCGCGTGGATACCGTCTATTGCCGCAAGGACGCTGTCTGGCCCTTCACCGTTGTCGGCCGCCCGCCCCAGGAAGACACCGCCTTCGGCGAACTCATTCACGAATTGACGGGACCCATGGTCCCTGTGGAGCTTCCCGGCATGAAGGCCATCAACGCCGTAGACGCCGCCGGCGTTCACCCCCTGCTCCTGGCCATCGGGAGCGAGCGCTACGTTCCCTATCGCGAACGACAACCCCAGGAGATACTCACCATCGCCAACGCGCTGCTGGGGTTCGGCGCGTGCTCGCTCGCCAAGTATCTTTTAATCGTCGCGGGGGAAGATAATCCGGACCTGGACATTCACGACATTGCCGACTTTCTTCGCCATCTCCTCGAACGCGTGGATTGGACCCGCGACCTGCATTTTCAGACCCGCACGACCATTGATACCCTGGACTATTCCGGCACCGGCCTGAACGAGGGTTCCAAGGTCGTGATCGCCGCGGCTGGCGCAAAAAAGCGGGATCTGCCTTCAAGAATCCCGGGCAATCTGATCCTGCCCGACGAACTGAGGAATCCGAAGGTTGTGCTTCCGGGCATCCTCGCGGTTGAGGCGCCCCCCTTCAATGCTCCCACCGACGGAGAAGCGGCGCAGCGGCTGACCGCGGCCCTGGAGTCCGTGGAGAAGCTTCAGGGCTTTCCGTTGATTCTGCTTGTGGACGACGCCGACTTCACCGCGCGCACGCTGAACAATTTCCTCTGGGCTACGTTTACCCGGTCCAATCCCTCGCATGATATCTACGGTATCGGGAGTTTCACCGAAAACAAACACTGGGGCTGTCACGGTCCCTTGATCATTGACGCCCGCTTGAAGCCCCACCATGCCCCGCCTCTGGTTGAAGACCCCCGAACCACACGGCAAGTCGATCGTCTGGGCGAGCGCAACGGTCCCCTGCACGGGATAATCTGAAGGATTATCAATACAAATCGTCGGCCGTCGTCACCGCACACCACCGTGCGGCGAACAATTCGTCGATCAACGCCTTCCGGGCCCTGGGCGTGCCAATGCGCCTGAGCGCCAGCCCCGCATAAAACCGGTTGTAGCGATTTTCGTCCTCCAGCCCGTCAATCAGGTCATTCACCGCCGGGTCCCCTGCTTCTCCGACGTTACAAAGCACCAGCGCCGCATTTCGTCGAACGCGGTAGTCGGGGTCCTTTACCGCCGCGAATACTGCCGGCAGCACCTCCCCGGAATTTGCCCCGATCGAGCGCAACGCTTCCAGCGCATTGCGGCGGACCCACCAGTGATCGTCACCAACCTTCTCGACAAGGCTGAACATCGCGGCGTGCGCTGCCGGGCCCATCCGGCCAATCACGTCCGCCGCCATCGCGCGGACCCACCAGTGATCGTCTTCGAGCGCCTCCAGCAGCGCGTGTATGGCCGACGCGCCCATGGTTGACAGTGCGCGTGCAGCCGCTCCCGGCGTAGGATTGGTCCCATGCGCGTTGTCAGCCGTCTTTGCTGTTGTTTCCTCGAGGGCCGACAGCGTTTCCCTGCGCATCGCGTCCACGAGAAGCGGTATCGATGTTCTGTCGTTGGCCAGCGCATATGCCGTATTGATACGAACGCACTCGTCCTCGTCGAACAGGTCCTCTTCCTTCACGTCCGCGACCGCTTCCGAACCCCCGTTGACGGCCTCTCCCCGCATCCACCCCCAGACATCCCTGGAAACAGCCGGGTTGGCATCATCGTCCGGGGGCGTCCAGGCTTCTTCCCGGTGATTCCAGGCAGGACACAGCGGTTCCCGCAGTCGCGTAAACTGAAACTTCAGCATATAACGTTTGTTGGAGCTCACATTGGGCGTTGCCCGGTGCCAGGAGTCAAAATGCATCAACGTCACGATCCCTGCATCGCCGCAAATGGAATACCCCGGCTCGCGGGTCTCGTCCGGATTGGGATCTGAAATGGTCTTATAGTTCTGCAGGCGCGGAATGACCCCTGAAGGCCCCATTTCTATTGTGGTATCCTGCGGATAATAGAAGGCCAGCACCCACTGAAAACGCGGGTGTCGGATATTGTGGTCGAAGACATAACAGTCCTTGTGCCAACTCTGCCCCCCGCTTCCCGGCGGATTCAGATGGCAGTGCCGGTGCGGATTCATGATATAGTCGGGCCCGAGAAGGCTCGTCAACGCGCCGCGCACGACGGGCTGATCGAACACCTGCTGGATCCGGGGCACCCGAGGCAGAATATTGTTCCCGACGTTGCCTTCCTTTTCGAACACGGTTTCAATCTCGTCGTAGATCTTACCGTGCAAATCGGGGATTGCTTCCGTTTGTACGGTAATGAATCCATCCAGGATAAAGCGCTGGATCTGCTCATCCGTAAGAAGATGATTATTCTGCGTTGTCATTCAACCTCCTCGTACGACGGTAAGCCCCGCGTTTCGGAAAGCCCGCCCGCATGCATTCCCCGGGCCTGTCTGACGGCCGCCAGCACCTGATCAACCGTGTAAAAATCGCTTTTGAACACCTCCCGTCCATCCGGCGCATAGATGACCAGCAGCGGGATGGTCAACCGGCCGGTATCTCGCAGTTTCGCCTTGCCAACGGGGTTGTTGCCCGTTATATCCACCTTGACGGCGGCCACGTCGGGCGCCGCCAGCAATTGCGCCACTTCTTGACTTTGCAGCACGTTATGCTCCAGCACTTTACAATTCAGGCACCACTCCGCGGTGAAATCCATCACCACAACCCGGTCTGCCTCCAGCGCCTCCTCGAACCGCGCGGGCGTGTAGTAAATCCAATCGATCGGCCCTTTATCCGTAAACCGGACGGCGCCCATTGCGGAGAAAACGACAAGCGCCGCGCCAAGAAGGCCGAAGACCGCACGCCGTCCGGTACGGGCGGTGATCCTAAGCGTTCCGTAGACCAGCCAGAAACCCGCGGCGGCGGCAAATGCCATTACGGCCCACCAGTATTCCTTACCCGACGGATCAGGAGGTGTGACAACAAGCGCGCTAAGCCCGACGCCCACGAAATAGGCCGCCGCCGCCAGCATCAGCAGCCCCATCACCTGCTTGATCAATTCGCTGGCCGGGCCCGTGCGCGGCATCCGCTCCACCAGCGCAGGAAAGATCGAGAGCGCCATGTATGGCGCAGCCATCCCGGCGCCGATCGAGGCGAATGTCAGCAGCGTGGTTGCCGGATATTGTGTGGCCGCCCACGCCGCGGCCGCTCCCATGAAGGGCGCCGTACACGGTGTGGAAAGCACGGCCGTCATCATGCCGAAACCGAACGATCCCGCGAGGCTGTCCTGGCCGGGATTGAACCGGTATACCGCCTGCGGCAACCGGATGTAGAACAGACCGCACATGCCTACCGCCATGGCGGCGATGACGATGCCGACGAGGATCGTAAACAAAGGATACTGAAACAACTGGTTGGTGGCCGTAAACCCGCTGACGCCGGCAATCATCGTACCCAGCGCCAGCCAGAAGGCGACCACACCCAGTGACATCGAGGCCCCAAGTACAAGACGCTGCGTCCGATTCTCCGACGCCTGCGCAAGTCCGATAATCTTGATGGGAATGACCGGAAGCACGCACGGCGTCAGATTCAGCAGCCCGCCGCCGAAGGCCGCCACAATCAGGAGCAGAACCAGCCCGCCGCCGGATGACGTATCGATAGAAAATGTCCAGCCGAACAGATCGAAGCGCACGCCGCCTGGCTCGGAAGCCGCGCCTGTCGCACTATACCCTTCGAATAACGCTGAATTCAGGCTGTTTATGGATTGGCCGGCGTCCACAATCGGCAGCGACGCCTCCAGTTCGACCGTTTTCGGTATGAAACAAGTGTACGCGTCGCAAGCCTGGTACTCCACCTCGAGCTTAACCCGCTGAGGCCCCGGTTGCACCTCTTCCCCCACCTTGATGGGCAGGTAAAACACGGTTCGGCCCTCATATACCAGGAGATCGCCATCGGCATAGTCGGCCTTTATCGGGTGCGGCTTCGGGAAGCGAACAGCTTCAAGGGTCAGACCGCTCGCCGCCTCAAGAATGCGGACGTCTGTCGGGTACGGTTCGAAATCGCCGACAGCCACCACCTGGGCCGGATCCGGGTTGATGTGAAATTCATCGTCGATATCCACCACGATGGCAAGCGCCACGAGGTCGCCCGGACGCGCCGCGTCCGCAGGCCAGGCCGTGCTCACTTTGACTTTGTCCTGCGCGTGAGCCGGCGCCGCCGCGATGACAAACGCCACCGGCAGGATCCATTTATACAAGTCTCGCATTGCAAGCGGCTCCTCAAAGGTACATCATTCCGAATACCTGCTCTTTCCCGTAAAGGAAGCGAAAAGACGTCGTGATGGCAACGCTTTTTTCTTTGGAAACAACGGGGACCGTTCTTAATTTAAGCCGCGAAATTCCCTTCCCGGCGACCATGTCGTGAAAGCCCGCTTTTCTGCTCTTAACCGCATTCGGGAATCCCTTCCTTGAATCTCCTTCGTGCCTACGTCGGCCTTGCGAATCGGCTGAACGAGCGTATTGGCGTTGCCGTTTCCTGGCTCACCACGGTCCTCGTGGCGGTTGTCTGTTACGACGTGTTCACGCGATACCTGCTGAAGAGCAGCCTGGTGGCGGTGCAGGAACTGCAATGGCATCTGTTTGCAGTGATTTTCCTCACGGGCGCCGCCTACACCCTGAAACATGGCAAGCATGTTCGGGTGGATGTCTTCTACAACCGCTTTTCGGAGAAAACGAGGGCGTGGGTGGACTTCGCCGGAAGTCTGGTCTTTCTCATACCGTTCTGCCTGGTCGCTATCTGGTGTTCTCACACGTTCGTCATCAACGCCTTCATGATCGGCGAAGGTTCGCCCGATCCTGGCGGACTGCCCGCGCGGTTCATTCTGAAAGCCATCATTCCCATCGGATTTTTCCTGCTGGCCATACAGGGCCTGGCGCTGGCTTTTGGCTCGCTGCTCAAGATCGCGGACAAACCGGCGATCGACCCTGAAACCGAAAACCAGGGGGCCGACGCATGATCGAAGCCATGCCGCTCATCCTGTTCGGGGTCCTGTTTGTACTGCTTCTGTTCGGTTTCCCGGTGGCATTCACCCTGGGCGGCGTTTCGTTCATCCTCGGGTATCTCACGTTCGGCATCGATTTTTTCAATCTGCTCCCCCTGCGCATCTGGGGCGTGATGACCAATTACGTGCTCATCGCGGTCCCCCTGTTCGTCTATATGGGCGTGATGCTCGAGAAATCGGGGCTGGCGGAGGAACTGCTGGAAACGATGGCGCTGCTATTCGGCAAGTTGCGCGGCGGACTGGCCATTTCCGTGATTGTCGTGGGCGCCCTTTTGGGTGCATCCACAGGAATTGTCGGTGCTACCGTGGTCACCATGGGTCTGCTGAGCCTGCCCACCATGCTCAGACGCGGTTATCGCACAGAACTCGCCACCGGTACCATCTCCGCGTCCGGCACGCTGGGTCAGATCATCCCGCCCAGCATCGTCCTGGTGCTGCTGGGCAGCATCCTGAATATCTCCATTGGCGACATGTTCATCGCAGCGGTGATTCCGGGCATATGTCTGGTGGGTCTCTACCTGGCCTGGATCGTGATTGTCGCCATTGCGAAGCCGGAATCCGCGCCCGCCATGCCCAGAGAAGATCTGGACAGGTTTGTGGGCGCCGTCAGGATCAAACAGACCATTCACGCCTTCCTGCTGCCCGGTTTGCTCATAACCGCCGTCCTGGGATCCATCTTCGCCGGTGTCGCGTCTCCCACCGAAGCCGCCGCGGTGGGCGCCCTCGGCGCCACCGTCCTTACGGTGTGCAAGCGGAAGCTATCCCTCGATACCCTCAAGTCGGTCATGGCCGAGACCACCCACCTGACCTGCATGGTCTTCATCATACTGGTTGGCGCTACCGCCTTCGGTCTGGTCTTCAGGGGATTGCAGGGCGACGCGTATCTCACCCGGCTGATCGTGGAAGCCAACCCGGGGCCACACGTTTTCCTCGCGCTCGTTATGGTCATTATTTTTGTGGCCGGATTCTTTATTGATTTCATCGAAATCACGTTTATTATCGTTCCGGTTGTCGCGCCGATTTTCGCACATCTGGGTGTGGACCTTCTCTGGGTGGGCATCCTCATTGCGATGAACCTGCAGACGTCGTTTCTGACGCCGCCGTTCGGATTTTCCCTGTTCTACCTGAAGGGCGTCGCGCCGCCCGAAGTCCGGACCGGCCATATCTATCGCGGCATCATACCTTTTATCGTTGTCCAGCTGATCGGCCTGACCCTGGTTATCGTCTTTCCCGAAGCGGCCACGTGGCTGCCGCGGTACCTGGCGTCCTGATGGTTCCGAAACAGGAAAGGGACGCGGTTTGCACGCGACCCTATAGAATACCACATCTGTCGTTAACGACCGCTGCTACCCGCCGATAGCGGAATAATACAGCTTCTCCGAAAGCGCCGCCCACGGATCGATTTTCTTCCGGAACGCGTCGAAAGAAGCATAGACCTTTTTGCTCATCGGATCGGCTTCAGCCACCTCGTTTTCAACTTCCACGGAGAATCCGCGTAGCGTCTCGAGGACCTCGTCCGAAAACCTGCGCAACTCGACGTTGTGTTCTCTGGTGAGTTTTTCAAGATAGACGCTGTTTTTTGCCTCGAATTCAGAAAGGATCCAGGAGTTGGAGCGGGCGGCGGCCGTCTCCACCAACCGTTGCAGATCCGATGGCAGTTGTCCGAAAGCGGTTTTGTTGATGATCAGCTCCAGAGCGGTGCCCGGCTCGTGCCAGCCCGGATAGTAATAGTATTTCGCGGCCCTGAAGAATCCCATCAAAAAATCATGATAAGGTCCGATCCATTCGGTGGCGTCGATGACACCGCGTTCCAGGTTGGTGTAGATTTCGCCTCCGGCTGAAAGCACTGCGGACCCGCCGGCTTTGGCGATTACCTTTCCGCCCAGTCCCGGGATCCGCATTTTCAGGCCGTGAAAATCGTCGATACCGTTCATTTCACGATTATACCAGCCGCCCATCTGGACGCCGGTATTGCCCACCGGCATCGCGACCAGATTGAACGGAGCATACAGTTCCTGCCAGAGTTCCAGCCCGCCGCCGCTGTAGATCCAGGCGTTGAGCTGCTGACCGTTCATGCCGAATGGAACCGCCGCGAAAAACTGCGTTGCCGGCGCTTTTCCGGCCCAGTAATACGCGGCGCCGTGGCACATCTCAACGGTTCCCTGGCTGACGGCATCGAAACCTTCGAGCGGTGGAATCAACTCGCCGCCGCCGTAGACCGTAATTTTCAATTGACCGCCGGACATCTCATCGATCCAACTGGCCAGCATGTCCGCGCCTTCGCCAAGAATGGGGAAATGCGGGGGCCAGGTGGTTACCATTTTCCACTCGAATTTCTTTCTGGTATGCACCGCGGGCGCGTCCGGTTTTTCGTTTGAGGCGGGGCTGCAGCCGCTCAGAGTCGCAACGCCCCCGGCAACCCCGACCGAAGCCTTTTTAAGAAAATCGCGTCGTTCGAACTTCTCCATTTAACGCCTCCACGGAATGATCTGTCGCGACTGGGGAAGGTTGTCAATCAACGGGACAAGGTAGGCCGCGCAGGCCCCTATCGCAAGAATAATGAGAACCCCCGTTCACCTCTTTTTCGGTGAGCCGGGGTCGGGAGAGCGCAATGAGCAAAACCGACAGGAAGCTTTACCTGCTGGACGGAATGGCGCTGGTATACCGGGCCCATTTTTCCATGATCCGCAATCCGCGCATGTCCTCCACCGGCCTGAATACATCGACTGTATTCGTGCTCACCAACACCCTTCTGGACATTCTGAATAAGGCGGAACCCTCGCACATCGGTGTCGTTTTCGACACGCCCGAGCCGACCCACCGGCACAGGATGTTTCCCGAATACAAGGCCCAGCGAGAAGCCATGCCGGAGGATCTCAGCGCTGCGCTCCCGTACGTCTTCCGCCTGTGCGAGGCGTTCAACCTACCCGTTGTGAGGGTTCCCGGATGGGAAGCGGACGATGTGATCGGAACCCTTGCCAGACAGGCGGAGAACGCCGGCTTTACCACCTTTATGGTGACACCCGACAAGGACTACGGACAACTGGTCTCGGACCG
Source organism: Candidatus Latescibacterota bacterium (assembly GCA_021295655.1). GTDB lineage: Bacteria > Latescibacterota > UBA2968 > UBA2968 > JAAXHE01. The sequence goes on from JAGWBX010000047.1 coordinate 41,258, forward strand.
CACCTTTGTCTGCAAACCGGGGCGCACCGGTGACGTGGAAGTCCAGGGCGTCAAGGAAATCCTGGAAAAGTGGCAGATCGAACGCGTGGACCAGGTGATAGACGTCCTGGGCCTGATGGGCGACAGTTCAGACAACGTGCCCGGAGTGCCGGGTGTGGGCGAAAAAACCGCCCAGAAACTCATTGGAAAGTACGGAAGCATTGAAAACCTGCTCGAGCACGTGGACGAACTCAAAGGAAAACAGAAGGAACGCGTTGAAGAGAACCGCGAACAGGCGTTACTCTCCAAAGAACTGGTCACGATAGACCGCGACGTGACGCTGGACGTTAAACCTGACGACCTGGCACGCGCGGACTGGAATGAAGAAAAACTGAAAGCTCTGTTTATCGAGCTCGAATTCAATACCCTGGGCCAGCGCCTGTTCGGTGAAGCGTTCACAGCGGGTCCCACGGCCGCGACCGACGATGACGGAGGTGACGTCCGCACCATCGACGACGTGGAACATGACTATAAACTGGTGGATACCGCGGAATCCCGCCGGGAGCTGATTATCGCTCTGAGCGAACAGAACACGTTTTGTTTCGACATCGAAACCACGAGTCTGAATCCCAAGACCTGCGACTTGATCGGCCTGGCCTTTTCTTACAAACCGCAGACCGGATTCTACGTGCCCCTGCCCCAGGGACCGGACGAAGCGCTCGCGGTTCTTGAAACGTTTCGGCCCGTTCTGGAGAATCCCGACGTCGAGAAAATCGGCCATCACCTGAAGTTCGATCTCAGCGTGTTGCGCTGGAAGGGCTTTCGAGTCAACGGCCCGCTGTTCGACACCATGCTCGCCGCGTATCTGGCGACACCGGACCTTCGCCGCTCCATGGACTATCTCTCCGAAGCGCTGCTGGGATACCGCCCCATTCCGATATCCGACCTCATCGGCGAAAAGGGCGAGGACCAGTTGAGCCTGACCGACGTCCCCCTGGACCGGGTAACCACGTACGCGGCGGAAGATGCGGACATCACGCTTCAGTTGAGCGAAATCCTGAGGTCCAGGCTGGAAGAAATGGGGCAGGTGCGGGTGTTCCGGGACGTGGAATGTCCACTTATCCCGGCCCTGGTCGAAATGGAATACGAAGGCATCCGGTGTGAAGCCGGCGTGCTTCGAGACCTGTCAGAAGGGCTTTCGGGTGAAATCGAACGTGCCAGGGAAAGTATCTTCCAACTGGCGGGAGAAAACTTCGATCTCAACTCGCCGAAGCAGTTGGGGGACATCCTCTTCGACAAGCTGAAACTCGATCCGAATGCGCGGCGCACAGCGAGGACCAAACAGTACCAGACCACGGAGCAGGTTCTGCGGCGGCTGGCGTACAAACATGAGATCGTGGAACAGGTGATGTTCTACCGCATGTGCACGAAGTTGAAATCGACCTACGTCGACCAGTTGCCCGGGTCGATCTTCAAACCCACGGGCCGAATACATACCAACTACGAAGCGGCGGTTGCCGCCACGGGCCGCCTGCAGTCTCACGGTCCGAATATGCAGAATATTCCAATCCGAACCGAAATGGGCAGGGAAATCCGAAAAGCATTTGTGCCCAGAGACAGGAACCACGTCTTGCTTGCCGCCGACTACTCGCAGATCGAACTCCGGGTTGCCGCGGAACTCAGCGGGGACGCAGCCCTGACGGACGTCTTCCGGCAAGGAGGCGATATCCACAGCGCGACCGCTGAGAGAATCTATGGCATCGAAGGGGCAACCGAAGACATGCGACGCCACGCGAAAACCGTCAATTTCGGGATCATCTACGGGATCTCGGCGTTCGGCCTCGCCGATCGCCTGGACATTTCCCGAAAGCAGGCCGCGGACCTCATCGCCCATTATTTCGATCAGTTTCCCGGCATCCGGACTTACATGGACGAAACCATCGAGTTCGCCCGGGAAAACGGTTACGTGGAAACGGTCACCGGACGCCGCCGCTATCTGCGCGATATCAACTCCCGAAACGCCACCACACGGAAGGGAGAAGAGCGAAACGCCATCAACTCGCGCATCCAGGGCACGGCCGCGGATATGATTAAAATCGCGATGAGCCATATTCATCGCGAGATTCTGGAACGCGGTCTCAGATCGCGAATGCTCCTGCAGGTACACGACGAACTGGTTTTCGATATGCACAAAGACGAAGCCGACGTCCTCCCGGGCATTGTGGAGAACGGGATGAAGACCGCCATTCCAATGCAGGTCCCCATCGTGGTGGAGATGGGCACGGGGACGAACTGGCTTGATGCGCACTGATTTGAGGCGCCTGCGATAATGGCCGCCATCTGACCCCATCGAGCAGATGCGCGCGGCGCCGGGTTTTACTGGTTGGCGGTTGACAGCAACCGATTTTGGATTAGATTTTTTTAGTGGGAAATGCGCGAAAATGAAACGGCCTCGCCGCCGCCGGCCACGCAATTTGCGACGATCAGGGCGTATGTCGACTTGAGATCCGGAGATTCCATGAAAACCATCATATGTATAGGCCTGTTGGGGTGCCTTCTGGGCGCCGCCAATGTCTTTACCGGTGCGGGCCCAGCCATAGCGCAGGAAACGGCGGCAACCGCCGGCGACGTCACGGACCCTGCATCTCTTCGGGCGTTCGTGGAATACGCGAAAACGCAACTGGATGACATCGCCGACGCCGCCGAACTGGCCGTCCTTTGGGGCAGCATGCGCCTCGAGGGAGACTGGAAGTCAGGGAATACGTACCTGATTATTCTCAACAGCCGGGGGTCGGTGCTGTTCCACGCCGATCAGCCCGACGCCGAGGGAAAGACCCTCCGGGGCATTGTCGACGCGAGGAGAGACAGCATTGGAAAGAATTTCCTGACGGAGGCGGCTGCCGGAGGCGGGTTCATCGGGTACTACTGGGACGATCCTGCGATGGAGGGTGACGATAGCGGCCATCCCAAGGTGGCCTATGCCACGCAGTTTTTCTCGGAGGTAACGGACGAAGATTATATTCTGGTCGGTGGCTATTACCAGGACCTGTCGGATCTGCCCGCCGGTGATCCCGTTTCCGTACCCCGTCCAGACGTCACGGCGGGCGATGTGGTGGACCGCGAGACCCTGAAGGCCTTTGTCGAAAGCGCCCTCAAGGCCTTTTCCGTTGCGCTTGAGCGAATCGGACTGGAGAAGCTTACGACCATTCAGGAGGTCTTCAGAGTCGAAGGCGGGCACTGGAAGCACGGCTCGATCTATGCCTTCGTTTTTACAACCGGCGGGTATCTGGTCTTTCACGGGGCGGAACCCGAGCGCGAGGGGAGAGTCATCAACGTGGACGTTGAAGACGCCAACGGCGTAAAGATCGTACAGGAAATCATGAAGGCTGCGCGGGAAGGCGGTGGCTACGTCGAGTACGTGTGGGACGATCCGACGGTGGACGAGGACGGAGACGGCGAGTTGCTGGGCGATACGGTGGGCTCATTCAAGGTGAGTTACGCGTTGCTCCACACCCATCTCGGCGAAGAATACATTATTGGCGCCGGCATCTATCGGCGCGGGCCCGACTTCGACGAGGACGGTGCGGTGAATTTCAGCGACTTTCTTCTGTATCTCGGCGACCATCCGGTATTCCCCGGCGCTGGTTGTCGAGTAAGGGCACAGGCCCACGCGCAGCGTTCGTTCAATATCGGCCCATGAATCGCCCTCTTTGCGCTGCCATTTGGACGTGTTTGTCGGTGAGCCAATTTGTCCTTTCCGTCCAGTTGTCTCCACCCGTCGACCTGTAAAGCGCCACCAGGGCGATGATTGCGACGAACAACGCCACCGCCACAGCGAAATACCGGGTGGAACAACGTGAGGGCTGAATTCTCGATTCGGACATGGTTTCGATTCTCCGGATGCATTCTAATCGTTCTATTTTCTCACATCAAGGATTCCCCAGATTTCGACAAGGGTCCGGCGTCCCGTCCCGGAGGCATGTTGCCACGCGTCCGCCGAGTCAACCCGTCTCCGCCGCGTTGCATCCGTCCTTTGGACTCGCTTTGTCAAGACGTGGTCAATGGCTTGTCGGAAGGCCCCGGCACGACGACATTGCGTATGTCGCCTCGCAGAAGTCTTTGCAGGCGCGGCGCGTTTGCAGGGCGTACCAGGGTTTGGCCCCAACATTATCGACTCGTCAAATTATACAACAAAACTGTTGACAGCAGATCTGTTGTAGAATCGACCCGGTTGATCCAGGACGTGTCCCGTAAGTCCTTTGTCGGTAGTCCTGCCCGCCTCGTTTTCGTCTGGCGCTGGCGGTCCGAGATGAGAGTGTAGCTGCTATGAATGTGTTTTGCTCGGTGTATGCCTCATTGCCTTCTGACAGCGAAGTTGGATTGAACTGGATGATAAAGCTCGTGCCCAACCTGCTCGCAGCCGGGGCCTCAGAACAGGAGCTCGTTGCAGTTCTTCTGACCGATCCCTCGAAATCCCGTGCGTTGGCGCCGCTGATCGTCGCCCTTCGCGAGCGCCAGGGCGAGACGGTTCGCGCGCCAGCGGAAGTTCGGGAGGTAGCCGCTGACGTGAGAGAACGCATCGAAAAACGAGTAAGCCATTGGTCAAAAGCGACGGCGGGTTCCTGTGGAGGTGGATTATGAGCGTTCGGGTCGGCGTATATCGGCAAATCTGCATTAAACGGAGTTGACAGGTACGGATTTGTGCAATAGATTTCGCATGCGATCTGAACTTGCACTCGACTTTTGAGCGATTCGAACGGTTCTCAGGCAGGCGGTTTCCTGGCGTCCAGGCGAATGATGTTCCTGAAATAAACCATGCCTGACGCTGCAGCGGGAAAGACGGGCCGCCCCGAACGTGAGGCGGCCCTTTCCGTTCCAATCGATCACCCAAGGGAAGGAAGTAAACATGCCCCGATTATGCGCAATTGCCCTGACGGTCCTGGCTGCGCTCGGATCCGTCCCGCCGGCGGTCGCGGAGACGCCGGACTTTTACGCGCACTGGGCGGACGGCAAGGCGGAAATCTCCAGCTATCGCGTGGAGCAGCCTCGTTACGGAGCGTCACGCGAGGGATACGGCGTTCTCATTTTCGTCACCGAAGACCTGAACCGGAACACCTACATCAAAGTCGAGTCGCCAACGCCGCCGGCGAAAAGAGTTTACGTTCTCAAACTGAACAACGTGTTGAAGTTCACCACCGGCATCTACGACTATTCGGTCATGACATCCGTCTTCAGCGCCGTTGAAGGTCTGGACGGTTCAAACCCGTTTGAACTGATAAAAGTGAATCTGAGTTCGCAGGAATGGTGCGGACATATTTTCGATGAAATTCGCGTGGATGAAGGCAAACTGCGCGGCGCCCTGAACAGTTATTTTGAACGCGAAGGCCTGCGTACATACAGTCTGGACATGCCCGAAGGTTTTCAGAGCGAAGACCATCTTCTCATACAGATCCGGGAGCTCAAAGGGCCCATGATGCAGACCGGCGAATCGCGGCCGGTCCGGCTTCTGCGCAGCCTCTGGTCATTCCGGACGCGCCACCGTCCCCACGCCCTGGTGGACGCACGGTTGAGCAAGGGACTGCCGCAGACGATCACCGTGTCGAACGAGAGCCACAGCGCCATTCCATGGCGCTGGGAAACAGACGGGTGGAACACGACGGTCTGGGTGGAAACGGCGTACCCTCGCCGCATTTTGAAATGGGAGGACGGGGCGGGCGCCCGCGCGGAACTGATGGTGACAGTACGCGAACCCTACTGGCGTCAAAAAGCGCTGAGCGACGAAGTCTACCGGAAGCGGTTGAGGATCCCCTGAACCCCTGATTGGAGGAATGAGAATGAAGCCGATCGAACAGGCGCGCGAAGCCATCGAACAGAGCGATATGGAAAGGCTGGAGGCGCTCATCGAGTCGCATCCGGACTTGCCCCACCTCAGGTCTGAAGACAACGACCGCACGCTCCTGCATACGATTGCGGATTATCCCGGGCACAAACCGAAGGGCGTGGAGATGGCCAGGCTGGTCATTGAGGCGGGGGCGGACGTGAATGCGCGTTTCCAGCATGGTCAGAATGAAGCGGTAAAGGAAACACCGCTGCACTGGGCGGCGAGCAACGACGACGTCGACCTGGCGGAACTGCTTCTGGACGAAGGCGCGGATATCGATATTGACTGCGGCGTTATTGCCAACGGGACGCCGATATGGAATGCCGTTATTTTTCGATGTGTGAACGCCGCGCGGCTGTTGATCGACCGTGGCGCGGCATCGAACCTCATGACAGCCGCCGGGGCCGGACGAAGAGACATGGTAGACCGGTTTTTTGACGAGGATGGAAACGTAACGGAAAGCGCTGGAGCCCTGCCCTGCTGGGATGAACCGAGGCCGCCGCAGACGGCCCTGGACAGCGCGTTCGGCCTGGCGTGTCGAAACGGCCATACGACGATCGCCAGAGTCCTTTACGAACGGGGCGCCGATCCGGACTGGGTCAACCCGGCCGGCGAAACCGCGTTTCTTCAGGCAAAGAGAGGCAATCACAAGATCGTTATCGACTGGATGAAGGCGCGCGGTGAATCCTGAGGAATCGCCAATTATCGTCCTGGGCAGCGATTCGCAGAGCGGGTGCTATATTTTAAGGGTTCGCCTGGCGGAGTATTCAGCGCTGGCATTCGGTGGATTCAAACGCGGAAAGATCATAGAGCTTCCGGCGGGAGAGTACGTCTACGTCGGGTCGGCGATGTCGAAGAAAGGCGCCGCGTCGCTGGCCAACCGCCTGGTCCGCCACGCCACCCGGAGCCACAAGAAGCGATCTCACAGAATCCGGGGCGAAATGCTCCGCCGATTCAACGCCATCGGACTGGGAAACGGAAGCCTCAAGCCCACCGTCCAAAAGAATCTGCACTGGAACATAGACCACCTGCTCGACCTGCCGGTAGCCGAACTGACCGGCGCGTGCATCCTTCGAACTCGGGAGCATCTCGAAGCGCGGCTGGGTCAATTTCTGGAGCGCGATCCCCATACCATCGTTGTTGAAAACGGCTTGGGCGCAAACGACGTGCCGGGCAACACCCACCTCCTCCGCCTCGTAGCCCGAAATGCATGGTGGACGTCCCTCCCCGAACGACTCAGAAAGCGTTTTGATATCTGATATCCGTGCTGTCATCGCGATAACGAATCGTAATCCGGATGACAGCAAATGGCTGTCCTCATCACTCAGACGCCAATCGGTCTACAAAGGTATTTCCCGACCGGAGGACGACCAGAGCAGCGCGCGCTGATCCGTCCAGCGACGCGGATGGATGTGCTTGCGCAGGTATCAGGGCAGTGGATTGGGTGCATTCCGTGAGGGGATTCGCGCTGTGCATATGGCAGGCCCCGTGCACAGCGGCGACTATTCCAAAGGCGGTAAGAAGGAAGAGGGAAGCCGGTAGAAGAAATCCCTGCCCGCTATTTTATTCTTTCTTGCCTCCGGCACGAGGGAAATCTCTACCCTCTCCCGTCTTGCGTCTTCCCGGTTTTAAGGAACCCGCCGGAGGCAGGGAATCTGGGGAGACGTGGATGTTGAATCTGATTTTCAACTTGATTCAAGCTGAATGTTTAAAGCTGATGGCTGCTTTTTGCTGCGTTTCGACAGCCGGGGGGAGAGGACCGTACTCAGACTTCCTGAGGGGATTCTTCAAACCGCTGCAGCACCTGTGCGGGTGACGCCGTTCCCGTTGTCCCGATCTGCTGGATGGTGATGGACGACACCAGCACGCCAACGCGTGCGGCATCGAGGCAGGAGGCGCCAGCGCAGAGCGCCGACACGATCCCCGCGGAAACGCTGTCCCCCGCGCCCACAATATCAATGGGATGGGGCACCGGGATACCGGGAACGCGGTCCGTCACCTCGCCGTCGGCGCAGAGGATACCCTCGGGACCAAGTGTAACGTAGACGGGCCGTCCGGTGCGTTCCATGAAAGACTGAACGGCGGCGTCCAGACACTTCCCCCCTTCCGTCCGGGAATTCCGGGAAACCGCCTTTAACGCCTCTTCGCGGTTGACCTTGACCATCACATTCCGGAAAAGACCAATGTGCGAACGTGAATCCGCCAGAAACACGACATGCGGATACTCCGGCGCGAGGCGCGCAATGCCCGCGCGAACCCGATCCGTAATGACGCCGCAATTTCGTTCCTGAACCTGGTCCAGCACGATCACACCATGAACCTCTTCCAACAGATTCTCCAGGGCGGTGAGGATATGGTCTTCAACGTCTCGCGGGAGTGGCGAGCGATTCTTGATATCCAATCGCTCCATCTCCTTCCCGGTTGTGATGAGAACGGGTTTGGTATAGGTTGGCGTGACACGGCCGGAGACCTCCATCAGGTCCCGCGTATCCACCCTGGATGCATGCAGTCCCGCCTTCAGATCGTACCCCTGTCCATCCTCGCCAATCACCCCGAGCGCCCGGATCTGCCCCACTTCAAGGGCATTCAGGTTACCGGTCACGGTTCCCGCCGCACCCGGCCGGTTTCGGACCCGTACGACCTGGCGGGCTTCCAGTCCGGTCTCCAGGGAGACTTCGGCGAGGCCGGGATCGACTTCGAGATAGCGATCCAGAAAAAAGTCCCCGATTACCAGGATAGCGAGATCCGAAAACGAACCCAGCAGCTCTTTCAGGTAGGAATGCGTCATAAAAAAAACCGGGCCGCCCCCGGATTATCCGTGGCCGCTGAACACTACGTGTAGAGAAGATAGTCCACGAGCAACTCCTGGCTCCGAAAGTCCGGTACAATCAGATCCGCTCCAGCTTGAATCAGCCGTTCGCGTTTCCACGCATTCACGCCCTGGCGGCGGGCCTCGTCAGACGCGACGCCCACGGCCGTTCCCCCCGCCGACTTGACGTTTTTGACCTCCACGTATCCATCGCCAAAGCCCAGCAACTGCGTGCCCTCGATCTCCTGCGAGGCAATCAGATCCCGGATTACTCTTTCTTTGGAAAAGTCCTGGTATCGGTCCAGCGCGCCGTACACGCGGTCTTCAAAGAAGGGCGTCAGCCCCAGAAGGTCGGCTTCCTCTCTAACGTAAACCTCGTCGGTGCCGCTTGCCAGGTACAGCGTCAGTCCCTGGCGTTCCAGGTTGCGCAGAAGATCCAGAGACCCGGGCACCATCAGGTCTTCGGCCTGAACGGCGGCGGAACGCAGACCTTGAATGCGGTCCCTTATGTGGCGGTTGAGCCGTTCGTGATAACGGTGTTTGTAAGCGACCGGATCCGGAGGCGGGCCGCCGCGTATTCGCACTTCCTCGGCGAGCTGGATCATCTGGTAAATGGTCTGTCTGCCGGTAAGACGGTCGACAAAGTCAGTCACAATCCGTGATAGTTGGGCCTCGGTTTCGCCCGTGCGGCATTCGCCAAGCGTTTCGACCATCATCGGTACCATGATTTCCCGCCAGCCCTCGCGAATCAGCGAAAGCGTTCCGTCGAAATCGAAAAGCACGGAGCGGTAGCTGCCCCGCGCAACCCGTGGGTTGACCTGCTCGATTTCGGCTTTTTTCATTGCAACGGATCGCTTTTGTGAATTCACTATCGCCACCTTCTTTTACCATCGAGGACCTGTCGATCGGTGCTGTGTCAGATGGCGCAATCTAAATGTGCATCCGAAATTGTCAAGGTGTTTAACCCGTCAGAGCCTTAAATTCCGGGTTCAAATCTGCTTGTTAAATTTCAATTCTACATTATCTTTATATGCGTGTCTGTCTTGTCACCGATAGTGGGGGTGGTTGAACGGACGTTTCAGGGTCTGGCTATGGATCGGCGGGTTGTGCAGCGTTCGTCCACCAGAACGGGTGAATTGCAGCTTGCGTCCGTTCAAGCCGGCACGGTCACTCATTTCGAACTCATCGTCAACGGTGTCTTCCTGATGGCCACCTACAATGCGTTGTCCAATCGCGCATTGATCGACACGGTCATGGAAACATCGAAATCCGGCAGGCACATCAACCTGCTTATCGGTGGTTTGGGAATGGGGATTTCCCTCCGACAGGCGCTCGCCTATTCAAATGTGCGTTCCGTGTGTGTGGTGGAGTTCGAATCACGCATAATAAACTGGAACCGCGAATATCTGGACAACGCCGACGTTCTTGACGATGTTCGAACGGAAGTGGTGGTCGGCGATTTTTACGAATACGTGCAGGGAAATCCCCGAAGCTATCACGGCATCGTGCTGGATATCGACAACGGTCCCGACCGGGTGGTTCGGCCGGAAAACCGTCGCGCCTACAGCGTTTCTGCGCTTCAGACGCTAAGGACACGGTTGCGCCCGGATGGAACCCTCGCGATCTGGAGCCATGCTGTCAACCGTTCGTACGAACGCGCGCTGGACCGTGTTTTCGGCGGGGTGACTCGACAACAAACGTGCGACCATAGCCTGACCGGAAAACCGCTCGAGGGTGTAATTTATGCGGTTCGGGCCTGACTCGCAGGGGAAGACCATTGGAAAGGAATTTTGTGGATGAATAAAGACTCACTTAGCATTACGGATAATCGCACCGGCAAGACATACGATGTTCCCATTCTTTATGGCACGTACCCCGAATACGGCGCCGCCATTCGAACAGCCGATTTGAAGCAGATAAAAGTCTCGAAGGACGATTTCGGACTTCTCGGGTACGATCCGTCGTACCTGAATACCGGATCCTGCCAGAGTTCCGTGACGTTCATCGACGGAGAGAAAGGCATTCTCCGGTATCGTGGATATCCGATCGAGCAACTTGCGGAGAGCAGCACCTACCTCGAAACCTCATATCTGCTGTTATACGGGGAACTGCCCGGTCAGGCGGAGCTGGATGCATGGAACGAGTCGGTGATGACGTACGTGAGGGCCGAACCGAAGTTGAACGAATTGGTGAACGGTTTCCGAAAGGGCTCCCACGCAATGGGGATGATGGTGGGGGTGTTGGGATCCTTGTCTACCTTCTACGAAAACGCGAGAGAGATCGCAACCGAAGAAGCTCAGGAACAGCATATCCGGCGGTTGATCGGTATGGCTTCAATGGGTGCGGCGGCGGTGTACCGCCGAAGCCAGGGGTTGGCTTATGTCGACCCGGATCCGTCATTGGGGTTTTGCGGCAACTATCTGAAAATGCTGTTTGGTGGAACGAGCGCATACACGCCCGACCCAGCGCTGGAACGGGCGCTCGAAGTCCTTTTGATTCTGCACGCCGACCACGAACAGAACTGCAGCGCCAGCACGATGCGCGGCGTTGGCAGCAGCGGGGCAGACCCGTATTCGGCCGCCGCCGGGGCCGCCGCCGCACTGTACGGACCGGCGCACGGGGGCGCAAATGAAGCCGTGCTGAAGATGCTGAACGAGATCGGGTCGGTTGACAATATCCCGTCCTACATCGAGCGGGTCTATAACAGGGAAGTACTCCTGCAGGGCTTTGGGCACAGGGTATACAAGAACTACGATCCCAGAGCAGCGATCATCAAGAAGACCGCCGAGGAGGTGTTCGAAGTTACCGGAAAGAATCCGCTCATCGACATCGCGGTGGAACTTGAGCGCATCGCGCTTGAAGAAGAATTTTTCGTATCTCGCAGACTCTATCCGAACGTGGATTTCTATTCGGGCATTATCTACCAGGCGATGGGCCTGCCAACGGACATGATGACGGTTATGTTCGCGGTGGGCAGAATGCCTGGCTGGCTGGCGCAATGGAAAGAGTTGATGCACGATCCGGAGCAGCGCATCGCACGTCCGCGGCAGATCTACATGGGTGAAGACGTCCGGGACTATACGCCGATGGGACAGAGGTAGGAGACGGATCGTAAGCGACACAGTACCGAGAAGACAAGCGCGCAAACTTTGGCTGTTGGCAGGGAAGTTCAGAAGGGTAAGAACCCCGTATATTGCTAATTCAATGGATGTGCATCCATGTACTCGCGCACGGCATTCTTGATGACAGTCTGAATCCCTCCACCGTGTTTCCTGCAGTATTCAAAGGTTTCCCGGTCAATTGGAATCTGCGCCAGCATGTCGGTCTTTTTCCAATCTTCACCGCTCATGAAAGGTGGTGCGTCCGGGTCGGAAAGCGCGGCCGCGTTCAATTCAGCTTCCGACAACCGCTTGACCCGACCCCAGTCTGTCCGTGAATCTACAGGCAGGTTATCACGGGAATATCTCACGATATTTTCGTCGTTCATTTCGATTGGCTCTCCGTGCGGAAATGATTCGAAGGCGTCTGTTGCGAACGGCGTATACAACGTAAAGTTCGGTTACTTCAACCTTGCCAATAGATATGTACCTGATTTCTCCGTAATCTTTCCTATTTTCGATAACCGTGAATACGGGTCCATCAAACACGCGCGCAGCGGACAAAAAGCTTACCCCGTGTTTCTGGATATTCAATTCATTCCTGGGTTCGTCCCACTCGAATTCCACAGCCTGTTTGCAGTCAAAGATATGGGATTGGGATTGCGTCGTCAAGGTTCGGCGGTCACTCGCCGTAGAGTTTCAATGGTGAAAGCGTGATGAGGGAGGGTTCGTCGTTGAGGACGCGGGAGACGTGTTCGAGGGTGCGAACGACTCGGAAGGCCTGCCAGACAGAGGGCCCAACGCAAACCTGGCTGACGAGGCCGGCGGATTTTACGCGTTCGCCCATAACGCTGAAGTTGAAGCCGGGCCACATGCGCGGGTTGCTGGTGTTGGCGTGATTTCGCTCGACCCATAAAGCCTGGTTGTAGTGGAAGATCGAACAGACGTTGAAGCCAACGCCCATGAGCAGGTAGAGGGCGTTGCGTTCCACCAGCCAGTCCCATGGCGAGCCATGACCGAACGCCTTTTCGTCCCACGGGCTATATCGCGGTCCGGCGTGCCGGTGCCCCCCCATCGCCGCCTCTGCGTCGGCCCCGATGGCGGCCAGGGAGTCGCAACAGTGGTCGCTGCGTACGGCTTCGGGGCGCTGGCGGAAGACCTCGGTGATATATCCCACGTCAGAGGGCGACGAGTGGATGTTCCACGCTTCCAGGCGCGTCCGGTAGGTGGCGGATTCGCCGTTGACTTTCTGGACGAAGGCAGGAACGACCACGGTACCCGACTCGCCAACGGAATCGATTGCCCCGTCGATAACTGTATCGGCGCCGCCTTCAACGAATCCGAAACTCTTGAGGGAACTGTGAAAGAGAAGCGCATCGCCTTTCCGTAGACCGAGCGCGGCGAAGCCTTGAAGGAGGTCTTCCTTGTGAATGGAATTCCGGTTTGCCATTGAATTTGGTGGAATCCGATCGACGACTATTGCTTCGCCAGACCTAAAAGAAAAAATAAACCGGCGATATTACTTCAAACCGCCGAGGCTGAAAGACACTTATAAGCCTTCACGAACTACAGAATACAGAAACTTTCTGTCTGATCAGCCTCCGGCGTGAATTGTTGGCGGGTCATATCAATGAATATGAGATTTCAAATCAGAGCTTGGACTGTATGCGCACTTTCTTGATCTCATTGACGATCTCGTCCAATGTCATATCCTCGAAGATCCGCTCCCGCTCCTGGGTATAATCTCCGTAACCCATCGTAAATTGATTGATGAAACGTATCGTGTTCGCGATACCGATCTCTTTGGAAAGCACTTCAATGGCTTCCCTGGTAATTTCGCTTAATGCTTTTTCCTGAACTGTCATTTTTCATTCTCCGGTACGAGTTCGGCGGGAGAAACAGACTAAGCCCAGTAGTCTCCCGATGCATCTGCTTGACTAAGCAATCTTCAATCACGGGAGAAGAAAGTGCGATGTTTTACAAGTCATTGATTTTGTTGGCTTTTTCTGACTCCGATGGTCTCTCATTTTGAGAATTTCTATTTTGACACATGAACAAATGTATAGTATATTAACAAGGTTAATCTATCTCAGTCAATTTAACTCTTTTTTGCCGCTGAATGGTCCCTGACAAAAGGAATTGACCGGTTTTTGCATTGAGCGCTATACTACATTCAGGTATCTACAAACGCACATTCCCGAAAGGACAAAGGATAATGATTACCTATGTTGTAGGGGATTTGTTCGAATCCCCGGCTCGGGTTCTTGTGAATACGGTTAATACCGTAGGGGTCATGGGCAAAGGAATCGCGAAGAATTTCAAGCGGATATACCCAGAGATGTTTCGCGAATATCAAAAGCATTGTGAAACGAAACGGCTTACGGTGGGTAAGCTCTGGCTATATAAGACTTCAAACAAATGGATCCTTAATTTTCCAACCAAGACAACCTGGCGCAAAGCTTCGGAAATTCAATACATCAAAAGTGGCTTAAACACATTCGTAAGAGAATATGCGAAACGAGGTATAACTAGCATAGCCTTTCCACCGTTAGGATGCGGTAACGGTGAATTAGACTGGGATCGACAGGTGCAACCACTGATGGAAAATTACCTGGGAAAGCTTCCTATTGACATTTTTATTCATCTGTACAGACAGGATCCGCAAGTTCCTGAACACAGAGACATAGAAGACGTGGCGAGTTGGTTACGGTCCGATCTCGAATCTCTGGGTTATGTCGAGGTTTGGAAGGATTTGACTGAATTGATCGGTTCAGGGTTAGATTTACGAACATCATTTGATCACCAAAACTTCCACGTTAAGGTTATTTCTGAACTCGATGAGCAGGGAATCTGTTTTTATATGGACGACAAGAAAACCTTCATCCCGGAAGAGGAACTGGTCGAATTGTGGACTACTGTACGAAATTGCGGTTTTGCAATTCCCGCGATAATGCCCGCAGGATTAGAAATAATCTCGAATCAGTTAGTGGCACTTTTTTCGGAATTGCCTTATTGTCGGTCGGTATCAGCAAGTAATGACTATTTGGCATTGAGTTCAGGCCACAGCATTGGCCTTCAAATAGTACCTCAAGCAGCTCCTCCCAAGATTTTCGAGAAGTTCCCGTTTGAGTTTAAACCGGTATGACGAAGTCGAAAAAACGAGATGCAGAGAAAATCGTCGCTCATTTTCGGTCAATCAAGGAGCGGCCATGGTTACCGGAGTCACAACGTTGGTGGCCAGGCCACCTTTTTCACTTTACGGATTTAACCAATGCTGTGAAGATTCTCGGCGACGGCAAATTGGTGTCCCGTTCCGAATTAGAACGAACTGGGGGATTAGTTACTGACATTGCAAGCCCGGAAGTCATATCAACTACAAGTTCAAGGTGGAAAGAGTATGTGCGTCTGTATTTTCGTCCGCGGACACCTACGCAGTACAGAAATGAGGGTTTCCGACCAGTTGGTCAGCGCGAAATGAACGCTCACTGCCCCGTACCCGTTAGTTTCATTTTTAATGCCGACGCAATTCTGACGAGCCAGCCAACGATGTTTAGCGATGGCAATCTGGCTGCTGGGGCAGAGCCAGGGAACACCGCTGAATACTTCCTGTCGCTCCCCTTTGATAAGATTTACCATGATCGTAGCTTGCCGAAAATGGATGACACCGAGAAGCGTAATATCATTTTTCATCGACATGCTGAAGTTATATTTCCAAACGCTGTTGAACTTTCCAGCTTAAGATTGATCGGTTGTCGGTCCGAAGCCGAATTTCAGACACTCATTCATTTGCTTCCGATTGATGTGTATCTAAAATGGTCGAAGCGAATAGCGGTCAGCAGGAGATTTGGGCTGTTCTTTGGACGTTGGCCCTTTATTGAAAAAGTTAATCTAAGTATCTCGACGATCTCATTCGAGTTTAACCCATCGGTGTATGGTCGGTCAGGTCCATTTCACGCGGAAATAGAACTAATCGAGACCAAGACCGAAACGATCCATAGATGGGAAGAGGATAACTTTTTTGCTAAGGACAGTTTGTCTTTCAATCTCTCAAATTTAAACAGCCCCGAAAATTATGTCGTGAAATTTTCGCTGGATGGACATTTGGCTTACGAAAACCGCTATTTGGATGATTCAGCGTTACCCTTTTAACCCATCTCATGTCACTCGATTTTGGTTTGATGGCGGCCTGGACGGCCGCCATATTTATTTTGGAGTCTCGTAAAGCTCTCGTACTGACAGACATGCAATACCGGCAACACTGACCTGAATTGCGAATTTTCGAATATTCCGGTTCGGGTTGGCAAGGAGCGAGAATAGATTCAGAGATCCGACCTGCGCTGATACCGTCACCCACCGAAATCCGCTCACTTCGAACAATTGACGAATACGGCATTTTCGCCCCCGAAATGCAGGAATTGGACGAGAATGTGACCGAACGGAACCCATACTCGATTGACTGATGAATTGTCGGATCGGCCTCTTACTTGCGCGTTCGAAGCGCGTCGTCGACGGCGGAGGCCAGTTGATCGGCGTGCCGGATTTCCATAGGTAACGAGACGTTGCCGCCGAGTTTCCAGTAGATACCCCGGTTGAGGAGGGCGAAGAACAGCCACCGGTGAAAAAGCTGGTTGTCGCGAGCCGCTTCGCGGTAGTTTCGGGGACGCTCAGGTAGGAAATGGACGCGGAACAGGGAGCCGGCCGTTGTGACCCGCGCCTGAAGGGCGGCATCCCTGAAGACCTGTCCCAGCCGGCCGGCGAGGCGCCGTGTCAGTGAATCCAGCTTTTCATAGGCTTCTGCACTGAGCAGGCGGAGGGTGGTGAGGCCCGCGACGATGGCGATCGGGTTGGCGTTATACGTGCCGGAGTGAGGGATGTCCGGCGCGCCTCCGGCGGGGTTGTAGAGGTCCAGGACGTCGGCGCGGCCGCCGACAACGGCGCCGGGAGTGCCGCCGGCAACGACTTTGCCGAGACAGGTGAGGTCAGGACGCACGCCATACGTTTCCTGGGCGCCGCCACGGGAAATACGGAAGCTGACGATTTCGTCGAAGATGAGCAGGACGCCGGCGCGTTCCGTCATTTCACGGAGTCGCGAAAGAAAACCGTTCACCGGAAGGGTGAAGCCGGCTGCCGTTGAAAGCGGGTCGACAATTACCGCGGCCAGATCGTCCCGGTGCTCGTTGATTATTGCATCGCAGCTATCGGCGTCATTGAACGGGAGGACGACCACGTTTTCAATGGCCTGCGGGGTGAGGCCTCGCGAGGAAGGCACGGATTCGGGCCGATCGGGCGGTCCCAGATTCCCGTCCAGTGGAGGGACGTGGCTGACCATTACGTATTCGTCCATCCCGTGGTATGCCCCTTCGAATTTGGCAATTCTGTTTCTGCCGGTGAAGGCGCGGGCGGCGCGGATGGCATTCAGGATGGCTTCGGTGCCCGAGCTGCAGAAGCGTACCGTTTCAAATGAACCGACGCGGTCCTTCAGAAATTCGGCCATTTCCACTTCGAGGCCCAGCGGACGCGAGAAGCCGGTGCCGTGGGCAATCCGCTCCTGGAGGGCGGCGACGACTTCGGGATGCGCGTGGCCCAGGATGAGGGCCGTGTTGTTGTTTACGAAATCAAGAAGGCGGTGGCCGTCCAGATCGATGAGATGGACGCCTGCGCCGCGGTCGGCGTATACCGGGTACGGGTCGAAGTGGACGCCGGTTCGCGTGTTTCCGCCGGGAAGAGACGCCTGGGCACGCCTGAACATCTCCCGTGAACGCGGGTGGTTGTCCATGTATTCTGCAATCTGCCTATCCAGGGATGCCCGCAGGTTTCCGGGTTCCATGCAGTCCTCGCCGCGGTGAAGGTGGTGGCCGGGATGGTGATGCAAACCAGTTCTGGCGCGTCGCATCGTTTGATTCGTTTCAAAATACCGAAAAGCAAGGCCGGATTTCAACTGCTGATTGCAGCCTCGGGCAATGGATACGCCTCAGCAGTCCCCATGGACGCTTCCAACGGGCTGGCGGGCAGAAGAGGTTGACTTGCCCGGGGTACGGGCGTAGCATATAGTGGGTGTTTCAGAGAGGCGGACTTGATTTCGACGAATGACGGAGGAGCAGTTATGGCAGGCCTGGAAGTCGATGGATTGCCGCAGGTTTCCGGAGACCTGGAGGTGGCGAAGTCAAATGTCGAGAGGTACGGATATTGTCTGCTGAAGGACGCGTTGAGCCAGGATCAGGTTGCGACCCTGCGGAAAAGGTTGGTGGAGCAGGCGGCGGCGGAAAGGCAACTGGGCGCGGCGTACGAAGACGGGGGCCCGAACCAGAACTGGGGATCATTCCGGGACGAAAGTGGCCGGGTGCGGACCGATGCCTTCACGGCTGGCCGCGGGGGCGTCAACCAGAGGCTGTGGATGTTGATCAACAAAGGGCGGGTATTCCATCAGGTATTGTTTCAGGAACGGGTGCGGGAGGTGATTGGCCAGGTTCTGGGCGAGGAGTACCTGCTTTCGAGCTTTACCGCGAATATCGCCAATCCAGGCGGGGTGGAGATGGACCTGCATACCGACCAGTGGTGGATGCCTTCGCCCACGCGTGCTGGCCGGAAGGGATTGCCGGTGGGCTCGATCACCCGGGAACGGTCTGATACGGACGTGGACGATGCGCCACCGATGATCGCACCGGCGGCAGCGGTGAACGTACTCTGGATGCTCGTGGACTTCACCGCCGGAAACGGGGGAACGCGCGTCGTGCCGGGAAGCCACCTGTTCGGGCGGCAGCCGGACAGGACGTCCAATATGAAGGCGGTTGCCGCGGAGGGTCCGGCGGGTACGGCCCTGATCATCGACGCGCGGGTCTGGCATGGAACGGGGGCCAACGTGACCGGCGGTCAACGGCTGGCGCTGCTCACCACGTTCTGCGGTCCCCAGTTCCGGCCCCAGGAGAATTTCACCGTGGGCACGTCGCAGGAGGTGTTGCGGGAAGCCGCTCCCGAGTTGCTTGCGCTGCTGGGGTTCAAGGTGTGGCACGCATACGGTCGCATTGAAAACCCTGCAGTGGAATTCATCTCCCCTCGCGAGCCGTCGCTGGGAGAACTGCGTCCGGAGTCGTGCGATGGCATCCAGAAACCGGGTCGATAGACGGACCATAGCGATCCACTGTGCCGGATGCCGGACGCTGCTTTACAAATATCTAAAAGGCGGAAGGGGCGGCCTGGTCAAGTGTTTCGTGGAACGGATCGTGAGTGATTTCACCCGCGGAGACCTGAAGTGTCCGGAGTGCGGGCAGACATTTGCGCGTGAACGGGTAATCAGCGGGCGGCCCGTCCACAAGATCATCCAGGGCAAGGTGTATACCAGGGGGATGTCGAGAAAGTAATCTTGATTCGGTATTTTTCCGGGACGTAAAATCGAATATAGGCAGGCGGATAAAGGCGATTTGACGGCTGATTACCAGGATACACCAGGTCCACTGGACGTGAGCTGAAAAAACGTCCTTTTTTAACGACCGTTTCGCCCCGTTTCAGGGATCTTCGTTGCGTTGCCGAGTTGCTGTTGTTTATCGAATTGGGGGTAATATCAGTCAGGAGACGAAAATGGCCGAAGAACGCGCGACGTTCGGAGGGGGATGTTTCTGGTGCGTGGAGGCGATTTATCAGGACCTGTCGGGGGTATTGGAGGTGGTTTCCGGTTATGCGGGGGGGTCCGTTCCGAATCCGACCTATCAGGAGGTGTGTCATGAAACCACGGGGCATGCCGAGGTGGTGCAGATCCGATTCGAACCGGAGACGGTTTCCTACAGGGACATGCTGGACGTGTTCTGGCGCACCCATGATCGGACGACACTGAACCGCCAGGGTGCGGACGTGGGCACGCAGTACAGGTCCGTGATTTTCTATCACAATGAGCAACAGCGGGCTGAGGCGACACAATCCCTGGCCGAGACGGATGCGTCGGCATTGTGGGCGGATCCTATCGTTACCGAGATTACGCCCCTGACCGAGTTCTACCGGGCCGAGGATTACCATCAGAACTACTATCGTTCGAATCGCGCCCAACCCTACTGCATCTTTGTGATCGACCCGAAGATGCAGGGGTTCAGGGAGGCATTTCAGGGACGATTGAAGACCGGGTAACGGGATGGCTGGCGTTCGATATGGATTCAAGCTGCAGGTGACGTCGGCGCTGCCCGCGGATCTCGGGCGTATTCCGTTGTCGGTGGAGATGGATTTCGGTCGAATGGTTAATGAGGTTGAGGCCGTGGGAGTGTTCGATCCGAATTCCATCGAAGTTGTGGATCTGGTCTCGGATAGGCCGGTCGCGTTCGCCCGGACCGAGGATTTCGCCTATGGAGACAGGGGCAGAATCGAATGGGTGGTTGAAGATCCCGAACACACGGATTATGAAATCCGGTTTGGCACGTTGCCTGAGAGACCGGCTTTGCACCCGCAGGAATACACCCCCATGATCGGCGTTGGAGATCTCCTGCGGTACAACGCGGGGGTCCCGCGGCCGATTGTGCTCGCGCATTCGATGCAACTCGCGGACGTGACCGGCGACGGACGCGCCGATCTGGTGGGTTGCTGGAACTACTATTATCGACCGGGGTCGCCGGCGAGCGGAATTGTGTGTTATCCGCGCGTGGGACGGGTCGAGGACTTCACGTTCGGCGATCTTGCCCGGTTGCGGTACGTTGAGGATCGAACGTCGCGCGACCTCAAGCACTTCCCGGACGTGTACGCCGAAGCGGATTTCGCGGATCTGAACGGAAACGGGCTGACCGATATTGTATACGCGGGAATGTCGGATATTGCGGTGACGGCCTACCTCAATACCGGGGAACGTGATGAGGGCGGGCTGCCCGTCTTTGCAAAGGACGTTGAGATTCCGGCGCCGGTTGCTCAAAACGCGGGGATCCACGTCGTCGACTTAAGCGGGAACGGCGCGCCGGACCTGGTGGTCAACGGACACTATATCCGGAATCTGAATCCGGACGGCTGGCCGTTCAGGGCCGCCGATGCGGTGGTTCTCGCGGTTGGAAAACAACTCACGTTTATGGACCTGGACGGTGACGGCCTGCCGGACGTGATGGCGATGCCGGTGGGCGGGTGCGGCCATACGCTGACGTGGCGGAAGAATCTGGGTGGAGACCCGCCCCGGTTCGGTCCGGAGCAGAAGCTGGGAGGCGTGGAACTGGACCATTGCAGCAGGCTTAACGCGGTCAGCGACGGAAATAAAAGAGGGATTCTCGTGCAGCACAATATGTACCAGAATCTCTCTTTTGTCGAACTTGCCGGAACGCGAGACGGCCGGCCACGTTTCGAAAACCGGGGAAGGGCCCTTTCCGTATCTTCGGTGATGTCATTCAGCGATCAGGCGTGGCCGTGTTCGTGCGACTGGAACGGCGACGGCGTCAACGATCTCGTTATCGGAGGCGGTTACGGGTGGCCGCGCGTGGTCATCAATCGTGGGAGCAATGAGCGACCGGCCTGGAAAGAGCCGGAATTGATCTTTTCCGAAGGACAACCGGTTCGTGTGTTGCGCGACGAGATCCTGCACAGCAGCCACTGGCACAATATGGGGTATCCCTATCCCGTATTTGTGGATTGGGACGGGGACGGCCTGCCGGACCTGATGCTCCCCAATGAAACGAACCGGATTGTCTGGTATCGAAATATTGGAACGCTCGAAGAACCGAAGTTCGGGCCTCGCAGATTCCTCGAAGTGGATGGATTCCCGGATTCCGAAGGCCTGCGGGCGGAGTCCGGAGAGGCAGCCTCCGACGAGACCCTGCCCGACAGTCCCTATCCCTGCGATGCGCGATCCCCGTTTTTCTGGCGGACCGGCGCGGCGTTTGCGGACTGGAACGGCGACGGAATGATGGATTTTATCGCGCACGACCATACGCGAAAGGCAACGCTTTTCCTTCAATACAGGGATGGCGACGGTCGTCGCAGGCTTAGGCACGGCCACTACGTGCGGCTGGTGGATGGCCGTGAAATCAACGATTCCATCGTGGGCCGGGCAAAGCACTGGACCGAGTCTTTCCGTGCCGTGGATTGGGACGGGGATGGATTGATCGATCTGGTGTATAACCTTGCGGGGACAGGCAAGGTCTACTTGCTGCGCAACGTGGGTTCGTCGGATACACCTGTTTTCGACCTGCCGAGAGCGTTCAGGTGTTACGGTGAGGAGATCGCGTTTACGGTTCACGGACCGAACGCGTGGCCAGGGGATTTCAACGGCGACGGGAAGCCCGATCTGCTGGGGTGTGTGGAGTGGAGCGTATACCCGTTTTACTGTCACGCGGCCCTGGAAATGGAGCTCCATCCAACGTACCGTTTCGGGCCTGTGCAGACTTTTTAGTTCCCGGCGCACCGGCTTTCCGGTGACCCGATGCTCTCCACGGCTCAATCCCTGGTCGACGATTCGCTGATGGCCTGTTGGCGGGCCGACGAAAGCGCGCGGTAGCAGGATTTCGCGGCGCGCCACGGGTCGTATCCTGGCCGGCCCCAGATCATGGCGCTGACTTCCGCGCCAACGGGCACTTCGGTTCCGGCCTCGAGCAGGGTCTTGAAGTATTCGATAAGGTCAAGGCTGCCTTCGCCCGGCAACAGGAAGGTCACGGCGCCGTCTTTCATATGCCCGTCCTTGATGTGAATGTGGACGGTGTCGGGCAGGCAGAGACCGGCGGCGTGCCTGAGGTCAATGCCCTGCACGTGAAAGTGGCTGTGGTCGAAGTGGATCTTCAGGTTGGGATGACGGGTGTTTTCCATGAGCCACGCCGCTTTTTCGGGCGTGTCGAAGATTGCGCCCACGTGCGGTTCCACGGCCAGGATCGCGTGATGCCCGGCTGCAATATTGGCAAGTTCGATCAGGTCTGCAGCGACGGGCTCCCTGTCGTTTTCCCAGTCTGTGAGGGGACCGCTCACCGTGGTGGTAATGACGCCGGGGTCGCCGCCGAAATTCAGGTCTTCGGTAAGGATGCAATTCTGAATGAATCCGGCCCGCATCGTCTGCCGTTCGCTGCCCCGGGCGCACGTGGAAACCGGGCCGAAGAGCGCCGGCGGAGGGAAGCCCAGATCGCGCAACGTCCCGGCAAGTCTTCGCCGTGCGTTCCGATTCAGCTTCCCGGGCGCGGTGGGCCAAGCGTCGCCGATGGCGATTTCAACCGCGTCGTAGCCGATCTCGCGGATTCTCGGCAGGGCCTCAAAGACGTCTACCCTCTGTGTGGCGTAGGTGCTGAACCCGATGGGGATCATTGGACTTTTGCTCCTGGCAGAAGCAAGGAAAGGATGAAGATGAATGAAGGGTCTTGCGACGAGTAAGTCCGATTATTTCTCGTAAATAACTTATTTTTATATTATTTACGCCCTTTTTCTTTCTCGCCAAAGAAAAAGGGCCAAAAAGAACGGCACCTCTCGGCGCGGGGCCGGTTTTTCCGTGAACCACCTCAGAGGCGCAAGTTGAAATCGGGTGTCCTGTCGCCATACCAGCCCATCCAAAATGATGTCGCTGGACGGAATAGCACGGAAAAACCCCCCGTTCAACCACCGTGCGGGTGGGGAAGAATCCCGTAAGGACCCCCGCGCGGTCTGGCGTGTTCCCGCTGTTTGGTGCTTGCCTGGTTCTGCTCCCCCTCTCCCCTCGGGAGAGGGGGAGAGGTCCCCGTATCGAGGTCCAAGAAAAACGTACATGGCCCATGTGTCAAGCGGCGATGAAGCAGGCGCGCCGGGAGAATTGAGAAAGAGACAGAAATGGAACGGATCAACCTGGCATTGGTGGGGTGCGGCGGAATGGGAACGCGACACCTGTATGGGTTGCGGACGCTCGCCCGGACGCCGTTCAACAGGATTGACTTGAAGGCGTTGTGCGACATCAATCCGGAGAATGCCAGGATGGCGGCGGCGGAGGCGGGAAAGCTGCTGGGGGTGGAGCCCGCGATCTTTACGGACCTGGAGGCAATGGCCGCTGCGATGCCGGAACTGAATGCCGTCGACGTGGTGACCGATCCCGCGGTACACCACGAGGTTTCCTGCAAGGCACTGGATCTCGGGCTGCACGTGATGGTGGAAAAACCGATGGCGATTACCGTTCGCGCCTGTCTGATGATGATCCAGGCGGCCCGGCGGAACGGACGCGTGTTATCCGTGGCGGAGAACTACCGGCGGGACCCCTCGGCCCGACTGGCGCACCACATGGTAACCAGCGGCGCAATCGGGACGCCGTACATGGGTCTGTTTCACGACGTAAGCGAGGGGGACAGAATCTTCATTACCCCATGGCGCCACCTCAAGAATCGTGGCGGGCCCCTGGTGGACATGGGGGTGCACTTTGCCGATCTGATCCGCTATCAGTTGGGGGAAATCCACGAGGTGTACGGCGACGTGAGGCTGGTGGAGCCGGTGCGGCGAAAGGCCGATACGATGTGGAGACCCTATGAGTATTACCAAAAGCAATACGAAGACATGGCGCCTGTTGTCACGGCAGACGCGGAGGATTCCTCGGTGGCGGTGTTTCGCATGGTTGGCGGCGCCACGGTGAGCTGGGTGGTTGGATTGGGAGGACACGGGGGTTGCAGTACTCAGTTGATTCTGGGTACGGAGGGGTGCATCGAGGGCTATGGGACCCGCGGCGGCCGGGTTCGGATGCGCCGGGGGCGCGGTGATTTCCAGGAACAGGAAGAAATGCTGGCACAGGCCGAGGGATTCGAACAGGATGCCGTGTCCGCCCATTTCTTCCCGACCGGGCTGACGGCGGCGGATCGCGAGGTTGACTGGAAGCTTCTCGCCATGGAGTATTGCGAGTTTGGCGAGGCCATCGCCGAGGGGAGGGAAGTGGAGGTGGACGGAAAGGAGGGGATGAAGGACGTGGCGGCAGTCTACGCGGTATTCGAGTCGGCCATGACAGGTGGGGCGGTACGGATGGCCGAGGTAGAAAGCGGCGAAATTGACGCCTATCAGGCGGAGATAGACGCGGCGCTGGGTATTTTGTGAAAGGAGTGTCAGATGTCGGAAGAGCGGCCAAACGTGGTGTTGATCATGACCGATCAGCAGCGAGGGGATTGCGTGGGCATGGATCCCGGCGCGCCGGAGGTCCTGCAGACGCCCAACCTTGACTGGCTGGGCAACTCGGGCGCGTTTTTCGGGCGCGGTTACTCTGAGTGTCCCAGCTGTATCCCCGCAAGGCGTTCCCTGATGACCGGCACGGCGCCGGCGTCGAATGGTGTGGTGGGTTTTCAGGGAACGGAATGGCATCCGCAGCATACCCTTGCCGGAGAACTGTCCAGGGCGGGATATCAGACGGAAATGATTGGGAAGCTGCACCTGTCGCCCTCGCGCAAGCGATACGGATTCGACCATATGCAGCTTGCGGACGGTACGCGGGGACGGGAGAACGACTATGTGGACTGGCTGTGCGAACGACACGGACGCATGGAGATGGATCCTGGGATGGCTCACGGCATCTCGTCCAACGGATGGGTGGGGCGGCCGCACCATTTGCCCGAAGAGCAAATGCATACGTTCTGGTGCGTGGACCGGGCGATGGCGTTTCTTCAGAAGCGGGATCCGTCGGCGCCCTTCTTTCTCAATCTCTCCTTCATCGATCCGCATCCGCCGTTGACGCCGCCAGGGGTGTACTATGACCGCTATATAAATCGCACATTGCCGGAACCGGTCATCGGAGATTGGGCTGCACAGTTCGATGCGTCGCCGAAGGGGCAGAATCCGGATGCATCGGAGATCTGTCTGGGTCCGCACGATATGCAGTGCGCGCGTGCGGCGTACTACGGAATGGTGAATTTCATCGACGACCAGATCGGGCGGTTAATCCAATTTGCGCGGGGCATCCTGAACGAGAGTCTGATCATCTTCACGTCGGACCACGGAGAGATGCTCGGGGATCACCACCTGTTCCGGAAAACGTGGCCCTACGAGGCGTCGGCACGGGTGCCGTATCTGATTCGGGCGCCGCAAAGCTGGGGAACGCCGGAGTCGGTGACGTGCCGGACGCCGGTGGGGCTGCAGGATATCATGCCCACAATACTGGATGCGTGCGGCCTCGACGTGCCGGAAACGTGCACGGGCAAGAGCCTGATGCCCGTGGTGCGCGGCGAAACGGACGGCGTACGCGACGTGTTGCACGGCGAACATTCGGGGTGCTACGCTTACGAGCATGGAAATCACTATGTGACGGACGGACGTCACAAATACATCTGGTTCACCCAGACGGGCAGGGAACACCTGTTCGACCTGGATGAAGATCCGCTGGAATTGAACGATCTGGCGATGGGCGACGGCGCGGAGGACCGGTTGGATCCGTGGCGAAAGCGGTTGGTGGGGTTCCTCAGGGACAGACCGGAGGGGTTCACCGACGGAGAGACGTTGATTGCCGGCCGTGAACATGGGTCTGTGATGCCGGGGTACGAGCCGGCAGAGATGTTTCCTTTCCTGTAACCTCTTTCCCAGCCATTACGGGCGTGGAGGGATTTGTTTGTTGACGTCGCCGGTGCCTGCTATATTTCGATGGATGTCTGTACCTTTTCATCGCGCGTTGCCGGATGTGTGCATTTCGTGTGGTTCCGTCGGTTAAACGTACCAGAGGAAGGAGATACATCCAATGGAGTCTTTCAAGCGTATCGTTGGTGTCTATCTGATCCTCGTGGCTGCCGTGGTTGCCATCCACACGGTCGTCGAACCGCTGTATTATACGTCCACCGAAGCCAGTCCGTACAGCCCGCACTGGAGCAAGATTAACGCGCTTATGGTGCTGGCGATCGTATTGGGTCTGGTTTTCGGCTGCATGCGCAAGCGGAGCATTGGCGGCGACGATGGAAGCGCGGTTACCCGGGAGTACCTGGAAGCACATGTCCTGTTCTACGGCCTTCTGTTTGTGGGCATCCTGTTTTTCTGGAATTTCTTCAACCTGCACAGTCCCGGCTTTACGGCAATTGCGCCGGAGACCGTATCGGCAGTGTGGATTGTGATCGATGCCGCCCTGCCGTTAATCCTGGGTGCAATGGGCGCCTCTCTGCTCAGATCCCGGGGGTAAATCCGGGTCAGTCCAGGCGCATGCCCGGTGAATCGGCGAGGTGTATGACAAAGCCGTCAGTTGAACTGAAGCCCGGTCTGACGGCTTTGCCATTACATGTGCTGCGATTGCCGGATCGCGTCATTCAATGTCGCCGGTTCAACGCTTTCTGTCACGCGCGATCAGCAAATCCGCAGGGATGCCCAGGTACTCCGTGAGGGATGCGATCTGACGAATGGACAGGCTTCGCCTGCCGCTGAAGAATTCGGAGACGCGGCTTCTGCCACCGAGCCACTCGGCTAGATCGGATCGCGAGAGCCCTTTCTGTTCCAGCATAAACGCCACGATCTCCCGGGGATCCATGGTATCATCCAGGGGAAACCTGACGTCCTCGTACGCCTGTACCAGAACGGATAGAAACTCCAGCCGTTCGAAAGCTTCCGAACCCGGTTCAGGGTCGGCGTCCAGCAGACTGTCGATTTCGCTCACGGCCGCGTCGTATTCCGCTTCGTTTCGTAAGACGTGAGGTCTCGTGAAGTCCAGCAATCTGGTCATATAAAATGCCTTTGCAGATTGTTCATAAGTCGCCGCTTCGAGTACGTCTGTTGTATTCTTTGTGGGTAAGCACGTGTCGGATGTAAATCCTTCCAAGGTCGTACCTTATATCGACAATCAGCCTGTGTTTGTTGCCTCCAATGTTGAAAATCGTCCGCCATCTTCCGAGGAAACTCGCAGAGGGAAAATCACGTCGAACTTCGTAGGGGCTGAAATAGCTTCTTGATCTTACGATGGCCAGCCAGGCTCTAAGGGGCGGCTGGGAATCCGAATGCTTTCGCCAGAATTCCAGTAGTCTCTTACGGGTTATTACGTGCATAGGGAATTACCTGAATTTGCAAGGCTTGCGTTCCCAATATGGTAACTTTATGATGAAATGTCAAGGGATCATTCCTGATTTTTTCACTTCGATCGCTTGCCGGTCCGCTGGATCAGCAGGCCGACGACAATGAGGACAAGGCCGATCGGGGTGGAGGGTAGAATTTCTTCACCAACCAGGAAGTGGATGAAGAACAGGGAGACGAATGGAGAGATGAAGATCAGGTTGGCGACTCTGGCCGTTGTTTCCGAGAGCCGTAAAGCGATAAGCCAGAAGACGAAGGCGATGCCCATCTCGACCACGCCCACGTACGCGGCGCCCATCAGGCCGTAGAGACTGGAAACGCGGAAATCCGAGAAGAGCAGGCAGAGGATGAAGATAGACGGCATCGCGAACGTGAAGTTCAGGAAAAGGCCCACAACCGCGTCCCGGTTGTGCCGCGCGTTGTAGATCCAGTACAGTGCCCATACAATCGTGCTGGCGAGGGCGAGCGTTACGCCGAGAGGGTCCGATAGGCGGAAGTCCAGCACGTTGCCTCTGGTGGAGATCACCAGCACGCCGGCATAACACACGAACCCGGCAAGGATCTCCTGCAGTCTGATGCGCTGTTTCAATAAAGGAATGGACAGGAGCGAGAGCGTTATCGCCCAGGTGTAGTTCAGGGGCTGGGCTTCCTGAGCGGGAAGAAGATCGTAAGCCTTGAACAGGATCACATAATAGAGGCACGGGTTGAGGAGGCCGAGCAGGAGGGATTTCAGATATTGTTGTTTCGAGTACGACAGAGCGAGACGCAGTTTGCCCTGGATGATGACAGTGAGCGCCAGGGTAGACGTTGACGCCAGGCTCGCGTAGAGAAGAAGCTGCAGGGGGTCCAGGTATCGGAGGGTGATCTTGAAGGCGGAGGCGACGGTGGACCAGAGAAGAACCGTGGCAAAGGCGTAGAGGTAGGCTTTATTCTGGTCGCGCATCGAAGGGAAGGAAAAATAGCGTTTCCATAGTGCAGTGAAGGGATTGGAGGTATTCTAATCACCCCCGGACCATTCGGGCGATCGCAGGGGCGTCCCTTGTGGTTGCCCGGATAATGGCGCCGGCAACCGTGAATTGATATTGTCAGGCCCAGCCGCTAACCTGGTTTAGCTGACGGCTTACGCCTGATAGCTGATAGCTCTGTCCGAGGGGGGCCGGGGGGAGAGGTCCCGCTTTTGGCTGACAGCTGACGACTGATAGCCGATCGCTGGTTTTTTTATTCCTTTTCGACTTTGTCCAGTTTACGTTCGTAGGAAAGGTCGATTTCAGCACGGATGTTGTCCACGGGTTTCCTGTGGTCTACGCGCCTTACTTCCGGACGTGTAAGGTTCGACCGCACTTTGTGGGAGATGACAATGCCGCGGGTGGCGTCGATAACCCAGGTGCCTTTTCCTTCTCCGGTCCCGTCGACGACCAGCTGAAGCGAGCCAATATTGACGGGCGCTCTGAAACGGACTTTTCTGTCTTCCTCGAATGTGACGATTTTATTTCCCTTCTTGGTGGCGATATTCTTCACCTTGTATGTGCTCTTGAGCTCCACAATGGCTTCGTCATCGATCATCATAACCGGCGTTTTGAAATTCACTTCGCCGGACCAGGTGTCGCCGGGGCCAACCGGGTTTTCAGGAAGGACCGGTTTGAGTTCGGGTGTCCAGATCTGCCAAAGGTCCGTCAGGACGTCGGGTCGGTTGAGGTCTCGCGCGGAATTGTTGCTTGTTTGACGCTGAACCGCGCCGTCTGACGAGAGAAACCATGTGAATTCCCAGTCGTCCAACTGCTCCAGCGTATAGGGAAACTGGTCGTGCGTAAGGCGTTTGTTCTCGAAGAAAAATCCGTTGACGGCCTTGTTCAGGGTTGCGACGAGGCGCGTGGCCTGTGCGTTGGATTCGCCGTCCGTGCCGGCGTGGATGACTTCCCGGCTTCGCCATTCGCCTCTGATCTCGCCCGAGGTAAATCCCCGTTGCGTGCGTCCGGGCACGATCACTTCCGCGCGGTCGCTCTTGAAGGCGAATGAATATTTATGCTTATATTTGATGGTGCGTCCGTCCGGATAGGTGACCTGAAGGGATACTTTCTCCCTGGCATGGATGGAAGCGCCTATCGACAGAAGAACGGCGAGACACAGGAACGAGAACGTGCGTGCAGACTTCATGCTGAGTCCTCCCTGGTGAATGATCGGTTTCACTTGAAAAGTAACCCGAGATAGAAAAGCGGGCTGAACAGTTTCTTCTTGGGAACGGCGTTGGCAATCATTCCGGTGATGAGATCGCTGATCTGCTGATTCTGTGCGGCCTTTTGAATCACGAGATTGAGCAGGGGCCGCCACCGGCCCAGGTCCTGAAGGCGCTTGCTGGTTCTGAGTTCGTCGCCGATTGCATCCCAGAGGCGGTCTTCGTAACGTTTCAAAAAGCCTTCGCTGTAGTCATTCGCCGATCTGGCCTCGGCGGCGGTTTCCGCCGCGAAACGTGCGGCGTAGAGGGCATTGCCAATGCCCTCTCCCGTGAAGGGGTCGATCAGCCCGGCGGCGTCACCCAGAAGCATGAATCCGTTGCCATAGCTTTTTCTTCGGATGCTGCCGATGGGCAGATTCCATCCAATGGGTTCTTCCATCGCGCGCGCATTGGCGAACCGCCGGTCGAATGGCGGGCGGCTGATCACCGTATGAAGCGCGTCTTTCAAGTTGACTTTGCGGCGCTTCAGGCTGCTGTGCAGCATGCCGATGCCGACGTTCGCATAGCCGTTCTCAAGGGGGAAGGCCCAGAAATATCCGGGCAGAACTTCGTTGACGAAGTGCAGTTCGATCTGGTCCTTCAGGCCCGCCACGTTCTCGTAATAGCAACGCAGAGCCACAACCCAGTGCCGGCCGTCGTGGCGATATTGCCCGGTTCGGCGTGCGACGATGGAGTTGAAGCCGTCGCAGCCCAGGACCAGGTTGGCGCGGTAGGTCTGCTGTTGTCCGTTGGCGCTGCCCGTTACACCAGTGACGATTCCGTTTTTCCGGACCAGGTCTTTAACCGCAAATCCCTCGATACATGCGTCGACGCTGTTTCGGGCCTCACGGAAGAGGAAGGCGTCAAGAACCGCCCGGCGGATGACGAATCCCTCCATCGGGATATTCCGACCGGTACCGATGTCGTGAAGGGTATGCCGCTCCAGATCGATCCAGGCATCCACGTGATCCGGGCTGCTGAAGACGATTTTGTTGATGAGGGCGCCGGGAAGATCCCGAATCTTGTCGAGCAGGCCGAGTTCAAGCAGTATGGCAACGGCTTTTCCCGACAGGGCGTCGCCACAGATTTTGTCTCTGGGGAATGTGGACTTGTCCAGGAGAAGGGTCTTGAGACCGTGTCGCGACGCGTACAGAGCGGCGGCGGCGCCTGCCGGCCCCGCGCCGACGATTATCACGTCATAGGTGGTTCGTTGAGGGTCCGGCATAAAGTCTCTGAAGCGCAACGGCGGTAGATTCATCAATGCGGTACGTTTTAACATATCCTTATCGGGTGCACACGTCAAGCGAGAAAACCGCACAGCACACAGCAGGAAGGGCCGGGAATTGAGCCGGAGACAAGCCCGAAAATTAAATCGGCAACGCCACGCCGGCGTCCGGAAACCCGAGACCGTCGCAGCCGCGTTCCTGGGTCTCCACGTCCTTCTCGCCTTCTGGCGCCCCAATCCTTTCTGGGGCGCGGACCTTCTTTATTATTATCCGGATTCTCTGCGGATTGTATTCATCCTGCTTGCGATACTCGTTCTTGTTCCCCGCGTGCGGGCCCGGGTTCACCCCCTTTTTGCCGGCCTTTCCGCTGCACTCCGGGGCAACGGCGTGCGCCCCTGGATTGTTCGTATTCTGCTTATTCTCGTTGCTCTTGCCGGATTCATTGCGCTGCAGTCGGCGCGACACCTCCTGGGCGACGGGTACCTCTATTTGCGGGAACTGGACGCCGGCATCACACAGCGCGTCGACCGGGCGCCGCTTACCTTCGCTCTGATTCGATTCGTGCATGAAGCAGGCGCGTCGCTCTGGCAAACCGCAGAAAACACGTACCGCGTCTACAGCTACGCCTCCGGACTTCTCTTTCTGCTGCTGGCCCTGGCCACGGCCGGCGCCCTTGGAAGGACCGACCGTGAAAAAACCGTGGTGTTCGCCTTCCTGGTCACCGCCGGATACGTGCAACTCTTTTTCGGATACGTGGAGAACTATGCCTTCTATATGCCGGCCACTCTGCTCTACCTGCTGGCGGGTCTTCGGAGTCTGGAAAACCGGGCGCCCCTCTACGTGCCCGCGCTGGTGCTGGGACTGCTCGTTCCGTTTCATTTTCTGTTTGTTCTCTTTGCGCCATCCCTGATCATCCTTGGCTACTACCGGTATCGGCGCCAGGAGACGTCGATGCCTAAATGGAAGAATGTCGCGGACAAACTGGCCGCGTTTTGCACCGCGCCGCTGGCCGCCGTGCTCGTCTTCTGGATCGCCGGTTTCGACTTCGGCGCCTTTCTGGAACGGACAGGCGGAAAACACCACATTCTCCCGCTGTTTTCCGAACCGGGCTTTCATGTGCCCTACCGCATCGTCTCCCTCTCCCATCTGCTCGATTTTGTGAATCTGCAGGTCCTCTCGGCCCCCGCAGCGGTGATGGCGGTGTTTCTCTTTGGCGGAAAAGACTATCGTCACCATCCGTTTCTGCTTTCTGCCGCCGCAGTCCCGCTCTTCTTCACGTTTCTTGCAAACCCTGAAATCGGCGCCTTCAGAGACTGGGACATCCTGGCGCTTCCGGCCCTGCCGCTCACACTCTGGGCCGCCTCGGCGCTGCTGGAACGGCGTCGTCAGGATGAACGGGACCACCGGAGCGTCTCTGTCATTTGCGCGGCTGCCGCCCTGCACACCATGCTGTGGATTGGCCTGAACGCCAACCCCGCTGCCGCGGAAGCGCGTTATGTGCACCTCATGGGCAGGCTGAACGGGCATGCCGCATCCTACGGATGGGAAACACTTGGAACGTATTACCGGCTGCGTGGGAAAACAGTCCCCGCGCTGAACGCCTATAAACGGGCGCTCGATGCGAATCCGCAAAATCCCCGCCACTGGTTGTCTGTCGGCATCATCTATTGCGACCTTGGCCGGCCGGAGCGCGGGATCGACCACCTCAGGAGAGCAACGGAGATCCAGCCCGACCTCGCTGAGGCGCATATCAATCTGGGTGCTGCGTACCTGGGGACGGGTCGGCACGGTGTTGCGATAGACCACCTCAGGAAAGCCACTGAACTTCAGCCGGAAACAGCGCTCACGTATGTCAACCTCGGCGCCGCCTACAACGAGACGGACAGGCACAGCGAAGCGCTGGACGTTCTCAATAAAGCCCTTGAAATACAACCGGAGCACCCGGGCGCGCACGTCAATCTCGGCGCCTCCTACCATGGCCTGGGCCGGTACGAGGAGGCCGTTGAGCACCTGAAGACCGCGCTTGAGCTGCAACCCGCCCTGGCCAATGCGCAGACGTACCTGAACATTGGCGGGACCTACCACAGTATGGGCCGGTTTGAAGAGGCGATTCCGTACCTTCAGAAAGCCATACAGATCAATCCCCGGTTCACAAATGCCTATTTCAACCTGGGCCTGGCCTACGGCGCGCTGAATCGCATGGAGGAAGCACGAGCCAACCTTCGAAAGGTGCTGGAACTGAATCCCGACGATCCCCAGGCGCCCGTTATCAGGCAATTGCTAAGAGAGTAAGCTGTCAGCCTTCAGCAATCAGCGGTCAGCTAAAGACACAATCCGAAAACCGACCTGCGAGGCACGTAAAAGGTGAATTATAAGGCAAGTTGGATGATTGGATTTGCTATTGACTTGTCTGTATATTTCGATAAACCATTTATTTTTATATTATTTACGCCATTTTTCTTGTCCGCCGAAGAAAAAGGGCCAAAACTAACGGCGCCGCTGGGCGCGGGGCCGGTTTTTCCGTGAACTACCTCAGTGGCGCAAAAGGGAATCGGTTGTCCTGTCACCGGAACAGGCCATCCCTGGCAACGTTGCCGGACGGAATGGCACGGAAAAACCCCCCTCTCTACCACCGTACGCTTGACCGTACTGCGCGACGTTTAATGCATTTGCAATATTGACGATGAAGGAAGGGGGAACCGGGATCCTATTTCGTGACCCGTTTTTCCCTTTCCTTCAGGAAAGGGTGCCTGCCGCCAGGCAGGCGGGATAGGTTCTGCGAGGGAGCCGGGTGGAGGGGTTGCTCTTGACGTTGCCTTTCGCCGTTGCTCTTAGCTGACGGCTGAGGGCTGATAGCTGCTTTTTTCCAAGGGTGACGACATTGGAAAAAATCTATTTCATATCTGACGTGCACATAGGATCGCCGGGAATGGGAGACGCAACCCGGGAGCGGGAAGACGTCCTGATCGACTTCCTGAAGGCCATCCGTCGCGATGCGCGGGCGCTATACATCGTCGGCGATCTCTCGCACGACGATCCCTTCGAGCGGCGCACGGGTCCTGTTCGAACTGTACAACCTGGTTGAGTCCGGTGTTCGCGTGATATACCTGCCGGGGAATCACGACCTGTGGCCGGGCGAATACTTCTCGGGCCAACTCGGCGTTGAACTGCCGGGCGGGCCGATCACGGTCAACCATCAGGGACTGAGGATCCACATTGCCCACGGAGACGAAATCCGGACCGACTGGCGATTCCGCCTCAGCCGCGGCATTCTGAAAAACCGGTTCTGCGTTGGCCTGTTCCGCCTGCTTCACCCGGACCTCGGAGCCATCCTCGCCAGGTATACCTCCCGGCTGTCCGAGTACCGAATCCGGAGGCGGGGTTCCGGTAACCGGGATATACTCTACAGGGCCGCCAGAGAAAAAATCGCCCATGGCGCCGACATCGTAATCCACGGCCACTACCACTTCACACTCCACGCCCGTGTGGGGGGTTCGCCCGGCGATCAGGCTGTCACCAGGATGCGTACCGGTGACCGTGCGGATGCCGGATCTGAACGCACCGGTGAACTGGTCGTCCTGGGCGACTGGATTCAGCAATGCACTTATGCTGTACTGGAAAACGGCGGAATTCGGCTGGATAAATGGAATGAAGGCACATTGTCCGAGCCGGTGGCCCGGATGGAAGAAGACGGATAGGGAGAAAACGATGCGCCAACGACCCATCCGGACACCATTGCGGGATCCGCGCCGGGCGTCCCTATGATTCTCTCAATCGACCAGGGCACGACGGGTACAACCGTACTCGTCATCAACCGCACGGGCGATATCGTGGGCCGCGCCTACGCGGAGTTCAGCCAGATCTTCCCGCAACCCGGCTGGGTTTCTCACAATGCGGATGAAATCTGGCGCTCCACCTGCGCCGTGATCGCAGACGCGATCCGGGATTCGGGCATCCGCCCGTCGGACCTCGCGGGCATCGGGATCGCCAATCAACGGGAAACCACTGTCATATGGGACCGGCGCACCGGGGAACCGGTGCACGACGCCATTGTGTGGCAGTGCCGCCGGACCGCGGACCTCTGCCGGCATTACCGGGAGCAGGGACTGGAAGAGATGGTTAAAGAAAAGACCGGTCTCGTCATAGACGCCTACTTTTCAGCAACCAAGATCGTCTGGCTTCTGGATAACGTCCCCGGGCTCCGTCGCCGGGCGGAGGCCGGCGAGGTCTGCTTCGGCACGATCGACACCTGCCTCCTTCACCGGCTCACCGGCGGCGCCGTTCACGCGACCGACCTGACCAATGCCTCACGCACCATGTGTTTCAATATCCACACGCGCGAGTGGGACCCGGACTTGCTACAGGGGTTCGACGTCCCGAGGGCCATATTCCCGGAGGTCCATCGCTCAGCCCATGTGTTCGGAAGCACCCGTGGCGGGGGTCCACTGCCGGAGGGTATCCCGATAGCCGGCATTGCTGGAGACCAGCAGGCGGCGCTCTTCGGGCAGCGCGGCGTATCCGAGGGCGACGTCAAAAACACCTACGGCACCGGCTGCTTCGCCCTGTTCCATACGGGTTCGAAAGCGTTTCCCTCGCGGAACGGCCTGCTCACCACGCTTGCCTGCGATTCCCGTGGCGGTCCCGCTTTCGCCCTGGAAGGCTCCGTCTTCAGCGCCGGCTCGGCCGTCCAGTGGCTGCGCGACGGTCTGGGTCTGATCGCGAACGCGTCCGATACGGAAGCGCTCGCCAGATCGGTACCGGACAATGGCGGTGTTTATCTCGTCCCCGCCTTTACGGGCCTTGGCGCGCCGTATTGGGATCCGGATGCCCGCGGGACGGTGGTCGGCATCAACCGGGGCACGCAACGCGCCCACTTTGCGCGTGCCGCCCTCGAATCCATTTCCTACCAGAGCGCCGCGCTTGTGGATGCCATGGCCGCCGACACCGGGCGTCCCGTCACCGGTATGCGCGTGGACGGCGGCGCCTCGGCCAACGACTTCCTCATGCAGTTCCAGGCCGACATCCTCGATGTGCCGGTCATCCGTCCACGCCATTCGGAGACCACCGCCCTGGGCGCTGCCATGCTCGCGGGCCTCGCGACCGGTTTCTGGACGGGACCCGATGCGCTTTCGGACCTGAACCCTCCCGAACGCACGTTCAAACCCTCCATGCCGAAAAAAAAGCGCGACGCCCTGCTCAAACGTTGGCGCCGCGCCGTACAAACCGCCAGATTCCACGGTAATCAGAAATAAGAAAAGCGATCACATGGATCGCCAGGAGCGGTAGGAGGGGGAGGGACGACGTCTCCCTGGGAGCGAGGGAATCTTGCCCTCGACGCGCCGTGGTTGCGGTTGTAGGGGCGACCCATGGGTCGCCCCTACAAAAAACCAGGCATCCGCGGGATAATATCGCCAGGCCGTATGTATGTCCGGCGGGGTTCGGTGCGGTCCTCTTACTTTCACCACCAAACGGCTCTCAGGAACTGGTTTCCGGGTCAACACAGTCTCGTCCTCTTACAAAAGCCGGCTATTGCTTGTCCCTCACTAAATGCGCGGTTCAGGCCGGCGGCCAGCCGCGGGTTGCGACTCTCAGTACCACATTACCCTGAAGCGCGTCTCCGCCGAAACTCTTCGGCCGGTGTGAAGGTCCACGACCACCACTCTGAACACCCTCAGCCCCGGCGATGCGCCATCCATATCTACGCGCAGGTGGCAGGGCTCCCAAGTCCGGCCGCCCGTAGACGAGTAAGAAACGGCCGTCGTCCAGTCGGCTAGGGGGGTGCCCGCGTCCCCCTCAGTAAGTGTCTGTATGTGATAACTTATGCGGTAGTTTGTGGTACCGTTCTCGTCGTGAGAAAGATTGTAGATCTCGAAATAGAACCATGCCCGTCCATGCCTACGGCACACCTGCAAAGGATTCGGAAGCACTGCGAACTTGTCACGGCCGTTTGGCGCATTTTCACGCATCTGAATGCGCCGCGCCAACAACAGACTGCTGATCTCAATTGAGTCCCGTCCGAAGGTTCTAATCCGCAATCGATTTCGAAACGTGCCCACCCGCTTCGTGGCCCGATCTTCTACTTCGCCAGCCAGAAAATACATCCCCGGGTTAAGGATCATGTGTTCCGATGCCAGCAGGAAGCCGTCTTCTGTAGGTCCATACGTGACACGTGGCATCCGATCCACACTAACTACGTTGTGTCGAACGGTATCCCACTCGGAATCGAAAAGAAAAAGCGCCTGCCTAACGTCCACTGCTGCAATCCCATTTCCGCTAGAAACCACGTGTTCGACTTTTTCATCCAGAAACGCGTAATACAATTCAACACGCGTATTGCCGTCGTGATGTCGGAACTGCGCGGTCTGGAATTGCACATCAAACTGTGATGGATGCTGATAGATGTCAGGTATCTCCTCAATCAGTTGTTCGAGTGTCAATCGCTTATTGCCCATCGTGGCGGTACCGAACTGCCAGGAGTCCCAGGAGACTGCATTGCCAAATATCACGGTAAATTGGTCATAGCCCCATACTTCCTTACGTCCACTAACGGGATTTCTTATGTACCTAACGAGCGGGTCTCCGTATCGGATGTAGATCTGCCCCTTGTCGGTCTGCCAGCCCTCCTGAACATGAATGGGATCGGAAAAGCGCAGGTTCGCGTATGCCACACGCCGCCATTGTTCCAGCAAGCGTTCGTTGTCCGATGTCAGGTAGATCGGGTCCTTTCCTGTCCAGAACTTGCGGATTTCCTCGTCGCTGGGGGGTGGTTCAACGTCTTCATCAGCAGGGTTTCGGATGAGAAAAATCGACTGCATGAACCTGCGGGACGTATCGGTCATAAGATTCAGCCCGTCCCCGTACGCCCGAAAGGCCGCTTCTAGGTCGCCCTTCATCTGATAGCCCAGGCCCACGAAAAAGTGCGCGTTCCAATTCCCAGGACGCCTTTTTCGATAGGCCTCAAAGAGCTCGATCAGTGGCCCAAACATCTCGGCCGCGTAGTAGGACAGCCCGAGATACTGGTACGACGGCCAGTGGTCTGGGTCCACGCTGATAGCGCGGGTCAGGTACGCGATTCCACGGTCTATACCCAGATTCCAGTATTCGACGTCTGTCAGCGTTTTTCCACCGTCGAACGAATATCTCCGGAGCGTTCCCTCGGTTTGACCCTTAGGTATATCCGTAAAATAGGTTGTCTCCCAGGACCAGACGGCGAAACGCCCTGCCCAAAACAGGCCCTCTAAATTGTCTGGATCCAACTCAAGCATCTTGAGCGCTTTCCGGTAGGTATTCGGGCGTTGCGATGTCGACCAATGCAACTCGGCGGAAGTTGCGAGATAATCGAGGTTATCGCGCTCCCGTACCAGCGCGCGCAGCAGCCACCTGGCCGCCGTCTGACGGGATACTGGCGTCCACTTTGCCATGTAGAGTCGCGCCAGGGCGTGCATCGACTTGCCTGATGGGTCATGCCTCAGCGCACGTTTCATCAGGGCTTCGCGCTGGTTATAATCGAGTAGCGTATCGCCCGCAGCGGCCAGCAGGGAGTCCACCCTCGCAGGATCGGATCGTCCGGCATCGACGCGGCTGGTACTCAAAGCGACCAAGATAATCGTAATCGTGATCCCAATCATTCGCGGAACTCCCTGCTGTGCTTGAACAGAACGCTAAAGTTGTGGGATGTGCATTATGCATGTGATGACCGCAAAGCCGTGACAAGAAAACAGACGCTGCCGCCTGCCACTGGGATTCTGTTTGCTCCCTTTACAGGAGGTAAGACACACCTTGCGAAGTTCGAGTTCAATAAATCAAGAGACGATCAGTTTAATCCATTAAGCAAATACGCCCCAGAACCCGGGACGTTCGCTCTTTTTTGTTCCCAACGTGCTACGTTCCGCAGCATCCCGCCACAAAAGGGCAGTTGGCGTGCGGTAAGTTTTTGAACGAATTTCTGCTGAATGGGAACTGCCTCGCTCAAATGGACGGCTTTAGGCGTGAATCTCAATGCCTCGCCTCACTACCCCCGACGATAACCCTCGCGTGGTTGAACTTTATCCAAGGTTTGCGGATCCACGGTCAGTCCAGATTTGGTTCAGTTGGAGAAAGATTGCACGTAGATACGGGAAATTCGAATGCAAATCGGGTTCCAGTTTTACAACCTGCCAATGTTGTACAACCAGAAAAAACGCTGAGTAGGTACACCCTCGCAGAACAATCCGTACATTCGCATTTTCCTATCGTAAATGCGTTCGTTGAAACCGTAGATAATTCGCTTGAATGTCTGCCGGGTGGGAAGGCAACAATGACTCGTTTTTGTGGATGGCGCGCAATTACTGCCGTTACCGGGGGAGAAAGATCACTGTCACCTGAGACGACTATTGCGGTGTCAAACCTGTCATCCTGCGCGTCACAGAGCAACTCAACGGCAATGGTGACATCTGTCTTCTTCTCTTCGGCATCGTGCCAGGTTGCTCCACATCGCCGGCAACGAACAGACTTATCGATATAATGACCGTAGTAGAACGTAACGTCACCAATGGCTATCAATGCTTCAAGGTATGTATTCTGGCGTTTCCATTTTCCCCAATTTCCGGGTCTTTGAGATACACGTGAAGTAAAATACTTGACCATTTCCAACTTTTGAGAATTCTTATGCAGGGATTGAGACAATCGCGTTAAATCGAGCCAAAGATAGCGATTATTCCACTTTTCTTTTATTCCATGAGTAAAGGTTGAATCCGTCGACGTATACAACAACCCGATTTTTATAACGCATTTCTCGTGCCATTGGTTTTTTTGACAATTTCCTTAGTGAATGGTATATTTTTAGCGTGCTATGGCATTTGTGCCCCTCGGAGGATAGTATTCTCCGGCCTGACGCCCACTGTCTTTTACGTAGGCGTTTCTTTTTTGTTTTGACGCCTTCCGCTGCAGGCAGGCCGGGGGAGAGGTCCCCTCGACCGCGAATTGATATCGCTTGGCCATATCGATTACCGGTTGACGGGGTGTGGTCCTCTCCCGTCTCACCGCTTCTGAGGGGCTGGCGGGTGGAAGGTCTGCGTTCCGTCCACTTCTTCTACGTGGCGACGCTGAAATCGACGGGTTGTTTTTTTGACTTTCGCTTATGATTCAAGCTGACAGCTGTCGGCTGATAACTGATGGCTGCTTTTTCCTCTCCCGCTTTTATTCGTCCGTCACGCAACCCTCGGACGCTGTGGTCACGGTCTTGATATATTTGTAGAGCGTCCCCTGCGAGGCTTTGTAAGGGGGCGCGGTCCAGGCCGCGCGCCGCTTCGCCAGTTCCTCGTCGCTCAGGTCCACGCTGATCTCGTTGGTTTCCGCGTCGATTGTGATCACGTCTCCATTTTCAACCACGGCGATCGTGCCGCCCTCCTGCGCTTCCGGCGTGATGTGCCCAACGACGAACCCGTGCGATCCGCCGGAGAACCGTCCATCTGTAATCAGGGCAACGTCCTTGCCCAGGCCCGCGCCCATAATCACCGACGTGGGCGTGAGCATCTCCGGCATGCCCGGTCCGCCCGTAGGTCCCTCGTAACGGATGACCACCACACATCCCTTCTTGACTTCGTTTCGCTCCACCGCACCCAGCAGGTCCTCCTCCCGGTCGAACACCGCCGCGGGCCCTGAGAACCGCAGCCCTTCCTTCCCCGTGATCTTGGCCACCGCGCCTTCCGACGCCAGGTTTCCGCGCAAGATGCGCAAATGCCCGGTGGTCTTGATCGGCCGGTCCATGGGCCGAACCACCTCCTGACCCTCGTCCAGTCCGGGCAACGCCGCGAGGTTCTCCGCAATCGTGCGACCCGTCACGGTCAGGCATTCTCCATTCAACAGGCCGTGCTCCAGAAGATACTTCATCACGCCAGGCGTTCCGCCAACGTTGTGCAGATCCTCCATCACGAACAGCCCACTGGGCTTGAAGTCCGCCAACAATGGCACCCGGTCGCTCACCGACTGGAAGTCGTCGATGGTCAACGGCACGCCAACGGACTTTGCGATTGCGATCATGTGCAGCACCGCGTTGGTCGATCCGCCAAGGGCCATCACCACAACCATCGCGTTTTCGAACGCCTCGCGCGTCATAATGTCCCGGGGCTTGATATCCCGCTCCAGCAGGTTCCGGATGGCCGCGCCGGACTGGAAGCACTCCTCCAGCTTGCCCTTGTCCACGGCCGGCGTCGAAGAACTGTAGGGCAGCGACATCCCCATCGCTTCAATGGCGGACGCCATCGTATTCGCGGTGTACATCCCCCCGCACGCGCCGGCGCCCGGGCAGGCGTGCTGCACAACTCCCTTCCACCCCTCTTCGTCCAGTTCGCCCGCCAGGTATTCTCCGTAACTCTGAAAGGCCGACACGATATCGAGTTTCTTGTGGTCCCGAAATCCGGGCTTGATCGTGCCTCCGTAAATCATCAACGACGGCCGGTTCAACCGCCCCATGGCCATCACGCACCCCGGCATGTTCTTGTCGCAGCCCGGCAGGGATATGTTGGCGTCGTACCACTGCGCACCCATCACCGTCTCGATTGAATCGGCGATGAGGTCCCGCGACTGAAGCGAAAAGCTCATGCCCTCCGTTCCCATCGATATCCCGTCGCTCACGCCAATGGTGTTGAATCGCATGCCCAGCAGACCGGCCGCGTTCACGCCCTGCTTCACCTTCGCAGAAAGATCCAGCAGGTGCATATTGCAGGTATTGCCCTCGTACCACATGCTGGCGATGCCAACCTGCGCCTTGTCCATATCCGCTTCCGTCATTCCCGTTCCGTACAACATCGCCTGGGACGCGCCCTGGGATTTCACCTGCGTAATCCGGGAGCTGTACTTGTTCAGCGCCATGGTGTTCCTTTCCTGGTTGTCGCCCAGAAACCGTATTGTCCGCGGTTCCGTGTCAATTCCATTTTGTATCCGTTCAATCGAGATTTAATTTAATCGAATGCACCAGATCCGTCAACTTCAGGAAGACAAGCGGTCAGCCATCAGCGGTCAGCTTTCAGCTCAAAACCAAGAGCGAAAACCACACTGCAAGATATCTGTACCGACGTGATCTCCGCGCGGGGCGGACCTACCCCCTAACCCCCTTCCTGAAGGAAGGGGGAACTGTCGTCGACTGATGAACGTCTTGCTCTTGCTTCCCCTCTCCCGTTGGGAGAGGGGGTTCGGGGGTGAGGGCGCAATCCGCGAATTGATATCGCCAGTCCGTATCGATAACCCCTGAGCGACGAGTGGTCCTCTACCGTCTCCCCTCTCCCGCCTCCCCGAATCAACAGACCGTGAAGTGCGAGAAGGGCGAATCGAGACGGTAGAAGAAGGACGAGACAAACCTTGAAGGATTTTTCTCTTCAGATCCGCATGAATATCTCCGCCGGGGCGATCAGGAAGTTGCCCGAACGGCCGTGCCCTCGAGGCTACCGTTTGCGGAAGCTGATACCCGGCGACGAGGATCATCTGCCCGGACTGATGGTGTCGGCCGGCGTGGGATGGACCCCTTTCGACGCGCCGGGAATGGCGGAATACCTCGAGATGCTGGACCGGATCGACGGGTCGCACGTGGTGGAGGCTGGCGGGCAACTGACGGCGCTATGCTTCGCCACGCGGCGGGAAAATGTCGAACCGGCATGGGGTCAAGTCGACTACGTTTGCGTTCGTCCCGGCCACCGGGGCGCAGGACTCGGATTCAGCGTATGCGCCGCCGTTTTACAATATCAATATCGGCGCGGGTATCCCGACTCCACGCTGACAACGCTCCGGGTGACTCCCGACAATCTCCAACTCGCGGCGATCAAGACATATCTCACCCTGGGATTCCTTCCTGTGAATACCGAGCGCAATCAGAAGGTCTGTGAGACGGTGTACCGGGCGCTCGGTTTGCCGCTGCCGGTTAGCTGGTGGCCGGCGGATTCCCCATTTGCGCCCGTTTGACAGTGATAGGCGGGCGTTACCCCGTCCATAACGACTCAAGCAACATCATGCCTGTCCGGATCTGCAATCCGGACAGGCATTTTTCTTGCTGAAATCCGCGTTTCCCGCATCACGCCGGCTGCACTCCCAACCTTCTCGTATCTCAATCTAACAGAATGTTCGAGAGGACTCTCAATCATCGGACGCCGGGGGAAACGGAGTCGCATGTGAGGCGGATTGTGTTATTGGTTTCATGCGTGTTGGCCATGAGTGTCAGCACACAGGTTCTTGGAAAGGGTACGGTCCGGGGAACCGTACGCGATGCGACGAACGGTGAGACATTGGCGCACGCCAATGTTGTCGTCGACAGTTTACGCATTGGCGTATCTACGGACAAGACCGGCTATTTCGTCATCGTGAATCTGCCGCCGGGTCCGCACAGGGTTACAGCCAGCTACATCGGGTACGACAGTCGATCTGTCCCCGTCACGATTGAGTCGGTTGAGACCCGGCGGATCGTCATCGAACTCGATCCGGTTGAATTGACGGGCGAAGCCATCGAGGTTATAGGCGATCCGGTGGCGCCGACCGAGGTGACACCGGTGAGCGCGTTCGGCACGCGCGTAACCGAACTGGCGCGCATTCCAACCGTGGGACAGCCCGATCTTCTGCGGGGCATTCAACTCCTCCCGGGCGTTCAGGCGGGGAGTGAGAATTCCGCAGGACTGTACGTGCGGGGCGGCACGCCCGGACAGAATCTGATTCTGCTGGACGACGTGGTTGTATATAACCCGAATCACCTGTTCGGGTTCTTCAGCACGTTCAATCCCGACGCATTGAAGGACGTGACGCTGATCAAGGGAACATTTCCCGCGCGGTATGGGGACCGCCTGTCGAGCGTGCTGGATATAAC
Organism: Candidatus Latescibacterota bacterium; assembly: GCA_021295655.1. Lineage (GTDB taxonomy): Bacteria > Latescibacterota > UBA2968 > UBA2968 > JAAXHE01. The sequence continues at coordinate 85,198 of JAGWBX010000047.1, forward strand.
AAACCTGGACGGCAACCGGAAAGCGCTCGATGCACGTGGCTCCCTGGACCTGATCAGCGCGGGACTGACGGTGGGCGGGCCGGTGGGCGATCTCGGGTCCTGGATGCTGTCGGGGCGACGTACGTATCAGGAGGTATTGGAATCGCCCCTGTTCAGTCACCTGGTTGACGAGATGTTCAGCACCCGAATCGGAACCATTGCCGCGAGCCCAGGGGCCGCCGGAGGTTCGCCCGGATTCGGCGGCCGGTTGGGCGGAGGAAGGTTCGGAGGGACGCGGTTCAATTTCCAGCAACAGACCGGCGATTTCGATCAGGACTACGGATTCTACGACGCGAATTTCAAGCTGAACCTGGATGCATCTGAAAACGACCGGATTTCGATTAGCGGCTACCTTGGCAGCGATGCACTCGATCTATCCCTGCCCTCGTTCCGGGAGCAGACCCGCGATCAACTCATGGATTGGGGCAATCAGATCGCGCGGTTCAAGTGGATGCGCATCCATACCGACAATCTTATTGGCAACGTGCAGATATCGGCAAGCCGGTACAGATCGAACTTCGACGTCGCCACCAATCAGAACGCCGATGGGAGCGGGCAGGTAGGCGAGGGCCGGCAGGGACGCGGATTCGGACTGAATCGCAACAACGAACTGAACGACCTGACGGCAAAGGCGACATTTGACTTCTATTCCGGGCCGTTTCACACCACGCGAATGGGCGCCCAGCTTACGGCCTACGACGCATTCTACAGGCAGGGCGTGGGCGATTCGGTCCGTACGGGAATCAATACCTCATCGCTGTATCAGACCGGTTTCCTGGAGCACGGTATGCGCCTGGGTCGCCTGGAACTGACGCCTGGAATCCGCGTGAGCCATTTCAATAGCGGAAACTACACCCGGTGGTCGCCGCGTGCGACGGGACTGTTCCAATTCGATGAGAATATCGCGTTCAAGGGCGGTTGGGGCATTTACCACCAGTTCGTCAACCTGATTTCGATAGAGGCCAACACGTATACGACGGATATGTGGCTACCGGTGGACGAAACCCTGACGCCGGGCAAAGCCGTTCACAGCGCGTTCGGCCTTATGTTGACGCCGAACGACGGATGGCAGGTCGATCTGGAGTTTTATCACAAGGACCTCAAAGACCTCGTGGAGTTTCAATCACAGGTGCGCCTGGACGATTCAACCCCGCTCTCGGACCTGTTTGTAACCGGATCGGGCACATCCTACGGCGGAGAGGTCCTGCTTCGGAAGACGGAAGGGCGTCTGAAGGGATGGATTGGATATACATTGAGCAAGACGGAACACACCTTCGCTGAATTGAACCAGGGCGACCCGTTTTCGCCGAAGTACGATCGGCGTCATGACCTTTCCCTGGTAACCGACTATTACCTGGGCAGAGGCTGGAACCTGAACGCTAACTGGGTCTACGGTACGGGACAGGCCTACACGATTCCGGAGGCGCGCTATGAGGTGCAGCAGCCGACGGGCCAGACCATACCCTACGTCCATGTTTCGGAAAAGAACGCGTACCGCCTGCCGGCCTATCATCGGCTGGATCTCGGAATCACGCGAGCAATTCACCTGGGTGGCGTCGATGGAGAACTGGTTTTCAGCGTGTTCAACGCCTACAACCGGCGCAACGTCTGGTATCGCTCGTTTGATGCCACCGAGCCGGAAATCCTGGTGCAGGATGTGTTATTGCAGCCCATATTGCCGAGTGTCGGTCTACGATTCAACATGTAGGACGGCCGGCGGAGGAAATATCCATGATCAAATTGCGATTGATTTATTGTCTGGCCATAGTTCTTGGATCCGGTGCGTGCAGTACGGCGCCCACAGAGTCTCTGGGGGAGTTTCGGGAGACGGTTCTTATCGAGGGCTATCTTCAAGCGGGAAGCCACGTCTCCAACATATTCGTAGGCACGACGATGCCGCTTTCGAGCGAATACGATCGTGATGCCAGCGCGCTTTCCGATGCAAGCGTCGCGATAACGGTGGACGGTGCAACGCATACCCTATCGCCGGCACCGGACAAGCCCGGTACGTACATTCAACCGGACCTGATCGTCGAATCCGGCAAGACATACCATCTTTCGGTTACGACCGGATTGGGGACGGCGACCGCACAGACAACCGTGCCGTATCCGCCCCGGGCGTCGGGGGCGGCAGTGCTGTACGTCGGCGGGGACCCTTACCGGGTGACGTGGGAAGGTGGGACAAACGGCGGTTACGTGACCTCAAGGCAGGTCGTGGAACTTCTGGAGCGAATTCCGCCGGAGAACCAGTTCGGCGGCGGGCGATTTGGCGGCGGTTTTGGCGGGACGATTGACACCACGGGATTTGGCGCGCTTCGGGACAGCATTGCCCGTGCGGATCAGTGGCGGTTCCTGCAAGGGCAATCCCAGACCCTGAATCCCATTCAGTTTTCATATTATGGAACCTATTCGCTACTGGTCTTCGCTCTAGACGAGAACTATGGGGATTTTCTGATATCGAGCCAGCAGGATGAGGCAACCCTGGACGAGCCCCGATTTCACGTGAAGGGCGGAATCGGGGTGTTTGCTTCCATGGCCGCGGATTCCGTCGTATTCCAGGTGGAATGACCCGGCGGGCGATCGTCAAGCCCTTGAGATTCCTTCAACGTTCCACGCCGAGTAGCCCGGAAAATCCGCCCGCTTGACAGGGAAAGCCTATCGGGCTATATTTCGAACGGTTGGGCGACATCATCTGCCGCAACCTTGAATTTGAAAACGTATATTTCCTCTCCCGTTCAGTATTGGTGCTGTTGAAAAGGATACAAGATGAACGAAGTGGAAACCAGAGTTACGGATCTTGACAGTCGCCAGGCCAGACTGGAAGGCGTCATCGAGCAGGTCAATGAACGCCTGAATAGCATAGACAGACGTTTGGATGGACAGCAACAATGGTTGCGATGGATTGTCGGGATCCAGATCACGTCTTTCGTTACACTGGGCAGTCTCACTATGACCGTCGTTTTGAAGCTCTTTTCGTGACCGTTCCCCCAGGCTTTGGGTGATTCCAGACCGGCCATCGATTGCCTCTTCAAGTTTTCCACCATACGAATATTCACCGTCCGTATTCCCGCACGCTTTCAGACTGAAGTACCGGGACCGTTTACCATCTGTGTCTTTGCCCGCTGTATAGCCCGGAAACGCCGCCCCGCTTGACAGGGACAGGCTGCCGGGCTATATTTTCACCGGCTCGGGCGGCCAGGCGGCCCGGGACAGATCAAAACCGTGTGGGGGCGACCTGGATTCGACGGGGGTGGAGAGGCGATGGCTGCGTGTCGAGGTCCCATGTCCTCGTTAAACTGTGGGAACACGATATAATTGCGGACGATACGTACGCAATGGCTGCGTAACTAAAACGCAGTCCGTTCTGACGGGCTTCGCCTGCAGGGCCCGACCGGAGCGCCGACTTATGCGGGCTGGCTCGTGGACCTCCGTTCGAGGGTCCGTGAGCGAGAGCTTATCGAACTGGCGCGTTGGCAACCCCGTTTACCGGGGCGCCCGCGCGTGAGATTCAAAAGGTAAACTACACACGTAGACGCTGTCGTTGATTTGCTTTCGGACGCGGGTTCGATTCCCGCCGCCTCCACCAATTGAAGGAACCCGATCCGGGCCACTCTCCCGCGATGAGAGGGGAGGCGAGGAAGTGGCCGTGCAAACACCTTCCTGCACCGGCTTTGGTCGTATGGGAAACACCCTCTCGTCGCTTGCCAGGCGCCCCTCGCCGGCAAATCACGGTCATTTGTTCGAATCTTTCCCTCCATCGATACACCCCTATCCAGTCCGGCCGTTTATCTGCCGATTCGAGAATGCCGTGCATCGTGCGGATTCGCCTCTACCCTATGCGCCGATTCCGTCGCGTGGACCAGATCCACGGGTAGATAAAGGCGATTTAACTTCTGGTTACCAGGATACACCAGGTCACCGGACGTGAACTGAAAAAACGTCCTTTTGGACGACCGTTACGCCCCGCTTCAGGGGTTTTCCTCGCGTCGCCGAGTTGCTGTTTTTCGAATTGGGGTTAATCTGCGACGATCAACCCGGTCGGTTGAAAATGCGGATACCCCCGGCGGAGAAATCAACATGAAAACGGGTCTGATTGCAGCGTTAAAAGTCACCCGCGCCATTTGCTCGAGACGCGGACGGAGCGACCCCCGCTGTCCGGGGGCCTTGCGGCGGCTTCGAACGTATGGATGGGTGGTGCTGGCCCTCGCTGCCGTTAGCGGGTGCCGCACCGAGGATAACGCATCCGTAGCCACTACGTCCGAGTGCGTGTCCTGCCATCGTGAAGTCACGCCAAGTATCGTCAAGGACTGGGAATTGAGCCAGCACCGCGTAAGGGGCGTGGACTGTGCCATGTGTCATGGCTCCGGGCATCGTTCTGCAGAGGACGTTGGGCTTGTCAAGACCGCCACGCCCGAGGTCTGCGGGACCTGTCACCCGGTGCAGACCGACCAGTTCAAGGCAGGCAAGCACGCGTTGGCCTGGGCCAGCATGGAGGCCATGCCCACGACCCACTGGCTGCCCATGGCGCTCACCGGCGGGATGAAGGGCTGTGGCGGATGCCATCAGGTCGGGATCAAGAGCGAGGAGGAGATTCGTCGGTTGAAGGATGAAGGCATCCGGTTTGGTCTGGCATCCTGCGACGCCTGTCACACCAGGCACCTCTTCTCCGTCAAGGAAGCGCGGGAGCCTCAGGCTTGCCGGACCTGCCATATGGGGATGGACCATCCCCAGTGGGAGATGTATTCTTCGTCGAAGCACGGTGTCAGGCATGCCCTCAAACAGAGCGGAACGCTGCCCGCAGAAGCCGCGGCGCCAACCTGCCAGACGTGCCACATGCCCAAAGGGGACCACGAAGTGCGGACGGCCTGGGGGTTTCTCGCCGTCCGGCTGCCCTTGCCGGAGGACGAACAGTGGGCGGCAGACCGCGCGACCATTCTAACGGCCCTTGGCGTGTTGGACCCGCAGGGAAATCCAACGGCGCGGCTCGACGTTGTGAGGAAGGCCGACGTCGCCCGGCTCACCCAGGAGGACTGGCAACGGGAGAGGGACCGGATGGCCAGGATCTGTGAGCAGTGTCACTCTGCCAATCTCGTCAAGGCCGAGTTGAAGAAGGGCGACGAGATGATCCGCGAGTCGGACCGGCTGCTGGCCGAGGCAATTCGCATCATCGCTGGTTTGTACAGCGACGGGATCCTGCGCAAGCCCGGCCACTACGCGTTCGACTATCCGGACCTGCTGGCATTCCATGACGCGCCAACGGTCATTGAACAGAGACTCTTCAAGATGCACCTGGAACACCGGATGAGGGCATTTCAGGGGACGTTCCACAACAACCCCGACTACGCGCTCTGGTACGGCTGGAGCGAGATGCTTCAGGATCTGACCGAGATCAGGACGCTGGCGGAAGAGATGCGCAGAAACCACCATCGGATGCCCCGGGACCCATCTGAGTGACCGATTTCACCATCATCCTGAGCATCCTTGTCCTCGCGACTCTCGGCGTGATCGCCTTTGTCATTCGACGTCCCGAACTGACGTCCAATCTGGGGGGCAAGGTCCTTGCGTTCCTTGCGCTCTGCCTCCTGCCGGGGCTCCTGTTGCTCGGGGGCGCCGACCGCCATTACGAGCAGGCCAAGACGACGACGTTCTGTGTTTCCTGTCACGTGATCGAGCCCTACGCCGAAAGTCTGCTGATAGACCATCCGCGCTTCGTTCCCGCGGCGCATTTTCAGAACAGGCGGATACCCGCCGAGCGGGCGTGCTATACCTGCCACACCAACTACACGATGTTCGGCGACGTGGATGACAAGATCAGAGGCGTGCGGCACGTATGGCACGCCGTGTTGGGTACCGGGTCCGACCCGGTCAGGATCTACAGTCCGTTCAAGAATCTCGCCTGTCTGACGTGCCACAACGGCGCCCGCTCCTACGAGGAGCAGGTTGCCCATATCCCGTTCCTGAAGCGGATGGCGGAAGGCAAGACGTCATGCCTGATGTGCCACAACCTGATTCACGAGGTCGACAAACTGGACCGGTTCCCAAGGTGGAATCCGGTGTCGGCGCGATGAGCCGGCTTCGGATTCCGGGGGTGCGGGCCGGATTCGCGGGACGCCTGCAGGTGTCCGGACTCCTTGTCGCTACGGGTCTGGTTGTAGAACTCGTCACGCTGTTCTGGAACCATCCGGTTTCGCTGTTCCTTTTCCTGTTCCCGGGATCGGTTCTATTCCTGTGGTCGGTCGTAACCGGGCCCGAGGGTACGCGTTCGAAGGAAGCCAGCCGAAAGCAAGACGCGCGTTGATCGGCCGGACGATGGGGTTCGATTCCCGCCGCCTCCACGAATCAAACCACGGATTGTACTACATCATGATCGAAGAATTCAGGGTCGGGAGAAGTCGGTTGCGTCCATTCGCGATTGACATCGCCCGGCCCTGACGCTTTCAGTGCGCCTGGCGCCCGGGCGCGGCCTTGCTGTGGTCAGCCGCAACCAAATATGCGGTTATGAACGCGCGCGCCCGCTCGACGGTCTAATCACTCCCCCCTTGAGGGGGAGTCGCCTGCCTGCGCCAAGCGGAGCGCGGCAGGCAGGCAGAAGCCGAGCCGATCCCTACGGCTGATGCGGAGGGGGGAATTTAACGCGTTTCGTTAGCTGCCAGCGTGAAGAAACACAAACGCATTTTGCGTAGAAGTACGGACAGGGTCTCATCTCCGCAGACCGCTATCGCTGTCAATTGCTTGTGATTGAACGGTAATGGTTCGCTTAGTACGTCACAGGCGTCGGCCCAGCGACGGCCCGGCAAACTGCCATTCTGGTCTACCTTATCAAACGGCCTTATCTCTGAATCGATTCCCCTCGCCTTGTAATCGCGTCTCTTGTGGGCCTGCCTGCAGCGCGGTCCGCTGTGCAGGGAGGCGCCCGGCCACCAGCGACATTTGTGCTCCTCTGTAGCATTGTGCGGCACTTCGGCACCGGATCATTGACGAATGGCCGCAAAATGCGACATCCGCGCGGACTTGACAGTACAAATCTTCGCGTTTATATTCTGGAGCTTCCGCCGCTCCGGCCCGTGCGTGAGGACAGCGGGGACTCAAGAGCGTGAACACATGATGCGTTTCTAACCTTGATTAGACATTCTTCGGGGAAGTAAAACCGAATAGATGCAAGTAGATAAAGGCGATTTAACTTCTGATTACCAGGATACACCAGGTCTTTTACGACCGTTTCACCCCGTTTCAGGGCTTTTCGTGTCGTTGCCGAGTTGCTGTTTTTTTCGAATTGGGGCTAATTGAAGAGCTCCGGGTTCTGGCCAGCCTCGTTCCCGCTGTTGCTCCCATCTATCCTTATTGACTGGCAGATGTTGGTTTTCGCGTAAAGGAGTGGGCATCCAGTTGTTTGTCGCAACGGGAACGGGCGTCACTGCGACGCGAGACTTTGAGAGTGAGAGGTTTTGTAGCATACGTAGACGATATGTTTGATCTGTACTCAGGCACGGGTTCCATTCCCAATGCGTATAACAAGAGATCGAAGACACAAGACCCCCGGTCTGTGGCTCGAAGACTGGGCGGGACGCGGGATTCGTTCCATAATGACTCTGCATCGTCATCTGCCAAACTGCTGGTAACCCGAACCGATCGTCTGCCAGCACCCGGTAAAAAATCGAACGAAATCTCGCGCCTCCGGCACCGCCGGGGGCGTATTACGTGTTGGTCATGAGCAATCAAGAACGGCGGGTTTCCGTCATCATTCCAACGTACAATCGGGCGAGCTATTTGGTGGAGTCGCTCGAAAGCGTATTGGCGCAGACGTATCGAAATCTCGAAGTAATCGTTGTTAACGATGGCTCCACGGATGAGACAAAAGTGATATTGGAGGCTTACCAGGATCGAATATCGTATTTTGAAAAAACAAACGGGGGTAAGTCTTCAGCCTTAAATTTCGGACTGAAACACATTTCTGGTGAATATGTATGGGTCTTTGACGACGATGACGTCGCGCTGCCTGAACTGGTAGCATCCCATATATCGGTTTTCGAATCGCAGCCCGAGGTCGGTTTCGTTTATAGCGGATATGCGTTTTTTGAAGGAAAAGACGCGGACAATGTGATCGAGACGGTTGAGGCTACGGCACATCCGGACGGAGAAATGCTGGGCCAACTCCTGAGCGGGAATTTTATCAGCGGAGTTTCAGTTGTCGTTCGCAGACAGTGTTACGATCGCGTGGGAATCTATGATGAAAGGCTGATTCGCGCGCAGGACTACGATATGTGGATCCGGCTCGCACGCGCAGGATATAAAGCCGGCGTCATACAGAAGCCCCTGGTAAGGGTACGCAAGCACGATGGCTTGCGGGGATCTGAAGAAGATCGGTTTAAGATTTCAATCCTGCGAGAAAAACACCTGGAATATCATCGAATAATCATGAAGAAGATTTACTGGGAAGTGCCGCTGGATGCGATTTCGCCAGAACTGTCGATTGCTCCGGATGATCCGGAGCGTACGTTGCGGGCTTTGTTGAAACGAACGTGGATCGTGGCCAATACGATGCTGGTCGAGGAGACCACCAGAGATCTGAGTCTCGTTCGGGATCACCTTTCGATACATGGAGAATTGCGCCTAGATGACCGTCAAAGGGTATTTCTTTCTGCATTGAAGGACTACGCGGGCAACCAACGGCAGTCCGAAATCGCATCTTTGAGCGAGTTAATCGTGCAAAGCGCGTGATATGGATGCCTCGCGCTTGACGATGGCCGTGTCCGGGATGCATCGATGACAAAAAGAAGGTCAGCTGCAAGTTCACTTATATTCTGTCTGGCATGGTTCGTCAGTCAAAACGTCAAAGAGGCTGTTGCAGACGGAAAATGGGAAAGGGTCGAAGAGATCCTTGCCGCAGATCAGGGGTTGATCGTACTGGATGGGACTGAGAAAGTTTCGCCCCGGTACAAGGGAAAGGATCGCCCTGTCTACGGAGACTGGCTCGTTCTCCATGCGTTTTCGGAGCCGGAAACGCTGAACCCGTATGGTAAGATGGACTACGGGTCTAACAGAATCCTGGAGAACATGTTCGAGTCTTTGCTGTATATGGAGAACACGCCTCCCTACAGATTCAAGGGAAAACTGGCCGCCGCGAATCCGGCGGTGTCCCCGGACAAGCTGTCATTTACCTTTGACATTCGCGAAGATGCCCGCTTTTCGGACGGAAGGCCGGTGACCTCGGCTGACGTCTTGTTCAGCTTCAAGGTCATTAAAAATCCGGAGGTCCAGCTATCGGGATACATGCGAAGCGGTTTCAAGGACCTCAAAGCGGTCCGGCAAGCTGGCCTCCATAAAATCACGTTTGTCTTCGGCGAACCCTATTTCTATAATGCAATCAACATCGGACGGCGTTGGATCCTGCCGGAACATTATTACGACCCCGACGGGTTGATGGACCGTGTGCGTATCGAGGACCTGATCGACGGGACTTGGGAGGCGGGGCCCCAGGCCGACCTGGTGCGCCGTTTCGCGGAGCGGTTCAACAGGGATTTCAGCCGCCGCGTCCTGGGGTCCGGTCCCTACGTGCTGGCCTCTTCCGATAACGACGCTTCGTTGACGGGGAAGACCGTTCTGGACCGTAATCCGAACTATTGGGGTAGCGGCAGGAAGGACCTTCCACCTTCCGGTTTCGTGGATAGACTGGTTTTCAAAGTGGTCGTCAATCCGGATGCCGCATTTATCGAACTGACCAACGGAAACCTGGACGTTTTGAATATGTATCCGCTGCCCTTCAAGGAGAAAAGCTGGTCGCCTGAATTTACATCGCGTTTTCTCAAGGTCGTCCGGTACGCGAGCGGTATCAATTACATCGTATGGAACAATGCTCATCCGGTTTTTCGTGATAAACGGGTCCGCAGGGCGATGACGCATCTGACGCCGCGCAAGAGCATTATTCGAGATCTGATCCACGGACTTGGCGTTACCATCGACGGACCGGTGCATATGTCCCGGCCGGAATTTTACGCTGGCCTGGAACCGCTCCAATACAACCGCGACCGTGCGGTGGAGTTGCTGCAGGCGGCCGGCTGGTTCGATACCGACGGCGACGGCGTTCTGGATCGGGTTGTGGACGGCGTCAAGACCGCATTCAGGTTTGAATTCCTGGTACCGGCGGGGTCTCAACTCAGCAAGGATATCGGGCTGGTGATGCAGGACGAACTGGCGGACGTGGGTATCGAATGCAGAGTGCGCGAAATAGACCGCTCCATTTTTCTGCAGCGCCTCCGAGAGCGGGAGTTCGAGGCATTGTTCACCGGTGGAGGCAGCCATCCGGCGGTGCCGCTCGATCTCTATTCAAGCTGGCATTCATCGCAGGTCAGACACGGCGGGAATTATTCGTGTTTTGAGAATGAAGAGGCGGACTGGATATTGGAACGGTATCGCCGTACCTTTGACGCGGAACGGCGGATTTCACTCTATCGCAGGCTCCAGGAAATTCTGTACGAGGAACAGCCGTATACGTTTCTTTTTGTAGGGCGGGGGGTCACGGCGTACAGCCGACGGTTTCGAGGGGTGAACTGGTATCCGTCGGGATGGACCGAATTTCTGGAATGGTGGGTGAACCCCGCGGACTGGCGGTACCCGTAATGATGCATGTTTGGAAATCTTACTGGGGCGTCACCCCCTCGATGGGTTTAAATGGAATTTCCTGCAAGAAAGCTGTCAGCCATCAGACCACCCATCCCAAACCAATTCTGCGGAGGGGCCGTAGGGTTTGACTGCTGAACGTTAATTGGAGAAGAGGTTGCCGGTCCGCACTATCTGCTGTACGTGAAAACATTCACCGTCGTGGTTACCGGAATGCCCGACCGCAGATAGATTCTCAGCAAGACGTGAATGTATCAGGTACCGTAAACGAGTGAGATATTTCGCTGGGTTAACTATGTCGGAGCTCAAGGTAGGAACGGGTGTCGACGGGTGTTACGAGATCCTGGCTGCAATTGGCAGCGGCGGCCTGGGTACCGTATACCGCGCGCGCGACGTAAACGATAACTCCACGGTGGCGGTGAAAACATTGAATATCGTGGGGGACGGGGCCCATCGGCGGGTCCTCAGGGAGTTCAATATTCTATCGAGAATCCGGCATCCGCGGATCGTGCGATCGCACCGTTGGGGCGTTTATGAAGGGAAGCCGTATTTCTCAATGGATTA
>JAGWBX010000006.1 GCA_021295655.1 Candidatus Latescibacterota bacterium
GCGGCCTGTTGCGGGAGGACCGGGAGGCGCTGGATACGGAACTCAGGCCGGCGGACCTGTCGAAAGACGACAGCCCTCACAGCACCCTGGGAGAAGTCGCGGCGGGTTTCTCGGCCTCCACGGCCAGGTCGCACGCGCTTCAGATGGGCAATGCCGCCGGCGCTTCATTCTCCGTGCAGGCCACGCGGCGGTTTGACCTCACCGGGGAGTCTTTGGACGATCGGTCCGTGGATGCCGTCTCCGGCGACTTCAGGACCTACGTGAAACTGCCGGGAGGAGGATTTGCGGCGCCCGTGGTGGCGCTCAGGGCGAGCGCGGGCGCGGCGCGCGGACCGGACAGCGGGAGGGGCTACTTCAAAGTCGGTGGCATCGCGCGGCGCCTGTTTCCCGTGCGGGGCTACGAAAGCACGCAAAGATCCGGGCGGCGCGCCTGGGCCGCCTCGCTGGAGTTACGCCTGCCGGCCGCGCTGGTCAACCGCGCCGTCGGAACGCCGCTGCTGCACTTCGACCGCGCTTTTCTCGCGCTCTTCGCCGATGCGGGCAACGCCTGGGGCCGGGATAACTCGCCGCCGGGCACGCCCGAACCGCTCCTGTCCGCCGGCGCCGAGTTTATCTACGACTTCGGCATCCTCTACCTTCCATTCCGCTTCCTCGCCGGCGTGGGATACGGGTTCACAGACCCGAAAGGCGCCGTTCCCTACCTCCGCCTTGGGACTTCGTTCTGACCAGGCGGCAGAAAATTCGCAGGCCAGTCACGTTGAAGCCTGCGCGCATAACGAAGCCCCGAGGATTCTTATCTCGGGGCTTGTCGTATCGGTGCTTGGCGAGCGCTTCTCATTTCCGGCGTACCCTATTCGATCCACATCATTCCCACCCTGCCGGCGTAACGCCACCCCTCGACCGACCTCTCCACGTAAGCCAGCCCTCCTGTGTACTCGATCCGGAGTTCGACGATGGCCTTTGAAAGATCTCGATTAAACACGATCCTCCGGACGTAGGGGTCCCTGTGTGAGCAGATGACTTCAAGAGGTACTCCTGAGCAAGGTGATTTTCCGAAGGGGCTGATACTGACTCTAACGTACCTTACGCGGCGTCACAAATGACAATTGACAGAAGTTGACATTTTTTGTATCGTATTCATATATAGGGTGAATAAGACATAAGGTGATTGATACTTGGAAATTGCATTCAGGACGAATAGGCTTCGCAGGAACTACGAAGCGTCAGATGGAGCTGTTCGAGATTGGGGGGCGGAGGTCGGGCGAAAGTATATCACACGCATCAATGCGCTCTATGCCGTCAAGAACCTCCAAGAGGTATACAGCATCCGGTCGATGCGTTTACACCCCTTGAAGGGATCAAAGAGAGGGGAGTTGTCGATCAGTCTCACAGGCAAGTGGCGTCTCATCGTGACGAAGGGTGAATCGGAGGAATGCATAACGATAAGCGAGGTGAGCAACCACTATGACGACTAGGCAACCGCGCGCGTTTTCGGACTTGCCGATTCCTCCCGGCGAAGTTCTGGCGGAGGAGATCGAAGCTCGCCAGATGACCCAGAGGGAGCTCGCCGCCAGGCTCGGCAGGCCCACGCAGGCGATCAACGAGATCATCAAGGCGAAGAAGGCCATCACGCCGGATACGGCCATTGGCCTGGAGAAGGCGCTCGGAATCTACGCGCAGTTCTGGGTCAACCTTGAGTCGGACTATCGTATGACCCTGGCGCGGAACCGCGAGAGGGACACCCTCGCCGCCAGTGTGGAATGGCTGAACCACTACCCGATCAGAGACATGATGAAGCGAGGCTGGATTCAGGCCGGGCGGGATCGGCTGAGCAAATTAGAGGCATTGCTGAGCTTCCTGGGCGTAGCTTCGGCTGAGCCGCGCGCGTACCAGCAGGCAGTCGGGTTCCGGATGACCGAGGCGGCGCAAAATCGGATTTCGCCTGGTGCTTTGGCTGTCTGGCTCCGCAAGGGAGAGCTTGATGCATTGGAAGCATCAACGCGCAAATACGACGAACGCGTCTTCAAGAGGGCGCTCGACCGCATCCGGCAAATGACGGAGCTCCCGCCCAGCGCGTTCATTCCCGCGATGTCGAGGCTTTGCGCAGACGCAGGCGTCGTGTTTTGCATGGTACAGGAGCTCCCAAAAAGCGGGGCCAATGGCGCCACGCGTTGGCTCTCCGGCCGCAAGGCATTGATTCAGATGAGCAACAGGAACAAGTGGGCCGACGTCTTCTGGTTTACGTTTTTCCATGAGGCGTGCCACGTGCTCAAGCACCGAACGCACCGCCGGATCGTCATCGATGGGATCGGTGAGGATCCGGAGATGGTAGAAATCGAGGCAGAGGCCAACCGGTTTGCAAGGGATTTCCTGATCCCGCCAGGGGCGTGGCGTGATTTCTGCGATGCGGACGACTTCGCAGCAGGCTCCATAACAGCGTTCGCGCGGTCGGCGCGTATCGCCCCGTTTATTGTCGTCGGACGGCTACAGAGGGAAGAGAAGATTGGCTACAACCGGCTTGCCCATCTGAAAGTGCGCTACGAATGGGTCGCCGACTCCGGTAAGTAAATCACGCTTGTTCATACCGATGGCCGGCAAAGACCTCTCCAGGTAGCAGTCGGCGCAGCGGACCGGCTCGGCTTCTGCGACTCCCCCTCAAGGGGGGAGTGATCGGACCGTCAAACGGGTTCGCGCGTTTACTTTCACCTATCTGATTTCGGGGGAACAACCCAAAGCCGCGATAGGGATACCAATAATCGAATCTCCAACTTCTACGCTACCATTATTGAAACCCCCCAACCAGCTGTCGTCCGGGATTCTTTTTTGTCCCTGGCGGAAGTTTAGGGTATATTTATCGCTTCCGGATTCGGCAGGCCTGCACCGACCCTTCGACACCCTTCGACAGGCTCAGGGCAAGTGCTCAGGGAGCGGTGCAGAATTCGGACGCATTTCCGGGATGATTTCGCAGCGGGAGCTTTTCTTCTGTCTCCTTTCCGGGAGAGGGACAGCGACGTGGGCAGACAGGAATGTCTGCCCCACCTTCACACCGGCTTCCTTGAGAGCGTGAGCGCACGTGTGATGGAGGCGTTTCCTGGATGGTCTCGCGACGGGAGTTCTTCTTCTGTCTCATTTCACGGAGAAGGATAGCGTCGCGGGCAGACAGGAATGTCTGCCCCACCTTCACACCGGCTTTCTCAGAGTGTGCGCGCAAGCAGGCAGACAGGCGCTGCAGGCAGGCCCCACCTTCACACCGGCTTCCTTAGTGTGTGAGTACACGTGTGCCGGATGCCAGGGCTGATTGATGACCGTGGATCACCAACGATCTGGAGGATCGATTCACCCATGTCCGATTTGATACCGCCTCATGGCGGCTTGTCCTCGCCGGTGTGCCGGATGGTTCCGGACAACGCGCAGGACGATTTTCGCGAGAATGCATCGAAGCTGGCCCGCGTTCCGGTAAGCGACGCCGATCTGTCCACGGTGTACCGTTTTGGTGACGGCGGGCTGAGCCCGCTTACCGGCCCGATGGATTCGGAGACGTACCACAGGGTACTCGACAGAAGTGTCATTGACTTCAACGGGAAGTCGTACGCCTGGACCATTCCGCTGGCGCTCCCGGTTTCGACCGACCTGGCCGGGCAACTCGAGGTGGGGCAGACGGCTGCCCTCGTGCGTCAGGACGGCGGAATTGTGGGCAGCCTTGATATCAGCGACGTTTTCCCCTGGGACAAGCAGGCGTATCTCAAAAGCGTCTACCTGACGGAGCGGACCGACCATCCCGGCGCGGACATGGTGCTGGAAGGAGACGCCGGCAAGACCCACCTCCTGGGCGGGAAAATCAGCGTCTTGCCGCAACCCGAGCACCCCGCGTTCGGCGGATACATGCACACGCCCGCGGAGGTCCGTCGGCTGCTGTCCGAAACGGGCTGGCAACGGGTGGTTGCGTTTCAGACCCGGAACCCGCTGCATCGCGCGCACGAATACGCCCTGGTCTACGGCCTGGAAGCGCTGATCCGGCAGGGGTTGAACGCGGGGGCCTGTCTGAATCCTCTGGTGGGAGAGACCAAGTCGGACGACGTCAACGCGGAAATCCGGATGCGGACCTACGAGGCGCTGATACAGTCCCGGGGGCTGGGTGAGGGGGACAGCGATGCGGGATTATGGGGACCCAGAGGCGAGGCCGTGCCGGACCGGGTGATGCTCATCGGCCTGGATATCAAGATGTTCTACGCCGGCCCCAAAGAGGCCGTGATGCACGCGATATACCGCCAGAACTTCGGCTTTACCGACATCATCATCGGACGCAAACACGCGGATGCGCCCTATCACGACGGCAGCCCGATCTGGGGAGATTTCGACGCGCAGGAGGTGTTCAACCAACTCGAAGGAAACCTTGGGATCCGCCCCCTGAACGTGGGTTTTGCGGCGTTCTACGAATCGCTGGGGCGGGTGGACCTGATGGAGAACCATCTCGACGAGAAGCCCGTGTTCATTTCGGGAAAACAGGTGCGTGAGATGCTGCTGAACGGGGAGGCGGTGGATCCGCGGATCATGCGGCCCGGCACCTCCCGGATTCTGAGCGAGGCGATGGCGGGAACGTGAGGACCGGCGGAAGCCTCCGCGTCCTTGCACACGGTTCGTGGCGACGTTGAATTTCGGGGAATGCCCTTGACAACGAGGGGCGTATAGGATAAATTGAGCGGGCGTTGGAAGCTGGCAAACCGGTCGTATTTTCAGGCGTTTATTCGTGGGAAGAAGGGGATGCGATGTACGAGTTCCTGTTGAACGAAGATCCGGACGAGGAAGACGAGGAGGAGGAAAAGCAGCAGGGGGGTCAGGGCGGCGAGTACATCGTCAGAAGCCTGATCAGGGCTCGCACCATCCTGATCTCCGATCCGATCGACCACAAGCTCACAACGCGGGTGATCGCCCAGTTGCTGCTGATGGACAGCGACGATCCGGAAAAGCCGATCACAATACTGATCAACTCGCCGGGGGGCAGCGCGGACGACGGCTTCGCCATCTACGATATGATTCGCTTCATCCGGCCGCCGGTGAGGATTGTAAGCGTCGGGTTGTCCGCCAGCGCGGCCACGGTGATCATGCTGGCCGCTGACAAAGGCAGCCGGTTCGCGTTGCCAAACGCTCGAATCATGATCCATCAGCCGTCAATGCGGTACATGGGGGTTGCGGAAGACGTAAAGCGCACCGCGGAACAGATACTCAAGCTCCGGCAGCGCATCAACGAACTGTATGCCCAGGAGACCGGGCAGGCTCTGGAAAAGGTGGTTGAAGATACGGACCGTGACTACTGGATGTCCGCACAGGAAGCGGTGGAATACGGACTGATCAACAGGGTGGTCACGCATTTCAACGACCTTGACGCGTAGTGACGCGATCGTTTTGCAATTCGGCAGGGGCACGGCACGTCGTGCCCCTGCTTTGTTTGGTTGGGGGCCGCGCCACGCGGCCCTGCCCTGTTAAAACAGAGAATCCGCAATGTCCCGAGCCGACCGCTTTCTGAAAGCCTGCCGCCGCGAGACGGTTGACGTCACGCCTGTGTGGCTGATGCGCCAGGCGGGCCGGTACATGCCCGCATACCGGAGGTTGAAGGAAAGATACGCCTTTCTGGACATGGTGAAGACGCCGGATATCGCCACCGAAATCACCTTGCAACCCGTAGATGCGTTCAACGTGGATGCGGCCATTGTCTTTCAGGATATTCTGCCCATCCTGGAGCCGATGGGCCTGAAGCTGGAGTACGTCGGCGGTTCGGGCCCCGTGATTCACAACCCCGTTCGGACGCCGGCCGACGTGGAATGCCTCGCCGTTCATCCCGCGGTCGAAGCCATGGACTTCGCCACGGCGGCCATCCGGCAGGTCCGGCGCGCGCTGGACGGCAGCGTTCCGCTGATCGGGTTTTCCGGGGCGCCGTTTACCCTCGTCTGTTACGCGGTGGAGGGCGGGGCTTCACGCGACTATCGGCATGCCAAGAGCCTGATGTACGGACAACCGGAGACCTGGCGGCGGCTGATGGAAAAAATGTCGATGGCGGTGGGGGACTATCTCCAGGCCCAGGCGGCCGCGGGAGCCCAGGCGCTGCAATTGTTCGACAGTTGGGCCGGCGCGCTGAGCCCCGCTGATTACGAAGCGTACGTTCTGCCGCATACCCGCCATGCGATCGAGATGGTCACGAACACGTGCGACGTTCCGTTGATCCATTTTGGAACGGGTACGTCCGGTATGCTGCCGCTCTTAAAGCGCGCGGGCGGCCACGTGATCGGCGTGGACTGGCGAATAGAACTCGACGAGGCCTGGAATCGGCTGGGCGCGGAGGTGGCGGTACAGGGGAACCTGGACCCGACGGTGCTGTTTGCGCCCGTCCCGGTGATCGAGAGCCAGGCCGCCCGGATCCTGGACAGCGTCCGCGGGCGGCCAGGACACATCTTCAATCTCGGCCACGGCATCCTCCAGCACACGCCGGTCGAGCACGTGTCCGCGCTGGTCGATTTCGTACACGGGTATGGATAGGTGGACATGGTGAAGAAGGCCGTGTTAATGCTCGCCTACGGCAGTCCTGATTGCCTGGACGACATGGAAGCGTACCTGAACGATATCCGGGGCGGACGTCCGATGTCCCGGGAATTCGTGACGGAATTCAAGCACCGGTACGCGCAGATCGGCGGCAGGTCCCCGCTTGGCGAGAACACGTTTGAACAGGCGGCATGTGCGCAGCGCGTCTTGAGGGCTCGCGGGCATGACGTGCGGGTGTACGTGGGCATGCGGCACTGGTCTCCCTGGATCAGGGAAACGGTCGTCCGGATGACCGGTGATGGCGTGGAAGAGGCGGTTGCCATTGTCATGGCCCCGCACTACTCCAGTCTGAGCATTGGAAGGTACCGGGAGGCGGTCGATGAATCCGCGAAAACGGCAGGTGGGCGGATTCGGTTCTCGTTCGTGGATTCCTGGTGGCGGCAACCGGCGTTGCTCAAGGCGCAGGAAGCCCACGTTCGCGCTGGCCTGGCGTCGTTCTCCGGGGATGATCGCAAAGCGGTGAAGATCGTCTTTACGGCGCACAGCCTGCCGGAACGCCTCCTGAAGATGGGCGATCCCTACGACAGCGAACTGAAGGGCAACGCGAACGCAATAGCGCAACGCCTGGGAACCGTGGACTGGATGTTCTCCTATCAGAGCGCCGCTCACACGGGCGAGCCGTGGCTGGGTCCTCAGATCGAAGACGTGATCCCGGATCTGGCCGATAAAGGATATCGGCACGTGCTTGTGGCGCCCATAGGGTTCGTATGCGACCACGTGGAGATTCTGTACGATATCGATATCGGACTTCAGGAGATCGCCAGGTCGCGGGGGGTGGACGTGAGACGCATCGCGTCCATGAACTGCGACGCAACGTTCATCGAAGCGGTGGTGGATGCGGTGGAAGACAGACTGAATTAGCGTTCTGTCCCGGGACGCCCCGTTTCAGGGGTTTTCGTCGCGTCGCCGGGTTGCTGTTTTTTTTATTGGGGTCAACATGCACGTGACCATCGCCGGCGGGGGGATTGCCGGACTGGCAACGGCCTTCTATCTGCAGGAGAAGGCCGAATTGCACGGCATCGAGTTGGCGTATACGCTGGCTGAGGCCACGGGGCGATGGGGCGGGGAAATCCTGACCGAGCGGATCGACGGGTTCACCATCGAGGGTGGGCCCGATTTGCTTTTAACGCGAAAACCCTGGGGAATCGGGCTCTGCCTCGACCTGGGGCTCGAGGGCCGCTTGATTGCGCCGAACGAGGAACGGCGGAAGACGTTCCTGGCGCAGGGGCGACGCCTGGTCCCATTTCCCGAAGACTTCACCCTGGTGCCGACAAGCTTCATGCCGATTGCGCGCTCGCGGCTTTTCTCGGTACGCGGCAAACTGCGGATGGGGATGGACCGGTTCGTCCCGCCCCGCAACGCCACGGACGACGAGAGCCTGGCGTCATTTGTCCGCCGGCGCCTGGGACAGGAGGCCCTGGATAAGATCGGAGGACCCATGCTGGCGGGCATCCACGGGGCGGACCCCGAGCGGCTGAGCCTGCTGGCCACGTTTCCGCAATTTGCGGAAATGGAGCGCAAGTACGGCAGCCTGATCAAAGCGGTGCGTGCCAGCCGGAATCAACGCGGGCCTTCAGGTGACGCCGGGAAGGCGCCGCCGATGTTCCAGACACTGATCGGGGGGCTTGGAGAACTCGTTGAGGCGATCGTAAACCGGCTGCGGGGCGACCTGCGAACGAACTGTCCGGTGACGGGTCTGGCGGGGCTCGAACGCGGATTCGAGGTACCGCTGGATGGGGGGGTGCTGAAACCCGACGCCGTCGTGCTGGCCGCGCCGGCGTTCGTGGCGGCCGATCTGCTGGACGGTATCGCACCGCTTCTGTCGGCCAGGCTCAGGCAGATCCGGTACGTGTCCTCGGGGACGGTGTCTCTCGCGTACAGAAAGGCGGAGGTCCTGACCCAGCATGACCTGAACGGGTTCGGATTCCTGGTTCCTGAATCCGAAGGCCGCCGTATAACGGGATGCACCTGGGTGTCGTCAAAGCTCAACCACCGGGCGCCCGATAACGGCGTGCTGATCAGAGGATTTGTGGGTAGAGACGAACAGGAAGACGCGGTGGCGATGCCCGACGAGACGCTCGCGCGCGCCGTACGTGAAGATCTTGAACACGTGATGGGGCTGACCGCCGAGCCGTTGTTCTCCCGGGTTCACCGCTGGCGGAAAGGCAGGCCGCAGTTCGACGTGGGACATCTGGACCGGGTTGCCGAAATGGAATTGCTCGCGTGCGAACATCCGGGACTTTATCTCACGGGCAGCGCCTTTCGCGGATCCTCGGTACCCGACTGCGTCAGACAGGCGATGCAAACCGCCGACCGGATTCTGGGTCTGTAACGCCCGCCGGACAGGCGACTCAGCCGGCGGGTTCCAGGATTTCCTGGCCGCCCATATACGGCCGGAGTACTTCAGGAATGATTGCCGAGCCGTCTGGTCGCTGGGTCTGTTCAACAATGGCGGGAATCAGACGGCTGGTTGCCAGGCCGGAGGCGTTGAGCGTGTGTACGAATTCATTCCGCCCGGTCTCAATGCGTTTGAACCGGATGCGGCCGCGCCGTGACTGATAGTCGTTCGCGTTGGATGCCGAGCTGACTTCCTTGTATTCTCCCATGCTCGGAATCCAGATCTCAATGTCGTACGTCTTTGCCATGGCCGCGCTGGCGTCCTGGGCCGCCAGTTTGGAAACCCGGTGATGTAACTCGAGGCCCTTAACCAAACGTTCCGCTTTTGCGATCAGTTCTTCCAGAGCCCGGCCCGAGTCTTCAGGTCGCGTAAACTGGAAGATTTCAACCTTGTTGAACTGGTGCCCTCGTATCATGCCGCGTTCCTGAGCCCGATAACTGCCGGCCTCCCGGCGGTAGCAGGGGGTGTAGGAAAAGTATTTCCGCGGCAGGTCGGCCTCGGGAAGGATTTCGTCCCGATGGAAATTGATCAATGCGGTCTCCGACGTCGGCAGCAGAAACCGGGACTCCTTTTCGCTCTCCCACTTCAGATGAAACACGTCGTCGGCGAACTTTGGAAACTGGCCGGCCGTGTAACCGCAGTCATAGGTGAGCAGGTGCGGCGGCAGCACGAATTCGTAGCCGTCGGTAAGATGCGCCTCGACGAAGTAGTTCAGGAGCGCCCATTCCAGGCGGGCGCCGTCGCCCCGATAGAGCCAGAAGCCCGCGCCGCCCATTTTCACCCCTCTCTCGTAGTCGATCAGCCCGAGCGAGGTAACAAGGTCAACGTGGTCTCTGGCTCCTTCCGCCAACTCCGGCCTTTCGCCCCAGACTCGAACGACCTCGTTGCTTTCCTTCCCTCCCGGAGGGACGTCGTCCGCCGGAATATTGGGCAGTTCCTCCAGAAAGCTCCGGATACGGTGTTCGAATTCAGACAGTTCCGCCTCAAGGGTCCGGATGTTTCCCGAAACCGACTTCATTTCATTCTGGATATCGGCCGTGTCCCTGCCCGCCTTCTTCATCTGTGGAATCTGAGCGGAGACCCTGTTTCGTCGTTCGCGCAGGCCCCCGACCCGGGCGATAAGGGCCCTCCGTTCCTGGTCCCACTGGAGTAAATCCGCAAAATCCACCGCGTCCATGCGTTTCAACAGCGCCTGCCTGACGCGCCCGGGATCCTCCCGAATCCGGTTCAGATCCAGCATATGGTTACCGCCTCCCTATGTTGCTTGCACTGCTTGCGCTGCGCCTGTCGAAATGTCGAAACGTCCGTGTTACCGCTCCCATGGGTTGGAACTTTCGCCACACCCAAACGTCCCTTTTTCACCTGCCCTTTTTCGAGAATCGGGTAGAGGGGAGACGGAAGTCGGTAGATGAAATCTTCGCCCGGTATGTAATTCCTCCTTGCCTCCGGCACGAGAAGAAGCCTCACGAGGCAGGCAATCTCCAGGCTCCCGGCTTACGTCGTCCCGCCTTTAGCCGGCAGCCGTTTTCAATGCACTGGCGGATTTCGCCTGATTTTTCACACGGTGTGGTGTAATTGAACACATTGTGCTGCCCCTGGCCGCCTTCCGATATCAACCTGTGAACGAAAAACGCCCACAACTGGCTGAATTAACGAATTTGAGGACGCTGTTTTGGATTTCTGGCACGATATTCGCTATATTATGGCGAATGAAAACACACCAATGTCTTTCTGCCACCCCTTTACATGCGAGGTCCCCAAATGGCTCTTAATACAGCACTGAATCCGCGCGACCGCATGGCGTTTCTGGCACTCTATTATGCGATCAAGGGAAACGAGAAGCGATCGGAACAGTTGCGGCGCGTGGTACGCCGGCACGATCAGGCCGTGATGGGTCGGCCGCAGGTCCACGGAATGCCAATGGCATATTGAACTGCAGGACTGCAACTCTATCTGCGCCGGTATCTCATAAGCGACAGGCCATGCGTCATGGCCTGTCGCCTTTTTTATCCAGGCTCCGGCCCGGTTTTTCCGGCGCGAACACTGCTACGCAAGGACTTTTCGTACGTTGTATTTTTCGTTTGGAAGTGTCTGCCGCGTGATCATGTCCGCCAGGAGGCCGGTACAAAGGAACTGAACGCCCAGCACGGACAGAAGGATGCCCAGAAAGAGAAGCGGATGCCGGTGCTGAATGGTTCCCGTCCGGAGCCACAACGCAGCAATGAAGCCGTTTATGCCAACACCGACCGCGCTCAATACGATACCGATGGTGCCGAACAGGTGCAACGGACGCCCGATATATCGTCCCAGGTACATGACGGTAAGCAGGTCGAGGAATCCTTTGAGCAGACGTGTCCACCCGTACTTCGTCACACCGAAACGGCGGGGGCGGTGCTGTATGACGATTTCGTCGACGCGGTAGCCTTCCATGTGGGCCAGAACGGGGATGTACCGATGGAGTTCCCCGTATATCTTGATGTCTCGAACCACTTCGCCTCGGAAGGCCTTGAGGCCGCAGTTGAAATCGTGGATCGGAATGCCTGAAATCCGGCCGGTGACCCAATTGAAGAACCTGGAAGGAATGGTCTTGCTGAGGGGATCGAAGCGCTTCTTCTTCCATCCTGAAACCAGGTCGACGCCACCCTCGATCTTTTCGATCAGCCGGGGAATTTCCGCCGGATCGTCCTGAAGGTCGGCATCCATGGTGATGATCGTCCGGCCCGCCGCCGCATCGAATCCCGCAACGTAAGCCGCGGCTTTGCCGAAGTTACGGCGGAACTGAATGACTTTGACGTCGTCGTGGACGTCGTGGAGTTCCTCCAGAACCCCCATGGAGCCATCGGTACTGCCATCGTCTATGAAAATCGTCTCGAAACGGCGTCCGGTTGCCGACATCGTCTCCCGAACTTGCTCCATCAGCGGACGGAGGCTCTCCACCTCGTTCAGAAGCGGTATGACAATGGAGACGTCAACGGCCCCCGCGGCCGGGATATTGGATTCAGCTGGCGGTTCGGTATGCGTATTCATAGTCTCTGGCGTTTGGTCCAGGAAACATCTCGCCTTTCACTTCCTGCCGCTTCCCAAGATAGCAAAGCGGGACCTGGTTTTCAAGTCCCGTGTCGCAACGTTGATGATTAAGGGGAAGCGGAAGTCTCTGACATTCGCGAATGATTCCCGTCAACGAAGAAGCGTTTCTTGTCCCTGTTTCCAGTCTCGTCCACGACATTGAGTGTGTGCCATCCCCTTCCGAGTTCCGCTGCTTTGACGTGCCGCCCGCGACTGCTGCCCAGGTACCGGTCATCCAGGTACCAATACAGGACGCGGTTCTTCTCCCTGTGAGCCACCCGCATCGCGATCTTCTGCCGCGCGCCGCCAAAGTCCCTCGGCAACCATAGCCTGGCGTTCTGATGCGGATAGACGATCTTCATCGGATCGGACCCGGATCCGGCCCGGCAATCCGGATTGTGCGGCGGAACCATGCCCGGAACCGGCCCCCGTTCACGCAGATGTTGCGCGACGTCTGCCGGAAAGACGAGCCGACTTACAGGACGGCGGTCCCCCGTTTCCCAGCACAGCGAACACACGCGATGGCCCCCGTCCAGCGTCACCTGAAAGGTTCGGTGATAAGGACAGGTCCGGAGTGGCCTCATATGCAGCGGCGCTTCCACGGAAACCTGGCGTTCGCAATGCGGGCCCGCCCGGAATCCGGTATCCGCGCACAGCTTAAGCCGACGCAGGTCGGAAACCGGCGCTTCGATCCAGGCGTGTTCGCGTTGCTTCGGCAGGATGTTGAACAGGTCGAACAGGAGAGGCGCGGCCGAACTCGCGCCCGTAAGGTTCGCATTCCCACGACCGCCGAAATTGCCAACCCATACCGCCACCGTCCATTCGGGGCTTACGCCGATCGCCCAGGCGTCCCGCTTCCCGTAGCTTGTACCCGTCTTCCACGCAATCGGCCACTGGTTCTGGTACTGATGCCAGTAATATTCCACGCCAGGCCGCTTGAGGTCTCGAAGCATGTTGAGTGTCAGGTAACAGGCGCCCGGACTGATGAGCGCCGGCCCTTCCGGGGCGGGCGTCCCTGCAAGCACCCTGAGTGGACTGAAACGGCCGCCGTCGGCCAGTGCGCGGTAGCAGTGCGTCATGTCCCACAGGCTGACTTCCACGCCGCCGAGAATCATCGGCAGACCGTAATCGCCGGTAGACCGGAAAAGCGTCGTCAGCCCGGCGGATTTCAGAAAGCGGTAGAACAGATCCATCCCGTACGCGTCCAGCAACCGGACCGCGGGCACGTTCAGGGAACGGACAAGCGCCTCCTTTGCCGCCACCAGACCGGCGAAGGTCCCATCGGCGTTTCCCGGGGAAAAAGCGCCGTAGTGGGTGGGAAGATCCCGGAGCCGCGTTTGGGGCAACAAATGGCCCTGGTCGATGCTCAGGGCGTACAGAAACGGTTTGAGCAGAGATCCGGACGACCGCGCGGCCGCAACGCCGTCCACCTGGCCCTGGTTACGGTTGTCGAAGAATCCCTGGGATCCAACGTACGCGCGCACCTTCCCTGTTCGGGTATCGGCCACCAGTGCGGCGCCGTTCCGGATGCCCAACTGCCTCAAAAACGCCGCGTGTCGATTGACGAGCGCCGCGCTTTTTCTTTGAATATCCCGATAGAGGGTGGTCCTTATGTACGTATTCCCGTGCCGCGACGCCAGCCGCCGCGCCAGATGCGGCGCGTCCATCGGCAGCGGCCTGGCGCCGTCAGGGACCCTTTCCAGCCTCGCCAGGCCGAAGGTTTCGGCGTCGATCACGCCTTCGTTGCGCAGCCGGTTCAGAAGCCGGTTGCGCCTGAACCGCAACGCTTCCGGGTCGGCCAGAGGCGATATCAGCCCGGGTGCATTCGGAAGCACCGCCAGCGTGGCGGCCTCTGCCCAGGTCAGCCGTTCGGGCGATTTGCCGAAATACCGCTGCGCAGCCGCACGGTAGCCGACAATATTGCCGCCATAGGGCGCGTGGTCCAGGTAGACGTTCAGGATCTGTTTCTTGTCATAATGGCGTTCGATCTTCAATGCCTGGAGCATCTCAAGGGCTTTGTTGAGATAGGTCCTTCTCCCGGGTGACGCCATCCGGGCAACCTGCATCGTCAGCGTACTCGCGCCGCTGACGACCGCCCCGGAACGGACATTCTGATAGACGGCACGGAGCAGCGCCAGTGGATCCACGCCGGGATGCCTGTAAAAGCGACGGTCCTCGAAAAAGAGCACCGCCTGCTCCAGGGCGGGCGGAACGTCGGCGTTCGGACGGTGGGGAAAACACCACTGTTCGTCGCCATTCAGGAACATCCGCAGGATCCGCCCCCGCTGGTCCAGTACCACCGTGCTGTAGTCAGGCTCAAAAAGCGGATCCGGCAGGGGAATCGATACGTAGAGCACCACGGGGAGGAGTAGCAGAACAAGAAACATCCCCATCTTTGCGCGCCCGAGACTTGCAGGAAGGGTCCCGCGACGCTTTTTTCCCCCGGGCGCTATCCGCCTCCGCTTCCGAAACATAGTTGCAACCCCTGGAAACGCCGGTCGCCCCCACAAAACCAAACACCTCGGCCGAATACAGGCGATCTGTTTATAGAACTGAACCTGAACTGCCGGCAGGAATCAGGACGATCCGGCTGTGCTCTATCTCTGCTTGACCACAACCCGTTTTCCGGCTGCGGTTGCCCGGTAGGATCGATCGTACATCGCTTCAACAACCGTTGCGGGCAGCCTGAATGACCCTGCTGTAACGGCGTTCAAGCGGACCACGAAATCCAGATCCCTCCGGCTCTTGAAATCGAAAAACCACATGATCCGGTCGTCGCGTGCATCCATGTATTCCTCGAGGTTCAGATTCAGCCGCTTCGTCCATTTCGGCGCCGTCCGATCGGACAGACGCGGTGTGTCTATTTCCCAGCCCGCGGGAAGCACCTGGACCAGCGCCAGCTCTTCAACGTCTCGCGCGACGGCCAGATTGCGCACGCGAAAATGCCCCCAGAAGTTCTCGCCCTGAGACAGTTCGGCCGGATTGACCGGCAGCCCTTCGTCGCTGAGCCAGGCCACCTTCAGCGCCAGCTTGCTGGCGGTATCTCCCTCATCGTCGGTAAGTGGAACGCCGTCCCAGTCCAGGGTTGCAAATGCCCTCCTGACGGTCGACGTCGAATCCAGCGTCACGGCTGTTTCCTGCCCGAAGCCCTCTTCAATTTCAACGTGAAAGGCCGGCCGATCCGTCTCAAACGGCACCTCCCGTCCGTCCGGAAGGTGGATCGTGCCCGCGATTACGGACGGGCCCTCCTCTTCGTTGTCGAGAGAACGAACGTATTTGCCCAGAGAAAGCAACATAAACCCGGTGGTCTGGGTGCTGTACCATTTCTGCGACGCGAGCGCCAGGCCCAGCTCTTTGGCGACCTCGTCCGCCTCCGACCAGCGTTCGAACATGACCAGCGTATTCAGAATGATCGCCAGGTCCCGCATGCCTGAGCCGTAGGTGCCGCCCGATTCGTTGTAGTCTTCCACCCGCTTTCCGGCCGGGATGAGGATCTGCGCGGCGGTCCGCTCCACGCCGGCCAGGTGATACGCCGCTGCCAGCAGCCACTTCTGGGTATCGTTCATGTCGTTGAGCCCGGTCTCCTTCAGCAGATTCATCGGCCCGATCTGGTATTCGCCGGCCAGCGCCAGGAGATAGACGCGATAGACCCGTGCCATCAAACCGTCCTTAACCGTTAGCGATCGGGATTTTTCGTATCGTATCCAATTCGCCATCAGGTCCTGTGGCACGTGGTATCCCAATTTGGCCGCTTCGATCAGAAAATGGCCCGAGTACAGGGAACCCCAGGTTGAGACAGAGTTGGCGCCCGGCCAGTAGGCGAACCCGCCGGAGGCAAGCTTGAATTTCCTCAACTTGCGGATCGCCGAATTGATGAACCGGTCGATTTGGACCGTTGCGTCTCCGGCATACTTCACGCCTTCCAGGAAGGTGCTCAGGTACAGCAGTGGAAACGCGGTCGAAACCGTTTGCTCGATACAGCCGTACGGAAAGTGTACCAGCCGGAGCAGCCTGTGGGTCATTCCGAAGTCGGGATGCCGGCGCACAACCAACCGGGCGCGATTGGTACCCGGCAGCCCTCCGTCCGGGACCGCAAAACGGACCCGCTCACCGGGGCGGATATCCTGTTCCTGTGCGGCGTAGATTCTGGGTGACGGCGGCCGCACGTTCAGAACGGTCTCATGGTCGGCGGCGACGTCCGGCGCCTCCGCCGCGACGACCACCCTGGCCTGCCCCACCGCAGACGCCGCCTGAAGCGTAAACGAAACCTCCTGCTCGCCCGAAGTGGAGAAGTCCATTTCCTGCCGCGCCGGGCCGACAACCGAAACCGGACCCTCGTGGTTTATTGAAACGGCGGTCGGTCCGATACTGTCGACCATCGCGAATACCGTTACGGGAACGGTGATACGGTCCCCCGGCCCAAGCACGCGGGGCAGTGTGGGCATCACCATCAGATCGGTCTTCACCGGAACGGACGTCTCCGCCTTGCCGTAACGTCCGCCGCTGGCGGAAACGGCCATCACCCGCACCGAACCCGTGTAGTCGGGCATTTCGAAATCAACGGCGGCCCTGCCCTGTGCGTCGGTTTCGATCGGCCCCTTGAACAGCGCTACCGCCTTGAACCGCTTCCCGCGTTCCGGCTCCAGCTGGGAGGCCCTGTACGCGAATCCGCCCCCCACTGCAAAGGTCTTGAAGACGTCCCCCTTGTTGGCGCCGATGACGTGGGAATACACGTCGTGCGTCACCACACCCAGGCGACGCTTCCTGTAAAACGACTGCCACGCGTCCGGTGTGGCGAACCCGGTGAGCGCCAGCAGACCCTCGTCAACCACGGCCAGCGTGAACTGCGCCGGCTCTCCATCGCCCGTTTCAACGAGAACCTGAAACGGAAACTCGGGCTTGAATTCGCCCGGCATGCGGAGGGTGATCTCCTGGCGGGTCCGGGGATCGCTCACATTGAGCGGAACCACGCCGTACAGACGAATCGGTCGATCGTTCATCGTCTGGGAGTACGGCTGGACGACCGAGACACAAACGTATGCGGTCGGCGCCATATCCCGCGTGATGGGCACCGGTACCCGAAACTCGTCCGGTCGACCGTCCGGTTCGTACCAACGGGTCCGCAGAATCCGGCTGTCCTGTTCCACCGAGACCAGAATCGCGCCCTGTCGAGGCGCGGGAAACGTCACCAGCGCGGAATCGCCGGGGGCATAGGCCTTCCTGTCGGTCTTGAGCGCCAGCATGCCCGCGGTTTTCGGATCGGCCTGTGCTTCGCCCCAGGGATAGGCGCGCATGAAGAAAGCGGCGGTATGGCCGTCCGCATCCTTCACTTCGATCAGATACTCGCCCCGTTGTTCGGGCGTAAACACCAGCGACACGGGCGCCGCGTGTGAAAAAAGCGAGCCGCCCTCGATCTGTTCCGTGTACCGGTCCGTTTTGAACTTGAGGCGAAACTGATCGCGGCTTTCGAATTCCCACCACCAGTGTGAAGTGCTTCTGTAAATGCGGTATTCAAGCGGCAGACCCGGCGCCGCCTCACCCTGAGCCGTCACCAGTACAACCGGAATCTCCAGAGAGGACCCCAGGCGGGCATATCCGTAGTCGAACTGCGGTTTTCGCACCCCGACGTAGCGTACGTACGGATCCAGGGCGAGCGTTTCGCGGCTGCGGTTGGGGCGGCCGCCTTTCTCCAGCACGGTGGCTTCAATCCGGACCCGAACGGCCGATGGCTCCGTTCCGTATACGGGCAACCGCCAGCGCACCTGCGCACGGCCTTCCGCGTCGAGCCCGCCCTTGAAGACGCTGGTGCGACTCGGCTTGTACTTTGCGCCGTCGTTGGTGAAGCTGAAACCCGGATAGTTGGCAAACTGCCGCGCCTCGTGCGAGAATTCAACCGCGACCTCGGCATCCAGCCCGGCCGCCGGATTTCCGAAAAGATAGGTACTCGCCAGCACCAGTCGAAGTTCCTCGTCATCAGCGGTCAGGTTTTTCTTTTCGGGCTCGATCCGGACCTTCAGCCGGTAGGGTGCCACCGTCTCGACTTTCAACGTGTGGTCGAACGTCCTGCTTCCCACCTCCAGGTGCGCCCGCCAGTTTCCGGTGGGGTCGTCGGGTTCGGTCCTGAAGCTGAATACATAGAAGCCGTCCTTGCCCGTCCGGGCGGTCCGCTCCATGACAAGCTGATTTCCGGGGTTGAACAGTTTCAGCGTGACTGGATGATTCTCCGGAAAGGTCTCCTCCGAGTTGCGCGCGATCAGTGAAAGGTGGATCTCGTCGCCGGGCCGATACACGCCCCGATCGGAATAAATGAACGCCCGGACGCCGTCCTGCGGCGCCGATGCGCCGCCGGTATCGAACGTGGAAAGGTTCCAGGCCATTTCGCTACACTTGATGATGCTCTTCCGGTCATCTTTTTCCGCTTCGACGTAAAAAACGTCCCGCGCTCCGCCGGGGATCGTCACCGCGCCGTTCCGGTCCGTCACGCCCCGACCGGCCACCTGATTCTGGAAGGTGCGCAGCGTGACCGCCACGCCGGACATCGGCGCCGCGCTGTTGATATCCCGTGCGTAGACCCGGTGCCGGCGGTGGGCCTTTTTGTACGTCAATCCGATATCGCTTACAATAACGGGTTTGAATACCCGTCCGTGTGCGTTGACGTATCCCGGCGAGAAGGGATGGCTGCGGTAGTCCCACAGCCGCCGGTTCCACCGCCATTGCTTTCGCGCTTCCTCGGCCTCGCCCGGCGCGCCGTACAGCATGTCAACGTGTTTGAAGCTGAGACTGAGCAGAAGCGGTCCCTTTTCGGACGGATCCAGAAGCGCGTTCAGGTCCAGTTCATGCTGCAGCCACCGGTTGCGGACCTGGCCGATCTCCAGGACCGTATCAACAAGCCCCACGCCTACGCGGTTTACCTCCCGGGAATAGAAGCCCCGCCGGCGGTCGACGCCGCTCTTCAGACTCTGGCTCTGCAGGAATTGTCCCAGGTTCGAGTCGAAAACCTGCTTGATCTGCAACCTCGCCCGGCTCACGTTCACCGTCCGGAACCGCACGCGCTGGCGGTTGATCGTTGGCAGAATCATCCCGTCTTCAGAGAATCGAATCCGGGGCTTCACGTCGGGTATCTGGACGGTTTCGGCATATTCCGAGGCCGTCGCCGCTCCCCATCGGCTGCGAATGCCGGGATGAATGGTGAGCGTGTAGTGCCGGCCATGCTCAAACGCCCCGCTCACGTGGATCTTCCTGCCCACCGCGCTGATCCGGATTTCCATCGGTGGGTCCACGGCAATCAGCCCACGGAGGTCCTGATGGGAGTCCATTTCGTCCGTCATTTCGACCGCGAGGCCGGGTTGCCGCCCGTCCGCCAGACCTTCGATTTTGACGATTTTCATCTCTGTTACGGGAGCCAGCGTCCTTTTGGTCCTGTAGTGCCGCGATATTTCCAATGCTTCCCGGTCGAGGTTGAAACGGAGCTCCCGATTGTCTTTTCCCCGCGCCATGGGGTCGGAAACAAACGTGAAGGTATTCCCCTCCGCGTCCGCGTTCCAGGCAAGGGAAAGCCGCTCCCGGCCAAGAAACAGCCGGGCGGCCTGCCGCACCTGTTCGATCGAGGTCTTCTCGCTGAACGTGACCTGCCCCTTGTAGACCACGCGCCGGGGATCGTCATTCTCGATCAACTCGAAATCCGCGTCCAGCGAAACGATCTCCCGGCCGGCAACCTGAAACGCAAACGCCAGGGGCTGCAGGTTCCCGCGCCCGGGAAACAGGGCGGCGAGATCCAGGGACCCCCGGTATTGCTGCCGGAACGGAAGCGGCGCATCGGGGTTGAACAGGAGGGTGCGCCGGTCCCGCCAGCGGGCGGCGCCGGCGATGCGCGGCGCGAAGGTGAACACCTTCTTCTCAAGGCGCTGCCCGACCCGGTTTCCCGACACGACAGGCGACACGAACCGTACGCGAATGACGTCTCCGGCGCGGATGAGGTCCGATGTTACGTGGCTGACCAGTCTGGCCGTCTCGGACGAGTAGGAAATGGTGCCGGTTTCGTTCCGTTTCGAAGTACATCCGGCCAACACGATTCCGATCAGCATCAGCCAGCCGGCGCCAATTCGATTGAAAGACATCACCAACCCCCCTGGAACATTGTTGAAATATCGGGCTGCACAGCCGGCAACGGGCGATCTGAGCCCCGTCATGAACCCCAATTCGAAAAAAACAGCAACCCGGCGACGCAATGAAAACCCCTGAAGCGGCGCGTTACGGTCGTCAAAAAGTACATGCTTTCAGTTCACGTCCAGTAACCTGGCGTATCCTGGTAATCAGCCGCTAAATCACCTTTATCTACTTGCATATATTCGGTTTTACGTCCCCGAAGAATGACGGATCAAGGTCAGCGCTCCGTCGTCCGGCATCAACCCGGAAAACCGCTTGACATCATCGTGCCGGTCTTTACCTTTACAGCCCGTTGAAAACAGGCAACGTTTCACGAGACATCAGGAGATTTTCGATGCAATTCGGTCAATTCTACCTGCTGGAAACCCCGCCCGGAAAAGACCACGCCGAGGTCTACCATGAAGCGTTCGAACAGTTCAAGCTCATGGACGAACTGGGCTGGGACGCCATCTGGCTGGCCGAACACCACTTCGACCACAAGGCGCCAGGCGCCAACTACTATTCAATTACCCCGTCCATCCATACCATGGCCGCGTACGCGTCGGCCATTACCGAACGCATCAAGATCGGAACGGCGGTGATCGTACTGCCGTTCCACAACCCGGTCATCGTCGCGGAAGACTTCGCCACCGTGGATATCATGTCCAAAGGGCGGCTCCTCTTCGGGGTGGGGCGCGGCTACCAGTTGGAGGAATTTCACAACTGGGGAATCGACCTGGAAGAAAGCCGCGAACGATTTCAGGAAGAACTGGAAATCATCCTGAAGGCCTGGACGGGGCCCGTGGAATACGACGGCGCGTTTCACAAGGTCCGGAAAGTCAACGTCATCCCAAAGCCGGTACAACAGCCGCACCCGCCGGTTTACGTTGCGGCGGTGAGTCCCTCCACGTACGAATGGGTCATCAAGAACGGGTACAACGTCCTGACCTCGTTCCTGCATCCCTACGATCAGGTTTTCGAACTGTATGAGGCGTACCACAAGACGGCAAACGCGTGCGGCATGTCGGGAAAGCTGGACTTCCCTCTGGCAAGGTTCCTCTACGTGGCAGAATCCACAGAGAAAGCCCGCGAGGAATGCCACGATCAGATCATGTGGTACTTCCGCACCCTGCTTGCGGAGGTGATCGCGCCTCCGCCGGAGATCGCGCCTCCCGGACAGATGGAATTCTACCAGGAACTGAAGGAGAAATTCTCCAACATCAGCTTCGACGAGATCCTGGCCGAACACGCCATCGTTGGCGACCCGGACTTTGTCGCCGGCAAAATCGCCTGGATCCAAGAACACACCGGGCTACAGAACTTTATGGGGTGGACCCGCATTGGAGACCTGCATCCCGATCTGGTCTGCAAGTCGCTGCGGATGTTCTCCGAACACGTTGCGCCAGCGTTTAAATGAACGCATCGCCGAATTGCTTCCAGGCCATCTCCTACTCCCGCCACGCCGGCTGTGTCACATGCAACAGCAGCGCGCCCTCCGGAACCGTGATCACGGTTGACGTTCCCTTTTCTATATAGCCCAGATCTCCGACTTCGAAACGCACCGGATCCCGGTCTGCAGCGTGGACTTCAAGTTCGCCTTTCAACATGAAGAAGACCTCGTTGTAGTCGAAGGTCCATTCCAGCCGGCTGGGTTCGAGATATTCCGTAAATCCTGCCGCAAGGCAGTCGTCCTTGCCGAGTATCGGGTCGGACACCTGTACCCTTGCGCCCGGTGCGTCGTACAGCTTCATGTCCCTCTGGTCCGGTTTCACAATCTGTACCATTCCAAATCTCCTGTCTTGAGGAAATCGACTAAAGGCGGTGAGACGTAAGAGGGTAGACGGGAGAGATTGCCTGCCCCGTGCGGTTTCATTTCTTGCCGATGGCATAAAGGACGAACCAATCGGGCAAGGACGACTTCTACCGGCTGCCGTCTCCCCGATTTCAAGGTCTTCCTCCTCCGGCCTACGGCTCGAGCCGCTGTCGAGTCTCCGCCTCCGAGGCAATGGTGTTCCAGTCCCACAGCTGAGGGATATACCCCACGTCGGCCCAGAGTTGCGCCTGGTCGGAATAGTGTGCGCTGCCGGGATGCCCGGAGGCCCCCAGCGGCACGATCCACAGCGAATTGCTCCAGTCCGACGGATCGTGAATATATCGGTTTACCGACGTCCCCGTCGCAACAAAGGGTTCGCTCACGTCGTAACCGCCTGCCAGAGGTACGTCCCCGTCCCCGTGCGTGGGCAGGCAGGGCGGATCCAGAAGCGGTGCGCATTCCGGAAAAATCTGCGACAGCGGATGCCTTGGACGGGTATGGTGGACCCGGCCCCACCGCCACTCGGTCATATCCTTACCGAGCCGGTCCCGGAGATCCCCCACGGCCTGCCGGAGACTCCCTGCCAGAAGGTCGTCCCAACTACGCCCCTCCGGCAACATGGACCCGTCTCCCCGCTCAAGGCTCAGGATCATCTCCAGAACGATCAGCCGGATATGCGCCTCCGCTCCTGAAGCCCCTT
Organism: Candidatus Latescibacterota bacterium; assembly: GCA_021295655.1. Taxonomy (GTDB): domain Bacteria; phylum Latescibacterota; class UBA2968; order UBA2968; genus JAAXHE01. Next base: position 22,717 of record JAGWBX010000006.1, read on the forward strand.
CCAGCGCGGGGGCCGCCATGTCTCCCAGCAGGTGCTCCGCAAGGAATCGCGTTGCGCACAGACGGGTCTGGGAATAGATCGTCGGCTGCGGCAAGTCCCGGTCCATGCGATAGTCCCACTCGCGCAAAAGCGCGAGCGCCCCCCCGGACGCCGCGTCCGGAGCCTCGATCTTGAGGAGGGCCCGTGTAAATATCCTCGCCGGGATCGACGTCCGGTCGGCGTGCATTCTCGCCATATCCTCCACGGTTGCCGTCCCCGTTTTAAGATCCAGAATCTCCAACTGAAGCCGCCTCGCCCGGTATTCCGGACTGAAGTACAGTCCCACGTAGTACGGATAGTCGTGTCCGGCCACGCGCTGGTTGCAGGTCACGGCGTACCCAGCCTGCGGACGGATCGCCCGGGGCATGTCGTCGTGAGGGATATACCCCTCCCATTCGTATGTCCCGGTCCACCCCGGTACCGCCCGCCATCCATTGGCCTCCGTGCGAATGGGGATTTTTCCCTCGTGCAGATATCCGAAACCGCCGTGGACGTCCACAACCGCGTAGTTGTTCACCCGGTCGGTCCAGTTCTCAAATGCCCGGTGCAGTTCCTCTACAGTGGTCGCGAACATCGCTTCCCTTGCGGCGTCCAGCCAGGGAGTGCCCCGGATAAGGCCGGGATCGCTGATTGCAATTCCGTACCCGGCCTCGGGATTGCCCGTGATCACGGGGCCGTGACGTGTGACGGTCACTTCGATCTCTACCGGCTCGGCGTTGCGTACTGCGATAGTCTCATGCAGGACTTCAGCCTGTCTCCACGTGTCCCCGAATGCATATTCCCGTCGGCCGGCCCTCTCCCGGAATCGCTCCACGAACAGGTCCTGTGTGTCGGCATTCCCGTAGGTCATTCCCCAGCCCACGTGCCGGTTGTGGCAGAAGTGCAGGATCCCGGGCATCCCGGGTATCGAAGAACCGGTAATTGAGAAATCGGGACTGGAGAGGTGGGCCTGATAATAAACGTTCGGCGTATCCAGAGCCCTGTGGGAATCTCCGCCCATCAGCGGCAATCCTGAACGGGTACGTTCCCCCGAAACCGACCAGGCGTTGGAACCTGCGTCCGCTTCCTTCAACCAGTTGACGTCGTCCAGCGCCTTGCCGAGTTCCTCCAGGCCGTCTACGGCAGGCCCCCGATAAACCTCCCCGGGGGGTACCGTGAGCAGATGCCCGCCGGGATATCCCTTGATGATGCGCGCTGCCTTCTCGGGGCCGATCTTGAGGGCCAGGCGCGTACGGAAGAGTTTCGGCTCGAACGTCCCCAACAGGGTATTACGCATCTTGTAGACGGCAATACAGTGCCAGTTCTCCCACGGTTCGGGCGACCTGTCCAGAAGATTGAATTCGACCGGAAACGCCGACGTCGTTTCCATGAACGCGTTCACGCCCGCGGTGTATGCATCCACCATCGCTTTCGCAGCCGCACCCGCCGCGTCGTAGTCAAGCCTGGCGGTGCGTCCCATTCCGGCCGTTCGCAACAACCGGTCCTGGTCCACGCCGTCCGGGCCGGCGATTTCCGCCCATCGACCCAGGGCCCGGTACCGGTCGTAGTCCATATGCCAGAGCCGGTCCTGCGCTGTTGCGAAACCCTGCGCGAAGAAGACGTCGTGTTCGTTCCCGGCCCGAATGTGCGGAATACCCCACCGGTCCCGATAGATCGTAACGGCGTCGATCAGGCCGTGCAGGCGCTGTGTGGAGGTCACATCCGGCAGCGCGGCCGCAAGGTCGGTTTCAGTAAGTTCTACAGGCATGGATTGTCCTCTTCAATGGCGTTCCTCGACGAACCGTGGAGTACGATGACTTGATGATCGAACCGGTTTTTCAGTCTCGTGCGTCCTCTTGCGAGGATGACGTCGAATACGATCCGGGCGCCACGCCGCCGAGCCACCGTTGAACCGCCTCCGAGAAACCGTCCGCGTTGTGGTCGGACACCACCGGAAATCGCGCACGCAAGGGTTCCGGGGCGTTTTGGACGACAAATGGAAATCCGCACCAATGCAGCATGTCCGAGTCGTTGTAGTCGTTGCCGATGGCAGCGGACCGGCCGGCGTCCGCGCCCAGGCGTTCGCACAACTTGGCAGCGGACCGGGCCTTTGAAACGTGCCCTGGAAATATCTCAAACCAGGTGGACTGGTGGTCCGAAGGCGACGTGGTGCGGATTACCGACAGATCCTCCAGGGCGTTCGAGAGCGCGTCGTGAGTGCGCCAGGGGTCCGCTTCCGTGGGACAGACCACCAGAAACTGCGAAGCCCGGCCGATCCCCGGGCAGCTGGGATTCAACCGGCGACAATGTTCCGCGTTGTTTTGACGCCTGCGTACAAAATCGGGATTGTGTTCGCTCTGCTCCCAGTACTCGAACGTATGGTTCTCCGGAACCGGCGCGTGGACCATGAAGTCGTATCCACTCTCGACAAGATACCCGGTAACGCGGCGCACGTCTCCGGCCGAAAGGGAATGGGACTCCACCAGCGTCTGGTCCCGGAAATCGAAAATGCCGACCCCCGACGAGGTAATCAGAAAATCGATCGGAAAGCTGTCGCTCAGCACGGCGCGGGCCGACATGTGCGACCGGCCGGTGACCACCGCCCGCCAGATATTCCTTTTCCCCAGCGTTTTGAGCGTTTCCAGGCTCCGGATACTGGCTTTTCGATCGCTTTGCAGCAGCGTCCCGTCCAGGTCCGTAAACAATGCGAGGTCCGGTCTTTTTTCCTCTGCCGCCAACCGCGCCTCCATCCACCTGCGGCCAACCGATCGGCCGCGCTTCTCAAGCATCGGCAATACGATTGGAATACAACGACGCCCGCCTCAAATCAGGATCGCAGCCTGCCAACGTCATCTCTCTCCGGTGACGCGGATTGGATGCGCCGTGAAATTTCGCGTGAATATAAAAAATCCGGCAGAAAACACATATCCGATTCTCTCCCGGAATCCCTCTGGCGATTCCAACAAAAACGGCGCACCGCCGTGCGCCTTGTCTGTCTTGTAAAGCCTTTTACCTGTCTTCAGTTCAGTCGAATCCGGCACATCAAACGATCAATCCTGAGACCGCTTGCGGAAATACAACACCCGGTGCAGCGCGGTATAGTTGGACAGAAACGCAATGGCCCAGATCGCTACCGTAAGTCCGATTTCGCCCACCAGCGCCCCCACACCAATGGCAATAACCCGTTCCGGCCGCTGCATGAAGCCGACCTTGCACTCCTCGCCAAGACCCTCGACCCGCGCCCGGATGTAGCTCACCATCAACGAGCCGGCCAGCGCAAAAAACACGGCGGACGTGGTCCAGAGGGAGTCCGACCGGATGAAGCTGACCGCCACGCCAAACCAGATGACGATTTCCGAATACCGGTCTACAGTGGAGTCCAGGAGCGCGCCGAACGTGGTTTCGCTCCGACCCACGCGAGCCACCTGCCCATCCAGAAAATCGAACACCCCGGCCAGCAGCACAATCAAGCCGGCCCACCGCAGGTAATCGAATCCGAAAAGCACCGCCGCGACCAGGTTCAGGAGGAACCCGGCCATGGTTAGTGCATTCGGGCGCAATCGCTTCTTGACGAGATACTGAGTGGAGGGTTCGAGCAGTTCGGCGAAGTCGTCCTTTACTTTCTCAATCACGAGCCGGCACTCTCCATGGGCCGCAGATCTGCGTTTCTCGATGGGTTAACGTCGTATCACAAAACCTGTTGCCGATTTTTCGAAATATAGAATAATCGCAGGGGGGGAGCAAGGGAAATCTTCCGCCCCGAACGCGCTGAGGATGGAACGGTTTCTGCGAGTCGACAGCGGGCGCGCCCTGTGCCGCCGGATTTATCCCGACTTTATTCACAGCCTGTGGCCATCGTTGTTGATGCTTGTGGATTGTATCAACTAATATATTATAAAAACAATTAGTTAGTTATAAACACTGCTCCTGCGAAGCTATTCAACATTGTGGATTACTCATCGTTCCAAATCCGCATGCGACCCCGGCCGTCTGCTCACCGCCGGGTCGTGCGGACGCCTCCTTCGTCGTCCTTATCGCTTGACAGGCGACGACCGGCATGTTATGCTTCGCACCCTGTTCGGAAGGACATCGTCATCCCATTACAATCCATTGATATAAGGAAAGGTGATCCACCTTATGCGATTGCTCACTTTTGAATACCAGGGTTCGCGCCGCGTCGGCGTCAGAGCGGGAGGTTCGGTTGTGGACGTGAGCCGCGTCGATCCTGACATTCCGCCGGATCTCGTAAGTTTGCTCGAGGCGGGTCCGGCCGCGCTGGCCGCGGCGGTAGAGGCGTCAGAGCGGGGCGAGGGCATCGACGCCGGCGCCGTTCGTGTTGTCGCACCCATCCAGAAGCCGGAGAAGGTCCTCTGCATCGGCCTTAACTACGCGGACCATGCGGCCGAAAGCAACATGCCGATTCCGTCCGAGCCGGTGGTGTTCTCCAAATTCTCTTCCACCATTATCGGTCCCGGCGATGCGATCCGACTCCCTTCGGTCACGCAGTCTGTCGACTATGAGGTGGAACTGGTGGTTGTCATCGGAACGGCGGGAAAGAACATCCCGGAGTCCGACGCGCTGGACCACGTGGCGGGTTATACCGTGGGCCACGACGTGAGCGCGCGTGACTTCCAGCTCGAGAAACCCGGGGGACAATGGTTGTTGGGCAAGACCTTCGACACCTTCGCGCCGCTCGGCCCGGATATCGTCACGTCTGATGAGATCGACGATCCGCACAACCTGGGCATACGCTGTATCCTGAACGGCGAAACCGTACAGGACTCGACTACGGCGCAGCTGATTTTCCGGATCGACCAGCTGATCGCCTACCTTTCCCGGGTCGTTACCCTGCAGCCCGGCGACCTGATCTTCACGGGAACGCCGCCGGGCGTCGGAATGGCCCGGCAGCCCCAACTCTGGCTCAAGGCGGGCGACACGGTCGTCTGTGAAATCGACGGAATCGGCAGGCTGGAGAATCCGGTTGTCTCGGGCTGAAAGGAAGCTTTCAGCCATCAGCGTTCAGCAGTCAGCTTGAATCAAATACGAAAGTCAAAGACAGCGAAAAGCAGCAATCATCAGTGTCCCGTCAGATCCCGTCGTTCCCGCTGTTCCGGGACGCCACCACTCTTGCATTTCAGACTCGATTGACATTTAGAAAGTCCCGAAATAACAGATATTTATACATGTTATCAACACACACAAGTGTGCGTATGCGCTCCGCGTTTCGCAATCGTACTTTCGGTCTTACATTGTAGCCTCTCTCCCGCGGGAGGGGGGAGGAAAACCAGGAGGGCGCCATACAGCCGACACGCAACGTCGGTACAAATGTAGAACCGCGCGACGATTCTTATGGGTCTACGTCGCGGCGATCCGGAGATGGAGATGGGGGATTTGTTCGCGACATGAAGCGTGCCGCTCACCAGCAGCCCCGGACACCAGAACTTCGCGGCCCCCGCTATCCCGCATAACCGCGGCACAACAGGGGGTCACCCGCTTCGCGGGCGGAGGCAGGTTCTCCACGCTCTATAGTACAATATCTCCATCGGAACGAACCTCGAGTGATCTTTTCTTGCGCACGGTGGTGGCGTGGGGGGTTTTTCCGTGTCAATCCGTTCAGCACCATTGTATTGGTACGCCGGCGAGACTCGTAGGCCGCCCGAAATTTAATTTTGTCACTGAGGAGATTCACGGGAAAACCGGCTCCCCGCCGAGTCGCGTGAATGGAAAAAGGACGTAAAATAATAAAAATTAATGATTTGATTCAAAATACAGAGACCTGTCAAAAACAAGATCCATCATTTGTCTTTCTTTATAAAATCATGCCTACGCCGTGCGGTGTCTTGCAGATGCCGCGCAATGGAGGGTGCCGCGATGAAACTTGGAGACATGATCGAGAGGGCGCGCAGGGGCCGGTTCAGCCAGCATGGGCTTGGCGAAAAAATCGGCGTCTGGGGCACCTACATCGGACAGATAGAGAGCGGAAAGCGCATTCCCTCGGATGAGCGATGTCTCGACCTGGCGGCAATCCTTGACCTGGACCCCAGGGCGCTTTTGATTCAGGCCTACAGGCAGCGCGCCCATACGAAAGAAGCCGGGCGCCTTTTCGACGACATGGCTGAACTGACTGCCGCTTCTGCCGGACGCGAGCAGGTCGGCGCGGACGGCGACCGCCACCCCCCCGGGGGTGCGCAGGAAGAGAGCATCCCGGTTCGGATCGGCCGTGCGGGCGAGCCCCCCTTCACCCGCGGCGCCTACCCCTCCATGTACCGCGGCCGGCTCTGGACCTTCCGTCAGTATGCGGGGTTCTCCACCCCTGCAAAGACCAATGCCCGGTTTCGCACACTGCTCGACCGGGGTCAGACCGGCCTGAGCGTTGCGTTCGACCTGCCAACGCAGATGGGTTACGACTCGGACCATCCGAATGTGGAGGGTGAAGTGGGGAGGGTGGGCGTGGCGGTGGACGGTCTGTGGGACCTGGAAACCCTGTTTGATGAAATCCCGCTGGACCGTATCAGCACGTCCATGACAATCAACGCGACGGCGTGCATCCTGTTCGCCCTCTACGCGGCCGTCGGAAAGAGGCGCGGACTGCCGGTTTCGGTTCTTGCCGGCACGGTCCAGAACGACATTCTCAAAGAATATGTTTCACGTGGAACCTATATCTTCCCGATCGCCGACTCGATGCGCCTCGTCGTTGATCTGATGGACTACTGTCTCCGGGAAGCGCCAAAGTGGAATCCCGTCAGCGTAAGCGGATACCACATGAGAGAAGCCGGCGCGACCGCCGCGCAGGAGCTTGGGTTTACGCTCGCCCACGCCCTGGCGTACGCCGATGCCGCGAGTCAGGCCGGCCTCGAAATTGAACGTGTTCTCCCGAAATTCTCGTTCTTTTTCGGGGTCCACAACCATTTTCTGGAGGAAATCGCCAAATTCCGGGCGGCCAGGCGACTCTGGAGCCGCCTCGTCGAGGAGCGCCTCGACGTCGAGGACCCCCGATGCCGCCGACTCAGATTTCACGCTCAGACCGCCGGGTCGACACTCACGGCGCAGCAACCGTTGAACAACTGCGCCCGGACAACGCTGCAGGCGCTGGCGGCCGTCCTGGGCGGCGCGCAGTCCCTGCACGTCAACGCCTACGATGAAGCGCTCGGCCTTCCGTCGGATACCGGTGCGCAGCTGGCCGTCCGCACCCAGCAGATTCTGGCATACGAAAGTGGGATCCCCGATACCGTGGATCCCATGGGCGGGTCTTATGCCGTGGAACGGATGACCGATGACCTGGAGGAGGAAGCCGTTGCCGTTCTCGAGTCGGTCGACGGGGAGGGCGGGGCGGCGCAGGCCGCCGCAAACGGCTTCACTGCGGCCTGTATTGCGGAATCCGCATACGATGCGCAGAAGAAGATCGAATCGGGCGAGGCCGTCGTGGTGGGGGTGAACCGGTACCAGGACCCCCCGAACCCGCCGGTTTCGGCCTTCCAGCCGCCGCAGGAAACAGAACACACCCAGAAGAACGGGCTTGCGAGGGCGCGAAGCCTGCGGGACTCCGACGTCACTAACGCAGCGTTGGACGGTGTTGAGCGGCGGGCGAGAGGCGAGGGGTCGATCACCGAAGCGGTTGTGGCGGCCTGTTCGGCCGGCGCTACCGTGGGCGAGCTATCGGACAGGCTTCGTGCTGTCTTTGGATCCTACATACCGGGAGGTTAAACTTGATTCGTAATGCTTCGGGGAAGTTAAGCCGAATATATGCAAGCAGATAAAGGCGATTTGACGGCTGATTACCAGGAAACACCAGGTCACTGGACGCGAACTGAAAGCATGTCCCTTTTTCACGACCGTTACGCCCCGTTTCAGGGGGTTTCGTTTCGTTGCCGAGTTGCTGTTTTCTTCGAATTGGGGTGAATCGTGGACGGATGCGTGGACCACGTGGGCATCGCGGTGGAAAAGATTGACCGGGCCTTGGCCGTCTATTCCATGCTGGGGTTCGAAAAAATGGAGGAAGAAACCGTCGATTCAGAAGGTGTTCGGGCCGTATTTCTGGGCGGCGCCGGCCTGACCCGGCTCGAACTTCTCGAACCGCTTCACGATGGGAGTTCTCTGGCCGGATTCCTTTCACGGCGGGGGCAGGGCCTGCACCACGTCGCGATGCGGGTGAAGGACATCCAGGCGGCCGTCTCAACCTGCGAAGAAGCGGGGCTGACGATCGCCGGCCCAATCAGAACGGGCGCCCTCGGCAGACAAGTGGCGTTCATCCATCCCAAAAGCGCATCGGGCGTCCTGATCGAGCTTGTTCAGGACGATTGACGTTGATTCGGAATTTTTGGAGTTGAGGCGAATTGACGCAAAGGGCACATAAACAGCCATCCTGCTAACGGGCGTATAGCCGAGAGACAACGAAACAACTGCAGGGTCCCGGCGTTACGACCCACGCCGTTTCGCACCGATGCCTTCTGTCCTTTTGCGGCCAGGTTATGGGTACTCTATCTTTGAATTGAGGTCATTCACTCGCGACGCGCCGAGACCCTCACAAGCATCCTGTTTCCATGGCGCCTGCCGGCAGCCATGGATGTTATGGAAACGTCCGGGCCATCCGACCCGAATTCCGCGGCCTCACAGAGCGCGCCGGGACCCTTCAGCGCAAGCAACTCACCATCTTTCCTGAGGAATCCTGCCGCAAGGCGCCACAGGACCGGCAGGGAGCCCACGGCTCGAGCCGTTACAATATCGTACCTCCCGCGATGTTCGGGGCGCTCGCAGGCAGCCTCCGCCCGGTCGGTCAATACGGACAACCCGTCGAGATTGAGTTCTCCCGCCAGGTGGTTCAGGAAAAGCCCCTTCATGCGCGCCGACTCCAGCAGCACGACCGTCACGTCAGGCCGGGCGATCTTAACCGGCACACCCGGAAAACCCGCGCCCGATCCCAGATCCAGGAGTGAAATCTTCCCGCGGCGCAGAAACAACGTCAACCGCAGACTGTCAATGAAGTGGCGCTCTCTGATCCTGTCCCTGTCCCCTCGAGAAACCAGTCGTACACGTCCGGACCAGGTCCGCAACAGCGCCTCATATCGATAAAACAGCGCTGCCTGCTCATCAGACAACGTGATTGACAGCGCATCAGCGGCCGCCCGGAATTCCTGATCGGTCACCCTTCCCCCACGTTTGTGAGAAAAACCAACGCGTCGTTTTCAATAGCCGCATCCGATGTTTCACGTGGAACATCTCAGAAACAGTTAGACGGTAGACGGGAGATGATGTGAATGCCCGATAGTTTTTCTTGTCGTTACGATAACGGTAGCGTAACAGGTACGGGTTGTGTGGAAACACTGCGGCAAAAGTTATCCTCTACCGTCTCACGTCTTACGTGTCACCGGTTTTATTGCCCCGTTCGGTTTCAATTCTTGCCGGAGGCATAAAGGAAGAACCAATCGGGCAAGGACGTCATCTACCGTCTTACCTCTGCCGTCTCCCCGGCCTTTCCGGCTATTTCCCTATACAAAATGTACTGAATATCCGGTCCAGGATCTCGTCCGACGTTATCTCGCCGACAATCTCGGCCAATGCGTCCGCAGCCTCCCTCAGGTCAACCGCGACCACTTCTCGCGGCAGCCCCTCGTCCAGCGCTCCCGTTGCCCGGCAAAGCGCGTCCCCCGCCCGCCTCAGCGCCTCCGCGTGGCGCGCGTGCGTAACCACGCCGCGGTCTGGATCGGATTCCGTGATGACGCGCCTTCGGACGAGCTGCCTCAGGCGGTCGAGGCCTTCCCCGGTAAGGGCCGAGACCGTGAGAACCTGAAATGCGTGATCGCCCCGCCAATCGGCGTGGAGGCCCAGGTCATTCTTGTTCTTCACGAGAGCCACGTTGGCAGGATCCACGTCGGCGACCATTTGTTCCAGTCCCGCGGCGGCCGGCACAGAGGCATCGACCACGAGAAGCACAAGCGCGGCCCGGGCTATCGCTTTCCGCGACCGCCGGGCGCCTTCGCGCTCAATGGCGTCACGCGGCTTTGCTATTCCGGCCGTGTCGACCAGCGTTACGCGGATGCCGTCCAGGGTGATGGACTCTTCAATCGTATCCCGCGTGGTTCCGGAAACCGGGGATACAATCGCCCGGTCCTCTTCCAGCAAACGATTGAGCAGGCTCGACTTGCCCGCGTTGGGGGGGCCCGCCAGCGCGACGACGGCGCCGTCGCGTATTACTTTACCTTGCCGGTAGGAGACCACAAGGCGCTCGATTTCTTCCGCCGCCCGCGCCAGCGACGGGCGTATGGCGTCCTGCTCGACGTCCGCGTCTTCGTAAAAGTCCAGTCCGGCCTCCAGCAATGTCAGCGAATCCTTCATCGCTTCCGCCAGATCCTCGAACCTGGACCTCAATCCACCGCGCAACTGAAAGTATGCGGACTGAAGACTCCGGTCCGCTCCCGCGGTGATCATATCCGCGATCGCTTCCGCCTGGGTGAGGTCGATTCGGCCATTCAGGAATGCCCTCCGGGTGAACTCGCCCGGTTCGGCCTGCCGGGCCCCCGCCGATACAAGCGCTTCCATTGCGCGCCGCAGAAGGAGAGGGCCTCCGTGGCAGTTGAATTCGACCGTGTCTTCGCCCGTGAACGACCGGGAACCCCTCATCACGGAAACCATGACCTCATCAAGATCCTGGTCTCCCACGACAAATCTGCCGTACGTCAGCCGGCGGTCCTCAACCCGGTTCAACTCATGGGATCCGCAAAAAAAACCGGAGGCAATTCCTACCGCCTCCGGACCCGAAAGCCGAACGATGCCTATCGCTGCCTCGCCGTGACCGGTGGCGATTGCGACAATGGTATCGCGGTCCGAAGGTCGCATTGTGACATACCCTCAGTGGCTGCCGAGCACGCGTTTTACGCGTTCCATGACTTTCTGCTGCAAAATGGTGAGCGCATTGAACATGGTCCAGTAGAGCACCAGACCGGAGGACATGCTCCAGAAGAACCAGATCATGAAAACTGGCATCATGTAGACCATGATCGCCTGCTTGGGATCTTTCATGGTCATTTTTGACTGCAAAAATGTAGAGACGGCCATAAGAAGCGGCAACAGGTGGATTTCATACCCGCCGATGAAAAACCGGTCCGGCTGCGACAGGTCCGTAATCCAGAACACGAACTCGGACTGTCGGAGTTCGATCGCGCCCCGAAACACGTTGAACAGCGAAAAGAGGATGGGCATCTGGATGACCATCGGCAGGCAGCCCCCCAGGGGATTCACGCCCTCCACCTTGTAGAGCTTCATCGTCTCCCGGCTGACCTTCTGTTGGTCGTCCGGGTATTTTTCGCGCATCGCGGCGATCCTGGGCTGAAGCTGCTGCATCTTGGCAGCTGCTTCGAGACTCTTGTGCGTGAGCGGAAACACCACGATCTTAATGAGCACGGAAAAGACGATGATGACCAGGCCATAGTTGGGGATCAGCGGATGAAGCGCAAGAAAAGCTCTGAGATTCAGATTGGTGATGGGCTTGATAATGGGCCGGAACATGGCAAAACCATACTCCATGAACTCCTCCATCTCCAACTCCCGATAATTGGCGGACAGATCCAGATTCTGCTGCCTGAGCCGATCGTAGGAAATCGGACCGAAATAGACGCCGTATCGCTGTCCCGGATCGACGCCTTTCGAGGAGATTTCTACGTCGTACCATTCGGCGACGTCGGGCATTTTGCCGGCCATATTCAGGCTATAGCTGCCTTCCGGGGGAATCAGCGCAACCAGAAAGTACTTGTTCCGAATCCCGACCCACGAGATGCGGCCGCCTGGCGGGGGGTCCCCGTCGGGCCCCATGTCCTCCACGTTCCAGGTTTCCACCTCACCGCCCGCGCGCGTGACCACCGACATATAGACCGCGTTCTCTTCCGGATTGTTCTCGGTATCGGCCAGGCTGCCGGACCACGCGACGCCCAGCTTTTCCTGCGGCAGCAATCCGGAAACGGCCACCGCCATGTCCGCACGATACCGGTTGCCCTGGAACCGGATCCGTTTTTCGATCGTGCGTGTTCCCGTCTGGCCCCTGAAGATCAGTTCGGCCTGCTCTGTGCCAACCAGCGTGAGTTCCGGTGTGTCAGTGGAAAACTCGAATGCATCGAGCGGCTCACCGGCTAAAGAAAGGCCCAGCGCGGTGCTCCCGGGTGCGATCAGATCAAGCTGCCCGCCGTCAGGATGGTCGTACGCTTTCAGCACAAGCTGGGTCAGCACCGCGCCGCGAGTACTGAACGTGGCGGTAAAAAGATCGGTTTCGACAATGACGTCCCTGGGAGGGAAATCCCCGGGGAGGGAAGACCTGGCTGGCTGCTCCGCAGATGTGGGTGTTGGTACTTCGGGCATAATTTCCGGCGGGCGGGTGGGCTGATCCGGCGGTGGAGGCGGCGCCGGTCGCCGGCTTTCGGAGGGGACCGGTTCGGGTGGCGGGATCGGTATTGCGGGGCCCATTATCCATTCCATATAATGGGGATAGAGAATAATGATCAGGCCGATCAATATAAATGCGAAGATTGTACGCTTATCCATCCGTCAGACCTGTATTGTCGAGGACCCGCTCGAAGAAGACTGGAAAACGGCCCATTCGGAGCGTCATCCCGTGCCGGCTTTTTGCCATCGAGGCGGACTCATCGACCGATTGTCGGCAATCTGTTTCCGGCTCGGAACACTGGCGGGGGGTGTGACGAGAGGGGCGACACACATCCGAAGACAAAGCGGAGGGCGATTCAACGAGGAAGCAACCCCAACGGCGGAATGGCCGAGCCGTGGAGCAGACCCAGTTTTCCGAACGCAGCGAATATCTCACTGCGCAAGTCGCGGAACCCTGCAGCGGCCGACCCGTCGCCGACGGATATGATGACCAAGTGACCCGTGCTGCGGTGAGGCGCCATTTCCCTGCAGACAGCGCGAATTCGCCGCCGTGCGCGATTTCGCGCAACCGCCTTCCCAAAACGCTTGCGCACGGAGATAAAGATACGATCTTCTGTAGATCGACATGCGCGGACGTGCAGCCACCGGCCCCTGAATACCGATCCCGTCCGCCGAAGATGTTGGACCTCACTGCGCAGACGGGAGCCCGGCCGGGGCATGATGCTAGAGGGAGACCCGAACGCGCCCCTTGCGGCGGCGCCTGGAAAAGATCTGGCGCCCGCCAGGGGTTCGCATGCGATGGCGAAAACCGTGTTTGTTTTTTCGTTTCCGGTTGCTGGGCTGAAACGTCCGCTTCATTGGAATTGTCCGTGCGTTGTGCGAAGAATAGTCATCGTTCTATCTAAATGAATTGTAGGAAGTTATGAATATAGATGGGGAGCGAATCTTTGTCAAGGGATTTCGGCGGCATCCTTACGTCTATACAAATCACTACTATATATTGTATTCATTCAGCTTAAAACACATTTTATAGTATCCCGATGCACGGGAACGGTCCTTGCAAAATTAACCTGAAAATCTGCCAAAAAGGGCTTGACTTTTGCAATTCTATTCTTTAGTTTGGCCCCATCCTGATTGTCGAGGCGGTTCCTTCGGCAGCTCCCCCGTAATTAAAAATCATAACTTGATTTCTAAAATTTCCATGTGACCGGTTTGCACCGGCAGGACTTTGTATTGTCCGTTAGTAAGGAATTTACCTCTACATCTGCCGTGAATTCCACCCCCCCAGAATATCTTCTGCAATACTCCCTCCAAAGATGATCTTCTGGCTTCCGGCAGGGCTCGTCTGTACTTCCCCGCCACCTCTCTCATTAGAATCAAAAATCCGGCTTAGCGACGGCTCAATTCGCTGCGCTAACGTATGGGCGGTTTTGTCTCCATGCTCGACACACATTCCGGCCTCTGGGACCAGTGTTTGCGGAAAATCGAGGGGAAAATCGAGGCGGATACCTACGGAACATGGTTCGCCCAGACATCCTCATCGCACCTAGACGCCAGACTCGCCCACATCGAGGTGCCAACCTCCTTTTTCGTAGACTGGCTGGAGGAGCATTGGCTTGATTTGATCCGGACGACAATAGAAGAGATTACATCCTGGACGCCAGAGATCAGGATCTCGGTCAAGAAAAATGCGCCTGCCTCCCCGGGAGCGCCGCTCGACTTCTCCACCAGTGACGGATCCGCCGCCCCGAAAAAGCCTGCGGCTCCAATGAAACCGGTTGTTCCGGGACCCGTTTCCGAAGCCGTGTTTCCCCTGAATCCGCGATACCGGTTCGAAGACTTCATCGTCGGTGAGAGCAATCAGTTCTCATTTACGGCGGCGAAATCCGTCGCGGAGTCGCCCGGCGCGACATCCTACAATCCGCTGGTCATCTACAGCGGTGTGGGCCTGGGTAAAACGCACCTGCTGCAGGCGATCGCCGATCATTGCGTTCGCAATGGCACGGCCAGGCGCGTCGTGTACACATCCGCTGAAAAATTCTTCACCGACTATCTGAAAGCCATCCAGAAAAAGGATACGTCCGCCTATATTGAAATCTATCGGAACGCGGACGTTCTTCTGATTGACGACATTCAGTTCTATGTGAAGACCGAGGCTTGCCAGCGCGAACTCCTTCACACGTTCAACACATTGTATCAATTGAACAAACAGATCGTCCTGAGTTCCGATCGTCCGCCGTCAACCCTGAAAGGATTTGAAGACAGGTTGATTTCAAGATTCCAGTGGGGCCTCGTTACGGATATTGACCGGCCCGACCTGGAAACGCGAATGGCGATCATCAATCAGAAAGCCGGGGATCATGGCGTCCGGATTCCCCCGGAAGTGGCCCGTTTCATGGCTGAACAGATAGATTCGAACATCCGGGAACTGGAAGGCGCCCTCACCCACCTCATTACGTATTCGGTATATAAACGGGCACCCGTGTCGCTCAGAATTGCAAGGGATACCATAAAGAGTCTGGGGCGCGTAAAATCCATCACTTCGCCCCCAATCAGCATCCGGGAGATTCAAAAGCGTACGGCCGGATACTTCAACATTTCGGTGGATATGTTGACCGGCGCCACGCGCAGGCAGGAAATCGCAACTGCACGACATATCTGCATGTACCTCTGCAGAAGGCTTACGCAGGCGCCGCTAAAGTCAATCGGGAGTGAATTTGGAAATCGGGATCATACAACGGTTATTCACGCGTGCAAAAACATCGCCACTAGGCTTTCATCCGATCCCGATTTCGAGGCTCATGTCAGCCAGATCCAGAACCGGGTTCAGCAGTTCGCTTCGGCTTGAGCCTGTTGAAGGTCAGCGAAGCGCGGCCGCTTTGACAAAGCCTGGCGCGCGGAATGAGTGACCCATCGATGGGCCGCGGGAAGACCGATTCAGAATTTGAATCGGTCTTTATTTTTTTTTGACGCAATTCGAAAAAACAGCAGGGCGACATCGCACGGAAAATGACGAACCAGGATCCAAAGCCCCAACCCATCCACAAAAGACAGGTGGCATTGTTACTATCGTATATTGTTTGTTTAATCCATGATTAGCAGAAAACAACAACAACATGGATGTGAGGTAAGTGGAAAACATGGATTTCGACGGGTTTCTTGCAGGAAATCCGCATCGCTGGAATGTAGGATCGTTCTGGAAAACATGTGCATATGCGGTACGTTGTTCACGTGTTCGACGTGCGTGTAGTACGAGCCGATCCGTTTCCACATGTTTTTCGAACAATTTCCCACAAAACCGCGCTGCGGCGGTCAATGGTACGATAATTCACATATCAAACTGATAATTAGATAGTTATATTCGAAATTCAGACGAGATTTCCGGCTAAACCGGCGCGAATTATTCACAACGCCCAATGTGGAAAACCATGTCCGAATTCCGGATACGGGCTGTTAAGGCGACACGCCTCTGTCTCGGCCGTTCGGGAAATCTGCCCGGGGCGTGGGAGCCGCCTCGAATCCACTCGGAAATCCGCGGGGCGTCGCTCCTGTCCGAAGGGGAAAAACGGTGACTGTCACGAGGCACAATGCGGGCGTGTTGAAGCGGCTGAAACCCGTTTCGTCGCAGCGCCGCAACGGGTGTTTCAAAAGAGGCTTTCCGGTGGGCTTCGAATTAGACAATGATCGTTGACAAATTCGATAAAAATCAGTATATTACGTTATAGTAACATTCGGCCGATCAACGCGTTTTTTCGACGATTTCATTCTCCGAATATCAACCGGAATCCGGTGGAGCAACGCCATTGAGGCGCGTGTTCCCGGGAGACATAAAATGAAGCTGGTTATCGAGCAGGAGATGCTCATATGGGGCATCAATTCGGTGCTGGATATCGTCCCTTCCAAAACAGCCCTCCCGGTGCTGTCGAATATACTCGTGGGAACCAACGAGAGCGGGGAAGTGTGCCTGACCGCCACGGATCTCGATATTTCCATCAACTGTATGCTTGAGGGCGCCGTCGAAACACCGGGATCGACCACAGTCCCCGCACGCAAATTCGCCGAAATCGTACGGGAGTTGCCGGAGGGTCCCGTTGTTCTCACCGAATCGTCGGGTCGCGTGACGCTTCAGTGCCAATCAGGGCTGAAAGGATCGTATGCGCTCATGGCAGCGCCGGCTGAAGACTTTCCCGAATTACCCGCCGAAGTCGAAGGCGCGGAGATGGCTTTCAATCGCGGAGAAGAAGCTTCCGAGGCCGCGGGCGAGGGTCTGTTGTTGCGGGACATGATTCTGAAGACGTCGTTTGCCGTATCCAGAGACGAAACCAGGCCCGTCCTGAACGGCGTTTTCTGGAAGGTCGGCGGCGGCCGGATGACCATGGTTGCCACGGACGGCGCAAGGCTGGTCAGATACTCCAGGACGCTCTCCCGTTCGGACGAGCAGGAGGTCTCAACCGAAGCAATTGTTCCCACCCGGGCGCTGAACCATCTGGTGAAGCTGGATTCCGCGGGATGCAGCCTGGGCCGGGTGCTGTTCGGTCAGAATCACCTCGTGTTCGATCTGCAGGCAGCCAATGGCTCCGAAACCGGCGCGGCTGGCGCCATACGTCTGTTTTCACGCCTGGTCGAAGGGCCCTATGTCGATTACGAGCAGGTGATCCCCCAGGACAATGCCACCAGATTGAAGGTGGCTAACGGCCAGTTCATGCCTGCCGTTCGACGGGTCTCGATCCTTTCAAGCGCGCAGACCCACCAGGTACGTCTGGAAATAAACAACGACCGGGTCGTTCTCTCGACCTCGAGCCAGGAAATCGGAGGGGAGGCTCGCGAGGAGCTGGAAGCCGAATACAGCGGCAATGAAATGGCGGTCGGCTACAATTCGATCTATCTCCTCGATATTCTCAGACGTATCGACTCCGAGCAGGTGTTGTTCGAGCTGGACGGGCCTATGGCTGCGGGGATCATCCGTCCGGCGGAGCAGCCGGAAGGCGAAGACTACCTGTGCCTGCTGATGCCGCTTCGGATAAACGACTGATGGGCGAGGGGTTTTGTACCTTACGGCGCTCAAGCTTGTCAACTATCGAAATTTCGATGCCGTCGACTTTGAGTTTCCGGGCCGGAAGACCGCGGTTTGCGCCGAAAATGGCGCGGGCAAGTCGAATCTTCTGGAAGCCATATACTTTCTTGCCATAGCCAGATCCGGTCGCGGCTCAAGAGACAGGGACGTCGTTCGGTGGGGGGCGGAATACTTCAGCATCGAAGCGAGTGTTGCCTACGAAGACCGCCCGAGGTCGATCCGAATCGCGTTCGATCGGCGCGCCGGCAAAAAAAAAGCGCTTCTGGATACAACCCCACTCCCCCGCCTTGCGAGCCTTGTCGGCACTTTTAACGCCGTTCTGTTCTTTCCGGAAGATGTAGACCTGGTCTTGCGGGATCCCCCCCAGCGCCGGCGTCTCCTGGACATCCTTGTTTCCCAGAGCAAGACCTCGTATCTGTCCGATCTGGATCAATACCGTCGTGTACTGGCCCAGAGAAACCGGCTGCTGAAAGAAGAGCGGGGGCGGGATGTCCGCAATCTGGCGCCCTGGGACGTTCAACTGGCGGCACTCGGGGCGAGGATCATTCGCGACAGGCTGGACGCGCTGGATGCGATGCGGCCTGAAATCGATGGATATTACCGACAGATTTCGCAGGGCAGGGAACAGATCGGATCCGCGTACCGAACGCCCGTAAAAGCTGACGAACGAGAGCGCGGTCAGGAAATCCTGGAGTCCGAACTGAAGCAAAGGCGGGCGGACGAAGCGGACCTGGGCTATACGCTGGTCGGCCCGCACCGGGACAACCTGATTTTCACGCTGGATGGCCGAAGCGCACACAAATTCGCATCCAAGGGTCAACTCAAGAGCATTCTGCTGGCCTGGAAACTTGCGGAGGCCGCGTACCTGGAGTCCCACACCGGCCGTTTCCCCGTGCTGCTGATGGACGACGTCTTCGCGGAACTGGACCGGCGCCGTTCAGAAGCGGCCATGGAGCTTGTCACTTCATTCGGCCAGGTGTTCATCACCGCCGCGCGAGAGCCCGAGGTAAAATTCGAGGACCGCGGATTCCAACGGGTGACAATATAGTGCGCCTCGCCTGCAGCGCGACTTTATCAACGGACTGTTCCGGATATGGGGTTCATTGACGAAATCCGAAGCCGGACGCACCGGACCGATCGAACGGACGCGGGCATCGTTACACTCAGAGAGGCCCTGGGGGAGGCCGTACGCGCGCTGGGCATCGGGGCGAAGCTCCTTGAGCAGCGTGCGCTGATGCTTTTGCCGGAGCTGATAGACGAACTTGCCGGTGTTCCGGACACGATGGCCCGACCGGCCGAGATTCGCCGGGGCGAACTTGTCATCCGGATCAGACACGACGCCGTGCGCCACCGGCTGTCGATCGAACGGCACCGCATACAGGCCAGGTTGAACGAGGCCCTGGGGCGGGAGGTCGTTACGTCCATACGTTTCGGGAAGTGAACGACGGGCACGCGCGCGTTAACATTGAGGTGGACGGCAGATAGTAGAAGGTTGGCAGGGCGATCGCCGGGATACACAACGATCCCAAAAAGAAGCTTTTTGAAAATTACCGGTGAGTTCCCGGCCGGCGCTTTTGCAACCGCGCGGATACCGCTGGGGATTTTAAAGCAGTTTTTAAGGAGTTGCTATGGCCGAGGTTGTTTCGCAGCCGGAATACGGTGCCGACAATATTCAGGTCCTCAAAGGTCTTGAGGCGGTTCGGAAACGCCCCGCGATGTATATAGGGGATACGAGCGCTCAGGGGCTGCACCATCTCATCTGGGAGGTGGTGAGCAACAGCGTAGACGAGGCGCTGGAAGGGTATTGCGACCGCATGGACGTAACCATAAACGCCGACGGAAGCCTTACTGTCGCGGATAACGGCAGGGGTATCCCGGTGGACCTCCATCCCACGGAAAACCGTCCCGCCCTTGAGGTGGTCATGACCGTCCTGCACGCCGGGGGCAAGTTCGACAAGAAGACCTATGCCGTATCGGGCGGTCTGCACGGCGTCGGCGTTTCGGTGATGAACGCGCTTTCGACTTGGTGCGAGGGGGAAGTCTGTTCGCCGCTGCCCGACAGACGGGGCCGGGTCTTTCGTCAGCGGTACGAGCGGGGCATTCCCACGGGCGAGATGGAAGAAATCGGCCGGAGGGAGGAGCCGGGAACAACCACCATGTTCATGCCGGACAGCACGGTTTTCGAATCCATCGAATTCCACCTTGAAACCGTGGTCAACAGGATGCGCGAACTGGCGTTTCTGAACAGCGGCCTGAGGATATCGTTAACGGACGCGAGGGTGGATTTTCAGGAAACGTTCCATTTCGACGGCGGGATCAACGCATTCGTGGCATACCTGGACGAAGGCCGGACGTCGCTGCACCCTCCGGTCCACTTCGAGGGTGTCCGCGACGGAACAGGTGTGGAAATCGCCTTCGAATACAACGATTCCTATGCGGAAAATATCTACAGTTTCGCAAACAATGTCCACACCAAGGAAGGCGGTACCCACGAAACGGGATTTCGGACGGCGCTCACGCGAACGCTGAACGCATACGGCACCAGGAATAACCTGTTCAAGAACGAAAAGGTCAGTCTCAGCGGGGAGGACGCGCGCGAGGGCCTGACCGCCGTGATCAGCACCAAGGTGCCCGAACCGCAATTCGAGGGACAGACGAAAACGAAACTGGGCAATAGCGAAGTGAAGGGAATTGTCGAATCGCTGGTGGGCGAGAAACTCACGGCATATTTCGAGGAAAACCCCGCGGTCGCGAAGAAAATCCTGCAGAAAGCGATCGAAGCGTCCAGGGCCAGGGAAGCCGCACGAAAGGCGCGTGAGCTCGTGCGCCGCAAGAGTGTGCTCGAAGGCGGAGGACTGCCCGGGAAGCTTCTGGATTGCACGCTCAACGACAAGGACGAGACGGAAATCTACCTGGTGGAGGGAGATTCCGCGGGTGGATCGGCCGCCCAGGGGCGGGACCGTGCGTTTCAGGCGGTATTGCCGCTGTGGGGCAAGTTGTTGAACGTGGAAAAAGCACGTATCGACAAGGTATTGGGCAACGAGAAACTGCAACCCATGATCCTGGCTCTCGGCGCGGGCGTCGGCGACGACTTCGACGTCGAGAGGTTGCGTTACGGTAAGGTAATCATCATGGCTGACGCGGACGTGGACGGGTCACATATCCGATCTCTGTTGCTGACCTTCTTTTTCAGGTACATGCGGCCCATGATTACCAACGGTAAGGTCTATATCGCCCAACCCCCGCTGTTCCTGATAAAGAAAGGCCGTAAGCAGGAGTATGCCTTCGACGAGTCCGAGCGGGACGCCATCCTTCAATCCATGGGCGAGGAGGCCAACGGCGTTGTGGTTCAACGATACAAGGGGCTCGGCGAGATGAACCCTGAGCAACTCTGGGAGACCACGTTGAATCCGGAGACCCGCACGTTGCTGAACCTCACCCAGCACGATGTAATGGAGGCCGAGCGGTCGTTCACGATGATGATGGGCGACGAGGTCGGGCCGCGACGGAAATACGTGGAAACGCACGCGCTGGAAGCAGACGTGGACGTGAGCGGTCCGGGCTGAACACGTATGGCGCTTCTCCAGGCAACCTGCCGGGTCGGGCGCTGAACTGACAAACACGGGAGACACGAAGTATGATGAGCGCTCGGGAGCGGATTGTCCCGATGGACATCGGCGATGAACTGAAAAAGTCGATGCTGGACTATTCCATGAGCACGCTGGTGAATCGTGCGTTGCCGGATGTGCGTGATGGACTCAAGCCCTCGCAACGGCGCATCCTCATTGCAATGAACGACCTGGGCCTGGGGCCCACGCGACAGCACAGGAAGTGCGCCAACATCGCCGGACATACGTCCGGAAACTACCACCCACACGGCGAGGAAATCGTCTATCCCACGCTGGTCAACCTGGCGCAGGACTTCAAGCTGCGCTATCCGCTCGTGGACGGGCAGGGTAATTTCGGCTCGATCGACGGGTATCCGCCGGCGGCCATGCGGTATACCGAGGCGAGGATGGCCGGCGCGGGCAGCGAGATGTTGCAGGACCTCGACAAGAACACGGTGGATTTCAACCCGAACTACGACGAAAGGCTCGAAGAACCCGCCGTCCTGCCATCGCGCTTTCCGAATATGCTCTGCAACGGAGCCGTGGGAATCGCCGTGACGATGGCAACGGCGATTCCGCCCCACAACGTCCGCGAAGTGGTCGCCGGACTTGTCGCATTAATCGACAATCCCGATCTGGATGTCCTGGACCTCATGGAGTATGTCAAGGGACCTGACTTTCCTACGGGCGGCGTGATTTACGGGATGAGCGGCGTACTGGATGCCTACCGTACCGGCCGCGGGTTGATACGGGTGCGGGCGACCGCTGCCGTGGAGTCCTTGAAGAACGGGCGCGAGAACATCGTCATTACTGAAATCCCTTATATGGTAGCAAAAGCCGGGATGCTGGAAAAGATGGCCGACCTGGTTCGGGAGAAGCGGATCGAGGGGATATCGAATATCCGGGACGAGTCCGACCGCAAGGGTATGCGGGTTGTTGTGGAACTGAAGCAGGACGCCTACAGCGAGGTGGTCCTGAACCAGCTGTACAAGCATACACAGCTGGAAAGTACGTTCGGCGCCAATATAATCGCGCTGGTGGACAGGCAGCCCAGGCAGTTGAATCTGAAACAGCTGCTTCAGCACTATATCGATCACCGGCACGACGTGGTGGAACGGCGCACCGCGTACGAGCTTCAGGTGGCGGAAGACCGCGCGCATATCCTGGAAGGCTTGAGGATTGCGCTGGATGCGATCGAAGCAGTCATTCGGATTGTCCGGGGGGCAGCCGATCCGGATGCCGCCCGTTCGGTCCTGATGGAACGGTTGTCCCTGTCCGAAAGGCAGGCACAGGCGGTATTGACGATGACCATCCAGCGGCTGACGGGACTTGAACACCGCAAGATCGAGGAAGAGTACGGGGCGCTTGTCAAGGAGATCGCCCGGCTCAGGTCGATCCTGGGCAGCAGGCAGGAGCGAATGGGCATTGTAAGGACGGAACTGTCGGAAGTTGAAGCGAAGTACGGGGACGAACGGCGATCCAGCATCGTCCTGTCCGCTTCGGAATTCAACATCGAAGACCTGATCGCCGACGAGGATATGGTCATCACCATATCCCATCAGGGATATATCAAACGAATACCGGTGGACGCCTACCGGCAGCAGCGCAGGGGCGGACGCGGCGTGACGGGGATGCGGACCAAGGACGAGGATTTCGTGGAACACCTCTTCATCGCTTCCACCCACAGCTATATTCTGTTTCTGACGGATCTGGGTCACTGCCACTGGTTGAAGGTGCACGAGATTCCCGAAGGCGGCCGTGTTTCCCGCGGGCGTCCGGTGGTCAACCTCATCGAGATCGGCGAGGGTCACAAGGTGGCCGCCATCGTACCGGTCAGGGCGTTTGAGGACGGGCGTTATCTGATGAAGGTGACCCGCAACGGATTGATCAAGAAGACGGTCCTGCCGGCGTTCAGCCGGCCCCGGCGCGCGGGTATCATCGCGATGAATATCCTCGACGACGACCGGTTGATCGGAGCCGAAATCACGAACGGGTCACAGGAAATCGTGCTGGCAACCCGAAACGGTCAGGCCATCCGGTTTCACGAACACGACGTGCGCGATATGGGGCGCGGCACCCGGGGGGTGCGAGGCGTTTCCCTGGAGGACGACGATGAAGTGGTGTGCATGGTGGTGGTGCAGGATGCCGACAGCACGTTGCTGACAGTCTCTGCCAGGGGATACGGCAAGCGGACCGGGGTATCGGATTACCGGCTGACCCGCCGCGGCGGCAAGGGCGTGATCAACATCAGGACAACCGAACGAAACGGCAAGGTGGTGGCGGTGAAGGGCGTGGAGGACGAGGATGAACTGATGATCTTGACCCTGAACGGAATCCTGATCAGACAGCCGATCCACGAAATCAGTTCGATTGGAAGGAATACTCAGGGCGTGCGGCTGATCAATCTCGATGAGGAAGACGAGGTGATCGACGTCGCGCGCGTGATTTCGCAGAATAACGGGGACGGATCGGAAGGGCTTCCGCCGGAGACCGGCCCGAACGGAGACGTACAATAGGCGTTGCGGCCGTATTCCAAAAAGGCCTTTACTACAGCGCTTCGATGCGAAGGATCTGGGGCGGTTCGGTGATTACGGAAAGTCGGTCGATTTGCTGAACCGCCGTACGCATGCTGGCTTCTCGAGCCTCGTGCGTGGTCATGATAAGCGGCACGGTTCCCTGCTCGGTTTCGGACCGGCCGTGCTGGATTACGGTCGCGATGCTGATTTTCTGCTCGGCAAAGATGCGGGCAATCCGGGCGAGTACGCCGGGCCGATCGTATACGGTAAAGCGGCAGTAAAAGCTGGTTTCGACCTCTTCGGGTGGAATTGCTTCCGCCCGCGGAAGATCGGCGAGGGCCGTGCGGTCCACGGACCGACCGGTCAGACGGCGTTCGGCCAGGTCCAGCAGATCGGATACCACGGCGCTGGCCGTTGGCATCTGTCCCGCGCCGCGGCCGTAGAAAACCTGAGGCCCGACAGCGTTCCCCACGATCTCCACGGCGTTGAATTCGTCCTTGATATTTGCCAGCAGCGCCCCGGAAGGCACCAGTACGGGGTGGACGCGTGCTTCGATCCGGCCATGAATCGCTTTCGCGATGGCCAGGAGCTTTATGGTATATCCGAGTTCCCTGGCGAAGTCGATATCCAGGGGAGAAACGTGCGAGATGCCCTCTTTGAGGATGTGCGAGGGATCCAGGCTCACGCGGAAGGCGATGCGGCACAGAAGCGCGAGTTTCTGGGCGACGTCCGTGCCGTCGATATCCATTGCAGGGTCCGCTTCGGCAAACCCCTTCTCCTGGGCCTTGCGGAGCATGGCTTGAAAATCTCCGCCGTCATCCGCCATCCGGGTAAGGATGTAGTTGGTGGTACCGTTAAGAATCCCGTAAATGGACTGAATCCGGTTCGCGGCCAGGCCATCCGTCAGTGACCGGATAACAGGGATGCCGCCGCAAACACTGGCTTCATAGCCGATGTTTGCGCCATTGCGCGCAGCGGCGCTGAAGAGTTCGTTGCCGTGTTCGGCCAACAGGGCCTTGTTGGCGGTTGCCAGGTCTTTGCCGTTCTCGAGCGCTTTCAGGCTGAGTTTCGCGGCAGGGTCCAGCCCTCCCATCACTTCCACCACGATCCGGATGTCGGGATCGTCAACGACCTCGTCGGCGCTGTCGGTGAGGATCTCAACGGGCAGATCACGTTCGCGCGCTTTGGAGATATCTTTCACGGCGATCCGCCTCAAGTCGAACGCCACGCCGCGAATAGAGCTGAAATATTCTGCACGTTGTTTGAGAATGCGAACGACGCCTGCGCCGACGACACCCATGCCGATGAGACCGATGCCCATGGGACGGTGGTTGGCCATGGTGGGATCCATGCTCCTCATCGTGCGTTGATCTGTATGCCCGAAGCTCGATTCCACCGCGGAATCGCGCCCGGGATCAGGACGGAATTCAGGCAACGGACCAATATAAGACAAAGGGCGGCCGGAGGCAAGGGGGCACCCGACGAAGCGCGGGCCGGCGTGCCATTTGCCTGAAAAGGCTTGACAGCATCAGGGGGCTGTGTTATCTTTACGCCCGCAAAATTCGGGAATTGCGAGCGTGCTTGTTCCAACGATGCGGGGTAGTAGCTCAGCATTGGTGAGAGTGCAGGCCTGTCAAGCCTGAGGTCGCGGGTTCGAGTCCCGTCTACCCCGCCATAAATTGGTCTCCCAGGACCTTCCACACCGCGTCCCGAAGTATCGCGGGATTGCGGATGCCCACCATTTTCCCTTAGAAGCTGTTTTAAATTCCCCAGCGGTCTTCGCGCGGCTGCAAAAGCGCCGGTCGGCGTTGGTTAAACCCACCCGTCTTACGAGGTCGAGGCTACGCTCGCGCGCCTCTCATAGGCGGATTCTCCCGTCGGCGTTGCGTGCCCCTCGCGCCTCATAACCGTCACTTTTTCGCTCGTGTTCGGGACTCACCAGGAATTTAAACCAACTTCCAATCGGGAAGGGTGGTTTTTTGTGTACGTAATGATAATGCCCGACTCAATGCAGGGTCGGGCCTTTTGGCGTTCGCCCCGATTCGAATAAAACGGCAACTCGGCGGCGCGTACGGAATCGTGACGGCCATCGGGGTTCTGGGGAACTTGAATGTCGATCAGGCAGATATACAACAGGATGGTGAAGTCCCGGCCGTTTGAGGAACTGGCGCGTCTCGTCGCCGCACGAACGGCCGAAATTCCCGTTCGCGGACTCCCGGGTTCACTGACTGCGTTCGGCATCGCCTGTGTTGAGGAAACCACGCCAGGCCCGGTATTGGTGGTATGCGCATCGGAGAACCGGGCGGAAGCGGTGCGAGACGACCTCGAACGCGTGCTGGGTTCGGCGCGCGTCGGAATATTCCCGTCCTGGGGTGGGTCCCCGTACGACCACCGGTCGCCTCATCTCGACGTGATGGGACTTCGGCTGGAGGCGCTGGATCAGTTGAATGGGGCGGGTGACGGGGTTGTGGTTGCTCCGGTGGAGGCCCTGATGGGCCATACCCTGCCGCCCGACCTGTTTGATCTGGCGGTTCAGGAGATAGGGGTAGGCGAGGAAGTCGCGCCCGACAGACTGGCGGAACACCTGGTGGAGATCGGCTATGAGCGCGTGACCCTGGTGGGTGGGGTGGGACAGTTCAGCGTGAGGGGCGGAATCCTGGACGTCTGCTCATTTGGCAGCACGCATCCGGTCCGTATCGAGTTTTTCGGCGATGAGGTGGAATCGATTCGAACGTTCGATCTGGGTACCCAGCGGTCGGTGGCCGGACGCGAAAACGTGCGGGTGCTGCCGTGCCGCGAGGCAGTCCTGGCAGAGACACTGTCGGACGTGTTCGAGACACATCTGGCCGAAGCGGAACAGCAGCTTGGCATGAGCCTTGAAGGGCTGCGTGAGTTGATGGAGAGCCAGGGCGCATTCGACGGGCTCGAGCATTACCTGGGCGTATTGTACAGGGACAACACCAACCTGCTGGACCACGTTTCTGAAGGCTATGTCGTCGTGGACGACCCCGCGGCCGTTGAAACGGCTGCGGCCGACGCCTGGGCTCGGGTGGAGGTGGCGGCGCGCCGACAGAAGATGAGACGCGGAGAGCCGGAGCCGCTTCCGTCGCGTTCCGTCGCCTGTCATCCGGAGGCCGTTCTGAAGCGGCTGGCCGGAGTTCGCCGGGTCCTGAACTGGCCGCTGGGCGGACCGTCGGAGGACGGCGTCCACTTTTCCGGCATTGGCGGCAGGCGATATGAGGGTCATCTGGAAACACTGAAGGAGGACCTGAGGCGACACTGGCAGGCGGATTACGAGGTGGTTCTGTTGTGCGAGAGCCAGGGTCAGAAAGCGCGGTTCGAAGAACTGCTCGAAGACGAAGAGAGCCTGTTGACAACACACGTGGGCACCCTGCACAGCGGTTTTACGTATACGTCTTCGACGGCGCGGGTGGCGGTGCTGAACGACCACGAAATCTATACCGTCGCGCGGCGGCGGCGGCGTTACAGGCGATTCAAGGACGCCACGCCAATACGCAGCATTTCAAGCCTTCGGGCCGGTGATTTCGTTGTACACGTGGACCACGGCATCGGCCGGTACGAGGGAATCGAACATCTTGCGGTCGACGGCGTCCGGCAGGACTGTCTCACGATGTATTATCGAGGCGGCGACCGGGTTTTCGTACCGGTGGACCAGATGGACCGGGTACAAAAATACGCCGGACAGGACGGAGTCGCTCCGGCATTGAGCAAGCTGGGTACTGTAGCCTGGGAACGGGTAAAGGAAAAGGCCAGGAAGGAGATCTTCAAGATGGCGGCCGAGCTGCTTTCCCTTTACGCGGAGCGAAAGGCAACGCCCGGAATCGAGTTTGCGGATGACACGGCGCTCCAGCAAGCCCTGGAAGCCTCGTTTCCGTTCCAGGAGACACGGGACCAACTCCGGACGATTCAGGAAGTAAAAAAGGACATGGAACAATCGGCGCCGATGGATAGGCTGGTATGCGGCGACGTAGGATACGGGAAGACTGAAGTGGCGGTAAGGGCGGCCTTCAAGGCCGTGGCCGATGGAAAGCAGGTTGCGGTTCTGGCGCCAACCACCATTCTCGCGCAGCAGCACTATCGCACGTTCAAGGAGCGTTTGGACGGCCTTCCGGTTACGGTCGACGTGTTGAGCCGGTTCCGAACGCCCCGAGAGTTGCGGGCGGCGCTGGACGGCCTCGCCGCCGGTCGGGTGGACGTTGCGGTTGGCACGCACCGCATGCTGTCGCAGGACGTCCTGTTTCGGGATCTGGGATTGCTCGTGATCGATGAAGAGCACCGGTTCGGCGTGCGCCACAAGGAGCGGCTCAAGCAGATTCGGCGGCAGGTGGACGTACTGACGCTGACGGCAACGCCGATTCCAAGGACGCTTCACATGTCCCTGACGGGCGCCAGGGATATGTCCATCATCCGTACTCCCCCCAGGGACCGGCTGCCGATTACGACCGAAGTTCTGCCGTTTGACGAGGAGCGGGTCGCGGAAGCCATTCTGCGGGAGGTGGACCGGGGGGGGCAGGTGTATTTTGTCCACAACAGGGTGCAGTCGATGCCGGCCATCGTGAATTTCCTTGAGCAACTCGTCCCTCAGGTGCGGTTCGGAGTGGCCCATGGTCAGATGCCGGAAAGACAACTCGAAAAGGTGATGATGGATTTTCTGGACGCCAGATACGACTGCCTGATTTCCACGATGATTATCGAGTCGGGGTTGGATATCCCCAGTGTGAATACGCTGATTGTGAACCGCGCGGACCGTATGGGGCTCGCGCAACTCTACCAGCTTCGCGGTCGCGTGGGCCGATCCGCGCGGCAGGCGTTCGCGTATCTTCTGATTCCTTCGTGGAAATCGCTCAAGAAGTCGGCCGTTCGTCGCCTGCGCGCCATCGAGGAATTCTCGGATCTCGGCTCGGGATTCAATATTTCAATGCGGGACATGGAGATCCGGGGAACAGGCAATCTGCTGGGCGCGCAACAACATGGGCATATTACGGCCGTCGGCTTCGAACTCTACTGCCGGCTGCTGGATGAGGCGATCGCCCAGATTCACGGCAGCGAGACCGAGCCCGCGGCCGAGCCGGAGGTGCAGGTGGCCGTTTCCGCCTATATTCCGGATACCTATATTTCGGACGAAGATCTGAAGATGCAGTTCTACCAGCGCCTCGGCGACTGCCGGCAGACGGTTGAGGTCCTGGCGCTGGAGGAGGAAATGGCGGATCGCTTCGGTACTCTGCCCGGCCCCGCCGCGGCGCTGCTGGATACCGTATCCGTACGGATACTGGCGAGGCAGATTCGCGCGCACACGGTGCGCACGGGACGGACGCTGGCGGTCGTGTTTCCCAGAGACAGGATGCTGACGAGGAAACAGGTGGAAGCCTGGATAGCGGCTGCGCCGGTCCCGCTTCAGTTTTCCCTGGGCGAGCAGGCGCTGATCGAGGCGGAACTGGAGGGCGCGGGCCCCGGGGAACGCCTTGCAAGTGCCAAAAAGGTGTTGCAGAGCCTCGTCTGAACGGATATATTCCCGGCAGAATTCCGGGACGGAACATTCGGAACCAGACGACGCCCCGGCAGTCACATGTAGGAGCGGCGGGACGGATAGACGGCCGCCCCGCGAAGGCCGTGGGGGACGTATTTCGCAATCGGAGACGGAACACTATGGCAGGAAATCATCCGGGAGGCGCGTGGGTTGCTTTGGCGGCGTGTGTGGCGTTGATCTGCACGACGAATGCCGCGGCAAAACCGCAGTTGCTCGACCAGATCGTGGCGGTGGTTGACGATCAGATCGTCTTGCGTTCCGACGTGATGTCCAGCATGGCGCTGGTTGCCATGCGGCAAGGGCTCAGCCGGGAAGACCTCACGCCGGACAGGGTCAGCGAATTGTTCGAGGTTATACTGGGGAACATGATCCAGGAAAAGCTCCTTCTGGCCAGGGCGGAACAGGACAGCATCGAGGTGGACGAGGAAATTATCGAACGTGCGGTACGTTCCCGTGTCCGGGAGCTCAAGGCGGAACATGGCGAAGAGGCGTTTGCCGGTCAGCTTGCCGAAGGGGGCGTAACGGAAAGGGACCTTCGTGAACAGTACCGGCAGGAATTTCGGAAAGATTTCCTGCGACAGCGGATGTACACAAGCCTGAACCAGCAGGTTGAAGTCTCGTTCAAGGACGTTCAGGACTATAAGGCGCGCTACAAGGACGAACTGCCGCCATTGTTGAGTATCAGTCATCTCCTGGTGGCGATCGAAGCTTCTGACGACCGGGCCGCGGAAGTCAGGGCTCAGGCGAACGCGATCATTGACCGCTTGAAGAAGGGCGAAGATTTCGCCGCCCTGGCCCAGCAGTATTCCAGCGACGCGGGAAGCCGGGAGGACGGGGGCGACCTGGGTTATTTCCCTCGCGGTCGCATGGTCCCGGCATTTGAGGAGGCGGCCTTCACGCTGCGGCCGGGGGAGATCAGCGCGCCGGTCAGGACAAAGTTCGGTTACCACATCATCAAGGTGGAAGCGGTGTTGGGGGACCAGGTACGGGCGCGCCACATTCTCATACCGCTGCAGCCCTCCACGCGGGACGTGAAAACGGCCTACGACAAAGCGTTGGATCTGGCGAAGAAGGCTCAGGCGGGAGAGGATTTCGCGGAACTGGCTCGAGAACATTCCGCGCACGAGGAGACCGCAAAAAAGGGCGGGCGGCTTCCCGGGCCGTTCACGCAGGAAAACCTGCCGTCCGAATTCTCGGATGTCCTGAAGACCATGCGCATGGGCGAGGTGAGCGCGCCGATACAGACGGAGTACGGATGGCATGTCGTCAAAGTGAATGACGACCAGGACGGCGTGAGGGAAATCATACAACAGGTCCGCCTGCAAGAGCGGTTTGAAGCAGTACTCTCGGAAACACGGGCGCGTCTGTACGTGGAAGTTCGACCTTACGATCTGGGATATGGAGGCGGGCCGCAGCCGTAACGACGCCCGGCCCGGCAGCGCGATGCGCCTCAACCAGGTCTCGCCAACGCGCGTTTAATGCGATATGCGGCTCGATCTATACCTGAAGCGATGTTGTTTGACACGGCGGCGTTCCGAGGCAAAACGCGCCTGCGAGAACGGGATTGTAATGCTCGACGGACGGCGGGCGAAGGCGGGTCAGTCCGTAGGGCCGGGCAGGCGGGTGAGCATTTCCTTTCTGGATCGATACCTGGAGCTGGAAATACTCAAGCTGCCCGCCGGGAACGTCTCCAGGGCGGAGGCCAGAACGTATTACGAAGTGCTTCGTGACGAAGCGCGCGAGGTTACGGATTTCTAAACACACCCATTGCCAGGACGTCAAAGCGTCGTGTCCGGCCCTGCGGGGCGGGACTTTTTTATGTGTGCACCCCAAGTCGCAAAAACGTGGACGTGTCGTTTGCCCTTTCGCTTCGACCTGTTTATATTGGATTTATGTTCGGACGAAAGAAAGAAAAACAAAGGGCGCAACCGTACACACGGCTTGCGGAGATCTATGATCATGTGATGCGGCACGTGGACTATGTGCAGTGGGCGGACTACATCGAGGCCGTGTTCGCAAGGCATAACCTGGCGCCGTCAAGGGTGCTCGACCTGGCATGCGGAACGGGCAGCCTGGCGTTGGAACTGCGAAAGCGGCACTACCGTGCCTCCGGTGCGGACGGTTGCCGCGAAATGCTGAACGTGGCTATTGAGAAGACCCGAAAAGCCGGGCAGAATGTCGAATATTTCCACAGAAACCTGCAGGACCTGTCGGGTCTTCCACGTTTCGAAGCGGCGCTGTGCCTGTACGACAGCATGAATTACCTCATGACAATCGAAGACGTCGCCCTGGCGCTGAGAGAGGTCCACAGGATTCTGCTGCCGAACGGCATATTCGTATTCGACATCTGTACCGAAACGAACTCGCTGCGATATTTTCGCAGGCTGACGGATAAGGACAGCGGCGACGGATTCACGTACGTCCGGGAGAGTTTCTACAGGAATGGAATCCAGTTCAATCGATTCGACATCCGGTTCAAGCAGACGGACGAATCCGTGGAAGAGGAACATCGGCAGCGGATATATGCACTGTCGGACATTTTGGCCGCACTGGATCAGTCGCCGTTTACGCTGGAAGGGACCTACGACGGATTTGGTTTTTGCGGGCCCGACAGAGATTCGGACCGGGTGCATTTCGTACTGCGCAAAGCCGGCGCCTGAAACGCGATGAGGCGCGTGACAAGGGGTTCCGGGGACGTGACCGGATGCGGCAAGCGGACAGATACCGTCGAGCCGGCACCCGGTTGGCCGGCAGTATCGACAAATTGAACGTCGGAACCGCGGCATGACGCATCAGTGTCCGCAATACGCTACTATAGGAAATTCCCCTGGCAGGAGGTTTCGTGATTACGCTTCGGCAGGTTGGCGTGGAGCAGCAGGGACGCCGTATCCTGGCAAACGTGGATTTCGAAATCGAACGGGGTGAATTCGCCTTCCTGCTTGGGCCGACCGGGGCCGGGAAGAGTACGGTCCTGCAACTGATTCTCTTCGAACGGCGGCCAACCTCGGGCGTGGTTATGGTGGGGGACTTCAACTCGGAGACGATTCGGGACCGTGATATCCCGGCGTTGCGGCGAAGTGTGAGTATGGTCTTCCAGAATCACCGTCTGTTGCAGGACCGGACTGTCTACGAGAACGTGGCATTTGCCATGGAGGTTACGGGCACGCCGCGCTCGGTCGTCAGGCGGCGCACCCACGCGCTGCTGGCCGACGTTGAGCTGATGCACAGACGTTCCGTCCGTCCCGGCGCATTGTCAGGCGGCGAACAGCAACAACTGGCGATTGCCCGCGCACTGGCAAACGATCCGTTTGTCCTTCTGGCGGACGAACCCACGGCCAACCTGGATCCGGAAACGACGGACCTCGTCATGCGAATTCTTGCCAACGTCCAGGCGCGAGGAACCACGGTACTGGCGGCAACGCATAACGAAGCCCTGGTGTCGCGGCGGCGCCAAAGGGTGCTTCGGCTGGAGGATGGGCGGATTGCGTGCGGGGCAAGCCGGGAGGGCAAAAACGGTCCTGATGCGGATTCCGGTAATTTGAGATTGTCGGGTTGAGCCGGCCGCAGCCCGGATGGGCTTCTTCAACGGGCTGTCAGGGGGCAATATGGCGCTTCTGATGGCGTTCAGGGAGGCAATGAGGGGGTTGAGGCGAACAGGGATGGCGGGAGTTGTCTCGGGCGTAACAACAGCAGTTTCGCTGATGGTCCTGGGGATATTCGTGCTTCTGGTTGGCGGCGGGCTTGCGATTTTCGAGTCCTTGCAGGGAAGAATTGAGGTGGACGTGTATCTGGACGACGGCCTCAGGCGAACGCAGGCGCTTCACCTGGCGCGGGAATTGGAAGCGATGCCGGGGGTGGCCTCGGTCCGCTACGTAGACAAAGTGGCGGCAGCCGAGGAATTCAGGTCCATGTTCGGCGACGGACTTCTGAGTGCCGTATCGCGGAATCCGCTGCCGGCGTCTGTCCGCGTTGTATTGCGGGCGGGGGAGGGTATGGTGAATAACGCGCGCGCGGTCGCCGAAGCCGCAGCCGGCCGGAAGGGAGTCGAAAGCGTGGATGCGGGCGAAGCCTGGCTGACCTCTCTGGACCGCGCGCGGGAGGCGGTAACCTGGATAGGGGTTTCCCTGGGTGTGGTGCTTTGCCTGGCGTGCACATTTGCCGTTGGCAACACCGCCAAGCTGCTGGTGCTCGCCCAGCGGGATGCTATTGAAGTGATGCGCATGGTTGGGGCCACCGCCGGTTTCATCCGCCTGACCGTGTTGATGGGCGGCGCCGTTCTGGGATGCGCCGGTGGGATACT
Source organism: Candidatus Latescibacterota bacterium (assembly GCA_021295655.1). GTDB lineage: Bacteria > Latescibacterota > UBA2968 > UBA2968 > JAAXHE01. The sequence goes on from JAGWBX010000006.1 coordinate 56,150, forward strand.
GGCCGTGCTGGCGCTGTGGGGCGGTTCGCAGTGGTGGGCGGCATGGATTCCCGGTGAGACGCGGGTTGCGCTGGTCTATCCTGGATTGATCGGACTGGGGGTTCTGTTGGGCATTCTGGGTAGCTGGGTATCGTTGAACCGCGTACTGCGGGCGCTGGCGTAGGCCGGCCATGACAGTACCGGCCGGAGTGGGAACGATGCTGAGGATGGAAGCGAAGCGTATGCGGATCCTCGTTCCGGTACTGATGATTCTGGCAATCGCGTCGCCGTTGGCAGGACAGACCGACCTGCAGGAAGCGTTGGCCGCGGAGCGCGCGGCACTCGACAGCTTGAAGGCCAGGCTGGAAGCCGACCGTGAGCAACTGAAACAGGCGAAGTCCCGGCAGAAAGCGGTTTCTCAGGATCTCGAGCGAAAGGAAAGGGATATCGTCCGAATCCGGGGCGAGTTGCGCGGATTAACGCGCCGGCAGGGAAATCTGGCGAAGCGACTCGGCACCGCGCAGCGGGAACTGGTCCGTGTTGACGCACGGAGGAAGGTGCGTGAGCTGGAACTCTCCCGCCGTATGCGGGAGATGTACAAACTCGGCAGGCGGGGTACGCTGCGGATCCTTTTTTCGGCGGGTTCGTTTACTGAAGCGTTCAGACGTCTTCGTTATCTCTCCAGGGTTGCGGCTCAGGACCGCAGGGACTTTGAAGCGATTCAGCAGGATAGAAAGCGGGTTTCCGGCGTACTCAGATTGCAGGCCGTGCGGCACGAACGGCAGAAGGCCCTGCTGAGCGTTAAACGCAGAACCGAGGACCGGCTGGCCGTTCGCGTCAGACGGCGGGAGGCTGAACTCAGGCGGCTTCGTCGGGACGCCGACGCCCGTGCGGAGGCGGTTCGAAAAACACAGGCGGCCATGGCCGCGTCCAGTGAGCGGATCGGGCGGATCATCCAGGAGACTCGTGACGGGCGTCAGCATACCGCATTGCCGCCATTCGACTTTTCATCCCACCGCGGGAGACTGCCCCGGCCGGCGCCCGGTGGCGTGGTTGTACACTTCGGTCGACATCAGGATCCTGACCTGAAGACGTGGACGTTCAATCGAGGCATCAATATCGCAGCACCTGCCGGAATCGAGGTCCGGGCGGTCGCGCCAGGCACGGTCGTGCTCGTGGACTGGTATCCGGGGTACGGCCAGTTTGTGTTGATGCGCCATCCGGGCGGGTATTATACGCTCTACGGACATCTTTCCGAGGTGCACGTAGTGCCGAAACAGCCGGTGATCCAGGCGGCCGTACTCGGAACGGTGGGCAGTACGGGTCGGATTGACGGGATTCCACAACTCCACTTTCAGATCATGCGGGGTGAGGAGCCCATAAATCCGGCGCTGTGGCTTTCCGGGAGCCCATAATCGGGACATTGTGATTCGACAGGACGGATACGAAACCTGACGATGGATTATACCGCTGCCATATCATTTTTCGAGCCTGATGAACCGTACCTGCTTGCAACCCATGTCAATGCAGACTGCGACGGGATTGGGGGTCTCCTGGCGCTGAGGGAGATGCTCGTCCAGAAAAAGCGGGTTTGCCGGATCGTTGTCAGCGACGAGACTTTGAATCCGAAGTTTGCTTTTCTACCGGGATTTGAGCATATTGAGTTGTACAGGTCTCTTGTGGATCCACCGCCCTTCAACAGGGCGGTATTTGTGGACACGCCCACGCTCGACCCGCAGCGGGTGGGCGACGTGCGGCGCCTGCTCGGAGACCACGCCGGCACGATGATTGTGGATCATCACGCGGTGCGGGAGCCGGAAGGCGACGTCCGCATCGTCGACAGCGAGGCCAGTTCCGCCAGCGAGCTGGTTTACAGGCTGCTTCTGGCGGCGGAAACGGAGATCAAACCGGCGGCCGCCACCCAGATTTACGCTGGCATCGCATCCGATACCAAGCTATTCAGGGTCTCGCATCCGGCACGCGCGCTGAAGGTATGCAGCGAATTGGTGGATTTCGGCGCGGACCCGGAAGCGATCGCCGACGCGCTGTTCGCCCGGGAAAGCCTTGAAACCATGGTGACGCTGGCGGCCGCGCTGGGNNCGTGTGAATACCGTTGTGGTGGACCACGGGACGTACCTCAAGGGCGGTGATCCGGACCCCGTGGTGGATCACGCCATGGCAATAGACGGCGTTCAGGTGGCGCTGGTTCTGAAGGAAGAGGCACAGGGACGGTTCCGTGTGAGCCTGCGTTCCCGGGGCGAGGTGGATGTGAATCGAATCGCCGTCGCGTTCGGCGGCGGCGGGCACAAGCGTGCCTCGGGGTGCAGGATCGAAAAGCCCGTTGAAGAGGCGAAACGCCTGCTGTTGGCCGAAGTAGAGAAACAGTTGCAATAATGCGGGACCCTCCAACTGGTTTGAACCGACCCGCGGCCGTCCGTCGGATGCTCGCCCGGGTGAGGAGGAACGTGGTTCGCCCATGGATTTGATTACGCTCAAGACATGGTCGGCTGAGGAAATCCTGGAAACGGTCGAGGCGGGCCTGTTGATGAAGGCAGACCCGAAACGGTTTTCGGGATCATTGCGGGGCCGGACGCTGGCGATGCTGTTTCAGAAGCCATCGACGCGGACCCGTTGTTCGTTCGAGACGGGGATGAACCAGCTGGGCGGGTACGCCATGAATCTGGATTGGCGCGCCACCAATTTCCAGTTGGCGGACCTCAGGGACGAAGCCCAGGTGCTTTCCCGGTATTCGGACGTCATTATGGCTCGTATGCTGAATCATGCCGACCTGCTGGAACTTGCGGCCGGGGCAGAGGTTCCCGTCATTAACGGGTGCTGCAACCGGTACCATCCGTGCCAGGCGCTTGGCGATCTGATGACGGTTCGTGAGATCCGCGGAAAACTGGAGGGCGCCCACCTGGTCTACGTGGGCATTCGAAACAACGTGTGCAATTCATTGATCGCCGGATGTACCAAAGCGGGCGTGCGAATCACAACGGTGACGCCCGAAGTAAACAGACCCTCCGAAGACGAAGACCTCACCGATCAGGCAAGAAAGACCGGTCTTTTCCAGGAGACCCTTGACCTGGAGGCGGCCGTGGCCGTGGCGGATTTTCTCTATACGGATACCTGGATCGACATGGAATTTTTCGAAGATCCGGCGTATGAAGCGGAAAAGAAGCGACGCGTTGAAGCCTTTGCCCCGTTTCAGATCAATATGGACCTGCTGGACAAGACAGGAGCGCTGGTCATGCATTGTCTGCCCGCGCACAAAGGGTACGAGTTGACTGCGGAAGTGATGGCGAGCCAAAGATGCGTGGCGGTGGACCAGGCGGAAAACAGGATGCACGCCCAGAAGGCGATCCTGACGCAGTTGCTGGGTTAACAGCCCGTTGAAAGCGTCCATCCGGGCTGCAAATACTGCGTTGCGACTTTGTCAACGGACTGTTAACGGCGCCACCCGCGCGCGGCACGGGAGTGTGGATCGGCGTGGCCGGACTGTTTATCACCTTTGAAGGCATCGACAGGAGCGGGAAAACCACGCAGGCCGAACGGCTGGCCGAACGGCTTCGTGCGGCGGGGCGATCCGTAGTGTTCACCCGGGAGCCGGGCGGGACCGGGCTGGGCCGGAAGGTTCGCGGTCTTCTGCTGGAGCGTCGATCGGAAGTGGACCCCTCCGCGGAGATGCTGTTATTCGCGGCTGATCGGGCACAACACGTCAATACGGTGATCCGACCGGCGCTTTTGCAGGGAAAAGTGGTGGTGTCGGACCGCTTTTTCGATTCCACCGTCGTCTACCAGGGCCATGGGCGCGGGCTGGACCTGGATCGTGTTCAGGCGGTTCAGGAGGTGGCAACCGGGGGTTTGAGACCGGACCTGACCGTTTTGATCGACGTGGACCTCGAAACCGTGAAACAGCGATGGATACCTGAAGATGCCGACAGGCTCGAAGCCGCCGGCGACGCGTTCTTCGATCGTGTAAGGAAGGGGTACCAATGGATCTGGCAGGCGGAGCCGGAACGGGTTCTCAGGGTTGACGGCCGGCTTCCCGTCGAGGACCTGGCGTGCCGGATCTACAGTGAAGTTCGGGAACGGCTGGCGGGCGCGGTTCGGCCAAACGGTTGATTCACGGAATACCCGGGGCGTGGACGGTCGCCGGTGTTGGCTGCCGGAAAAATGGCGAGAGATTGCCGGGACGGGAACCGTGACAGCGTGGAAAGGCGAGACCAGACAATGCGGAGGCGCAATATGAGCGGACGGAAACGCAGACGGATATGGGTTGGAACGGCACTCATCGGCCTCCTGGGAACCTGCCTGGTTCTGGACTCGCGGCTCGTCAACGGGGAAGACGGGTACGCCGCCGTGGGAAACAGCATAGACGAATACATCGAAACGCTGAAACTGTTGACCACAAGTTACTATAAGCCACTGGCATCCGACTCGCTCACGACTTCAGCCATCGAAGGCATGCTGGACGAACTCGACCCGTATACGCAGATGCTCAACCGGCGCGGCCTGGATGATCTTATGATCGATACCCAGGGTAAATTCGGCGGTTTGGGCATCACGATCAGCACGATGAAGCGGAATGGCGTGGAGGTGCCCGTCGTTCTGAGTGTGATCGAAGGTACGCCTGCCGACACTTCCGGGCTTGTGGTCGGCGACCGGATCGTGAAAGTGGACGGAGACCCCACGCTCAACCGGAAATTGGAGGAGGTTGTGGACGTGTTGCGCGGGAACCCTGGCAATCGGGTCGTGATCACAATCGAACGACCGGGCCGGTCGCAACCGTTCGACCAGGAGATTATCCGGGCGCGTATTCGTGTGAAAAGCGTGGCGAGCATCGACGGGATCGAAGAAGGCATCGGTTACATTGCCATGTCCGGTCTGATCGGCAGCCGGTTTTCGGAATCCACGCCCGTTGAGCTGAAAGCCGCCGTGGATGAGCTTAAAGCGAAGAACGCGAGGGGAATTATCCTGGACTTACGGGGGAATCCGGGCGGGCTGCTGGCGCAGGCCGTCGCCGTCGCGGACGTGTTTCTGGGGCCGGATCTGCTGGTTGTCACCACGCGGGGCCGCGTGGATTCCCAGAATAAGGAGTATCGCACTGCGGAAGCGTCCAGGGTTAAGGATATCCCGCTCGTGGTTCTGGTCAACAGCCACAGCGCCAGCGCCTCGGAGATTGTCGCAGGGGCAATTCAGGACTCGGACCGGGGGCTGATCCTGGGCACACCGACGTTCGGCAAAGGCTCCGTTCAATCCTTTCAGCGTGTCAGCGACGAAAAAGCGCTGAAGTGGACAACGGCCCTTTACTACACGCCCAGCGGGCGCAGCATCCACAAGAACAGGCGGTTCGGACGGCTGGGCAATCTGGCGTTGAATGTTGGGGACTCGCAGGTGCCTCTGTATCAAACGGTTGCAACGATTGCGGGGGAAGAGAGTCGGGAGGACGCGATCACGCGGCTTTTCGAACAGTTCGATCTGGAATCCACAAAGCAGGCAGAGCAGTTGTTCGAGACGGAGTTGGGGCAGATGTTGGGTATGGCGTTGAGAGAGGACCGTGTCGCTGACGAAGTCTCGGACTCGGCAAAGGTATTCAAGACTGCAGGCGGGCGCACGGTCTACGGCGGAGGCGGTATCACGCCCGACGTGGTGGTGAAGCCTGAGCGCAGACCGAGGCTGATACTCGAAATGTACAGGGCAGGGCTGTTTTTCGACTTTGCCGTAGAATATGCCGCGCGGACCCCATTTCCGCGGAATCCCGAGGACTATGAGGTGGGGGAAAAGGAGATCGCCGCGTTCCGGGCATTTCTCGCGGACTCGTCGAAACTTGGCAATTTCAGGCGCTATCGCACGCCGGCCCAGAACGAACTGGAGAATCTGAACAAGGCGCTGGAAGCCGCAGGCCTGGACGCGGACGCGGACCAGGCATTGGAAATCCTGCGGAACCTTGTTGAATCGGAGCGGGAGGCGGAGTTTGAAAAGGCGGAACCGTTTATCCGCCTGGAAATCGGAAGGGAACTGGGAAACCGGGTCTGGGGCAGGAAGGGGCGCATTCTGGCGCGGCTGAAGGGCGACGAGCAGTTTCACGAGGCCGTCCGGATTCTCAGAGACCCGGAACGATACAGAAAGAGTATGAAGCTTGCGCTTGCAGGCAATAGCGGGCATTGAACGCGATACCGGTCGCTTTGCCCGCAGATGCATAACTGAAGCTCTTTTCGCAGGGTAACCACGATACGTGGGTGGAGGTTATGGAAGACGCAAACGGCGAACGGGACGATCTCTACGAAGAAGTGCTCGAACACGCACGTCGCGAGATTGATGCCTCTGCCACCCAGGTTGAGAAACTGAGACGTGCGCTTGGCTTGCTCGAAGCGCGTGTTGAGGCGGCGAAGGCCGTCTACGAAGCTGCTGCCGCGCGCCTGAATCTGCAGGATGAATCGGACGGCCAGGGTCTTTCTGTTTCGGAAACGCTGTCATCCGTTCAGGCGCATCTGTCGGAAGACGAGTCCGCGGCGTTGCGGAACCGCCCGCGAAATCATCCTCAGGCCGGGTCGGCGACCCGGCAACAGGACGTGGAGGATGGCGACAGGCCCGAATCCTGGCGGCGGTTGCAGATCGGCGGATCCACCCTGGTTTGGAAGCGAGTGAAGAAGCCTAAACGACGTCAAGGCCGGAGCGGGGGCAGGGCTTCCTGAGCAGGCCGGGTGATAGACATGGGAATCTGTGCAGAGGAAGAGACGATTCAAGTGACCGACGCGAAGGAGCGCAGCCTCCGTATTGACAGAATGACGCCCGGTGGCGGCCTGTATACGGATGTACAGCGCGCGGTGCATCCCAAATCCAACAGCCCATGGCGGGTTTCGCCCGAGCCGTTCTGGATGCCGCCGCGGGTGATAGACCATCTGGAACGCCTGGGCGCCCATCTGTACGATTTCTATAAGGCCTGCAACCTTCTGTATTCCCAGAGTATCCGGAAAATCCAGCCCGAGTGGGCGGCGGCATACCTGGACCGGGGGAAGCCGGATACCGTAATCGGATACGGCCGGATGAACCGTTTCAAACAGCATCTGCCCCTGGTGATCCGGCCGGACCTGATCCCGACCCCCGCGGGAACGATCGCTTCAGAGCTGGACTCGGTGCCGGGCGGTATCGGGTTCACTGCCAGCCTGGCGGAGCGCTATGGTCGGTTCGGATTCGACATTGTGGGCGGCGCCGATGGCATGGTGAACGGATTTATGGGGATGGTGCGTTCGGTTGCCGGGATTGGAGAGCCGGTGCTGGGCATTGTGGTTTCAGAGGAATCTTCGGGGTACCGACCCGAAATGACCTGGCTGGGGGAAGCCCTGAATCGGGCGGGACTGGAAGCCTACGTCGTACGTCCGGATGAGATAATTTTCAGCGAAGCCGGACTGTTCGTGAACGGCGCGGGCGGACGCCGGCAGATCGACGTGCTCTATCGATTTTTCGAATTGTTCGATCTGAAAAACATACCGAAGATGGATCTGATTCTATATGCCATTCGAAAGGGAACGGTAAAGACAACGCCACCGTTGAAGGCCCAACTGGAAGAGAAAATGCTGATGGCCCTGTTCCACCATCCCCTCTTGCGTTCGTTCTGGCTTCGCGAACTTGGAGAAGAAGGGGTGGCGTTCCTCAGGCAGACCTTTCCGAAGACGTGGATTCTGGACCCCCGTCCCCTGCCGCCGCACGCCGTTATTCCAGGATTGAGCGTGGACGGAAGGCATTTTGGAAACTGGCAGGACCTTGGCTCGCTTGGACAGAAACATCGCCGTTTTGTGATTAAGCCGTCCGGGTTCTCGGACCAGGCCTGGGGAAGCCGCGGCGTAGCCGTCGGCCACGATATGTCGGAGTCGGACTGGCAGACCACCATAAGGTCCGCGCTTGCACAATTTCCGGGATCGCCGCACATATTGCAGGAGTTCCACACGGGTTCCCGCTTTTCGGTGTCGTACTACGATTTCGAGACGGATCGCATGATGCGCCTCAAAGGCCGGGTGCGCATCCAACCCTATTACTTCGTTCTGGAGGGCCGGCCCGTATTGTCGGGCGTGCAGGCCACGGTCTGTCCGCCGGACAAGAAGGTCCTGCACGGGATGGTCGATGCGGTGGTGATGCCGGGCGGGGTGGAGGATGGCCAGTGACGTCGCGGTGGAACGACATATGAGTGAGGACGCAACGACAGGGCTTTTGCAGGCCGAAGAAAAACTGCGCCGGCTCGAGAGACTCCTCGAGCGGATGGGGAGCGTGGTCGTGGCGTTCTCCGGGGGCGTGGACAGCACGTTTCTGGCGGCGGCGGCGCACAGGGTGCTGGGCACGAAAACGCTCGCGGTGACGGCGGTTTCGGCCAGCTATGCCACCGGCGAACTCGAGAACGCGCAGGCCCTCGCGGACCGGATCGGTATTTCATTGGAAGTGGTGCACACCCGGGAAATGGAGAATCCGGACTACGTAAAAAACGAACCCGACCGATGCTATCATTGCAAGACGGCGCTGGCCGACAAGCTGGATGAAGTCCTCGAAAAGTATGGAGGAAGGTATCAATTTCTGGTTTACGGGGCCATCGCGGACGACGTGGGTGACTTCCGGCCGGGTATGACGGCAGCACGGGACCGGGGAGTTCGGGCCCCGATGGTGGAGGTGGGCCTGACTAAAGAGGATATTCGTCTGTTGTCAAAAGCCTGGGGTCTGCCCACCTGGGATCGCCCCGCGTCGGCCTGCCTGTCGTCCCGCATTTCCTATGGTACTCCCGTGACCGTGGAAGCGCTGTCGATGGTCGACCGGGCCGAGGCATTTCTCAAGACGCTGGGATTCAGCCTGGTCCGGGTAAGGCACCATGGCGACGTCGCCCGCATCGAAGTTGCACCTGAGGAGATCGGCCGATTTTTCCTGGACGGACTCGTCGACCGGGTCGTGGCGCACTTGAAGGAAATCGGATATCGGTACGTTACGCTGGATATGCAGGGATACCGTAGCGGCAGTTTGAACGAGACGTTTCTGAATATACAGGGCGGGTAGCCATCCGCGCTCAAGCGTAACGGCACATACGGGAATTGAATAGTGGCGCTGCTGGAAATAAAGAAATTCGGCTGCCCGACACTCAGAAGGAAGGCGCGGCCGGTTGAAGCGATTACGGATGAGGTGCGCACCCTCGTGGACGATATGTTCGAAACAATGTACGCGGCGGAGGGGATAGGGCTGGCGGCCCCTCAGGTGGGCCTGAGCCTGCGTGTGGTGGTTCTGGACGTCAGCCCGGGCGATCCGGAGGTCGAAGCAACGGCATTGATCAATCCGGAACTGAGCCAGGCCGAGGGCGAGGTGGTGGGCGAAGAGGGGTGCCTGAGCCTGCCGGGCGTTGTGGGAGACGTCAACCGCGCGGCGCAGGTACAGGTGGACGCCCTGGACCGGGAGGGAAACGTCTTCAGCGGGATGATGTCGGATATTGCCGCCCGCGCGGTTCAGCATGAGGTCGATCACCTGAACGGCGTTCTGGTGACGGACCATTTCAGCGCAATCAAACGGAACCTTCTGCGCAGCCAACTCGTCGCGTTGAAACGGGAAGGCGGCCGCCAGAGGCGGGGGCCGATCTATGTGGATCCGGTCCCCGAGGACAACTCGAAAGCCGGACCGTGAACCAGCGCATTGATCTTCATCTGCACTCGACGAACTCCGACGGGACATTCACGCCTCGGGAGGTGGTTCGCCGGGCCGCGCAAGCAGGTCTCAGCGTGATCAGTCTGACGGACCACGACTCGACCGGGGGTGTTGCGGAGGCGCAGGAGGAGGGCGCACGGCTGGGTATCGACGTGATACCGGGAACTGAGCTGAGCGCAAAGAACGACGGCACGGACGTGCATATTCTGGGGTACTTTATCGACCCGGAACACCCGGATCTGATCTCGTGGCTCGAGACGTTTCGTCAGGCCAGGTTGCAGCGAGCGGAACGAATGGTGAGCAAGCTGAATCGTATGGGGTTGCGCGTGTCCCTCGAGCAGGTTCTTGTCAGGGCGGGACCCGGCGCGATAGGGCGCCCGCATATCGCCGACGTGATGGTGGAAGAAGGCCTGGTTTTTTCGGTCGACGAAGCGTTCCATAAATTCCTGGGGTATTCGAAGCCGGCTTATGTTGGCAAATATTCGCAATCGCCATCCAGGGCCATCCAGGTGATCAGGGCCGCGGGCGGACTGGCATGTCTTGCTCACCCGGGGTTGTATCGACGGGACGACCTGATTCCGGACATGGTGTCCGCCGGGCTGGACGGTATTGAGGTGCGGCACACCAAACATAACGCTTCCCATGTCGCCCGGTACACGAAGATTGCGGCGGAGAACAACCTTCTTTGCACGGGCGGATCGGATTGCCACGGCGACGGCCGGGGAGATCCGATCATCGGGACGGTGGATGTGCCGGTGTCCTACGTGGAGGCGATGAGGGAACGTCTTGAGACAGCTTCCAGGGACAGATGCAGGTAACGCTGCAGCGCAGCGATGCGGGAAGCATGGTCGCGTGGTCCTGCCGCTGCGGGAGATACTTCGCTTGAGCCTGGATTGGACCAGCCAATGCTGCCGGACAGGGCTTTTTTTAACGAAAACCGGGCCGATCTCTACTTTTTGAATTCCCGCGAAGTGCTGTTGCGGGAGGGGATCGATCCGGTCGTTACGATGGAGGTGTTTCCGAACGGGGACGGTACGCTTTGCGGCATGACCGAGGTCCTCGAGAATCTGGCTGAAGTATTGCCTGAGGATGCGACGGTCCGGGCGCTGGGCGAGGGTCAGCCGATGTCCCGAAAGGAAGTCGTACTCCGGATACGGGCGCGTTACAGCAGCTTTGGCGTCTACGAGACCGCCTATCTCGGTACGCTTGCCCAGAAGAGCGGCTGGGCGACGGCGGCGCGGGCGTGTGTGGAGGCTGCTGCGGGTATTCCGGTGATCAGCTTCGGCGCGCGGCACGTCCATCCGGCAATCTCGGATTTAATGGAAAATTCGGCCCTGGTCGGCGGGTGTTCGGGATGCGCCACCCCGGCGGGGGCGCAGTTGGCCGACCGCGATCCGACGGGCACCATGCCGCACGCATTGATGTTGATCATGGGTGACACGCTGGCAGCGGCCCGGGCCTTCGACCGGCACATGCCCGAGTCGATCCGGCGAATCGTGCTGGTGGATACGTTCATGGATGAAGCGGACGAGAGCGTTCGATTGGCGGAGGCAATGGGAGGACGGTTGCTCGGGGTGCGCCTGGACACACCCTCTGAACTGGGCGGCGTGACGCCCGATCTCGTGAACCGGGTTCGCAGCGGGCTGGACCGCGCGGGGCATCGGGAGGTGAAGATCTACGTGAGCGGCGGAATGACGCCGGAACGCATCCGGGAGTTCGTAGCGGCGGGATCCGCGGTGGACGGGTTCGGCGTGGGCAGCGCGATCAGCGGCGCGTCCCCCATCGACTTTACGGCCGATATCAAAACCATCGGCGCCAGGTCCGTGGCGAAGCGGGGGCGGAGGCCGGGGTTGACGGAGAATACCAGGCTCGAGCGGGTGCGTTGACGAAACAACCCCTCCGCGGCGGATTCTCCAATCAGAGGGGTGGAGACGGAACATGGAGGTCAAGGTCTTGTTTTTCGCGTCGTGCAGGGATCTTGTAGGGACGCCGGAGGCGTCGATATCGCTGCCCGAGCGCGCATCCGTTGCGGCCTTGCTGGCGCGATTGGCAGTGGAGCATCCCCGGCTGCAGGAAATGGAGGGCAGTCTGATGATTTCGGTCAACCAGGCGTACGTGGATCGGACGCAACAGCTCAATGAAGGGGACGAGGTGGCGTTTATCCCGCCGGTAAGCGGGGGAGCGACGGCTGACGGCATTGCGGGATGAGGGTCGCAAGAGGGGGAAGAATCCATGTCCGGTGATCTGTACCGCATCCAGGAAGGACCCATATCGGCCGACGCGCTGCACGACGCCGTGCTTGGAGATTCGGATGGCGCGGTGGCGACCTTCGCGGGCGTGGTGCGAGACCATTCGATGGGCCGCAGGACGAGCTATCTGGTGTACGATGCCTATAAGGATATGGCCGAGAAGAAGATGGAGGAGATAGGCCGGGAGGTGAAGGCGAAGTGGGAGGTGGACCGCGTGGGCATGCTGCATCGCGTGGGGCGATTGGAGATCGGCGAGACCAGCGTGCTGATAGCGATTTCCGCGCCGCACCGCAAAGCGGCCCTGGAAGCCTGTCATTACGCGATCGACCGGCTGAAGGAAACCGTGCCGATCTGGAAGAAGGAAGTGTGGACGGACGGCGAAGAATGGATTGAAGGCGATCCATCGGCGACGGGGCAGGCAGCCGGGAAGACATAGAGGCGACCCGACTGGAACGCGACGCGGCCGTGAACTCAGTGGGTTGGGGGCACGGCTGTTTTGTTGGACGGGCAAAGAACGTGCCGCTCACCATCAGCCACGAACGCAAGAACCACGCGTCCCCTGTTGTGCCGGAGACCCATTGGCACAACAGGTCACCTGCTGCGCAGGCGGAGGCGGATTCCGTGCCATTCCGTCCAGCAACATAGTTAGGGATGGGCGACCTATCCCCCCTGCCTGCCGAAAAACCACCGGCAGGCAGGGGCCCTTTCCTAAAGTAAAGGGAAACGAGCGCCACGCGATAGAATCCCGCTTTCCCCCTTCCTTCAGGAAGGGGGTTAGGGGGTAGGTCCCGGCCCCTCTTTTTGGTCCTTTTTCTCACGCGCAAAAGAAAAAGGACGAAGAAAAAATGAAAATAGAGAGAAAGACTGAGGGAAATGACCTTACAGTCCAGGCGCAGAACCCAGCATCCGGTTTTCCCGCGTTCCCCGGGCCTTCGCTCTCTGCGAGGAATCGCTCCGGTCTTATTCGCTGCGTCGGTTCTGACGAATCCACTTGCGATCGATCAGGTTGCGGCCCGGCAGGCGTCGCCCGATACTCGAGCGTCATCACGCCCGGACTCGACTGCCGAGCAGAAACCTCGACAATATACGTACCGCGTCATCAATGCGTATCCCCACGATCACGGCGCGTTTACCCAGGGCCTTGTCTATGAGAACGGTTTCCTGTACGAGGGAACGGGACTCTACGGTCGATCGTCATTGCGCGAGGTTGTGCCGGAAACCGGCGAAGTCACACGGATTCAGCCGCTGGAATCCCGGTATTTCGGGGAGGGAATTACGATTTTCGGAAATCGCATCATTCAGTTGACCTGGGTGGCACGGACCGGATTCGTCTACAACAGGCAAACATTCGAACGCCTGCGGTCGTTCACCTATTCAACCGAGGGGTGGGGGATCACACACGACGGCCGGCGGTTGATCGTGAGCGATGGGTCGCCGACGCTTTATTTCAGAGATCCCGACACGTTCGAGGAGTTGGGGCGGGTGGAAGTCCGGGACAATATGGGGCCGGTGACCCGGCTGAATGAACTGGAATACGTCGAGGGCGAAATCTACGCCAATGTCTGGGAATCGGACCTGATTGCGAGGATCGCCCCGGAGTCCGGGAGGGTGGTGGGCTGGATCGACCTGGCCGGGTTGCTGCCCGGACGGGAACGGATGGGCACGGATGCCGCGTTGAACGGGATCGCGTATGATGGGGATGGGAAGCGCCTCTTCGTGACCGGAAAACGATGGCCGAAGCTGTTCGAAATCGAAGTGGTACCGGGTGTTCGGTCCCGGTGACAGGGTGCCTGTCGGTTAGATATTTTCGGGACAGGACACGGACAGGAAAGCGCGATACAGAAGGACAGCGCACGGAATCCCGGGGCCCTTCCCGGGAAATTGGAGGCGCGGCGAAAGCCGTGCCTCATTTGTCGTGGCGCCATTTGAGAAGGATGCCGACGTCCATCAGACAGGTGAAGTCTGAATTGTCGCGTTCGGAACGATTCCGGAGGGCTTCGATCCTCGCGGTGGTGGAACGGCAGAGCCCGTTGAGGACATTCTCGGGTACGTCGATGCGGTTATGGGTCTTGTAGAAGGCGCGAACCAGTTCGGACCTTGCGGGGCCCGTGTTTCCCGCGGGATTGCCCGCGCTGTCGATATGGAATTCCCGGTCATACTCCCAGCCAACGCAATAGTCCCCGGTGGACGTCTGAAGGAACGTGGTGAAATTGAGGGCGGCGCAGAGGCGGTCCCTGAGCGGATCGATAAAGGGATGGTCGACGGGGAGGACGTCGTACAGCGAGGCGAGCCCATTGACGGTTATGGACTGGTAGCCGATATGGAAATTGTGACCCGGCCATCCGCCCCGGGGAAGCTGCGCGAAGAAAACGCCGCCCCGGGTCCGCCACACGGCCGTCTCCAGATATTTTTCGTCTCCGGTAAACTCATACAGCAGGGAGAGGAACCAGAGGGCGAATGCATCGTAGTTGTTGTTTCCCGTAAACGGGCAGGTCATTGTCCAGCCGGCTGCCCTTCGAACGGCGTCGAGGTATTTTTCCTCGCCCGTAACGCGAAAACCCTCTGCCAGCGCCATGCCTGCCCAGCCCGTGTCATAGAAGTTATCGCGCTGGTTCATCACGCCGCCGGGGACGGCTTTGTACCACCAGCGGAAGGCGCCGTTCTCTTCCTGCTCGGCAAGGAGATAGTCCAGGCCGCCGACAGCCAGCTTCCGGTATTGCTCGTCACCCAGCGCCTCGTAACCGTACAGATAACCCAGGATGACGTTCGCGGGCCAGCGGTACGCGGGTTTTTCCGCATCGGGGACCGTACCCCAACCGCCGTCCGCATTGCGACACGCTTCACATTCGGCATGGGCCGTCCGGAACGCCGCATCCAGCGTTTCCGTGTCTGTCGGTTCGAAGGCGTGGTTCGCATCGATGATGCGGTCGCGCGGCGCAACCGGAAAGCCGTCGGTCAGGCGGCGGTCGGGTACGACCACCTCAAACAATTCGGTGGCGATAGCCCGGATATGCTGCGATTCCGAGAGGACCTGCGCCGTGACGAGATAGGCGCCCGGCTGAAAGTCGGGTTCGAGGTCGCAGTCGAACGGGAGAACCGTGTGCCCGCCGTCGATTTCTCGTTCCACCTCCCGCAATGAGAACCGCGTGGCGCCGAGCGGGTCGTTGACCGAAAACCGGACGCGGACCGTCTGTTTGTCCAGCCCGATCACATGGATGTCGATGGAGATACGCTGGCCTGGAACAAAGCCGAAACTCTTGTCGGGAATGGATATGAGGAGATATGGTTCGGACATATCGAAAGGTCCTTCAGGAGCGCCTGGCGCCTCGACGAATCTGGACAGTTACATTGCCGGAATGACGGGAAGGACGATATGGGACGGATATTGTCTTGAGTGATGGACGGTCTGATTGGCCTGGCGCATTTCGGTTTCGCTTGCCAGAGAGCCGCCCGTATTGAGATTGCGGTCGAACCGGGGAAAGTTCGACGACGAGATTTCGAGCCGGATGCAGTGGCCTTTTTTAAATACGTTTCCCGTAACGCCCAGGTCGATCTCATAGGCGTACACGTTGCCGGGCTCGAGCAGGGATGGGCTGGCAAGGCTTTCCCGAAAGCGGGCTCTCAGGATGCCGTCGCAGAGGTTCATGGCGTACCCCGATGGCGACACGTCCACCAGCTTGGCAGTCCAGTCCGTGTCCGTACAGTCCGTGGCGGCGTAGACTACCACGCTGACGGGACCGGTGACTTCCAGGTCCGTTTCCATTGGATCGCTGGTATAACAGAGCACGTCGCTCCGCATTTCCACCGGGCGCTGGTCCTGCGGCCCCCAGGGGACGATGTGGGGGGAACAGCAGTTGTTTCCGCCCATGGTCGGTACCGGATAACGGGGATCATATGTGAAGTGGTCCGCGGACTCCTCTGCCGGAGATTCGACGGAAAGACAGCCGTTGCCGAGCAGCGTGTTGGCCTGACCGGCGGAATGCAGGTGCCATTTCTGCCAGTGGGTTCGGGCGAGCGGCCACTCGTCTTCGTCGCGCCACCGGTTGACCCCCATGATGAACAGCTTCAGCGGCGGTTCATCCACGACGCCGTTGTCGATGCCCTTGAGCCAGTAGTCGAACCAGCGCTGCTCGAGGCTTTCCAGATCCACCATGGAAGGCGCTCCGAAGTCGACGTCCCCGGTTTTTGGCGACGCGCTGAGCGCGTGCGGCCACGGACCCACGATGAGTTTGCTTTTCTTCGCGTCTTCCGAGCCGCCGTTCTGACGAAGGCCGTTGTAGTTGCTGAAGGTCTGGGCCGCGTAGAGGTCGTACCAGCCGCCCATGTTGAACGCGGGCGCGATCATATCCCCCCACCGGGTTTCGTCGTTGAATTCCTCCCAGTAATCGTCGTAAGCGTCATGCTCGACCCAGTCTTTCCAGAAGGCGACGTCGCGGCCCGCGTGTTCGTCCATTCTGTCGAGCGGCAGCGCCCGGAAGGCTTCGGTCCAGTTGTGAAACTCAATGGTCTGGCCCGTGCGGGCGTTGGTGCGCATGCCCCAGGTGAGCATGACGTTGAGCTGGAACGCGCCGCCGGGATGGACGAGGCCGGTGTAGTAATCGGCGCAGATGACCCGGGGCGCCATGCATTTGAGATAACGGCTGGCATACGGCGCGCTGCGCCACTGTACGGCGCCGCCATAGGAACTGCCGGCCATTCCTATGCTGCCGCTGCACCATTCCCGGCTCCCGATCCACTCATGGGTGTCGTACCCGTCTTCGCCTTCCCGAAACGCGTAATAGGTGCCTTCGGAGTCCCAGCGTCCGCGGCAGTCCTGAAGCACGCAGGCGTATCCGTTATTGGCCAACCGCCTGGCTTTTTCGACCATCCCGTCGGCGTTATTGCTATATGGCGTACGCATCAGGACCGTGGGGAATCTCCCCCGGGCGCGCGGCAGGTAGATGTCCGCCGAAAGATTCACCCCGTCACGCATGGGGACTTTCACGTCCAACTGCATATCAACGTCATAGTTGGGCTGCATTGGTTTCTCTCCAGGCCAGATATTACCGGTTAACAGTTCACTGAGTGCTGCGACTCCAACTTCAACTGATGCAAATCCAGTGATGAGCGATTTCAACTATAGGCTGGCTGTTCGGCTTTGGAGTTTCCATTCCAGATATGTATTGCGAAGAGCCTCGACGAATCGCCGAAAAGAGCGGTCCAAACGTGCGACGCGATTGATGTTTATGTGCTGGACGAGGTCTTCAGCGTATTCGATGCCCCCGAGTCTGGGTATCGTCCCCGTGTTACGAATGGCTTCAATCAAGCGCTGCTTATATCGTCTTCGGTCACATTTCTGATCGGGGGCATCGCACCCCACTCCAAATACGGCTTTGAATGCCGATCCGTCGAGCAGGAGCCAACGTTCGATATGCGGGTCCGGAACGGCGCGGATCAGCGGAGGAAGTTCTTCTGGGCCAATGATCTCCTTCATTCGGTCGTTAAGTCCCTTGCAGTTGGCGTCTGTTGCGACGACGATCAAGTCGGGGCGCGGATTCTCCTGCCGAATGAGATCCCGCATATAGTTGTTGACCTCGGTGATTACTCTTCCGTAGCCGCCCACAGCGCTCCGCCAGTCCAGTCGCACTTCGATGTTGAATTCGACGGCGATCTTGCTTACGAGCGCGCCGATCACAAGCTGATGTGCGAAATCCTCGGCAAAGAGCGCGATTTCACGCATCAAAATCCCCTCTCAGGATGCGTGTTGAAACCGGCAGTCCGCCTTCATCGTCGGATAGCGTCTGGCTAATATCGTTGCGTCTCGCCAGTGGTCCCCACGATGAGAACGGATCGATGCGAGTCTGTCCATTAAGGCGTCGAACCGCAAACAGGGAGTCGTCTTCGAGCAGGTCGGGCAGGATCGGTGAGTGAGTCGTAATGATGTGTTGGGTCTGGTCGAGAACCTCCTGTGTTTTGAGCAATTCCGCGATCAACTGAATGCGGCGCGGGTGAATGCCATTCTCCGGCTCTTCGAATCCAACCAGAGCAGGGGTGTCGTCAACGCCAGTCAGGGCCAGGAGTCCGAGCATCCTCAGGGTGCCTTCCGAGAGCACTCGAGCCGGAATCACCACACCGCCTTCCTTAAGTCTCAGTTCTACCTCGCCCAGGTCGCTCACTTCAACCTCGATACCATCGATGTTGGGCATCAGCGCGTGTAGAGCCTTTTCAACGCCTTTGAATTGCCTGGCATCGGTTGCTTTCATGGTATTCAGAAAGGCTGCGAGTTCTTCGCCCATCAAACCGATATGTCTTACCTCTTTTACAGGATTCGCGGCCCTCATACGTTCGCGGGGTTCGAAGTAAAAGAACAACCAACTCTCCAACTCACGCCGAGCCGCCGCCAGGTGTGGGTAGTGAGGCGGATAATGTGGCATTGAGAGAATGCTGTGGTCAAGGTAGCGATCGTAATAGGTCGGATGCGCCTGCCCCTCCAGCCGCAGGTGTATCTTCTGATCCTGGCGTTCAATAAACGGCTTCCGTTTGCGGGTGGGTTGCCCGTCGGCGTTCAATGCAGCCAGGTATTCATCCGCTACTCGCAGAACTCCGGATTTTGGCAGCATCTCTATCTCGATGCGGTAACGGAGATATGTTTCACGGACGCGGGCAGGGATCTTGTCGATGGACTTAAACTCGCCTTCGACGCCTGGACGACGCATTTCCAGAATCTGGCGATTCACAGCCTCGACCACTGCGTTGGACAAACCAAGGTCGGCTTCAATGGAGAACGACAATCTTTCCTCTTTGAGTAGACCCTTGATACCTTTTTTTCCGATGGTAAAGGACTCCAGTGGCTTCCCTCGATACGGAGGATCGAACGCTTCTTTGACTGTCCGGCTGGTCCCCAGCTTTGACAGCAGTTGCAACGCGTCGAGCAAGTTGCTCTTACCGGCGGCGTTAGGTCCAAACAGCACGACCAGCCGTGATAGGGACACTTCCATGTCGTCAAGAGACTTATATCCTCGGATCCGTATTCTCTTCAGCATGTCGGACTCTCCAGTGCATCAACTTGAAACGGTCATCACAAACTACAATAGCAGCCCGTTGAAAAGGCCCATCCGGGCTACCTGCCTGTGCGGTGCACGCTTGCCTGCGCGCAGCGCGCAAGCAGGCAGACAGGCGGCCGGATCTCCCGGCCGAACACCTGGGTTGCGCTCCCCCGCCAAATCCCGGAGTCGACTCGGTCGCGCGCCTTGCCTTCGGTCACGATGACGCCCCGTACCAGGGGGTTTCGTCGCGTCGCCGGATTGCTGTTTTTTTTGAATTGGGGCTAAACCAGCACCGGCCCGTTTGTGTCGGACCAGTCCATCCGGATCCGATCCACCGTCCCGTCCGGATGGGCGATGCGGACGTTCCAGATGTCGCCCCTGCGCGTGATCCTCGAGGTGACGCCCGCGCTGACGCCGTCCGTGAAGGGCACGAGGGCGTAGCCGGTACGGAAGGGCAGCGACGTCCGCTTTTTGTAAATGACGACCGGCGCGGGAACGTCCTGTCCGCCAATGGCGAGCCAGCCCTGTACCGGATCGTTTCTGCCGCAAACGAGTTGGGGCGTCATTCTGGTGAGCGGGATGACTTCCAGGTTGGGAGGGTCCATTCGTCCAGTACGGGCGGCTCTGGTGTCCGGGTCGATCAGCACGCGGTAGGGCATGAAGTGGAAGAGCGCCTCATAGGTGCGGGGACCGTCGCCCGTGAGTTCGTCGAAGATCAGGAAGTAATCGGGCTTGACGAACATGACGGCCCGGCGGTGAGCGACGCCCGCGTCCAACCCGGCGTATCCGGCATCGTACGTGGCAACGGCAACGTCCGCGCGGTCATCGGACCGCCACACGGTCCTTTCTCTGGCGGACGTCACCCATTCGTCGATCGTCCGGACGCGGCGGTTCTGTCCGCGGCCGTCCACGAGTACCGTATTGTGCGCTTCGGTTGTCCGGTAGAACGAGGTCCAGGCGTTCGGATAATACGAGGCGATTCCGGGGTCTACGATGAATGGGAGGCCGTGGGCGTAGAGATCGAACGAAAGCATATCTTCGTGCTGGTGGAATCGGCCGTACGGTCCGCCTTCGAACAGCATGTAGCGGGCGTCCCGGTCCCAACCGCTGCGCATGACGAAGTAGCCGGAGTCCCGGTGGGCAACGGACGTGTAGTCCGGCGGCCTGCCTTCCTTGCCTTCTCTGCCGATCCAGGTGGCGGATTCCTGGTCGAGAATTGCGCCCGGATTGGCAAGCGCGTCGCCGAATCTTCCGTCCAGGCTGCCGGCGTCGGAAATGGAGGGAAAGGTAAAGTCGGGACGGTTGATGGAGACGCACCAGTCGTACATGCGCCGGATGCCGGATTCCAGTTCAGGATCGAGGGTCCGGCCGAACTTCCCCGCCACTTGATATGCATCCAGGAACCACGAGGCGATCGAGATCTGATAGCCCGGGGTAAGTTCGTACGATGCGCCGTCCGGCATCACCTGGATGTTCATGTCGTCCATGAGCCGCCGGCTGGCGTCGTCGAACCAGGCTTCGGCCGCTCGAAATTCGGGGAAGGAGCAGGCCAACGCGACCAGAGACCTGCCTTCCGATATGGTCTTGTTCGAGGGCGGAAAGGATTCAAATTTCAGCAGGTAGACGGCGTGTTCGTAGATGGATTTGAGCAGGTCCAGGATGGTCCGGTCTTCGGTCTCCGGGCAGTCGCAGAGTACGGTGAAGGTATCGACGAGCGTATTGAAGGCCCGCATGCTCACGATCAGCGAATGCCCCCAGGCCAGGCCGCCCGCGCGGACGCCGAAGGGCATGGGCGTTTTGCGCATCCAGTCGCACAGGATGGCTTCGATGCCTTTCGTGTATTTGGGATCCCGGGTGGTTGTCCAGGCGTGTTCGAGCGGCTTGAAATAGGAAAACGCGTGGATACGGATGGACCACTCGATATATCCGTAGGGATTGGCATCCCAATCCACGCCGTCCGGCCAGTGGTGGCCCATCATGTGACCGGCGAGGATCCGGTCCGCCTCGTCGGTGTTGGCATCTGGCCCGGGATCCGGCGTCGTGTGCCGCCGGTCGAAGCCGCTGGAACGGAAATGGGATGCGATTGCCGAAAGCCGGGCGTCGCTGCCGGTTGCCCTCGCCGCGGCCTCGAGCCCCGGATGGTCCGGATCGATGGCGGCGATGAGGGCGTCGTCCGTCATCCGCGGGCCCTGGACGATCCGGCGCTGGACCAGGCGGACGTTTCGGATGCGGCCTCCCGGTGGCAGACGAATCTCGCCCGAGGACATATCGACCCACCCCGCGGTCGGAATTCCCCTGGTATAGAAACACTCTGCGGGGAAACGGAACTCGCGCCAGCCCCGCCAGATGTTGCCGCCGCGAGGGGAGACGATGGCGTTGAACCAGTAGCCGTCGTCCTCGCTCATGCCTTCGGTGCGGTGTCCCGAGGTGAGGGTGCAATAGATCTGGTCATCCACGCCTTCGGGAAGGAAGATATCGGCGCGTATCTCGTTCGCACGGCTCCAGTCGCCGGCTTCCATCGGCAGCTTGACATGGTCGCCCTGTTCGACCTTCAACAGAGTCCATTCGGATTCGATGGCGTCGTCCTGAAACATGGAGAGGTCCATGGGGGTCTCCTTTCGTTTGGGGCAATTTACGAAATGGGGGATAGGGGTTCAAGAATCATTGCGTATGCCGCAGAAGGCCGCCTTCCTGTTTTGTCGCCGACCGCTTTAGGGCTTGCGGATCGTCGGTCACGTGCATTTCTTATCGAAACCCCCTCTCCCTTCGGAGAGGGGGTCGGGGGGAGAGGTCTCCTAAAGGCGGTAAGAAGGTAGAGGGAAGACGGTAGAAGAAATTCTTTCCAGGTATGATATTCCACTTTGCCTCCGGCACGACAAGAAGCCTCACAAGGCAGGAAATCTCTACCCTCTCCCGTCTCACGTCTCACCGCTTTTTGCTGATTTCCGGTTTTCCCTTTGTGTCTTCGTGCCTTCGTGTGAGGATTCTATGTCCGGCCGTAGGCAGGGAATTTGGGGAGAATTGGATTTTGAATCTGGTTTTCGCCTAACGCGTTTGGCTGACGGCTAAATGCTGATAGCTGAGTGCTGCTTTTGGAGTCTTTATGGGAATTCGTCTCGGGATCTGTGGCACCGGAGCGTTCGCGAATTCGTTCATCCCGCTGTTCAAGGCGCATCCGGAGGTCGACCACGTGGTGTTGTGCGACCTGGACGCGGAGAAGCTGGCGGAGAAATCAGCGCGTTTCGGTGTTCCCGACACGTATCCGTCACTCGATGCGTTGTGCATCTCCAACGTGGACGCGATCGCGATCATTACGCAGCACCACCTGCACGGACCTCAGGCGGTTCAGGCATTGCGAAGCGGCAAACACGTGTATTCGGCGGTGCCTTCAGCCGTAACATTGGAAGAAATCTCCGAGCTTGTGAAGGCGGTTGAAGAGACCGGGTTGACATACATGATCGGCGAGACGAGTTACTATTACCCCTGTACGATCTATTGTCGGGACCGCTTTCAGAAGGGAAACTTCGGACATATCGTATACGGGGAGGCGGAATATTATCACGATTACTCGCACGGACTGTATGCGGTCGCGCAGTGGCGGCACGGCGAGAAGTGGAAGCGGTATTTCGGGTCTCCGCCTCTGCATTATCCCACGCATTCGACCAGCATGATCGTGTCTGTCACCGGCGCGCGCGCCACGCACGTGAGCGGAATGGGTTTCGTGGACCGCCATGAGGATAATCTGTACGCGAGCGAAGACAACGTCTGGAAGAACCCCTTCAGCAACCAGACCATGTTGTGCAGGATGTCGGACGGGAGCATGGCGCGCTTCAATGAATTCCGCCGGATCGGGCATCCCGGCACGGTGGGGATGAGCCTGTATGGAACGGATGCCGGATACGAGGAACAGGTGCAAGGACAGGTGTGGATCACGAAGGACCGGAAGACGTGCGTGGACCTGACCGCTGATTTGTCCTGTGAGGGCGTATTGGCTGCTCCGGCCGACGACCCGATGGGCGCGGTTACGGGGGACGACGGCACGCACCAGGGGGGGTCTCCGGTACATCCCGTACACCTGCTGCCGAGGGAGTTCATCGGGCTGGGAAACGGGCACAAGGGCGCCCATCAGTTCCTCGTACACGATTTCGTGACGGCGTGTGTGACGGGCGAAACACCGCCAAACGACGTGTGGCAGGCGGCGCGGTACCTGGTTCCGGGGCTGGTGGCGCACCAATCCGCGATGAACGGAGGCGTCTTGATGGAAGTGCCGGATTTTGGAGACGGAACCGGACAGTCCTGAGAGGAAGGGCGCTAGTGTTCTGTCCGGGACAGCGGGTATTTCAGGATTTCAATAGGGGAGAAATATGGCGGTTAGGCGAACTTCTGGAGAGGGATGGGCGTTCATTTCCGACGATGTGCCTGACATTGACGTGGAAGTACTGGTTTCCCGCGCGCCGGAGGAGCAGCGGATTCGTATTTCGCTGGAGAAACGGAAGCGGGGCAAAGTGGTAACGCTGGCCGGCGGTCTGGTGCTGGCAAAGGGCGATATGAAGGACCTGGCGCGGGCGTTGCGGGAAGCATGTGGGACGGGCGGGACGATTCGCGGGGAAACAATCGAACTGCAGGGAGATTGCCGGCGCCATGTCAGGGCGTGGCTCATGGAGAATGGTTGGGGGCTTCGATAATAGAACAAGAATGTCAGCTGTCAGCCATCAGCGTTCAGCTTGAACCGAAAAACCAAACACCACAATCCTTGCAAATACGACACCGCGAATCCATGGTCGGGTGGTGCGGCCCTCTTACGTCTCCCGTCTCACCTCTCCTGGCATGAATTAACCGATCAGTGAGCCGATCACTGACTGATGACAGCGCCACACCTATAGCGGAGCACTTAACCATGGCCATGGTAGATTGCGATGCGGTGATTCTGGGAGGCGGTCACAACGGGCTGGTTGCGGCGTCCTACCTGGCGGATGCCGGAATGGACGTGC
This sequence comes from Candidatus Latescibacterota bacterium, assembly GCA_021295655.1. GTDB lineage: Bacteria > Latescibacterota > UBA2968 > UBA2968 > JAAXHE01. The sequence goes on from JAGWBX010000006.1 coordinate 80,069, forward strand.
TGTTGCTGGAACGCCGGGACCTCCTGGGCGGCGCCTGTGCGACCGAGGAACTCTTTCCCGGCTACCGGTTTTCGTCCTGCTCCTACATCTGCCATCTGCTGCAGGACAAGGTGATTGACGAGTTGGCCCTGCGGGAGAACGGGTTCGATGTCTATCACCTGGACCCTTCCCGGTTCCAGCCCTTCCCCGACGGTTCCGCTCTCCGCCTCTGGGACGACCTGGAACGCAGCCAGGCGGAACTCGCACGTTTCTCGCGAAAGGACGCGGAGGCCTATCCCGAGTGGCTCGCTTTCTGGGAGCGCGCCGCCGGGATCATCTACCCGTATTTCCTGACGCCGCCGCCCACGATAAGTGAGATTTCCGCACGTGCGAGGGGAACGGAAGACGAGGCGCTTCTGGACCGCCTGCTGACGACCAGCATGACCGATCTGGTGACAGAGTTCTTCGATTCCGACGAGGCCCAGGGCGCGTTCATTCAGGCGCAGGACGTAGGAGACCCCGCGGCGCCCGGCAGCGCATGGTGTTACGCGTACATCAAATGCGGCGTGTTCGGCCGGCCGGAAAACGTGGGGATCGTCAAGGGCGGGATGGGCGGAATCGCCAACGCCCTGGCGAGGGCGGCGCGGTCTCGCGGTGCGGTTTTGCAGACGGGAGCGGAAGTCCGGCAGATCCTGCTGGAAGAGGGCCGGGCCTGCGGCGTGGCGCTTGCCGACGGCACGGAGATCCGCAGTCGGATTGTGGTCTCCAACGCCGATCCCAAGCGCACGTTTCTGAAGCTGCTGCCGCCGGGTGCGCTGGATGGCCGATTCCTTGCAAGGGCGAATCGTCTGAAGACCAGGACGGCCTATCTGAAATTCCACGCGGCGCTTTCCGGTCTTCCTGACTTCGCGAGGGGCGAATCAGATTTTGATCCGCGCTGGATGGCTGAAATTAAAATCTGTCCGTCCATCGACTATTTCGCTCGCGCATGGGACGACGCCCGGCGTGGGGATCCCGCGCGGGAACCCGTACTGGAAGTGCAGATCCCGTCCGTCTACGACGACACAATGGCGCCGCCCGGTCATCACGTCATGTCCGTCTGGGCGCTCTACGCGCCCGTGCGCCCGCAAGTCGGCACGTGGGCCGAACGACGCAAAGAGGTGGGTGAGCGCATGATCGATACCCTGTCGACATATGCCCCGAATCTCCGGGATATTCTGGTGGACTGGTCCTTGTTCACACCTTATGACCTAGAGGAAAGGGTTGGCCTTACGGACGGCAATATCCGACATCTGGACATCGTGCCGGACCAGTTCCTGGCGCAGCGCCCCCTCGGCGGATGGTCGCGCTACGCAACGCCGGTGCCGAACCTGTATCTGTGCGGCGCGGGTACCCATCCGGGTGGCGAAGTGACGGGCGCCCCGGGGCACAACGCCGTGAAGGCCATCCTGGAGGATTGGGGGTAGAGGGCGAGTTGCGTGCTCACAACATCCGCCCGCCGGACAGCCTGGAGATCAGAACCGGAGGGTGAACACCGTTTCTTCTTCGGGCGTGGATTGAACGCTGATGGCGCCGCGATGCTGGCGCATGATCTGCCGGCACAGCGACAGGCCGATACCCGATCCTTCCTGCTTCGTCGTGAAAAAGGGGATAAAGATGCGGTCCTGCACCTCTTCGAGGATGCCCGGGCCGTTGTCACGTACGCGGATGAGAACGCGCCCCCTCCGGTCCAGGCCCGCATTGAGGTCGACGCGGGGCTGATCGCGCCCGGCCAGGGCTTCTGCGGCGTTCCGCACGAGATTGATGAGCGCCTGCTCCACGAGGTTGGGGTCGGCCGTGACTTCCAGGGACTCGGGTTCAACCCGCGTGCGCAGGGCGATTCCTGCCGTGTCGCACTCCGGATTCATGAGGGACGTAACGCGGTCGAAAAGTGCGGCGACGGGACAGATCTGGAAGTCGGGCCGGGGGATCCGCGTGAGCTGGCGGTAGGTATCCACGAACTGTTGCAGGCCTTCGCTGCGCGACTGAATCGTCTCGAGCGCGGCGCTCACGTCTGCCACGGTCTGCGGATCGAGCGGGGACGGGCGGCCGGATTCGGGAAAGTGGCCGCGTACCGTGGAGGCCAGGGAGGAAATGGGCGTGATCGAGTTCATGATTTCGTGGATGAGCACCCGAATGAGTTTCTGCCACGCTTCCATTTCCTGTTCTTCGAGTTCGCTCTGAATGTCCTGCACAGAAGCCAGGATGAACGACTCGCCGCGCATTCGAATTTCTGTGGCGTGGATGATGATCTGAAGCAGTTCGTCCTCGTCCTGAACCTTGACCAGGGTCCTTTCGCCCGGGCCCAGTGCGAGAAGCGTGTTCGCAAGGGCCTCGCTCACCGCCTCAAGTTCGCGCACGTTGTGGACGTGGGGTCTCCGAAGCAGGCGTTGGGCGGCGGTGTTCATCAGTTCGATGCGGCCGTCGGTCCCGTAACAGACCAGGCCCACGCCCACGTGCTGGACGACGGTTTGCAGGTATTGGAAGTTTTCCTCTTTTTCCGCGCGTGTCCTCCTGAAGGCGCTCAGCACCTCGTTGAACGCCTCTTTCAGATCGTCGAAAGCGGACCCGAGGCCGCGGCCGCTGAAGGATTGGGAGAAGTCTTCGTACCGGATGGCCTGCAGAAAGCGGGTGAGGTCCCGGTTGGTGCGCTCAACGTAGTGAATGAGGGCCCAGGCCTGGTAAAGCGTAATGCCGGCCAGGATGAGGACAGTGGTGTAGTAGGTCGTCTGAAAGAGGACGTACACAAGGGCGCAGATGGTGGCGCACAGGAAGGCCACCCGCACGATGCAGAGCGTTCGGAAGTGTCTATAGACCATATTTTTCCAGCCTGCGGTAAAGTGCGCTGCGTGTAATGCCCAGTTCCCGGGCCGTGTGGCTGATGTTGCCCTCGTGCTTCTCGATGGCTTTGCGGATCGCGGTTTTCTCGATGCGTTCCAGATTGAAGTCTTCGCAGTGAATGTGGTCGCCCGCGGTGGCTTCCGAGGTATTGAGCGGAAAGTCGGCCGGTTGCAGTGTTCCGTTTTCGTTCATGATGACCGCGCGTTCGATGGCGTGCTGCAGTTCACGGACGTTTCCCGGCCAGGAATAGCCTTTGAGTTTTTCCAGTGTGCCGGGATGCAGGCCGATGCGGGGCTTCTTGTACTTCCTGCAATACCTGTCCAGGAAGCTGCCGATGAGCAGCGGCAGGTCTTCGCGGCGCTCCCGGAGCGGCGGCAGCCGGATCTCAACGGTGTTGACGCGATAGAGCAGGTCCTGGCGGAATTCGTGTCGGGCGGCCAGATCGTGGATGGGCGTATTGGTGGCGCACACGAGCCGGATGTCGATGGGGACGGGCTTGTTGGTGCCCAGACGAAAAACCGTGCGTTTCTCGAGTACGGTGAGCAGTTTTGCCTGAAGCGGCAGTGAGAGGTTGCCGATCTCATCCAGGAACAGTGTCCCGCCCGATGCCGTTTCAAACCGCCCCGCGCGGTCTTCCCTGGCGTCTGTAAAGGCGCCTTTTTTGTGCCCGAAAAGCTCGCTTTCGAAAAGGGTCTCGGGGACGGCGCCGAGGTCCACGTGGATGAAGACCTGATCCGCGCGGCCGGAGTGACGGTGAACGGCGCGGGCGACCGCGTCTTTGCCCGTTCCGTTGTCGCCCAGGATAAGCACGTTGGCGTCCGTTGCGGCGACCTTCCGGATGGTTTCGAAAACGTCGCGCATCACCGGAGAGACAGCCACGATGCCGGGAAACTGCCTGTCCAGGTCGGCGTGGAGTTGCTGCTGGCGGGAGCGTAGCCGGAAGACGTCGAGCCGCGACCGCCGGAGCCTGGCTGCCGAGGACAACGTGGCCAGCAGTTTCTCGTTCTGCCAGGGCTTGAGGACAAAGTCCGTGGCGCCTTCCCGAATGGCCCGAACGGCGGTATTGACGTCGCCGAACGCCGTGATCAGAACCACAACCGCGGACGGATCGATCTCCAGAATCCTGCCGAGCCAGTGAAACCCTTCCCTGCCTGAGGTGGCGTCCTGGGCGAAGTTCATATCCAGAAGGATCACGTCGTACGCGTCGTTCTGCAGCAGTTCGGGAATGCGGTTTGGATCGGCTTCGGT
>JAGWBX010000095.1 GCA_021295655.1 Candidatus Latescibacterota bacterium
GACAACAATTCGACATACCGGTTAATTACGCCCCCAAAGGTCCAATCCCTCCCCCCGATTGAACCCCCCAAAAAAAATTGACGGAGGGCAGCCTTTCGACCCACCGTCTTCCCTTCGTTCCCACGGACCAGGTTGTACGGTTATGCAACCGGAAGGGTGAATCCGAACGTCGATCCGGCGCCCAGTACGCTCTTTACGTATACTCGTTCCCCGTGGGCCTCAATGGCATGACGGACAATCGAAAGTCCCAGACCGGTTCCGCCGAGGCTTCTGGAGCGTCCCTTGTCCACTCTGTAAAACCGCTCGAATACCCGCGGCAGCGAATCCGACGCGATCCCGATACCCGAATCCACGACTTCAAGAGCCACGCGTTCGATTGCGGCGGAGCGATTCGAATTCCCTGACGCATGGCCGGAGTCCGTCTCCAGAACAAACCGGGGTTCGCTCTCTGTATCCGCACCCGAGAAAACCGCGTACGTACCCAGGTGTCTGGCCACCACCCGCACCTTCCCTCCCTGCGGTGTATATTTCACGGCATTGTCGAGAAGGTTGACCACGGCGTGCTCAATCAGCTTCGGGTCGCCACGGACCGTGAGTTCATCCTGAACTGAAACTGCAACCGAAATGCCTTTGTCACCAGCGTTCTGCCGGACGGAATCGTACGCCCGGTCCACCACGATTCGGATTGCGAAGTCTTCCACGTCAATTGCCGTGCTGTCCGACTGAAGCCGCGAGAGATCGAGAAGATCATCCAGCAGCAGATTGAGCCGGTCTGAATGCGCGAGTATGGTCTGTACGAACCGTTCGGCGGCGGCGCGGTCTTCAAGTGCGCCGTCGGCAAGGGTATCCCCGCACCCCTTAATGGCCGTGAGCGGCGTTCTTATTTCGTGCGAAACATTTGCCACGAAATCCTTTCGCGCGCGCTCCAGCCGGTGAATTTCGGTGGTATCGTAAAAAACCGCGGCAACCCCCGTTCCACCGCCCTCCTGGAGAATCGGCCCTACGTGCACGTCGAAATGGCGCTCCGGCAGACCGGACGTCGTCATTGCCTGCGTCCTCGCCTCGCCCGTTCTCAGGGTGTGTTCGATTGCCTCCTGGACCTGTACGTCGCGGATCATTTCCACCGGCGGCCTGCCTTCCGTTGGCGGCATCACGTCGAACAGACGCTCGAATGTCTGATTGGTCAGGACAACACGCCCGTCGCGCCCCGTGACGAGGATGCCCACGGTAATGCCCGCCAGGATCGTCTCCAGCCGCGACTTTTCACCAACAATATCCGCGAAACGGTCGCGGATACTCTGCCGCGCCGAATCCAGAGTGCGCGCCAGAATCCTGATTTCTCGCGAGGAGGTGACGGTCGGCGTCTTTTCGTTGAAGTTACCCGCCGCCACGGAGCGCGCGACCCGCGTAAGTTTCTCGATTGGCCGCGAGACAGAATGCGAGACGTTGTAGGACAACAGCAGCGCCAGGGCCAATCCCAGTGCGGATGCCACGAGTACCGCCCGATTGACGCGATCCTGGAGCAGTTCCACGTGGGTCAGCGGCGCGGCAAGCCGCAGCACCACCCGTCCGCCTTCCAGCCCCGGAACGGATTTGGCCGCAAACAGCATCTCCTTTCCGGCGGTGTCTACGTCGCGTACGTGTATGCCAATCGAGCCGTCCCACGCGGATTGGATCTCGGGCGCGGCTGCCTGATTCGCCAACCGCGCAAGATCCTCCACCCGCAGGTCAGAATCCCACAGCACCTTCCCGGCCGCGTCAATGACCGCCGCGCGAACGTCCAGGCGCCGCCCGATGCGGTTCACGATCTCATTCAGGGTCCCGGAAGCCGCGGCCTCTTCCCATCGGTCCGCAAGATTGTCGGCGGCCGTCCTGACCTGCGCCGCGAGTGCGTCCCGCCGCTGTGACAGCACGATATCCCGAATCGTTCGGGTCAAATACAGATGTACGGCAGCCATGGCCATTGCAATGACCGCCGCGCAGAGCAACGTCAGCCGCCAATGCAATTGCATCTCAAGCGTCTACCCCCCGCGAATCCGCTGTATTCGTCCAGGAACCACTCGGCCTGCTTTGTCATGAAGACGGCGATTTCCTTTCCCTTGAAGGCGAAAGATATCATTAGCCTTCCAAGGTACATGTCCGTGATGAGGACTTCCATGTTGAGCGTGTGCCCGTCGATCCATGCTGCAGAAGCCTGGCAATCGTATTCGACGCCGGGAACCACGCCGATCTGTTCGCCGAAGTAGTTTCGTTGAGGAAATCTGCCGGCGATCACGCGCCCGATGCCAAACCGCAGCACATTGTCGCCCTGGCCGTTCGTGTACTCCCATGTGCCTTCGTCCCCCGTGAAGGACAGGCGCATCCGCGTGATCGCCATCGGATTGTCTTCGAGGACGTACCATGCGCCGTCGACTTCCGGCGCCAGCTTTGCGCCGGCGTTTCCGGGGACCGGCAGGACGGCCAGCCGCTCGATCCTGTCGGAAAGTTCCGCCTGTGCGGCTGGGTCCTCCGGAACGCGGCTGTCTGAAACGTGCCGGTATATTTCCTGGCGCATCACGGAAGGGATGGCGGTTCCCGCCGGCGCGCCCTGTGTGTCGGCGATGCAGGCGAACAGAAACTCCTTATCGGGAAAACAGAGGGCGTACTGACTGCCCATCCCGCGGAAGGAGAATCCGTTCCCTTCTTCGCGCCAGATCTGATACCCGTAGCCGCAATTGCCTCGGATGGCATTGTCGATCTGCCTGGCGGTGGCGGCGCGTACGTATGCTTCGGGAAGCACCCTCTCGTCGCCCCACAGGCCGCCGTTCATGCAGGCGAGCGCGACTCTGGCCAGATCGCGAAGCGTACAAATGACGCCCGATCCGCCCCACGAAACCCCCTCGGGCGTGCGGATGCACCACGCGTCGGCGGAGAAACCGATCCGGTCCAGGAAACGCGGTCGCATGTAGTCCAGAAAGGGCATGCCGGCAAGCCGTTCGACCAGGGCCGTGAGCACGACGGTTGCCGCGGTGTCGTATGAAAAGATCGTACCGGGAGGATGCGACGGGGTCAGGTCGAAGAAGGTACGGACCCAGTCCGGGTCGGCGCGCGTATAGGAATTTCTCGAATGCGGGGTAGCCATCGTCAGGAGATCCCGGACAGTCGAAGCTGAAAGCCACGGATGAAGGTTTTCGGGCACTCTGTCCGGGAAATAATCGGCGACCCGATCATCGAGGGCGAGCCTGCCTTCGTCGATCATCAAGCCGACTGCCAGCGCCACGAAGCTCTTGCTGACGGAATACATACGGTGCTTCCGTGCTGCCGTCCACGGGGCCCAGTAACCCTCGGCCGCGATTCTGTTGTGACGCACGAGCAGAAACCCGTGCATGCAGATGCGCTCCGAGTCGACCCGCTTGAGGAAATTCAGGATCGCGCGAGACGGAATTCCCTGGCTTTCAGGTGATGACGACGTTGTAAACATTATCTCCTCAACGTTCTCCCGTGAAACGATAGCCAACGCCTCGAACGGTCTCCACCATTTCGCTCGCGCCCCCCATTTTCTCCCTCAGCCGGCGGATATGGGTATCCACGGTCCGGCTGTAACCGGCGTAATCGTAACCCCAGACCGTGTTCAGCAACTCTTCACGTGACTGCACGCGCCCTCTGCGCTCCGTCAGCGTCGCCAACAGACTGAATTCGGTGGATGTCAATGCCAGTACATCGTCGTCCACGGTTACTCTGTGAGCGGCTTTGTCGATGGTGAGAGGCCCGAATCTCATGGCTTCGGGATCGGTTTCTGCCGCCGCCGAATCCCGCCCTTCCGTCAGCCGCCTCAGGATGGCCTGGATGCGTAGCGTCAGTTCACGAGGCGAGAACGGTTTTACCACGTAGTCGTCCGCTCCCAGTTCCAGCCCCACGACCCGGTCTACTTCTTCGGCACGCGCCGTCAGCATCAGAATGGGCAGATCGCGTGTGACTGCATCCTGCTTCAGCAGCCTGCATACTTCCAGCCCGTCCATTCCCGGCAGCATCAGATCCAGTACGACCAGATCGGGGATTCGCTTGCGGATCGATTCGAGGGCCGCCTCGCCCGATTCGACGGCAGCCACGGTAAATCCCGCCTTCTCAAGGTTGTAGGAGACGATTTCCTGAATATCGACTTCGTCTTCAACCACCAGAATGTTGCCCTTCATAGATGCCCCATCATAAGCAAATGACCCGTTGCCCGGCCAGGAATCGAGGTGCCATCTCCTCTCCGAAACGTAATATACAAAAAGGAGAGAATAGGGCAATCCCACAGTGCATTTTCGGACCGAAGGCGTCCCCCCCCGCTTTTCCATCTCGCGCAGAATCACAGATACACGGGGGCAATCCAAAAAAATAGGTCGGGAGAGCGATGACGTCTCTCTGCAAAAGGTCACTGTACAGGAGAAAACGAAATCCCCCCCTGCCGGGGATCGCAACGGCCCAGCCGGACGGACACGGTGTCTCCAGGCGCCACGTTCCCGGGCTGCCTGATTTCCGTCTGGAACGCGAATGCCAACACTTCCACGTTCAGTGTCCGATGCCCTGGCGCTGGAAGCGCCAGGGCATCGGACCCCTCGCCTATCCTGGGCTGCAGGTAGCGGCACAGCCAGTACCGCTCACGCTGCCGTTCGATGCGGATCAACGTCCGCGGCCTTTCCTCTGCAGGCTACATTCCGGCCGCTTCGAGCTTCGCCAGTTCTTCTTCAACGACCTCAAAGGGTACTGGCATATAACCATCCTTGATG